>CBFIBL010000001.1:0-25974 GCA_965660865.1 Luminiphilus sp.
CCATGCACAACGCACCGGATATTTCCGGCAGCCAGTTCACAGCAATGACCCGTCTGGACCATAACCGCGCAATCACACAAATCGCGCAGAAGACAGGTGTCGTGAATACAGACGTCACCAATATGACAATCTGGGGTAATCACTCTGCAACTCAGTATCCCGACCTTTTCAACGCGCGAATAAAGGGCCAGTCAGCCATAGAATTAGTTGATCAAGCTTGGTACGAAAATGACTTCATTCCGACAGTGCAGCAGCGTGGTGCGGCCATCATCAAAGCGCGTGGTGCGTCCTCGGCTGCATCAGCCGCTAACGCCGCTATTGACCACATGCGCACCTGGGCACTGGGCACAGCTGACAACGACTGGACCTCAATGGGCATTTTATCCACCGGCGCTTACGATGTTCCCGAAGGATTGATTTACTCCTTCCCCTGCACCTGTGCTGACGGTCAATACTCGGTTGTCGAGGGAGCAGATGTGAACGAATTCAGTCGCGCAAAAATGGACGCAACCGCTCAAGAGCTCAGTGAAGAGCGTGATGCTGTAAGACACCTGCTGGGCTGAATCTAAACCCTTAAGCTCGCAGGCGTCGCGGTTACCGCGCCTTCGATGCTTGTTTGAGCCGCAGAAAAGAATCAGTAAGCAGTAGTTGATGCGGCCCGCTCTGGGCTGCATGCTTAGGCTGTGATTCTCCTTATGTCGCCCTGTATCGCCCTGTATCGCACTCTTAAGTAGCACCGACAATCCGATAAACGGACGCGCCGCGGCTTTCAAAGCTCTCGCAATACCTGCAGCGGTGGCGCGTACACCACTCGCCGACAAGCGTAGGTACCCAAGGTTCCGATTATCAGCGAACCCAAAATGATACCCAGAGGCCAAAGCAGCCACTGAGCTTGATAATCCAACTCGAGCATTTGGGTCTGTAATACCCAGCCAGCCGCCTCGGACCCCATGATCGCCAGCACCCCAGCGAGTGCGCCCATCGCAGCGAATTCGATAGCCACAGCGCCGAGCAAAGTCGCACGACCCGCACCCAACGCTCTGAGAATAGCACTCTCATGCAAACGCTCATCGACGCTCGAGCTGACGCCGGCGATCAGTACTAACGCACCGGCGACAAGAATAATAAGCAAAACTAACTCAATCGCCTGACTCACCTGATCTATAATGGTTTTGATTTCTTGGATCGCCACGTCGACTTCAATCAGTGTAATGGTCGGCATGAACTCGAGTAGCTCTGAGACACGATATTTCTCATCGGGCTCCAAATAAAAGCTGGTAAACAAGGTGGTTGGAAAACGATCGAGCAACTTTTCAGGGAAAATAACAAAGAAGTTAGGTTGCATGGACTCCCAGTTCACGGATCGGATGCTGGCAACGGTCACCACGAACTCATCCGCTGCAATGCGCAGCGTCAACTGATCCCCGACTTTCGCCCCAATGTCTTCCGCAAAGCCATCCTCGAGCGAGATCAGAGATTCCTGAGAACCAATCGGCCACCATTCTCCGCTAACAATCTCATTACCCTCTGGCTTGAAGTCAGTGGAGGTGAAGTTCGCCTCGCGCTGTCGTGGACCGTTTGCATCAGGCCCCCACTCGGGAAGCGTGTTGCCATTCACTTCCATAATACGGCCACGCGCTGCCGGGTAGAGATCACCAACCTCGATATCGCGCTCTGCGAAAAATTGAAGGAGTGGCGCCTCATCGATCGGGGCCACATTCATAATAAAGTGATTGGGAGTGCCCTCGGGAATTTGTAGGCGCCATTGATCCAGCAAGCTTGTTCGTACAGCCGTCAAAACAAGTAGCAACATGATGGCGATGCCGAAGATAACGACTTGGAAGGCGCTGGCGGTACCCCGACGCTGCATACCCGCCAGCGCAAGGCGCCAAACGCTGCCAGCGCTGCTTCCAATTTGTCTCGTGCCGCTAAGCAAAACCTTTGCAACGAAGAAACCCAGACCAACGGTTATACCGATTGAACCGAGCAGCGCTGCCGTGAGCTTGATATCGCTGCTATACCAAAGCATTAGCCCGCCCAAGGACAAGGTGCCAAGTAGTAAATCAATTGCGCGTGTGGAGTCGGCGATCGTTGTTTCCCGCCTTATGACACGCAGTGGCGATACGCCCCCCAAACGAGCCAATGGCGGCCAGGCGAAAAATGTGATGCAAACCAGGGCTGTCACGGCGCCGGTAATGTAGGGCGTTACCCCTGTGCGCGTGACTTCGCCTGGGAGTTGATCTGCCAATGCGTTGAACATGGCGTCTTGCGCCAGCCAGCCAATACCGCTACCGATCGTAATCGCGAAAACGCCCAGCCAGGTTAGGCTTAGCGCATACAGTGTGCGTATCGTATTTTTGGTAGCGCCTAGACTTTTCATAACGGCCACCTGATCGGTGTGCCGCTCACCGAAACGACGCGCAGCGACCAAGATAGCAGCAGCCGCCAACATTACCCCGAGACTCCCTGCGAGTAGTAGGAATCCACGAGCGCGCTCCAGGGTTGCACCGATACCCGGTTGAGACTCATCAACTGACAACACGCGCTGCCCCTGTACCAGCTGAGGCTCGACCCAATTCTTATACTGCTCTAAAGAATTTGCGTCACCCGCCATGAGCAAACGGTAGGTAACGCGGCTGCCCGGCTGGATGACGCCCGTCGCGTCCAGATCATCAACATGCATGACCAGCCGAGGACCGTAGCCAAAAAAGCCAGTGGTCGAGTCAGGTTCATCAAGAAGCGTACCCGCCACGCGGAGCGTTGCATCACCGACGTAGACCACGTCGCCTACCGCGGTGTCCAACTGCTGAATCAAGCGTGGCGCAAGGTAAACATCTCCAGGTGCGGGAGTCTCTGTCGTGAAACCACCACCGCCCAAATCGACACGTAAGGATCCACGCAATGGGTAACCCCCGCCCACAGCTTTGACCGAGGCCAAGAACATATCGTCGCTCTCGGATATCACCATTGACGAGAAGGTCACTGTTTCACCCGTCGCTCCGACGGTACTCAAAGCCTCTTCCTGCCACTCAGTTGGAATTTCCCGAGAGCTCGAAACAACTAGGTCAGCTGCAAGGAAACTGGCTGACTCACGCTCGAGATTAAACTGGAGCCGATTAACGAAACCGCTTATTGCTACCACCAGCGAGACTGCCAGAAGCAGTGCGCTCAGCAGCACCCCCAACTCACCGCCCCGCCAATCGCGTACCAACAGCCTTATTGACGCTGTGAGCGGCGATTTCATGCAGCCTCGCTCAATTGACCCGCTGTCATAACCAACTTGCGCTGGCAGCGGTCAGCAAGCGTGTTGTCGTGGGTCACAAGGACAAGTGTGGTGCCCTCCTCCTCATTGAGCCCGAATAACAGCTCAATGATCTTGGCGCCGGTTGCCGTATCGAGATTACCCGTGGGCTCATCAGCGAACAGAATCAATGGCTTTGCGGCGAATGCACGGGCGATGGCCACGCGCTGCTGCTCCCCGCCCGAGAGTGTTCTCGGGTAATGGTGTAAACGCTCGCCCAGTCCCACACGTGCCAGGTAATCCTCGGCCATTATACGAGCATCATCCCTGCCAGCGAGTTCGAGCGGGAGCATGACATTTTCCAGCGCAGTCAGCGCGGGTAATAACTGGAAGCTTTGAAAGACGAAGCCCACTTTTTGGCCTCGCAGCACCGCCCTCTCATCCTCATCGAGTCGCACAATGTTTGTGTCATCGAGGTAAATGTCGCCACCCGAGGGACTATCAAGGCCAGCGAGCAAGCCGAGCAAGGTCGACTTGCCCGAGCCCGACGTACCCACAATCGCTGCCGTTTCTCCGCGCTTGATTTCCAAATCGATCCCTCGCAGGATCTCTAAATCCGCTTCTGCGGTTTTGACGGACTTATTCAACTGGGATGTTTTGATCATGCGTCTTTACCTCTGGCATCACTTACGACGTCGCATTAGCGTCGGATTGACGGGTCTGGGTGCTTCCCTTTGCCTGCGGCGCGGCGCCACACGCAAAGGGCGTATCACTTCCTCGGTCCGAAGTGGCCTACTTTTAGGTCCGCTACTCGCTATCAGCACGATGGTAAGCGGCACCGCTAACGCGGCAACGCCTCCAAAAGTACTCGTTGTCGGAGACAGCTTGAGCGCAGCCTATGGTCTGAATATGGAACAAGGCTGGGTCAGCTTGCTTGAGCAACGTCTTCAAACACCGTTCAAGGGTACAACGGTGATCAACGCTAGCATATCAGGTGAAACCACACGCGGGGGTGCCTATCGACTCCCACCACTGCTAAAAGAACATAAACCGACATTAGTCATTATTGAGCTGGGTGGAAACGACGGACTGCGCGCCCTCCCCATCAAACAGATGCGTGAAAATCTAACGATGATGACAAACGAGTCGCTCGCTACCGGCGCGAAGGTGCTGTTACTTGCGGCAGAAGCGCCTCCGAACCTGGGACGCCGATATACAAGTTTATTTCGAGGGATCTACGAGCGACTCGCCGAAAATGAACGTGTTGAAACTTTGCCCTTTATTGTCGAATCCGTTTTTTTGAACTCCGCCTTAATGCAAAACGACGGTATCCATCCAAACGCAGAGGCTCAACCGATGCTAGTGGATGTGGTTTGGCAAACGCTAATAATGATGCTTGAGGAGGAATCACTGTGAGTGAGGCGCGGCCGATAAGAGATCGTGTCGAAACGGTCATATTCGGTACGGAAACGCGTGCGGGTAATCTTTTTGATCTGACGCTCCTCATCCTCATCCTCGCCAGCGTTTTCGTGGTGATGCTGGATTCGGTAGACGCCTATCACGAGGCATTCGGCGATATCTTCCGATGGATCGAGCTGGGCTTTACCCTGATATTCGCGGTTGAATACCTTACCCGCCTCTGGTGTTTAAGGCGTCCCGCTGTTTATGCCATCAGTTTCTGGGGTGTGGTGGATCTCTTAGCCATCCTCCCGACCTTTCTAACGTTATTTGTGCCCGAAGCCTCGTCACTGATTGTCATTAGAGTGCTTCGCGTTTTGCGGGTCTTTCGTATCTTGCATCTCTTCGAATTGCACGAGGAATACATCGAAATTATCGGACTGATGCGGGCTACGGCGCGATCGATCATGGTGTTCTTCTCGATCGTGATGGTAACGGTGGTTGTCTTCGGCTGCCTTCTCTACGTGATTGACGGACCTGAACATGGCTTTGTCAGCATTCCCATGAGTATCTACTGGGCCGTGGTCACAATAACAACGGTGGGGTACGGGGATGTCGTCCCTGGAACGCCAATGGGACGCTTTGTCGCCTCGATTGGTATTTTGATCGGTTATTCGATTTTGGCTGTGCCGACAGCCATTGTAACCAGTAAACTATGGGAAAGATTGGGATCCCGTCGAGCCGCGCAAACGTTGGCATGGAACTGTCCTGTGTGTGCGGGCGTAGAACATGCTATTGATGCGCAACACTGCAAACACTGTGGTGCGGATCTCGAGGTCCCTGACGAGCTTAGAGAGCAAAAGCCACAACTCCCGTTAACGAACAACCGAAAGACATATTCTCGCACCGCAAATACTGGGCGGAGTGCTTTGGGCCTGCACCATGGCTCCCCATGTCCCGTGCCGAAATGGATCAGCTCGGCTGGGATAGTTGCGATATCATTATTGTGACCGGCGACGCCTACGTTGATCACCCGAGCTTTGGAATGGCGGTTATCGGTCGTGTACTCGAGGGACAAGGTTTTCGGGTAGGTATCATCTCTCAGCCCGATTGGCGCAGTGCGGAAGCCTTCAGAGCGCTTGGAAAGCCAAATCTGTTCTTTGGGATTGCCGCGGGCAACATGGATTCCATGATCAACCATTACACCGCTGACAAAAAGCGGCGTAATGATGATGCCTACACAGCGGGCGACATTGCGGGCAAGCGACCAGATCGTGCCGTGATGGTCTACAGCCAACGCGCGCGCGAGGCCTATAAGGATGTCCCCGTCGTCATTGGTGGTATCGAGGCCAGCCTCCGACGCATGGCGCACTACGACTATTGGAGTGACAAGGTTCGTCGCTCTGTACTCGTTGACAGTAAAGCCGACATATTGCTGTACGGAAACGCTGAGCGCGCCATCGTTGATTTGGCGCATGGTCTGGCGGAAGGTAAGAGGATCGAAGAGCTTCGGCATCTCCGTGGTACCGCCTATGTGACGACGAAGCCTGCACCGGGGTATCGCGTCATTGATTCAACATCAGTCGATCAACCGGGAAAAGTCGACCCGCACCTCAATCCCTATGAAGGCATGGAGCCTGAAGTGTGTGAAACGGAGGCTGCCCAATCTGATGATGAAGCCTCCATCGCACAAAGGGCTCAGGAACCAGCGCAGGTAATCTCTCTCCTCGCCAGCAGCGCACCGTCACGCGATGTCATACGGCTACCGAGCTTTGAGGCCGTCAAAGACGATCCGGTACTCTACGCGCACGCTGCGCGAGTCATGCATAAAGAGACCAATCCGCATAACGCATTAGCACTAATTCAAGCGCATGGTGACCGCGAGGTTTGGTTCAACCCACCACCCATCCCTTTGAGTACGCCGGAGTTAGATTGGGTGTTTGAACAGCCCTACCAGCGGCGCCCGCACCCGGATTATGGTGACGCAAAAATACCCGCGCTTGAGATGATCCAGCACTCTGTCAATATCATGCGCGGCTGCTTTGGCGGCTGTACCTTCTGCTCGATCACAGAGCACGAGGGCCGGATCATTCAAAATCGTTCCGAGGACTCAATTGTTCGCGAAATCGAAAAGATCCGCGACACTAGTCCGAATTTCACGGGCGTGATTTCAGACTTAGGTGGCCCAACCGCCAACATGTGGCGTTTGGCCTGCAAAAGCGAAGAAGTCGAGTCGAAGTGCCGAAAACTGAGTTGCGTATTCCCGGGAATCTGCAAGAACCTCAATACCGACCAAACACCGCTGATTCATCTCTACCGACGCGCACGCGCGATACCTGGCATCAAAAAAGTGCTGATTGCCTCGGGCTTGCGATACGACATTGCGGTAGAGACGCCCGAGTATGTAAAGGAGCTAGTGACGCACCACGTGGGTGGCTACCTGAAAATAGCACCGGAACACACCGAGGATGGCCCGCTCGATCAAATGATGAAGCCGGGCATTGGCACCTACGACCGGTTTAAACATTTATTTGATAAATACACTAAGGCCGCCGGTAAAAAGCAGTATTTGATTCCCTACTTCATTGCTGCGCATCCGGGTACCACCGACAACGATATGGTGAATCTTGCGTTGTGGTTGAAGCGCAATAAATTTCGTGCCGATCAGGTACAGACCTTCTATCCATCGCCCATGGCACTGGCGACCGCGATGTATCACAGTGAAAAAAATCCTTTGAAGAAGGTAAATAGGGACAGCAATCACGTCCCCGCTGTGCGAAGTATTAAGCAACGACGATTGCACAAGGCCTTTTTGCGTTATCACGACTCAGACAACTGGCCAGCACTTCGAGATGCTCTGAAAAAAATTGGTCGACGTGACCTCATCGGCAACGGACCGATGCACCTAGTGCCCTCAAGACAGCCCCCCAAACGACATCGCGTAGTAAAGACCAAAGGCACAACCCCCTTTCGGACAAAACATACTAAGCAATTTTAATCGATGAGCGCGGATCGTTAGCCCCTCATGCGGTCGGCGTTACGCACGGGTAATTAAACGTGACTCACCCATCCGATCGATGCCTGACAGAATCAATAGACTTTTGAGTTTTACTGCCATCGGATGATGGGACGCTGGCACTTTATGGAACTCGACTGAGACCCGCGACGTGCTAACACTACGCGCGCTTAATCCCGATTCAGGCACTCCCTGATAAACTCTCCCAGCAGGCTAAATTCGTGCTTCCGAGGTGTTTTCTTCCGCCACATCAGCCCTATTTGCCGCCCGACGTCGGGCTCATCGAAGGGTCGCAGAACGAGGTCGGTGCCTGATGCAATGCCGGCGTCTGTCGCCATCTTAGGCAAGAGCGTTGTGCCAATACCGTTGGCGACCATCTGAACGATGGTGGTCAAACTTGTTGCCTGGTAAGGAATAGTCACCTCTCTCTCCCTGAGCTTGCAGGCCTCGAGAGCGTGATCACGTAGGCAATGCCCCTCCTCTAGCAATAGCATCTCCGCGCCGCGAAGGTCCTTTGTCCGTAGCTTGCTGCTCATTGCGAGTCGCGTATTAGGCATCGCAGCAAGGAAAAACGGATCGTCAAATAACGTGAGGGTATCTGTCTGTTCGGCAGGAAACGGAAGCGCCAAAAGAAGGACATCGAGCTCACCTACCTGCAGTGCGTCGACGAGACCTTGAGATAAATCTTCGCGAACAAATAACTTACAGGCAGGGTGCTCGCTACGCAGTGATGTGAGCATGGTAGGTAAAACGAAAGGTGCGATGGTCGGAATGACCCCGAGACGAATGGTACCTTGAAATGGCTCCCGAGACGCCTCGCACAGAGACACAACATCATCGATATCCGTAAGGATCGCCCTCGCTCTCTCGACGACCTCATGACCGACAGCCGTGAGCAACACCGATCGATTATTTCGCTCGACAAGGCTTATGGAGAGCACATCTTCCAGTTCAACGACCGAAGCGCTGAGCGTGCTCTGGCTGACGTGGCAGGCTTTTGCGGCGTTACCGAAGTGCTGATGCTGTGCAAGCGCACACAAATACTTCAACTGCTTAAGCGTGGGCTGTCTAGACATAAAACCACTCCCGCGAATTAATCGGCATTGTCGCACATTTGTCCTATATACGATCGAAAAATCCGATTGGTTTTACCAGCTTTTTTTCGAACCATTTCGCGCTAGTGCCGGTATAGTACCCAGGCAGCCGGTGATTCGGCCGCGTCATGACGTAAATGATCAAATATGGAGTAAAAGCAATGGAACTGAAAGGTAGTGCAACCGAACAGAACCTAAAAGATGCCTTCGCAGGTGAGTCTCAAGCTAACCGCCGCTACCTCTACTTCGCCTCAAAGGCAGATGTAGAAGGCTACAACGATGTTGCTGCGGTATTCCGCTCAACAGCGGAAGGTGAGACAGGTCACGCACACGGTCACCTCGAGTACCTCGAAGCTGTAGGCGATCCCGCGACTGGTATGCCAATGGGTGACACAGTTAAGAACTTGGAAGCGTCAATCGCTGGCGAGACCCACGAGTACACGGACATGTACCCAGGCATGGCGAAAACCGCGCGCGACGAAGGTTTCGACGAAATCGCAGATTGGTTCGAAACACTCGCAAAAGCGGAGCGTAGCCACGCAAACCGTTTCCAAAAGGCACTCGATAACCTCGACGCGTAAGCCGAAGTTATTGGATGTTCGAGAGGGGACGTCAGTCCCCTCTTTTGGTTAATCCGGATTTAAGTAGGAGCATAAAATGCGTGAAGGCAGTGTTGACGCACCCACTCGCCACCCCGTGGAGTGGAAATCAGAAGAATTCTGGGACCGAGACTCACTGAATGAGGAGCTCGCTCGGGTGTATGACGTATGCCACGGCTGTCGTCGCTGTGTCAGTCTCTGTGACTCATTCCCCACGCTTTTCGATCTAATCGATGAATCAGAGACGTTTGAGGTCGATGGCGTCGCGATCGAAGATTACGACAAGGTGGTCGACCAGTGCTACATGTGTGATCTCTGCTATCTCACGAAGTGCCCCTATGTACCCCCTCATGAATTTAACGTGGACTTCCCACACCTCATGCTGCGTGCGAAGGCACAAAACTTTAAAGATAAAGGCGCGAAGCTCCGCGACAAAGTCTTAACCTCTACTGACGCCCTGATGAGCGGCATCTCGACGATCCCGCTCGTTGACGTCACTGCAAACGCGCTCAATAAAAATGGCCCATTCAGGAAGGTATTGGAGAGCACGTTCGACATCGCCGCAGAAGCGCCACTCCCAGAAATACACCGCAATACACTGATCAAGCGGGCGAAGAAGTTGGTGACTGACATCGAGACAACGCCAGTGGGTGATACCACGGGGAAGCTGGCACTGTATGCGACCTGTTACGGCAACTATTCGAGCCCCTCAATCGGGGAGGACTTTATCAAGGTCTTCCAACACAACAACGTTAGCATTGACGTCATTCCCAAAGAAAAGTGCTGTGGCATGCCTAAGCTCGAACTGGGCGATCTAGATGCGGTAGAAGCACTAAAAGAGGTCAACATTCCCCTTCTTGCGGGGTTGGTTGACCAAGGCTATGACCTAACCGCCCCTATTCCCTCTTGTGTGCTGATGTACAAACAGGAGCTACCGCTGCTATTTCCAGATGACCCTGACGTGCAGAAGGTTAAAAACGCCTTCTATGACCCGTTTGAGTACCTATGGATGCGACACAAAGGTGAGGCCTTGAAAACAGATTTTGCAGAGAGCCTCGGCAACATTGCCTATCAGGTTGCCTGCCACCAGCGCGTACAGAACATCGGTCTAAAAACGCGAGACATCCTATCGCTCGTCGAGGAAACCACAGTTGTCGCCCACGAACGTTGCTCGGGCCACGACGGTACGTATGCGGTGAAAAAGGAAACGCGCGACAAGTCCGTTAAAATAGCGCGACCGACCGTGCGCAAGGTTAACGATCAGAAGCCTGATCACTTCATTTCGGATTGCCCAATGGCTGGAGAGCACATTGCCAATCTGGCAGACAGTGTCAGCAGTGCTGAGCACCCCATGACGCTATTGCGAATGGCTTACGGAATTAAATAAACAAGGAGATTATGGATGCCTCATTTGACACGCAGCGATCTCTGGTCGCTAGAGCAGTACTCTGAACAGCGCGAGAATTTTCGTGCAGAAGTGCTTGCGCATAAGAAAACTCGTCAGCTCGCCCTCGGCGAGAATGCCCGCGTCTACTTTGAGGATGCGCTTACCATTCGCTATCAGGTGCAGGAAATGCTTCGCATCGAGAAAGTTTTTGAGGTGGCCGGCATCGAGGAGGAGCTTGAGGCGTACAACCCGCTGATTCCCGACGGCACCAATTGGAAAGCGACCTTTATGATCGAATTTGGCGACCCAACGGTGCGTGCCGAGCGCCTCAGGGAGATGCGTGGAATTGAGAACTGCATCAATCTTGAAATCGAAGGCCACGGAATTGCTCAGGTCATCGCTGATGAAGATTTGGAACGGGAAACCGAAGAAAAGACATCGGCAGTGCATTTCATGCGCTTTGAACTCTCTACCGACCAAATAGCAGCACTCAAAGACGGTGCGAAGTTGTTTGCCAGTGTCGAGCATGCGGCCTATCCCATTCCTCGCTTTGAGGTTTCTCAGGCAACACGTGACTCGTTGACGAAAGATCTGGTACTCACGGCGCACTAGGATTGAGGGCGTTACTGAGGGCTCCCAACGGGGCCCTTGGTTTTTGGCTAGATTACGCGCTTACCGTGGCAGCTACGCATGAGCCGACTCGTCGTTGAACGTTGCCGAATGAGTTGCACGACTTCAGGCCTTAATTGGCAGGCATGGACCCCACGCATTTCACTGCGAAAACACCCCTCATCGAACATGAAGCCTCCAACGTAAAGCATAAAGTGTGTGCCAAGGTTATGCCCTCTTCTAAGTCTGCGCTGTCGCCACGTCGGTCTGGCATCGTCAACAGACAACCGATAGGCTTTCGGCTCTAAAAATTTGCAGTAGCAATTCTATAAGGTGTGACACAATGACACTCGTCGTTTTTGATATGGATAGAACGCTACTCAACGCGCAATCGAAAATCTCGAGCTATACAGGCGAGACATTGGGATTGATGCGCGATAAAGGTATCGACTACACCATCGCCACAGGTAGGACCCTTCAAGCCGCTTTGCAACCGCTCGATAACAATGGGTTCAACCGATCCATGGTGCTCAAAAACGGTGCCGTCATTTGGGAGCCAGGCGAGCGTAGCTACAGTCACCATCATCTGCTCACCCCTCACGAGGTGAATGACGTGATTGGTATTTTTATTCAGAGCCAACTGACTCCCTTTGTATTTTCCCTTGAACACGGCGAGCGCCATGCCGTTTATCACGCACCTCTCAGGGAGGGATATGAGATCAAGCTTGCGCATCTTTTTGAAAAAGAGCGCGAGTTACCTCTGCAGAGTATTGAGGAGATGCCGACGGACGCGCATGTCATCAATGTATCGGCCATGGGAGCACACGAAGCCGTAAACCGGGTTGTGGACTATGTTGCACATCATCCTCAGCTCGTGGCCTACTCGGGAATCGCGTTAAAAGAGCAAGGTCTTGCCTGGCTAGACGTCCATCACAGCGAGGGTTCGAAGGGAAATGGCATTCGCCATGTCGCGGAAACTTCTGGCTACTCTGAAATCATCGCCTTTGGGGATGGCGACAACGACCTCAGCCTTTTCGAGATCGCTACGGAATCCTATGCAGTATCGAACGCAGACGATGAACTCAAAGAACTGGCTACTGAGGTCATCGGTCATCACGACGAGGATGGCGTCGCACGTTTTTTACGAAAACGTTTCGACCTTTAATTGCTCGACAGCTCATGAAATCTATGCTGACCTTTGCTGTTTATGCTCTTGGAATACTCGCGATTTTAGTTGCGCTCTACGGGGTCGCGATGCCCGCTTTGGGGCTAAAAACAGGGTCAGAAAAAGTCACTGTCACGCCCTCTTCGCCCGATATTTATAAAGAAGTATCATTTGATAGCGAGGGATTAACGCTCGAAGGCTGGTGGTTCCCGGCCGAGAATTCCCGGGCGACCCTTTTGTTCGTCCATGGCGCCGGCTCCAGCCGTTATTCACCTTTTTTTAACACGCTTGGGTTTTACGAAAATCTACAGGCAAACGGCATCTCGGTGTTCACCTTTGATCAACGCAATCACGGGAACTCGGCGTTCACTGATGGGTATTTACGGATGGGTGCGACCGAGCACCGCGACGTTCAGGCAGCCAGTGACTGGCTGCAGGGACATCAACCGAGTGATACACCACTCATCGTGTGTGGGCTCTCTATGGGCGGGGCTACTGCTATTTATGCCATCGCTGATGGCTTAGCGGCGGATGGACTGTTGTTATTTGATCCAATGCTCAATACCTCAGACGCTATTGCTCAGGGTGGCTATGTTGGCTACGGACTACCACCTACCCTTTTCAGGCCCATGGCGCTATTTGCGCCCTATTTCTGGGGTCTACCTAGCGGGCAACGTGACGCCCTTTCGGTCGGGTCATCACTCTCGCTTCCCATACATATCGTTCAAAATAAAGACGACCCGATTACCCGATCACTTTGGAGCGAGCAATTAGCGCAAGAAAACCCTAACGCCGAAGTTAGTCATGTCCCGTATATTGCCCCTGAGCATCCTTGCCTTGCGGATAAGGGGCGCTGGGGCACCCACGCATCGTCCTACCACTGCCATCCGGAGTGGACCATGAACGAGGTGGAGCGACTTATCCAACGACTTTGATCGCGCCCGTACGCAACTAGCTTTGCTGGACAGGCTCTCGACGCTCCATTTGTCTGGTGAACCAAAGTCTTCAGTTTTACCTATACTCCACATCCAAACCAGAGGAATGACTATGAAACGCACACTTCTCGCTTTCACGATGGGTATGACGGCTTCGGCGACCGCTTTCTCGTGCCCAGAGTTCTTAAACACAGAAATGCGCAAGCTCAGCTCAAAGGAGACAGTCAACTTTTGTGAGAGTTACGCAGGAAAGCCTATGCTCATCGTAAACACCGCCAGTAACTGCGGATACACACCGCAATTCACTGGGCTTGAGCAGCTACATCACGAGTACAAAGATAAAGGTCTCGTAGTGGTTGGTTTCTCGTCCGATGACTTCTTCCAAGAAGAGAACGACGAGGCAGATGCAGCAACCGTCTGCTTTGAAAAGTACGACGTTTCTTTCCCTGTCATGGCGACCAGCTCTGTCCGCGGTAGCAATGCCAATCCTGTATTCAAAGGGCTGAGTGAAGCTAAGGGTTACCCCCGCTGGAATTTTAACAAGTACGTCGTCTCAGGTGATGGCGAAGTCGTTGCCAAATTCGGTTCAGGCGTTGGTCCCGACAGCAGTGAACTTCGCGGTCTGATCGACGAGGTGACTGTCGGCGGAGAGTGATTCCCCGAGGTGCGTAAACAAAAGACGATACTACCCTGCGCCTGTTGTGGTCGGGTGGTATCGCTCACTTTTCACCATCTCATCCCACGAAAAATGCATCGTCGAAAGGGCTTCAAAAAAAGGTTCTCGAAGGAAGAACTTAATGCCGGCGTGCATATTTGTCGTAAATGCCATAAGGGCGTTCACGCCACCTACGACGAAATAACGTTAGCAACACGGTTTAATACGCTTGATAAGTTACTCAGTGACGAGGCCCTTGCTGCTCACTTTCAATGGGTATCGAAACAGCGTGAATCACTTTAGCAACCACGCCCTTAATTGCGCCTGAGTCTCAGACTTGTCCGCTTCACCACTAAGCACCAAATCCGCCGTAGTTTTCCACGGAGCAATGAACGCATCAAACATGGGTGCCGCTCGGGTTGCCCAAAAGTCGCGTACTGATGCCTCAGAGCGTCCCCGCTCCGCAGCATCGCGGTCGATTCTTCGCTGCAGACAAACGTCTAGCGGTGTATCGATAAATACCACCTGATCGACGAGCGCTGTTGTCCCAGCATCAGCCAGGGCAAGGAGCCCTTCGAGAATGATGATGCTTTTCGCATCAATGCGCTGTGTCTCGCGGGCGCGGTTGTGCACCGAAAAGTCGTATACCGGTGCATCAACACTTTCGCCCCGCTTGAGCGCCTTAAGATCCTCTCGCAGTGCCTCGAATTCTATGGCATCAGGATGATCGAAATTCACCTTGTCGCGCTCTTCAAAGGAGAGGTGACTTAAATCACGGTAATAGTGATCAACCTCGATCACTGACAGCGAGAGCTCCGAATCCGCTTTTAATCGCTCAACTACGCTGGTCTTCCCGCTTCCGGAGGCACCCACAATCGCAATAATTTTTGTCTGACTCAGAGATTCCATCAACTAAACCGGAAACGAGAGGTCAGGCTCTCACTACAGTACCGACGTCGTACCAAATTCAGCCTCGAGCGCTTCACGGATGGATTTGCGTAGTGCACGCACATCCACGTTAGCGCACTCTCCCCCATTCCAGCGTCGGTATGCGCCGTAAGCTGGGTCGGCAAGCGCCGTTGCAAGCTCCCAGGCCAAGATACAGCGTTCATCCGCCGTCATCAGATCTGTATCGGCAACCTCAGCGAAGATAGCCTCCATGGACGCCGCATCAGCCCGCAGCTCATGAGCACCGAGTGAGTCGAGCACCATATAGTGCGGTGCTCGAGAACCATAAGGCGCCCAAGCATCGCCCTTCACAGAGCCTGGTTTACCTTCGCGAGCGAAATTTCCCCAGGCAGTCATCATAATATCGGTCATGTCACGCGCAGAATCAGTATCCGGAAACATATACGAACCGATTGGACCGTACATTGCCTTGCCTTGAACGAAGGAGATCTCACTGGCATGCGCAGCACCCAAGACCTCAGAGAACTTGATGAGGAAGCTATCCTCCTGATCGTTCCAATCGTAGCGATAAGCGTAAAGGGACGTATACCCGGCCGCTTCGAGTGAGCCCAACGGCCGATCCACGCCTTGCGCCTTCCAGCCTTCGGAACGCTGACGGACCCAGAACTTATACATCTCCGGGTTCTTCAAAGTCACTTTAGGGGTTAGCCACTTGGTAAGGGGATAGGAGGCATCGACAAAGTAGCGGTTCAAGCCCATCCACAGCGTGACTTCCTCATTGTTTGCACCGGCCATTACCGGCACAGCGGGCTTGGCGAATTCTGGATTCGCCAGTGCTGCGGCAAACCCTTCAGTCGGAATCACCACACCATCATCGATGATCCCGGGGCTTCGATGATCAGATAGCATGCCGAAATAAGTCGAAATGATGGTGTTTGAATCGATCGCTCGTAACGCTTCAGCCGAGACCGTTTCTGGATCTAAGCCTAGCTCACCGGTGAACTCCCAACTCCCACGATCGATTTCGGGGAACTCTCTATCGCGATTATAGGCTTCGCGTGGACTCATCGACCGTACATAACCCGACTGTGAAATTGCCTTGTGGAAGAGCCCCTCGGACAAGGGTGATGCAAGCATGGTGAAGACATTGTGGCCACCCGCACTCTCTCCAAAAATGGTGACGTTGTCTTTATCACCGCCAAACTGCGCAATATTGCGTTGCACCCAGCCAAGCGCGGCAATGATGTCGAGCGTTCCGAAGTTCGCGATCGCGCCAGGGCCCGTATCGAGGGCAGGATGGCTAAACCAGCCAAGTGGTCCTAAACGGTAGTTAATCGTCACTACGACCACGTTCTGATTAGCCGCTAGTCGCGAAAAGTCATAATCGTTTTTGTGCCCCGCGGTATTACCACCACCGTGAATCCAGAACATCACGGGCAAGCTACCATCAGCATCCGCGGGTGCTGTCACATCGAGGTACAAACAATCCTCGGTGCCAATGGCAGACTCCCCCTCTACCCCACTGACATATCCGGCTTTTTGTGGGCAGATAATAGGATCAGCACTCCGTGGGATTGGTGCGTCTGTGACAGGCAGCGCTTTCGGTGCGCGCCAGCGCAGATCGCCCACCGGTGGCTGCGCGTAAGGTATGTCATACCACTGGAGAATATTGTCCTCGACCTCATAAGCCAGGACAGACCCCGTGTCCGTAAAAACCGGCTCACGACTCGACAGTGTTTGACTGGGCGACGCACAACCCGACACGAGCGCAACCAATAGTAAGAAAACCAAAACACGCATACTCAAACCCCAGATAAAGATGACGCTCTCGCGAAGCGTCATGCCCCAGATAAAAAAAGACCCGGCAGTGCCGGGTCTCTTCGACAACTAAGTTTACCGACCTTTCCAGTTCGGCTTTCGCTTCTCCGCGAAGGCCGTAGCCCCCTCAATCGCATCCTCACTCGAGAAAACAGGGTTCACGATTTCCTGTTGCTTTTCGAACATCTCGTCTTGCGACCAGTCGATAGACTCCTTGATTACTTGCTTACTGCGTTTCACAGCAAGTGGACCATTTTCAGCGATCTTTGCGGCCAACGCCTTGGCTTGCGCCAACGCTTCACCCGCAGGCGCGACTTGGTTGATTAGACCCAAGCTCAGTGCACGATCCGCATCCATAAAGTCTCCCGTAAGCGCCATCTCCATGGCTACTCGACTGGGGATCTGTCGTGGTAGACGTACCAAACCACCCGCGGCAGCAGCCAAACCCCGCTTTACTTCGGGGATACCAAACTTTGAGTTATCCGCCGCAACGATCAGGTCGCAGGTAATCGCAAGCTCACAACCACCTGCCAGCGCATAGCCTTCGACAGCGGCGATCAAGGGCTTATCAGTGGAGCGCTGTACCATGCCCGCGAAGCCACGCCCTTCGACGTAAGGCGTTTCTCCCGTCACGAAGGCTTTGAGGTCCATTCCTGAACAGAATGTACCGCCTGCACCAGTAAGGATCACCACGTGGGTATCGTCGTCCGCGTCGAGCTGGTCAAGCGCAGCGGCAATGCCTACCGCGACGTCCTTGTTAACTGCATTTTTAGCCGCCGGACGGTTGATCGTGATTGTCATTACGCCATCGGCGACTTCGGTTAATACTGCTGGTTCACTCATGATCGTTCTCCTTATCGTTGATGCCTAACCTTAGCGGGGTTGCATACGAATGCCACCATCCATTCGGATAGTTTCACCGTTAATGTAGTCGTTATCGATGATCGCTGCCGCCAACTTACCAATCTCCTCTGGCTCACCGAGACGTTGAGGATAAAGAACTGCTGCTGACAGTGACTCAATCGAGTCCGGTGGGAGACCCGCGAATAGCGGCGTGTTGATCATTCCTGGCGCAATCGTGTTCACTCGAATACCCATTTTGGAGAGATCGCGGGCAATGGGTAGCGTCATGCCAACGATGCCACCCTTGGTCGCGCTGTATGCAGCCTGGCCCATTTGACCTTCGAAAGCGGCCACGGACGCCGTATTGATGATGACACCACGGCCCATGTACTGATCCACAGGCTCGTTGTGCTGCATTCTAACGGCACACAAACGAATCACGTTAAACGTGCCTGTCAGATTTACGGCGATGGTTTTGTCCCACATATCTAACGGAAACGCACCATCTCTACCCACGGTTCGCGATGCGGTGGCGATGCCTGCGCAATTTACGACGGCATATATAGCGCCAAACTTCTCTACCGCAGCGTCGATACCTGCTTCTACAGAAGCCTCCTCCGCCACATTTACCTGAGCGAAGACACAACGGTCTGCCCCCATCTCCTCAACCATCGCATGACCTGCGTCTGCGTTAAGGTCAAAGATGACAATGTTACCGCCATCCGCGTAGATGCGACGTGCAACCGCTTGACCAATACCTGATGCACCACCGGTAACGACGGCGGCTCTTCCTGAAATATCCATAAATTCCCTCTGTAACTAATGTTGTGTCAGGCAAGCCCAACGACTCTGTGCGTGTTTTCTGCCGCAGGTTCGATCAGTACCTTGGCGCCAATGGGATCCCCTTCAACGCATAAATCGCTGAGGTCTCCCGGTTCAAGTAGCGAAGCTGCGATAACACGCTCTCCAGCTCCATTAATAGCGAGTGCAGCGAACCAGTTTCCCTCTGGCAACTGCTTGATCACGAATGTCTCGACAACCGCGCCGCCGCGGAATTCTGAGGCAAGCGCCCTACTATTTCCAGCACCTTCAAATCGCATCTCGTGCGCCCTCGGGTCAGCGGCACCCGGTGTACGGCTATAGATCCCAACGGCGTGCTTCGACATGTGGCCACCCAGAGCACCCACAAGCACGTTCGCATAGCGATCTTCCTGAATTGCTGATACGGCAGACGCAATACCATGCATTGAATAGTTATTGCCCGGACCACCAAAGAAAGGCAAACCGCCGGTTAAGCTAATCGGTCGCTCATCGCCCAATTCAAGCCCCAAGGTCTCCATAGCTTCGATCACCGCAACTGGAAAGCAACTGTAAATATCAAAAGCATCGATGTCATTGGCATGCATGCCTGCTGCGCTGAGCGCGTTGGTGTAGGTCCACCGCAAAGCCGGCGATGTTGACCAGTCGACTCTGTCGAGTAAATTCTGCTCCGTCGCCTCGGCGAAACCTCTCAAAAAGACTGCTCGCTGCTCAAGTCCAAGTTCGCGCGCCCTGCCGTATTGCATGACAACAAGGGCCGCTGATTGATTTACGCCATCTTTTGCCACCATCGATTTGAGATGCGGATCTCCCACAACACGATTTCGTCCCGACATGGTCGAAATGTCTTTTGACTCTGGCACCGTTTCAAACATGGTAATTGGGTTGACTCGCGCCGCGTCTGCAAGTGGCGTAAGAACATCACCGAGGTACGTAAGATAATCAGCTCGGCTCATCCCTCGGGAAGCTCGCTTTTTATGCTCCATCATGGGGTAGATATCGATCGGCGCCACGACCTTATGTGCCGCTAATGGCGGCACGAACTGATCTTCAAGCCCCATTCCGTGATCTTCGGAAGTCCCCTCGGGACTTTCCGACCAGTCGAGCGACTCACCTGAGCGCTGGTGAGCACGCATCGTGGCGATTGCTTCCGCACCGCATAGCGCAATGATCCTGGCCCGCCCCTGCGCAATTTCAGAGCAAGCTGTAGCAACGTACTGCTGGGGGCTTTGTCCACCGGCTATTGCGTAAATAGCCTTGGCGCCCTCCATACCACACCGATTAGCCACCGATCGTGCAAATTGATCGCTGCAGCCAAAGGGCGCAAGTAAAGGTTTGATTCGATCGGGCACCGAATCCACAAAGGTCCGCATAACCATCAGCTGATCAACCTGAGACGCCAGATCATCAATGCCCGTACCAGAGACCGCCGTTTTAACCGCCTCGGCAGCAAGATCTGCTGGAGACAGTCGGCGCCAATGCTCATCCAAACGATCGACAACCTGACCTGCCGCAATGATGACGGGTGTTGTGTCAGTTATCTGCATCAAAGCTCACTCCCTACAGATTGACAGATATTAATAAAGCTTTTGGCCGTGAGAGACGCACCGCCGACGAGCAAACCATCGATGTTCTCGCAACGCGTAAAATCTCGGGCGTTCGTGTCGTTCACGCTCCCCCCATAAAGAACCGCAACAGGGCTGTCAAAACGTGCAGTCAAAGCGGCTTTAATCGCGCGGTGCATTGCCTCTGCGATCTCGGAGGTCGCGGCCTCTCCCGAACCAATGGCCCATATTGGCTCGTAGGCAATCACCGGCGCTGAAACTAGGCCCTCCACACTTGCGAGTACCTGTTCAGCAACAACGCTCTCTGCATCACCACTGTCTCTGATCTCTTTAGATTCGCCAACACAGATGACAGGACAAATGCCCACAGCTTCCAGCCTGCGGGCCTTCTCTGCTACCAGTGCATCGCCCTCATGCCACGAAAGTCGCCTCTCAGAGTGCCCCACCAAGGTGTGGGAGCAGTCAAACTCAGCTAGCATTTGGGCGGATATTTCGCCAGTGTGCGCGCCCACCGCATGCGCAGATACGTCCTGACCGCACAGTCGTGCGCCTGCTATGACTTCTAAATCAGACATAAACACTGCCGGCGGCGCAATGAGTGCCCTCACATCGCTGGGGACGTGACTCGCCTTCCATTCACTGAGAAATTGACCAACAGATGCGCGATCTATCGCCATTTTCCAATTGGCTATTACTAGCTTTGGTATCATTGTGTTTTCGTTCTCTTTATTGCGACATTGCGACTGGAGTCGCTCGATCATCGTCGAGGTGTGAGTGAGCACCACCCAGAGGTTAGGTTTAAACGTGAAATTTTCGACTTACGCGCAACATTACAGCAGTGAAAGCGGCATCGTCCAGCTCATGCAAGATCTAACCATTCCTGCCCCACCTGGGGGGCAACTCTACCCCATGGGCGGAGGGAATCCGGCGCATATTCCCGAAGTCGAGGATGCGCTCCGACAGATTGCGAATGAAGTTATAGGCGACACTGAACGATTCTCACGAATGGTAGGTGATTACGATGCACCGCAAGGCCATGAAAATTTCAGATTCGCACTCGCCGAGCGTCTTTCCGAACTTTTTCAACAGCCACTCTCGGCCGAAAACATTGCTATTACAAATGGCAGCCAAGCGAGTTTCGAAGTGCTGTTCAATGCCTTTGCCGGCGCGTTTGCAGACGGAAGCTGGCGCCACATAGAACTGCCGATAGCCCCAGAGTATGTGGGGTACAACGACATCGGGCGCCAGCCGCAACCCATTCTCAGATCGACCCCAGCGCGCATCGATCTCCTCGCGGATCAGCAGTTTAAATACGGCATTGACCTTAATCGCTTCGCAGTCAGCTCAGAAACAAGCGGAGCCGTTTGTCTATCGAGACCGACTAACCCCTCAGGTAACGTAGTAACCGACGCTGAACTGCTCGAAGTCGCGAAAAAATGTACCTCTGCCCGCGTGCCTCTCATCGTCGATGGTGCCTACGGATTGCCTTTTCCAGGCATGATCTATACCTCGGCAACACCCTTTTGGGATGAAAACACCATTCTCTGCCTCAGTCTGTCAAAACTCGGACTACCGGGGGTCAGAACCGGCATTGTTGTGGCAGCACCCGAGGTGACAGAGCTGATTAGGAATGCCAACGCGATTAACGGTTTGGCACCAACACGCGTTGGGCCCGAGCTCGTGCTTCCTCTACTTGCCAATAAACAGCTAGACCGGCTTTGCGATCAGGTGATCAGACCACACTATCTTCAAAAACAGACGTTTGCACTCGAAACCCTTCGAGAGGCTTCAAGCGGTCTCCCTATTCGTGTGCACAAGCCTGACGGCGCCATGTTCCTTTGGGTTTGGTTTGAAAACCTACCCGGAGGTACTCAGCGACTTTACGAGGAAGCAGCACGCGAGGGCGTTGTGACTGTCGCAGGGCATCATTTCTTTCAAGGTCTCGCAGCTGATTGGCAGCACGCGAACGAGTGTTTGAGAGTCAACTATGCGGGTGACCCGATAACTGTGCAGGCGGGCGTAAGGCGCCTTGTCAATATTGCAAGACGCCTTTATGACTCAGGTGACTATTAGTCAGTTGACTATGAATCAGGTGCCTATTAATCAGGTGACTATTAATCAGGTGACTATTAATCAGGTGACTAGGCGTCCAGTTATCAGGTGACTAGGCGTCCAGTAATCAGGTGACTAGGCGTCCAGCGCTTGATAGTAGTCCATCAAGATTTGAGCCACCTCTGGACGTGAGAACTCGGGCGGTGGCGCAATACCCTGCCCCAGCATTTCACGCACCTTGGTGCCCGACAGCAAAATAAAATCCTCTTTATCGTGATCAGGGGCGTCTTTCATCATGACGACTCGATCCAACTTTTTGCTGTAAGCGGTGTGGTCCGCTCGATAAATATTGATCTCAAGTGCCCCCTTGGGAACTCGCTCATCAAAAATCGTCTGTGCGTCAAAGCCACCATAGTAATCACCAACACCTGCGTGGTCGCGACCAACGATGAGTTCGGTACACCCGGCGTTCTGTCGGAACAAAGCGTGTAAAACTGCCTCTCGAGGTCCCGCGTACAGCATGTCAAAGCCATAACCCGTAACCATGACCGTGTTCTCAGGGAAGTAATGATCGACCATCGTTCGGATCGCGTTGTCACGAACGTCAGCAGGGATGTCACCTGACTTGAGCTTACCCAACAGCATGTGAATCAAAATACCGTCAGCATCGAGGTCCTTCATCGCCATCCGGCAAAGCTCTTCGTGCGCTCGGTGCATTGGATTGCGGGTTTGAAAAGCGACCACACGCTGCCAACCGCGAGACGCGATTTCCTCGCGTATTTCCATGGCCGTTCTGAATGTTTCAGGAAAGTCCGCTTGAAAGTAGGAGTAGTTCAGCACTTCGATCGGTCCAGATAACAGCACGCGCCCCTGATTGTTGAACGTTGCAACTCCCGGGTGCGCCGGGTCTTCAGTACCAAAAATCTCCCGCGTCATGAACGACATATCGTCGTCCGACAGCGAATCGATGCCTGTAACGTCCATGACTGCAAATACAGGATTACCATCCACGTTGGGGTCTCGCAGCGCAATGCGATCACCGACCTCACCGGTAAAGTCGCTGACCATATTGAGCACGGGAACCGGCCAAAAGAGTCCTTCGGTGGTTTTAAGCTCGCGGGCAACACTCATCGCATCAGCACGATTCATATAACCGGCCAAAGGCGTGAAATAACCCGCACCCAACATCACCGCGTTCGCAGCGGCTGCCGATGAAACAATGATAGAAGGAAGGCCCAAGGCCTCTTCCTCAAGCGCCAACTTACGTTGATCCGATACGATTCTTGGGGTCAGTGCGTCTGCACCGTGGGGTTGTATAAGGCTCATAGTGCTCTCTGTCTTCAATCTTAGGTTGTCGTTAAATTCTCTTGCCACGTTGTCAGCCCTGCCCAAAAAATCAAAACTGGGAAGTGCGCCATTCCCGAGCTTTCTCGGGTGTTATTTACTAGCCAATTGGTTCACAACCAATCGGCTCACGGCCGACTGATTCACACCCAACGCGAAGTTGGTTTAATTGGCAATAAGGCCCCGCTCACGAAGCTGTTCGATGATTTGCGTAACTTCTTGCTCGAGGCTCTGCTGATCGGTCTGCAGGTGAATTTCTGGGTTTTCAGGCGCTTCGTAAGGGTCGTCAATGCCTGTGAAGTTTTTGATTTCACCTGCGCGTGCTTTTTTGTAAAGCCCTTTTGGATCTCTCGATTCTGCGGCTTCCAAGCTGCAGTCGACAAAAACCTCAATAAAGGCCATGCCTGCTTCCTCGTGGATTTGACGAACCAACTCGCGATCGCGCAGGTAGGGTGAGATAAAACTCGAAAGGACAAGTACTCCCGAGTCGACGAAGAGCTTAGAGATTTCCCCCACTCGTCGAATATTTTCCGCGCGGTCTTCCTCGCTAAAACCCAGATTTTTATTGATCCCAAAACGCACGTTGTCGCCATCGAGGCGGTAGCAAAGTACCCCCATATCGTGAAGAACGCCCTCCAGCGCCACGGCTACTGTGCTCTTACCTGACCCAGACAAACCTGTGAACCAAAGGGTAGCGCCGCGATGGCCCAGCAGTGTCGCTCGTTCGTCACGAGTGACCTCGCCCTCATGCCAATGAATATTCGTCGCTTTCTGCTCTGTCATATCTGCCTCCGATTACGTGGCGCGATATTAGAGGATGGCGCTTATAAATAAAAACGGTTTAAATTACTAAAACATATCGATTAAATTGATTTATGCAATACACACTAAAGCAGCTAACTGTGTTCAAAGCGGTAGCAAATCTCCAGTCCACAACGGCCGCCGCACGAACACTGGCGCTGTCGCAGTCGGCCGTCAGCTCTGCGATTCAACAGCTCGAGTTACAAATAGGGCAAAAACTTTTCGACCGAGTCGGAAGACAACTGATCCTCAACCGGGTAGGTGTATCCCTCTTTCCCGCTGTCGATGAGTTTCTAGCTCACGCAGCGCGACTCAACTCACAACTCCAGGGCGAGTCCATCGCTGGCAAGATTTGTCTGGGCGCCAGTTTCACGATCGCAAACCACATCGTTGTCGACGCCATGGTTGATTTCCAAAGCGCCCATACAAACGTCGAAATCGAGATACGTAGCGATAACTCACCGGGAGTCATCGATTCCGTCATCGCTGGAGATATTGATTTTGGACTCATTGAGTCTTCGGTGGACGACCCCAGAATCATGGTCGAGCCATGGCTCGACGACGAGCTGATCGTGTTTGCCAGCCCCGAGCATCCGTTGGCACATCAAGATCAGGTATCAATCTACAGATTAGAGCAAACCCCTTGGGTTTTGAGAGAGCTCGGATCAGGTGCTAGAAACGTATTCAATGATACGTTCCGAGCTGCGTTACCCGACATAAAAATAGCCATGGAATTTCGTCACAACGAACCGATCAAACGTGCGGTGGCAAGAGGCGTGGGAATTGGATGCTTATCGGCTCGTGTACTTGAGCGAGAACTGATGGATGGAACACTGGTTGCCCTCAATGTCCCAGGGTCACGCAAAATGCCACGTCACCTTGCAATGATCAAACGAAAAGACAGCGTCCTCTCGGCGCCCGCCAAAGCGTTTTGGCTACAATGTCTGGCTATGCGCTAATGGGCTCAGTATTATGCCGAGCTTCACCAACGACAGGGTTCCAGCATGCACGTAGCCATTATCGTAGGAAGTCATAGAAAAGACTCCCAAAGTGCCAAGATCGGGCGATTTTTACAGGCTCAAATCGAATCGCTAGGCGGTCATACTTGCTGGACTTGCGACCTTGGGAAGAACCCCCTCCCGATGTGGGATGAGGAGATAGGAGGTGACGCTGCGCACTGGGCACCGTTAGCCGAGGTTAATGACCAGCTGAAAGCTGCAGAGGCAATCATTGTCATCGCGCCAGAGTGGCACGGCATGGTTCCGGCTGCACTCAAAAACTTCTTTTTGGTCAGCGACGGAGCAGCCCTCGCACACAAACCTGCACTGGCTGTTGGAGTATCCGTTGGACCGGGCGGTTCCTATCCTGTTACTGAACTGCGTATCAGCAGCTACAAAAATAATCGTATGTGCTACCTACCCGAGCACCTCATTGTACGCAATTGTATGGTTGTAATGAACGAAGACTTAGGGGCAAACGACGAGGGTGAGCACAGCTATGTGTCAGAGCGCAGTCTGTATTGTGTTAAACAATTATTGGCGTACGGCGATGCACTGGCACAGGTGCGGGCGTCAGGTACTGCGAACCTAGACCCCTATCCCAACGGCATGTGAGTGGGGTAAGGGCACCAATTCAAATCGGCTGTCTTCGGCCTTATCCGGTGAGTCCTACCTAGTGCGGATTGAGGGAGCGTTACAGAGGGTGGCTGATAGTGCCTGCGAATG
>CBFIBL010000002.1:0-10491 GCA_965660865.1 Luminiphilus sp.
ATTAAGGGGAATCTGCGTTAAGGGGAATCTGCGTTAAGGGGAATCTGCGTTAAGGGGAATCTGCGGTAAGGAGGTACCTACGTTAAAAAATACTGTTGGCCAAAGCGTCCCGCGGACAATGTACCACACCCATTCGCAGCGTCTAAGCACGACTCCTCGGGCGATTTCCCCCTGGCGTCATGGTGTTCAAAATCACTCACCTTAGCTAAAACGTCTCCCTAATTTCGCCTACAATCTAGTCTGCAAGCAGATGCTCTGGCACCTGAGAGCACTTTAATGGCTCACCGAGAAGCGCCTCGATTTCAGGCAGTAGAAATGCATCATCTTCGCTGGCGAAGCTGATAGAAATACCTTTTTCACCCGCTCGTCCAGTACGCCCAATTCGGTGGACATAATCCTCCGGATCCTCCGGTAGATCGTAATTAATGACATGACTAACGCCATCAACATGGATGCCACGACCCGCCACATCGGTTGCAATCAATACCCGAATACGACCCGATTTGAAGCGCTCTAGCGTCTTTGTTCGCTTAACCTGAGCGACTTCTCCCGACAATATTCCACATTCAAGACCCTGCTTTTGTAGTCTTTCATAGACACGGCGAACTTGATCTCTGCGATTTGCAAACACAATAACGGAGCTTGCATCGGGTTCAGCAAGAATCCCTTTTAGAACACGAAGTCGGTCGCGGCTTTCAAGCAGGTAGACACGCTGATCAACGTTCTCGGTTGCAACGCGCTCGGGCTCAATCTCAACGGTGATAGGATCGAAGGTCCACTGGCGCGCCAAATTCATGATGTCCTGACTGAATGTGGCGGAGAAGAGCAGTGTTTGACGATCTTCTTTTCTTGGCGTTGATCTTACGATGCGCTTTACCTGAGGGATAAAACCCATATCAAGCATCCGATCCGCCTCATCTAATACCAAAGACTCCACGCGATCGAGAAACATATCGCCACGCTGTATAAAATCAATTAAGCGTCCCGGAGTGGCAACAACAATATCCGTCACACGATCGTTGACCTTGGCCAGTTGCTTGGCGTAGTCCGCACCCCCAATCAAGGTCACGGTGCTTAAACCTGTGTGCTTTCCCAATTGACGCGCATCATCTGCGATTTGCATCACCAACTCGCGGGTAGGTGCCAGCACCACAGCGCGCGGCTCAGCCAGATAGCGCTCACCCTCAACAGGGTTATTGAGCAAGTCATTAAAGAGGGTTATCAGAAAGGCGGCTGTCTTTCCCGTCCCGGTCTGAGCTTTGCCAATCGCGTCGTGACCCTCGAGTGTATAAGGCAATATTTTTGCCTGAATCGGCGAGCATTTTTCAAAACCAAGCCCACGAATACCACGCATCAGCGTGCTATCAAGCTCGAGAGATTCGAATAAAATATCGTCATTGACGAATGCCGCATTTTCGTGCTGTTGGTCAGAGGTTTCAGACAATTGCGATGGGGTCCTGATAAAAGAGGGCGGAGCATACCACACTGGCCTTTTAAGGCCCCGCTTATTTCGCGCAAGATCGTTTGACGACCGCCTGACTCATTTGCTTTCACGACAACTTGCTTATGGGCTTTGCTCCCACCTCGCCCACTTCGCTCTGGAGACTGATATGACCGGCTTATCGTCATATATCGTCTCTACAAAGTTGCGATGAGACGGTCGTTCCCGACGAGCCCGTGATAGAGTGAGGTGCCACCGGAGAGAGATCCTATGGTTCGACCGTCCACATCAATTACGTCCGAGCTAAAACAACTTTGGCGCATCGGATGGCCACTGCTGTTAGCGCAGGCCGCACAGATGGGTACGGGTGTTGTGGATACCATCATGGCCGCACGATTTGGCGACAAAGACCTCGCCGCAATCGCTATCGGCTTTCATATCTGGCTACCGCTCTATTTGATCGTGCTCGGTGTGATGTTCGCCTCCTCCGCCATCATTGCCCAAGATTTTGGGGCTGGGCGCCTGCAGCGTATCCGCGACCAGCTCCCGCAATCATTATGGGTAGCGGTGCTACTGAGCTTATTCGTTGCCCCCTTATGTTATGTCAGTCCAGCAGGCCTGCCATGGCTCGGTATAGACGTACTAACTGCTGAGAAGTCTGGCGAATACATCCGCATGGTCGCACTTGGACTCCCCGCAATCGGTATCTTCATGGCCCTGCGCTATCACACGCAAGGTATTGGCATTACATCGCCCTTTGCAGTGGCTGCGGTCATCGGCTTTATCGCCAATATCCCACTCAACTACATATTCATTTTCGGCCTCGGTGATATTCCACCAATGGGCGCCAAGGGCTGTGGTATAGCGACCGCTATTTCAATGTGGCTATCGGCTCTGATCATCACCGCATATGTCCTGACAAAGGCCTCGCTACAACCATATCTCCCTCCCTGGAAACCCGTAGCGCCTAATGTTGACGCCATCAAAAATATACTCACTCTGGGCTTTCCAGTCGGCGCGACCATGTTTCTGGAGACCGCTGTTTTTACGGGCATCGCCTTGCTGATTTCCTCGCTGGGAGATGTAGCGATTGGTGCGCATCAGATCGCCTTTAACGTTTGGGACATGTTCTACATACCTATGCTTGCCATTGGTGGCGCGATGGCAACAAGAATGGGGCATGCAATTGGTGCGGACGACAAAGAAGGGGTTTACCGCGCACTAAAAGCGGGAATCATCTACTCCGTAGCGGTAAGCGCAACCACAACTGTCGTTCTCTTATCACTGCCAAACTTAATTGTATCGATTTATACCCAGTCGTCAGATATGTCGCTTCTTGCCGTGCGTTTGCTAAGTTTCGCAGCACTCTTTGTAATGATCGATGCCGTACAAATCGTGGGCTCCTTCTCAATGCGAGCGTTCAAGAAAACAACCTTCCCTTTCATTGCCTCAATGGTGGCCTATTGGTTAATCGCGCTACCCCTTGGTTACTACCTAGGCATCGTAAGCACTGACAATCCGTCGGATGGGGCGGCCGGATTTTGGATCGGGATTATCGTTGGTGTGGGCGTAGCATCTGGCATGATTGCAATCCGTCTGATTGGACTTTTAAGGCAACCGCTGCCAAAAGATTTTCTCGCTGACGCATAGCCATCAGAATGGTCAGCGGTGAGAGCATCCCTCCATCGACGCAATACCGAGCTTTTCTATACGTTGATCCAGCGCATCATAAACGCGCAAAACCCCCCAGGCGGGTGACATTGTGCCCGAGAGGAACATAAGCGCATCTTGCGCCTGCCACGCGGCGATAACACCGACCACGGGACCGAGAACGCCTTCATTACGGCAATCAGCGACTGGTTTAGCATCGGCAACTGGCGCAATGCATTGATAACAGCCCTCGTCACGCGACCGGCTAAACGCGGCGACCTGGCCATGGAAACGTGTCGCAGCGCCCATAATCCATGGCAAACCCATGTCGCGCGTAACCGTCTCTATTTGATGCCGAGTCCCAAGGTTATCCGTTGCGTCTAGGACTACATCAACACCCCTTAAGCAGGCAACATCACGCTCTAACTCAGAGCCGAAACGATAGGTCTCCACTGACATTACGGTGTCCTTATTTAGCGATTGTAGCTGCAGTGCTAAGGCCTCGGATTTTGGCACTCCGATATCCGCCTCTCGGTACGCCAATTGACGATGAAGATTACTTATGTCCACCACGTCGTCGTCGATGAGAGTAATGGCACCCACTCCCGCGCCAGCCAAGTAGAGGCCGATCATCGAGCCTAAGCCACCACAACCAATAATCGCCACCGAGGAACGCCCTATGGCTTCTTGACCTGAGAAGTCAATTTCTGCCAACAGTATCTGGCGCGAGTAGCGCTCCAGCCAATCCTTGCTCATACAGGCCAACATCCACCTGTTACACGCGGACGTCCTGCAAGATCATGCCGCAAAGTGACCTCTTCAAAACCACGCGCCGTTAAAAGCTTTGCCACATCCTCAGCCTGATCGTACCCATGCTCTAACAACAACCATCCTTCTGCCTCGAGATGAGCGGGCGACTCCTGAATAATAGTCCGTAAAGCACTCATACCATCATCTCCATCTGTCAACGCCTGAAGCGGCTCAAATCTCAGGTCACCCCGGGCAAGGTGCGGATCATTCGCGGCAATATAAGGTGGATTTGAAACGATGATTGACCAGCGTCGGCCTTTCAGATTATCAAACCAATTTGATTCACATAGCTCAATAGCCAACCCTAGCGCCTCTGAGTTCTCTCGGGCTGTCACCAATGCATCGGCGCTCGCGTCGGTGCCGACAACCTCAAGCTCGGAATAAACGGACTTCACCGCAAGTGCGATAGCACCACTGCCAGTGCCCAAATCAAGCAGGTGCGAAGGACTGCGGTGCTTCACCAATTCAATCGCCCACTCCACCAAAAGTTCGGTCTCTGGTCGAGGTATCAGAACACCAGATGATACTTTTAAGTTGAGCGACCAGAACTCTCGGTAGCCCAGCAAATAGGCAAGTGGCTCGCCATTGCGGCGCTGCTGACACAAGTTCTCAAACTCAGCGACAACAGTCTCTGGTAACTCGTCCGTGTCGTGGGCGATAAGCCAAGCTCGGTTTTCGCAACCCAGGCAGTGTAGAAGCAAGGTTTCAGCATCGCGCTGTAATCCAGCCTGCTCCGCAAGTGCTTGTTTTACATTCACCCGCTGTTTACCCCTCGCCTAAAGCGGCTAGAAGATCGGCCTGATGCTCCTGACGCAGTGGTTGTAGCACGGCATCCAGGTCTCCCTGAACGACCTCGTCAAGCTTGTACAAGGTCAAATTAATCCGATGGTCAGTCACTCGGCCTTGTGGGTAATTGTAAGTTCGTATGCGATCGGATCGATCACCTGTACCAACGAGATTGCGTCGCTCTTCTGCTTGCTCCGCAGCCAATTGCTGTTCTGACGCGGACGCGAGTTTGGCCTGTAGTAGGGACATAGCCCTGGCCCGATTCTTGTGTTGTGAGCGCTCATCCTGGCACTCAACTACAATCCCCGTCGGAATGTGTGTTAATCGCACTGCGGAGTCGGTCGTGTTTACGTGCTGTCCCCCCGCACCCGAAGAGCGATACGTATCAACGCGCAAATCCTCTTTGCGAATTTCGATTTCCTCCACTTCGTCTGGCTCAGCCATCACCGCAACGGTACAGGCTGAAGTGTGAATCCGCCCTTGAGACTCTGTTTCTGGAACTCGCTGTACGCGATGCGCGCCCGACTCAAATTTTAAATGGGCATATACAGACTCCCCCACCACGCGCGTTATGATTTCTTTGTACCCACCATGCTCACCGGCACGCTCAGAGATGATCTCAATCGACCAACCTTTACTCTCCGCATATCGAGAATACATTCGAAACAAGTCGCCAGAAAAAATAGCAGCCTCATCACCGCCAGTTCCGGCACGAATCTCTAGGAAAACATTACTTTTATCTTTTGGGTCCTTGGGAAGCATAAGAATTTGAAGTTCTGACTCGGCCGAGGTCATAAAGGACTCAGCGGTCGCCACTTCCTCCTCAGCCATCTCCCTTACATCGGGATCTGAATCAGCGAGCATTAGCGTCGCTTCATCAAGATCTTCCTGAGCTCGACGATAGCCCTCATAGACCTTTACCACCTCATCGAGCTGCGCATACTCCTGCGAAAGTGCCCTGAACTTATTGGGATCGGATGCGGTCTCCGCATCAGAGAGCAGAGCCGCAACTTCCTCGTGGCGGTCAGACAAAGATTCCAGCTTGGTGACAAGCGATGATTTCACGGGTAACGGCCTTTATCGAACAAGCGCATAATCGATCTGCGCGGTGGGTCGAAATAAACTAGCGAAGTACAAAACTACTGGAGTGTCGATGAACCATCCGAGGGTATCGACGAGGACACGCCAAGCAATTCGGCTGCACGCGAGACATTAACACGATCACCCTCCTTTGCGATTTGTTTCAGTCCGGCGGTTGGCGCATGAATAAGTTTATTCGTGAGATCGCGCGACAGGCGAGTGATCACTTCCTCGGGGGACTTACCGCTATCCAGTGCTTTAAGCGCTCGCTCTAACTCTGCCTGCTGAATTGCCATGGCCGATTCACGATAGTTTCTGACGACATCGGAGGATGCCCGCAGGTGCCACGACGCCTCTACCTCCGCAACCCCATCGTCGACAATTTTATCTGCCTTGCTTGCCTCATGGCTGCGCAATCGGACATTTTCCTCCACAACATCGCGCAAATCGTCCACGGTATAGAGGTAAACATCGGATAGCGAAGCCACTTGCGGCTCGATATCCCGCGGGACCGCCAAGTCAATCAATAGTGCAGGTCGAAAACGTCGTGCTTTTATTGCCTCCTCAACGGCACCTTTACCTAAGATTGGCAACTGACTTGCGGTTGAACTAATGATGATGTCAGCACTGGGAAGTCTCTCGGTTACGTCTGCAAGTAATATGGCTTCCGCATTGAACTGCTCAGCCAATGTCTCGGCACGCTTGAGGGTCCGGTTAGCGACAACCAACTTACCCAAGCCTGCTTCATTAAGGTGCCTCGCTACGAGCTCGATCGTCTCACCGGCGCCCAGTAAGAGTGCTGTACGATTTCCCAAGTCGGAGAATATTCGTCCCGCCAAATCAACGGCCGCATAGGCAACAGATACTGGATTTTCACCAATGGCTGTGTCGGTGCGCACGCGCTTAGCAAGTCGAAATGCTTCGGGGAAGAGCTTCCCTAAAGAATCGCCAATGCCACCACTCTCCTGAGAAACTGCAAAAGCGGATTTAATCTGCCCAAAAATCTGGGGCTCACCAAGAACCATCGAATTTAGTCCCGCAGCTACCCGAACTAAGTGGGTCAAGGCCGGCACACCTAAGTACTGATATGTACAGGTCGCAAGATCATCATTTGACAGCGCATGAAACCTCGCCAACCATTCGACGACACTGTCACCGGCAACTGACGCGTCACCCGCCTGGGATAGCCAGCCATAAATTTCCGTTCGGTTACAGGTGCTGAGAATCACGCACTCTTCAAGCTGCGTCGATGAAATCAGATCAGAAATTGCCTCGGGGACCGCCTCCGGCGCAAACGCCACCCGCTCGCGCACATCAACAGGCGCTGAGTCGTGATTAACTCCGATGACAATAGTTTGTGACGTCATACGTGTAAATTATACAATACGCTTTTTTGCAACTATACCAGACAAATTAGGTGTCATGCGGGCGTGTGCCGAATTCGTCGGGTATGTCATCATTGCACTTATGCGAGCAACTAACACTTTTCTTACCGCCTTATTTATCAGCTTGGCTGGGTGCGCAAGCGTACCCAGCAGCGAAACGGGCATTGCTGATGCCACAGTCAGGGCAACAACATCAGGCTCAGAGGCTCTTCTTAACACGCCATCGCCGCCTTGTGCGGATATTCCAAAGAGGCAATTGCAACAACTACTGGAGGCCGAGTTTGCGATTCGCGCCCGAGATCTGAAACTGGGCCTAGAAAAATTACAAGTAGTCAGCCTTGCCCTCCCAGATCCCAGCATTGCTCAGCGCGCGCTCAAGCTTGCGCAATTTCTGCGAGATGCCGACGCTACACTCGCTATGGCTCGACGGGTATCGGATTTACTGGCTGAAGACGGAGATGCCGCCACACTTGCGGCGGCAGTCTTGATCGAGCGTGGCGAGATTGCAGCCGCACTCCCCTACGCTAAACGCGCATTCGCAACATCAGCAGACATCAACCCCGCTGCACTGCTTAATAATTTCACACAACAACCGCCTGAAACTCAGGTTGCCATTAGAAATCTGATCGATCAGCTGAGTAACATTTACCCTGACGAGCCGAACGCTGTCTTTGCGAAGGCCTTACTCCTCTGGCGCGAGGGGCAACCTGAGTTAGCGGCTAGCTTGTTACAAACCCTATTCTCGCTAGCGCCATACCACGAGCGTGGCACGTTGTTATTCACTGAAATCAGATTGCGCAGTGACGAGGCCACAGCATTTGACTATCTCCTCGAAGCAATTGAGGCGACCAACAGCACTCTTCTGCGTTATCAGTACGCCCGTTTTCTCATGGGAAAGCAGCAACTAGTGGATGCCAGGCGGCAATTTGACGCGCTTTTAGAACTCGCACCTGACAATATTGACTACGCAATGAGCGCAGCATTACTCGACTTAGAACTCGACCAGCCCGATGCCGCTCTGGTGATTCTTGACCGCATCATTGGCAAGCAACAGCGTCTCAACGAAGCCAATTTGTACCGAGGCATTGCATTGGCACGGTTAGACGACACACCCGGTGCGCTCCATGCTTTCAAACAGGTGGGACCCTCTCCTCACTTCACGACCGCGTTGCGAGAGGCGAGCGCTCTACTGGTGAGAATGGACTCGGAGGCTGCAATCGATGACTTTTTTACGTCGCATCGGATAACACAACCTACGGGGCAAGAACTCAATTATATTTTCCAAGCCGATGCATTGGCCAATGTGGGTTCTCTCCGGGCCATAGATGTTCTATCGCAAGGCATAGACGTTTTTCCTGATTCAACACGCCTCCTGTTTCTTCGCGCCAGCTCGCTCGAGCGAGCTGACCGTTTTGACGCCGCAGAGGCGGACTACCGAAAAATACTGGAGCTCGCGCCGGGGGATGCGGATGCACTCAATGCACTAGGCTACGCTCTGACCAACAACACTCAGCGGTTTACCGAGGCGGCAGCGCTCCTCGAGGAGGCAATTGCAAAGGACCCGCAAAACCCCGCAATCATTGACAGCCTGGGATGGGTGTATTTTAAGTTAGGGAAAAACCAGCAAGCAGAGGTCTTGCTGAAAGAGGCTTACCAACAGTATCCGGATCCCGAGGTTGCCTCTCATTTAATCGAGCTACTTTGGTCTGTCGGGCGTGAAATAGAAGCTCGAGACTTAATGCTGTCTCAGTTACAAACATCACCCAATAACCCCTTGCTCATTGATACAGCGATGCGGCTTGCAATACCCCTGTCCAAGTAGGGTGATGAGAATCGTGAGGAAGCTCATCACTACTCTCTTCATTGTCCTTGTCATGACAGGTTGCATGCATCAATCGACTACCGTTTCGCAACCGAGGCCAACCGAGCCGAGGGTATCCATGGCACAACATTGGACTGCGCAGGGAAAATTGCTGCTCACCACGCTGAGTTCTTCGCAGTCACTTCGCTTTACCTGGAAACACCGTGTCGAGACAGATGACATCATTACCATCGGAGACACTCTAGGCGTCAGACAACTTGTACTGCATGAGCGTGACGGGGTGCTATTCGAGCGATTGGCCGATAACTCTCTTCAGCCGATAGAAAACCGGCCGCTAAAAGGTGAGCTGAGTGCGCTCAACTCACTGGTATTTAAGGATCTCGCAAGCGCATTAACGGGAGAAAAAATCAGCTCCGAGGTCATCAGCACAGAGGTTATGGATTGGCTTTCAGTTGATGGCACCATTGCACCACGCGTCATTCGTGTGACTGTCGCTGATCTGGGCCTTAAAGTGGTTATCAAGCGCTGGGAACTGACTAAAAATGGCTAGCAATTTCCTCGAGGTCCTAAGCCCCGCCAAATTGAACCTATTTCTGCATGTGACAGGACGCAAGGCTAATGGTTATCACGAACTGCAAACTGTTTTTCAGTTGCTCAACTGGGGAGATACCATCCGGTTCGGAGTGAGCGATACGCCTGGCATCCACCTCACGTCTAATCTCAGTGGAATTAGCGATGCTGAAAATCTTATCACTCGCGCTGCAAAGCTCCTGTCGTTACCCGACGATATTGGCATTTGCATAACGGTCGACAAAGTCATCCCGCTGGGTGGTGGCCTGGGTGGAGGGAGCTCTAATGCAGCGGTTACAATGCTGGCGCTCAACAAGCTCCTTAACTTGGGTTACAGCGTTGATGAGATGGTCGAGATGGGTGCTTTACTCGGGGCTGACGTTCCCGTTTTTATCCGTGGACAATCGGCTTGGGGAGAAGGTATCGGTGAGCAATTAACGCCGATTGAGCTCCCCAATCGCTGGTATGTAATTATTTACCCCGGATGTCCTGTCTCAACAGAGGAAATCTTCACTGCTCCAGAATTGACACGCAATACTCCGCCAATTACAGTGTCGGCCTTTTTCGACGGGGCTGTGCGCAACGATCTTCAGCCGGTAGTGGCATCGCGCTACGAACCAGTGAAGGCAGCGCTTGAATGGCTGTCCTATCGAGGGTCTGCAATGATGACCGGAAGCGGCGCCTGTGTGTTTGCCGCTTACGACGAGCGCGAGATGGCGGAGCAAGTAGCCGCGGACGCAGCAAGCCAATTTAAGGCCTTCGTCGCAGAGGGAATTAACCGCTACTCGGTGTAGTAGCATGTACAAATTATTGGGGCGTCGCCAAGCGGCAAGGCAGCGGGTTTTGATCCCGCCATTCGGAGGTTCGAATCCTCCCGCCCCAGCCATTTTCTAGTCGCAGGATGCCCCGCATGTCTTCGAAAATGATGGTCTTTACGGGCAACTCAA
>CBFIBL010000003.1:0-21165 GCA_965660865.1 Luminiphilus sp.
CAGATTCTCAATGCCATCGAGGATCTCGATTCTAGATTTGGCATTCCCAGTAGCGGCAATGGTGGACTGCTTCACAAAGCCAAACCGATCCGAGGTCGACCATGAATAAGTAAACTGGAGACCAAGATCGTGATTGGTCTCTTCAAAAATGAGCTTGTCACCCAGCACATTCTTGTAAAGGTTTCTCGTGATGCTGTAGATGCCTGTGTGAGAGCGAGAGAAGGGCTCCCACAGCATCCGCTTGCCACCCTGATCGGCAATGACGATCGTTCGACTGCCCGTGTTATCGGAGTTGTCGCGAATTTTATCTTCGGTGTAATACGGGAACAGCGCGCTGTCACAATCAGTGCGGCCGGCAGACAGCCCGCCGCGCGTAGAGATAAACATCCAATGGTTGGAATCGCTAACGACACTGATGAAGAAATCATCCATGCCGTCTACGTTGGCAATGCGATAAAAAGATTCACCATCACGAGTGACGTAGTCACCCTCAACGGCAGAGGAGGAAGCATTAAGCGGATTGGCACCCAAATACAGCGTTTCGTTAGTCATATCTCTCAATCATTAATGTCGTGATATTCGAACTGTGAAGCGATGAAGTCGACGCGCAGTCGACCATCCTACTCTCCTGGCGCCGCTTATCCTAATTGTCGGCGTATCAGTTCTAATGACGGACGGAGGATCGTAATCGTGTTTGATTAGATCTCTCTCAACTCGGGAACGTATGCTAGAACACCACCCAGCCCAGCGATACCAAGGTTCATCCAACTTAACCAGTGAATGCGGCGTCTTGTCGTATTGAAGATGTCTGAAACCTCATCCTTGCTTAGCATCGCGCCTGCAGCATTACGAATACGGCACACATTCGACATCAGGAACTAGGAGACACATGGGTAAGCGGACAGGGAAACACCATTATTTAATTGGGCAATATAATCGAAGCGCGAGCGAGCTCGATTTAGATAGCCGTCTTGAGCTTTTGCTCGAGGAAAAGATGCATGGCATTTCCTTCAGCGCCTACACCAAGGGTCAAAAACCTGGCGATGAACTCACACGCGAGCAAATCGAGCATCGGATGGCAATTCTCGCACCTCGTTTTAACTGGATCCGTTCTTTCTCTACCACGCAAGGAAATGAGCACATCCCGCAAGTAGCCAAAGCAATGGGCTTAAAGACCTTAGTTGGCGCCTGGCTTGGCGAGAACGCAGAGAAAAACCGGAGCGAAATCGAAAATCTGATCGAACTTGCGCAAGCAGGTGTGGCTGATGTTGCGGCAGTGGGTAACGAGGTCCTTTATAGAGGCGATCTGGAAGAGAGCGAACTCCTAGACTTCATGGCCGAGGTCAAAGAGCGAATCCCCTCTAATGTCCCCATGGGTTATGTTGATGCCTATTATGAGTTCGAGGACCGGCCGCAGGTGACAGAAGCCTGCGACGTCCTCCTTACTAACTGTTATCCGTTTTGGGAAGGCTGTGCCCTGCCCTACGCAACGCTTTACATGCAGGATATGTATCGTCGAGTACAAAAAGTCGCGAGCGGAAAGCGCGTCATCATCTCAGAGACTGGCTGGCCAAGTTCAGGTGGAAACTTTTACGGCGCTGAGTCATCGTTACAGGGGGCCTACCTTTATTTTTTGAAGGCAATGGAATGGGCTGCCGAAGATGACGTCGAGATGTTTTATTTCGCATCGTTTGATGAAGAATGGAAAGTGTCTGGCGAGGCTGGTGAAGGTGATGTCGGTGCGCACTGGGGCCTTTGGGATCAAAATGAACAGTTTAAGTATTCAAACCTGTTATAGGTAAGTCATGAGTCGTCGAGCAGCTTTACCGTACAAGCGGGCCATCTGCTATTCGGGCTTTCGAGATGGGCAGAGTCCAGAGGATGGCGTTTTCCCCTCAGAGGGAGAGATCCTCGAAGACTTAAACCTGCTCAAGGGTCATTGGGACGCACTTCGTGTTTACGCTTGCGACCTGCATACGGAGCGTGTTTTAAGGGTGATCGAGCGAGAGAAGCTACCCTTCACTATCATGTTGGGCGCTTATATAGGAGCGGAGATCAACAATCCTAACTGTCCCTGGGGCGGTGTTTACAGCGAGCAAACACTGGAGCGTAATCGTCAGAAAAATAAGGAAGAGCTCGACCGCGCTGCACTTTGGGCGACGCGCTATGAGGCAATTATCGATGTTGTCTCGGTGGGTAATGAGGCCACAGTTGATTGGACCGATCATCTCATAGACCCAGAGACTATTAAGGCCTATGCAAGCCACCTCCGCAATCGGATTAGGCAGCCAGTCACGTTTTGTGAGAACTATATCCCCTGGCTCGAAAAGCTGCGGTCATTGGCCACGGAGCTAGATGTCATCGCGATTCACACCTACCCGGTGTGGGAATACAAAACGGTAGCCGAGGCAATGAACTACACACGCGAGAACTTCGATGCGGTTCAGAGCGCCTACCCAGATAAGCAGGTCATCATTACCGAGGCCGGCTGGGCGACAGCGTCGAACGGACGCGGGATCCCGCCAGAGAACGTGGGTGAACTGTTTCAGGAGACTTATCTGCGGGAGTTGCTCGAGTGGGCTGAGGAAGAGCAAATATTAGTTTATGTATTCGAAGCCTTCGACGAGAACTGGAAAGGATCGGATCACCCCTTAGAGCCGGAGAAGCATTGGGGGATTTATCGGGCAGATCGCTCCGGCAAGCCAGCGCTGTCGCTTCAGCTTTAAGTCTCGACTGCTAATAAAGATTGGGCGCGCCGACGCTACTGTCCGTCGGCTAGAGGCCCATTAACGCAAAGAATAAACAGCGCCCACATACGTCTGTGTTCTTGCGTATACTAGTACAAACAAAAAACGCACCAGGGATTAAGTGGTAATGAATGGCGCAGACTTACTGATCAAGAAACTAGCCGACGCAGGCGTTACAGCGTGTTTCGCTAATCCGGGCACCTCCGAGATGCAATTGGTAGCTGCACTCGACAAGGAGCCCAGAATTCGAGCTGTTTTAGGTCTCTTTGAGGGAGTGGTCACGGGCGCTGCAGATGGTTTTGCGCGGATGACCGATACGCCTGCGCTTACCCTGCTTCATCTAGGCCCAGGCTACGCAAACGGCATTGCCAATCTACACAATGCGTCTCGTGCGAGAGTGCCGGTACTCAATATGATTGGTGATCACGCGACACACCACCTCGAACTCGACGCCCCGCTCACGTCTGATATCGATGGACTGACCTCAGCTGTGTGTGCTTGGACGGGCGTATCGACCAGCTCAGATGATTTACCCGAGGTTGGCCTTGCCGCATGGCAGGCCAGCATGGCCTATCCCGGTCAGGTCACCGCGTTTGTAGCTCCGGCGAACCATGCGTGGGAACCGGCAACCTCAGACGCAGATATCCCCTCTATACCGGCGTCGAACAGTGTGAGTGACGCGCAAATTCTTGAGGCAGCGGATGCCTTGCGAAATAGCGATTGCGCAGCCTTATTCATGGGCGGTCATGCTTTGAGAGAGGATGGTCTTATTCAAGCAGGACGTATCGCTGAAGCGTCTGGTGCGAGGCTCATCACTGAAACCTTTTTCACCCGCCAACAGCGAGGCGCAGGCCGGGTAGAGACAGAGCGCTTGCCCTACTTCGGCGAAATGGCTACGGAGCATCTGCAGGGTCTAGACACCCTTGTTATTGTGGGCACCAAACCCCCGGTTTCGTTCTTCGCATACCCGGGAAAGCCGGGATGGCTCTCGCCCGATAACGCCAACCTTGTTCAGATGGGAGATCACACCTTCGATGCGATCGATACGCTGACCCGCATTGCTGATGCGCTCGGAGCACCTTCAGAGGTAACCAAAGTCGCCCAGCGCGTACACCATGAACTTGAGTCTGGCCCTATTAACGCCGTCGAACTTGGCAAAATCATCGCGAACCGCCTACCCGAGAACGCGATCGTCTCAGACGAGGGCGCAACCAACGGCTTGGGCGCATTTCTAATGACGGGAAATGCCGCACCTCACGACTGGCTGACACTTACAGGCGGTGCCATCGGTCAGGGCCTACCACTGGCATTAGGCGCTGCCGTCGCCTGTCCCGATCGCAAAGTGCTCGCACTCGAGGCGGATGGCTCCGCCATGTACACCGTTCAAGCCTTGTGGACGATGATGCGCGAGGACCTCGACGTTACGGTACTGATTCTGAACAACGGCTCTTACGCCATTCTCAACGTTGAGCTAGCGCGAGTCGGCGTTGAGCAACCGGGTCCGACGGCCCTATCGCTACTCGATCTGACAAACCCTGCTATCGCTTGGACCGATATTGCCAGAGGCATGGGTATGTCCGCTGAGCGCGTTGATACGGTTGAGGCACTTGATGATGCCGTGGCGCGCGCCATGAACGAATGCGGTCCGAGGCTTATTGAAGTTATCTTGTAGACCGAGGGACGGCAGGTAGGCACTCTAGACGTTTCGCCAGTGAAGATCCTACTTTTGCACCCAAAGCTCAAAATAATTGGCGGGGATTGATGTGATCTCTCGTATACTTCGCGCATGCAACGATATCTGCTCGTCAAAATCAGAACAATCTCGATCGCCCTCACAGTGGCCACAGTATTCATCGGCTGCTCTTCTGAAAACGAAGCATCGTCTACGAGCCAGCCCAGCTCTTGGGGCTCAAGAGAGCTTCCGGTTACCACTGCGCAAATCGAACGCACTCCACTGATCGACTCCATTAAATCTGTAGGGACAGCCCGAGCACAACAAAGCGTAACGCTCTACCCCGAAAGTGCGGGGGTGGTGACATTTGCAAAGCTCGCTCCTGACGTTCCCGTGGCAGCGGGTGAAGTCCTTTTGCGACTCGACGATAGAGACCAAAGACTGGCAGCTCGCCAGGCTGAGGTGGAGCTCGCAGAAGCGAAGCGAACGCTCGACCGATACCTATCGCTCAACACGACCGAAGCGAATATTTCGCAAAGTACAATCGATACTGCGCAAAGCAGCGTGGATCTCGCTGAAATTCGCCTATCCCAAGCGAAAGTAGAGCTCTCCCGCCGAGCCGTGACAGCACCTTTCTCAGGTCGAATTGGTATTACTGATGTTGAAATCGGCGACCGTGTCGACACGTCAACTGTCGTCACAACCCTGGACGATCGTAGCGTTTTGCTTGTCGATTTTACTGTCCCGGAGAGCTTTATTGGAAAGATCGTAACGGGGCTCAATGTGGATGCACGACAATGGGAATCACCAGACGACAATATCAGGGGCAAAATCGTCGCAGTTGACTCCCGCGTCGACTCGTCAACACGCGCCTTTCGCGCGAGAGCGGCGATCGACAATAGTTCAGACAGTCTTCGACCCGGCATGGCCTTCGAGATCGGAGCCTCGATATCAAAAGGCGACTACCTGAGTGTTCCTGAACTCGCTGTACAATGGGGAGCCGACGGGCCTTATATCTGGTCTGCTGTGGGGGGTCGAGCGCAGCGAAAATCGGTAGAGATAGTTCGCAGAGTGAATGGTCGCATGCTGATCCGGGGCGATTTGCGTGAGGGACAGCGAGTCATTCTCGAGGGTATACAAAGCGTGCGCCCGGGTATGGCACTTAAAGACCTCACCGCCACTCAAATCTCAATAAAGCCAACCCCGCAGAGGCCCTCGGATGCTGGGCAGGGGTCATGAGTATGAAATTTGGCATGATGACTGCTGAGACCAGCCATTGAACTCGCGGTTGCGCAACCTGACAGGTGTAGGCTTACCTGCGCTCGGCGTGAAGCGCCCGTGGCTTGTCGCGGTCGTGAACCTACTAGTGGCGATAGCAGGTCTGGTCGCGATATCCGGTATCGAGGTTCGCGAACTTCCGGATGTCGACGAGCCGATAGTGAATGTGCGAGCCAACTTTCCAGGTGCATCACCCGAGACAATGGACGCAGAGGTCACGCGGATTCTTGAGGGAGCCGTTGCGCGTGTGAATGGGGTCAAAGAGGTTAACTCTAATAGCGAAGAGGGCTTCACGCGCATCCGTGCGGTCTTCAGACCCAGCTCAGATATAGACCGTGCCGCCGCGGATGTTCGCGAAGCAATCAGCCGGGTGCAACGCGAATTACCGGATAATGTTGAACAGCTTGCCGTCTATAAATCTGACGAGGATGCAGAAGAGATCATGCGCGTCGCGGTACTAGCCGACGGCATGACCGAAGGGGAACTGGCAACGGTGGTCGAGCGCGATGTTGTTCCAGCGTTTATCTCCCTGCCAGGTGTCGCAGACGTTCCGCTGTTTGGATCACGTCGGCAGATTCTAAGGGTGGAGTTAGATCCAGGTCGGTTAAGCACGTTTGGTTTAACCGTAAGCGATGTGCAATCTGTACTCGCACAGGCACCACTTGATGTGCCTGCCGGTAGCTTTAAAACGCGTGATCAAAGCCTGCTGGTACGGGCTGATGCAGCCGTCGATTCCGAGGACGATATCGGCAACCTCTTGCTCACCGATAAAGTACGTCTGAGGGACGTTGCCAGAATCGCATACACACCCGATGACGCCACTTCGATCGTGAGACTCAATGGCCAGCGGATCTTGGGCGTTGGCATCGTTCGTCAAGCAGGCTCCAACACCATACAGATTTCAGAGGGTGCACACGAAGCTGTCGCGCGCTTCAACGAGCAACGCGACGATATCAGGTTGCAGGTGATCTCTGACGAGGCCGTCTTTATTAACGGCGCTGTCACCGAGGTGTTAAGGACATTGGGGTTCTCTGTTCTCATCGTGATTCTCACTATCCGTTTGTTCTCTGGAAGCTGGCGATTCACCTTAGTACCTGCAGTGGCCATACCGATTTCCTTGCTCGGCACGCTTGCGGCGAGTTGGGTCTTTGGCTTCTCCATCAACATCTTGACACTGCTCGCCCTCGTACTGGCAACAGGGCTGATTGTCGATGATGCGATTGTCGTTCTAGAAAGTATTCAGCGTCGACAGCAGCGCGGAGAAGGCACCAGCGCCTCGTCAGTTCTAGGCACACAGTCAGTATTTTTCGCAGTTATTGCAACGACGATGGTGCTAGTCGCCGTCTTTGTTCCCATTGCTTTCCTACCTGGCACCTCCGGTCGACTCTTCAGAGAGTTTGGGCTTGTGCTAACGGTGGCAGTGGCAATCTCATCTTTTGTTGCCCTTTCATTGGTTCCAGCGCTGATGGCGCGACTAGGTAAGTCTCGGGAATTGGAGTCAGACCCTGCCAGTGTAAAACCCAATTTAGTAACGCGAGGCTACTCAGCCCTCCTTGCAAAGGTGCTTGACTATCCGTGGACGGCTGCGGTGATTTCGGTAGCGATAGCCGGGCTCGCTGGAAGCGCCTTCACTCAGCTCGAGAGTGAGATCCTTCCAACCGAAGACCGCGGTAAAATCAACATGTTTGCGCGAGGCCCCGCGGGTGTTGGCCTACCCTACACCGAGCGACAAGCCGATCAAATCGAAGCCATATTTCAGCCCTACCTGGACTCGGGCGTCATCGACCGACTTTACAGCGTCGCTGGTCGCTGGGACCCCAACATCATTTACCTCGTTGGGACACTCAAGCCTTGGGAAAAGCGCGATATCTCACAGCAAGAAATCGCGGCGGAGATTCAACCGCAGCTCAGTCAGCTACCGGGAGTTACAGCCCGTGTCTATGGGAGTAACAGTCTTAATATGCGCGGTGCGTGGCGAGGCGGAATACAGTTCGTTCTTCTCGGCAGTGACTACGAAGAAATATATGACGCAGCGCGCGTCTATGCGGATGCTATTCGGGAGCGGTTGGCCAGCGTTTCAAATCCCCGTATCGATTACACGCCCTCACAAGCGCAGGTCGCGATTCGTATAGACCGTGAGCGGCTCACTGACCTTAATGTCTCAATCGACGAGCTGGCTCAGACACTCCGAGTGATGGTGGATGGCGTGCATGTCGTCGATCTCAACGGCCGAGACCAGTCGATTCCTATCGTCCTGAAAGCGGGTAAAAACCGAATTCAAGGACCCAACGACCTAGTAAATCTCTTTGTGCGTTCGCAGGACGGTCAACTCATATCTCTCGCGTCACTAGTGACCGTGGTGGAAGAAGGTGTCCCAGACGAGTTGAGGCGCTTGTACCAAAGACGCTCGATCAGTATTGATATGCAAACGGTTGAGGGCGTGGACCTACAAACAGCAGTCGATGATCTCACTGCCCTCGCCCACGAAGTCGTACCGGCTAATATTTCGGTCCTGCCCGAGGGAGAAGCGGCGCGCCTGGGCGAATCGCGCAGAGACTCGGTGTATGCCTACAGCCTAGCCCTGCTCATTGTTTTTCTCGTTCTAGTTGCACAGTTTGAGAGCCTTACCTCAGCACTTGTGATCATGACCATTGTGCCGTTTGGGCTCGCCGCAGCCATCTTTGCCCTATTCATCACGGGAACGTCGCTGAATGTTTACTCACAGGTAGGTCTGGTAATGCTCATCGGCTTGATCGCTAAGAACGGTATCTTGCTTGTCGAGTTTGCCGATCAGCAGCGCGATGCAGGTGCCAATGTCCGAGAAGCTATCGAGAATGCGGCAAATATTCGCCTGAGACCGATCGCGATGACGCTGATATCCACCGTATTGGGTGCCCTCCCTCTCATCTTGTCGTCCGGCCCCGGATCAGAGGCACGCGAGGCTGTCGGTTGGGTTGTCTTTGGTGGTTTGGGCCTGGCGGCGTTCTTTACCGTATTCCTAACACCAGTGATTTATCTTGGCGTTGCGCGCTTCTCAAAACCACGCGCCGATTCGCAGCAAAAACTCGAACAAGAGTTGCGAGTCGCGAGCGATCTATAAGTCCACGCTTTATAAAGCCCTATGCGGCAAATGTAACTCGCATATCGCCTGTAAACCTGTCTTTGCGCTTCATTTGTGCCACTATTGGTTCAAAGAAAAACGACAGAAGCAAGATCTCTGGCAACGATCAAGATCAATGGACGAACACAATCGTTAGAGAGCCTAGACCCCTCAATGCCGTTACTGTGGGCTTTGCGCGACCACGCTGGAATCCAGGGCGTCAAATACGGCTGTGGCGTGGGCCAATGCGGTGCTTGCAGTGTATGGCTTGATGGCTTCGCAATACGCTCGTGTCAACTCACGGTCGGTGCGCTGGCGTGGCAAAGGGCACGCTATACCTCTACTTTGGTACCAAAGAGGAAGTATTGCTATCTATTCACAGCTGCGAATTTGAAAGGTTTTGCAGTGAACTAACGGCGGCAATACCTGCAGAAATGACTGATGTTGATTTTGTGTCACGCATCCATGAAACCAGTGTTTCCGACCCCTTATTCTTGGCGCTACATGCGAGACTCGGAACGGTTATCGAGCAAAACATTTCGGTCGACGCGCTCATTACTTCGAAGCGCGGCATGGCGAAGCACTTTGAAATGATGGTTAGTAACCTATCAGGGCCTCTCGTACTGGATTATGAGCAGACACTTGCTGCGCTCAAAGGCATATCGGCCCTGCTAACCGGAGCTTATGACGGCGGCACCGCGTCGATCTTCGAAACTGAAAATATTCCAGAGGATGTGGCGAGCTTCATCGGACACTTCGACATGAAGACACGTTTTGAAAAGAATGCGCGGTACATTCTCCAGGGAATCCGTTCTTCTGGCTGCTAAATAGCTCGTGAAGTTAGGTATCCCATGCGCATCCACATGGTTTCTTTTAAAGTGTCCGTCATGAACGTCAACTATCGCTTGCAATACCGATCTCACAAATCACCAAAGGCCTCGGTACACGTGGGTCATGCGGCATGACTATGCAACTATCGGCAATGCTATCGACTTGGGCGCCCAAGCGGGATCGCGAAGATTGGGTACTCGGCACCGTCTATAAAACCGAGGGCTCGAGCTATCGCAAACCGGGCGCAATGAGTCTGATTAGCTCAGGCGGCGACCAGTTGGGCTTATTGAGCGGCGGCTGTTTGGAGGCCGATATTAGGCTCAACGCCCGCAAAGTTATGGCATCAGGCACCCCTATATGCATTCGCTACGATGGCGACGACGAAGATGATCTGTCGTACCGCTTAGGCATAGGCTGTGGCGGCGTGGTTTACGTGTTACTCGAGCTCATAAACGCTGAAAACAACTATCAAGGCCTACTCGAGATTCAAGTTGCACTCAAAGCGAGACAAAGTGGGCAACTGCGCCAGCATATTCCTCAAGCGGGAGAACGTTCACTTCCGAGTGCTTTTGCAGTGGATTCAGTGCTCACCCGTAAGCGTGTCAAAAGCGTTCTCCTTGAGACAGAGAGTGAAACCTGGCTGAACTCACACATCACCCCAGCGCCACACCTCCTTGTGGCAGGTGGTGGAATAGATGCGCAGCCCGTTGTCATCCTTGCAAATCAACTGGGCTGGGAAACGACCGTGTGGGACCCGCGACCCGCCAATGCGCGAGATGAGTTTTTCCATATGGCAGACCACCGACTGCGATGTCCGGTCGAGGAGCTGTCGCAATGGGTACGGGATGCCGCGGTCAATGCCGCTATGCTGATGACTCATAGTGTGCCCATGGATGCCCAGAGTCTCAGAGCTGTCGCGGGTTGTGGCCTTGATTATGTCGGCCTTCTCGGTCCCACCCACCGCAGAGAGGAAGTATTCGTCGAAGCTGGTCTGTGTGATGAAGAATATCAGCCTAGTGTCGATGGCCCTGCCGGATTTAATATCGGCGGCGAACTGCCCGAGAGCATAGCGCTCTCCGTCATCGCCAAGTGTCATGATGCGATCTTTGGCCCAGCAGCTATTGGCGCGACAGCTAAGCAGGAATGACTGAGCCCCGGCTAGGTATCGTTATTCTCGCTGCGGGTGAAGCGCGTCGATTTGGCGCGTGCAAGCAGCTCGCCCTATTCCACACCAAACCGCTGTTGCAACATGTGATTGATGCTGCGCTCCCTCTCCGACCTACAAGGCTTGTCGTCATGACCGGTAAATACCACCAAGCCATCGCGGCAGCTAAAGATGTGGGCGTCGTGACCGGCGCTGAGCTGATTTACAACCCCGGCTGGTCATCAGGAATGAGTAGCTCCATCCGGCTCGGCTGCGAGCTACTGGCTGACGACTGTGATCAGTTGTTGGTGCTGTTGGCCGATCAGGTGCTGGTCTCGACCAGCGAACTCGAGACGCTTATCGCGCAAACTGTAGACGGTAGTAGCGCCTGCGCGGGCTTCAGTGAGACCGTAGGTCCACCGGCCGTATTTTCTCGCGCGTGGTATCCCGATTTGCTGAGACTAAATGCTGGAAACGGGGCTAAAAAGCTTCTGACGGATCCAGCAAAACAGATAACGATTGTTCCCATGAAATCTGCAGGATGGGATATTGATTCGAAGGATGATTTAGAGCGACTCAGCGACGTCAGTAGCTATATTTTTGGAAATTGAGGTGTCTTCACTGCAACACTCTCTGTAACACTCTCACTACGAAACATCGTCGATAGTCATTATGAGGCTTAGGGATAACCCCATGGACAATCAATTGCAAAAGGACATGTGGAATGGTCGCGCTGGAGCTAGCTGGGTTAGACATAACTCGTTGCTGGACGAGCTGCTTTCAGAGCCGGGCCGTCAATGTATGGCGTTATTTGACTTACCGGCGAGTGCGCAAGTGCTTGATGTCGGCTGTGGCTGCGGCAATCAGACCCTCGACTGGGCCTCTCGGCTCGATCCATCCTGCACCATTACAGGGGTTGATATTTCGGAGCCCATGTTAGCGTTGGCCGATGATTTAAAGTCGGCCAATCAATCATCGCTACAAGCCAATGTGTCGTTCGTGCTGGGCGATGCCAGTGAACCGCTATTTCCCGAAGCGTCATTCGACGCGATCTATTCTCGGTTTGGGGTGATGTTCTTCGCAGATCCAACGGCTGCCTTCACCCAATTACGTTCGACCTTGAAACCAAACGGTCAGTTGGGATTTGTCTGCTGGCAAAGCCCTGCGCTGAATCCTTTCTTTACGGCTCCCATGCAGGCGGCGCTTACCGTCCTGCCAGCTCCGCCACCATCGATGCCCGGAGCGCCCGGTCCCTTTGGGTTATCGGACAGGGAGCGCATCCATAGTGTTCTGAGTGAGGCGGGGTTTACCGAGGTCACTGTTGAGCCACTAAAGCTAGACCTGTCAGCCGGCGCCGATCGCTCCTTCAACGATCTTTTTCAGGAGCTAATACTGATTGGCCCAGCCGCCGCATTAATCGCCGAAAGCGCCCCTGCTTTAGGCGAGCAAGCCAAAACGGCGGTTTACGAGACACTCGAGGAGTTCTACACAGTCGGTAAGGGCGTTAGTTTCGACGCGAACTTCTGGCTTGTCAGCGCCCGGCGTTAGCCCACTAACATGCCAGTAAGACCCGCGCCCTGATCGCTGCCCTCAAAGTTGGCCCAATTCGGTAAGACCGACTCTAACGACTCAGGAGCCACACCCATCCACCTCGAAACCTCCGCATACATGGCGTCGGTTGCTGTCGTCGGCAGGAAACGGCCTCGATTCAAATCGAGTGGATTGTCTTCGACCTGCTCGGGGAAGTGTCCGTACAGCTGACCACCCTGTACGGCACCACCCATCACCATAGCATTACCACCCCAGCCATGATCCGACCCTCTGCCATTGGACGTCAGTGTTCGGCCAAAGTCGGAAATCGTGAAGGTGGTGACTTGGTTTGACAGTCCCAGCTCCTCCAATGCCAATTGAAACTGACCAAGACCCGTATCCAACGCGGGTAGCATTGTCGCTTGTTGGCCAAGGGTGTCTTCATGGTGGTCCCAGCCGCCAAAGGTCACAAAAAAGGTCTGGCGACTTACCCCAAGCTGCTCATGCACACTGGCAAGTTCGGCAATACGCTTCATAGCGGACGAAAAAGAGTCCTCGGCGAAGGGTGTGCTCAGCGTAGTCGCCTGTGAGAGCGCCGAAGAAAAAACATCGCCTGCGTCAATCGCCGACTGCAATTTGTTTCGGTAGACCGTTTGCAAGGTCGACGCGCTGCTATCAGCCATGAGGCTCTCGAAGGACCGCTTGAAGAGATCGTTGTCAAAGCCGGTGATTGATTGTACGCCGCGGTTTGCACTGATCGCATAGGAACCTGTGGCGGCACCCGCCTGAAACGAGTTATTTCCAGACAGCGAGATATTGCCCGCGAGCGCCAGACCTGTATTGGCTCCAGGGAGCGCATCGATTAATCGACCGCCAAATCCGGTACCCGCGCGGTTGGCCGGTGTGGCCGTTTGCCAGCTAAGAATCTGGTCAGAGTGCGAAAATAATCCAAGCGGTAACGTCACCGTTTCCGCATCGAAAGCAGCTCGTGTCGTAGGTTCAACCAGAGGCCCAACGTTGGTCACTAGGGTGGCCTGACCCGCATTAAAGCGTTGTTGCAAACTGCTCATCGCTGGGTGCAAGCCAAACTGAACCCCCTCATGCTCACCATCCAACGGCAAGAGATCGTTTTGACTTAGTGCTAAATCGGACCGTCTTGCCTGATAGCGGTTATAAGCCAGCTCCGACCGCGGCACCAGAATATTAAAGCTGTCGGCTCCGCCAGCCAGCAATACACAGACAACAGCACGGTACTCTTCAGAGGCAACTGCTCGGGTCGACCCCAATAATGGAAACGGCACAGTTGTTGCCATGGTTATGCTGACCGCACTGCCTAAACCATTTCGCAGAAAACGTCGACGATTCATCATAGTGCAGTCCTCTCTGCTACCGCCTGATCAGGCGCGCTGAGCGCGAGATACAAGGCCAGTTTCACCCGATCTGTGGGACTAGAATCTGCTGCTTCATCCCAGGCACCTGAGATAACAGAGCGCGTGTGCTCACTCATGGTCCCGGCAAAGAACAAGCGCTCGACGCGTGTCAGGAACGCTTCCTTATCATCTGCAAGGTTCACCATTGACGTCAGATCCAGTCGCATCTCTGGCAACTCCGAATGATTGTGCATCGGCCGATTACCGTAGAGGAGTTGAGCCATCAAATTGGTCACCCCGACAATCGTATCTTCGGTCGTAATCTGCATCTCAGGGGCTATCAAACCCTGCCCACCCTGTGGTCGATAGAATGGCGAATAAAAATTGAAGACACTGGGGGCGGTTAGCACCATTTGACCTGTTGCGTTCTGAACAAAAAAACCGGTTACACCAATGTCACTCCCTTCGGAGGGTGTGGTATTGAGCGCTCGGTTGGCAGCGAGGAATCGGCGAAACGGCTCCCTGACGCGTGAAGCTTCAGCTACCTCGACGTCGGTAAGAATGGCTCGGATGACAGCCTTCATATCACCTCGAACGCCATCGCTGTTATCCGCAAAGACAGCCGAAATACGGCTTACATAATCTGGCGAAGGGTTTGAGGTCACTAGCCTTTGAATCAATTGCTTACTGACAAAGGGCGCCACATTAGGGTGGTTGAATAAATTATCGACCGCATCATCGATGTCCTGAATGCCAGTCTGTCCATCCGGCACCGTAAATCCATTAAGCAAGTACTTTTCGCCAGGCTCGTGGTAATTGTCGAACATCACCATCGGCAGATGAAGTACCGCTCTGTTGCGGCCAAATTGAGGTTCCTGGCCAGCATCGCCCGCATAGGCAAGACCGGTGAATATCTTCGAGAACTCCCGAATATCAGTGTTGTCATAGGTGGGAATGGGCTGGCCCTCCGCATCCAACTTTCGCGTACCGTCAGGGTTCAGCTCATACAATCCGATGGTGAAGAGCTGCATGACCTCACGTGCGTAGTTCTCGTCGGGAAAGGTATTCGCGTCCTCGTCGGTCTTCGCGTTGTTGACGTGACTTAGATAGAAGCCCATCGCCGGGTGCAGCGTAACAGCACGTAACAGGTCGCGGTAATTGCCAAAACTATGAGTGAGTAGCGTGTCGTAGTAATTGGACAGACCTAACGGATTGTTACCCAGAACACCGGTCTGAGATACGACAAATAGCTGAGTTAGCGCATAGGCCGTGACTTGTCTCAGTTGGTCGGGAGCCGTTAGCGCGTTCTCAAAAAAAGCAAAGCGCCGGAATTGCCCTACAGGAATCGGACTGTCTTGATTGTTAAAGCCGTACTGTGCGCCATAGCGGCGAACAATGGGTTCGTGGAGGCTAATGGGCATGATGAACTGCTCATCAAGCCAGGCATCAACGCCACTCTCTGCCACGGATTCAACATCGCTGTAGCGGGCACCAAAGGTACCAATATCGAGTATGAGTGCTGCGTCACGGTATTCCTCAGCCGTGGGCTCTGTTGGTCCTGTAGATCCCCCGCCACCAGTACCTCCACCGGACCCGCCACCGCCCGATCCTGGAGGATCTGCCGGTGAACTTCCGCCGCCTCCACCACCGCAGGCTGATAAGAACGACACCAACACCAATGCAATAAGGGAATGTTTCATGGGAGCATGCCTCTCCTGATTACCCGTTATGTTTATCCTACGACAGAGCACACGAGACCCGTCGTTAGAATTCGTAAGGCTTGACCCTAACAAGAAGTTTTGTTCCTGCATCTTTTTTTTTCAATATGATTTGCAAAATGCGAATAAAGTCTCATTTTAGCACGCTGGATCGACGTTTTTGTAACTCCAGTGGTCATCAACTTCATAAAGAAACCGTGTTTCTTGAGTTTGAGGTTATTTAGCAACAGGCCCCGTATACTCGTCACCCATTGCGACTTGATGCCTCATCGGTCGTGTTTTAGCTATTCATTCAAACAAAAACTAATGCAGCAATGGGATCAGGTATGAGCAGAGAATTTGACGTCATTATCTACGGAGCCAGTGGCTTTACTGGCCGCCTTGTGGCCGAGTACATGGGGAATATCTATGGCACGGGCGTTAACTGGGCAATGGCCGGCAGAAGCGAAACCAAGCTTACAGAGGTTCGAGAGCTGATTGGTGTATCAGCCGATATACCGCTTGTGACCGCGGATGCGGCCAATGAGGGTTCGCTGCGAGATATGGTGAAGCGTGCTTCGTGCATCTGCACGACTGTGGGCCCCTACCAGTTATATGGCTCCGAACTCGTTAGATTGTGCGCAGAAGAAGGAACACACTATGTGGACCTCTCCGGGGAGCCCGGTTGGATGCACGAGATGATCGCTGCACATAATGACACCGCACGTGCCTCAGGCGCACGCATTGTGCACAGCTGCGGCTTCGACTCGATTCCTTTTGATCTCGGTGTCTACTTCCTGCAAAAAGCCGCTATCGACCAAACAGGCGCGCCAATGAGCCGTATTCGTGGCCGCGTCCGCGCAATGAATGGTGAGTTCTCGGGCGGAACAGCAGCGTCCTTAGGAGCCACAATGGCGGCGCTGAAAACCAATCCAGGGCTGTTGAAGATACTTGCCAACCCCTTCTCGCTTGCCAATGGCTTCCAAGGTCCAGAGCAACCTTCAGATGCCAAGCCTTACGAAGATGAGGCCATCGGCTCTTGGGTTGCCCCCTTCATCATCGCCCCGATCAACACCAAAAACGTTCACCGCTCGAACGCCCTGCTACACCGTCTTTACGGCGAAGATTTCGAGTACGACGAAATGATGGTGACAGGTCCCGGTGAGCAAGGTGCAGCCGTTGCCAATATGGTGGCGAGCAGCAACCCGCTCGAGGGTGATGATGTGCCAAAACCCGGCGAGGGGCCTTCCAAAGAGAGCCGCGAAGCCGGTCATTACGACGTGCTATTTGTCGGCACAAACGCAAACGGCGATCGTATGGAAGCCACCGTTACGGGCGATATGGACCCCGGTTACGGCTCAACCTCCAAGATGATCGCTGAAAGCGCACTGTGTATTGTGCAGGACTGCGAGGATTTGCCAGGGGGTGTTTACACACCAGCGCCTGCTATGGGTGAGAAACTTATTGAGCGCCTTGTTGCCAATGCAGGGCTTACTTTCGACCTAGGAGCATAAGGCGCGCAAGCCCACAACCCGCAAGCGCAAAAAAGGGCTCTTTAATTACGGCCCATGAGTCGGTGCTGAGGTAAATCCTCGGCGCCGCTCAACACCAGTAAACCGGCAAAAATCGCCAGATTTTTCACGAAGTTCTGGGTCTCGTGAGCTTGGCTCACGCCCTCGTAAACATTCCAAAAGTCGTGCATCCCCAGATTAATAATCAAGGTCATGCCTGCAAACATCAGTGCTACTTGGCTGACGCGCATACCTATCATCAACATCACACCGCCGCCGATCTGAAGAACAATCGTGATAGGTAGCAGCAATTCTGGCGCCGGTATGTTGTGGAGCACCATATAGCTCAAGGTGTCGGCATAGCCCGTCACCTTTGAAATGCCGGGAAGAAAAAAATAGAGACCGAGCAAAAATCGGCCGAGGGTTACAGCAAAGCTCATCGTTATTGTTCTCCGTGAATTTAGCTGCCAGTTAACACTGATATACCCCTCGTACGCACCTTTTCACGTACCTCCTCGCGCCGCCCTTTTCGCGGACCTCCTAGCGCACCTGCTATCGCACCTCCCAGCGCACCTCCTAGCGCACCTCCTATCGGTCCCCTTTCAAGCACTGACACTGGTAATAGCTGCAAGAAGACGCCGGTAAAATAGACACAAAAAAGGGCGCCTTAAGCGCCCTCTCTAAACACCAGATCGGCTCACACGAAAGTTTCACCTGCGGCCAACTTCTCAGCCACGATAGCAGGCGCTTCAAAACGATCACCGTAGGCTGCACTCAGCTCACCGCATCGATCGATGAAGTTTTGCAGGCCGTAGGTGTTAACGAACTGCAGGAGCCCGCCTGTCCATGCAGGTGCACCAATACCCATAATGGAGCCGATATTGCCGTCAGCCACGCTGCGTAACACGCCGGTCTCCAGGCATTTTAGAGCCTCGATGACCTGACGGAATAGCAGGCGTTCTTTGACATCTTGGTCTGAAATCTCGACGCCTTCTTTGCCGTATAAGTCCGCGAGTCCTGACCAAACCTCTTTGGAGCCATCCGCACCGTACTCGTAGAAACCACCACCGTGGTAGCGGCCGCCGCGACCATGATCACCGATCATGGTGTCGACAACGCCCGCAGTTATTGAGCGATCATCTCCATCGATAGCCAGACCCATTTCCTTCCAAGTCTCCTGAGCTTTACGAGACAACTCGAGGCTAACCTCGTCATAAACCGTTAAAGGCCCAACCGGCATACCCACTGCTTTACCTAGGTTATCGATGCGAACTGGCTTCACACCCTCTACCAACATGCGCACACCTTCATCGAGATAGGTACCGAAGGTCCGCGACGTGAAAAAGCCCAGCGAATCGTTCACAACGATGGGCGTCTTCTTGATTTGCTTGGTGTAATCGAAGGCCTTAGCCAGTGCGACATCACCCGTTTTCTCACCCATGATGATCTCAACGAGCGGCATCTTGTCGACAGGAGAGAAGAAGTGAATACCAATGAAGTTTTCGGCGTTTTGGCTGGCCTCCGCCAACTGAGTAATCGGCAGCGTGGATGTGTTTGATCCCCAAATGCCGCCCTCGGCCATTCTTGGCTCGAGATCACGCGTCATTTGGTGCTTGAGATTCATATTCTCGAACACCGCTTCGATGATGAGATCACAACCATCGAGGTCTGCGTCTGATGCTGTTGGGTGAATCAAAGACAGCACCTCAGCCATCTTCTCAGCCGTCATACGACCTTTATCAACCCGCTTTTGCAGCAATGCTTCTGTGTAGGCCTTACCTTTTTCAGCCGCTTCAAGACTGATGTCTTTGAGGACAACCTTGATACCGACCATTGCTGAAGAGTACGCAATACCCTGCCCCATCATGCCCGCACCCAGCACGCCAACCTTCTCCGTCTTCTGTGTTGGAATATCTTTAGGACGTGAGGCACCACCATTGATCTTGTTCATCTGGAAAAAGAACGTATTGATCATGTTCTTGGCTTGAGGCGTGAGCGCAAGTTCTGCCAGTCCGCGACTTTCGATGCGCATTGCTGTCTCGAAGTCGACCGTGAGAGCCTGCACAGCCACATCGAAGATCTTCTCAGGTGCAGGTAGCAAACCGCGCGTGTTCTTGCGAATCATCGGCGCACCCATAGTGACCATCTGCGCTACCTGTGGGTTGCGGATGTTGCCACCGGGGATCTTGTAACCCTTGGTATCCCAAGGCTGAGTGCGTGCCGCCTCATCATCCTTGTTATCCATGACCCATTGTTTAGCAGCACCGACGAGTTGCTCTTTATCCTCAACCACTGCGTTGATCAAACCAGATGCCAAGGCCTTTTCAGGAGCAACCCTCTTGCCTTCAACAATGTACTCATTGGCGGCCATGAGCCCCATAAGATAAACGGCCTTGACGTTACCACCACCTCCGGGAAGCAAGCCTAATGTGACTTCGGGGAAGCCCAGTTGGACGCTACGATTATTCCAGGCGATACGGTGATGACATGAGAGTGCGAGCTCGAGACCGCCGCCGAGTGCTGCGCCATTAATGGCAGCGCAAACGGGCGCTTGGAGCTTTTCCAAACGTCGCATGGCAGCCTTGGTAGCGCACATCCCATTGAAGAAATCCTCAACCGTGTCTTCTGTAACCTGACATAGCATGTTCAGATCACCGCCGGCAAAGAAGGTAGATTTTCCAGATGTCAGAACAACACCGGCAAGATCTGTCTCTGCCTCAAGTTTATCGAGTGTCGCCTCAAAAAGCGGAAGAAAAGCATCACTCATGGAGTTAACGGGCCCGTCCATATCCATGGTGACCGTTACTACATTGTTGTCGTCTTTATCGTAATGAAAGCTCATTTTCTTTAACTCCTAATTCCGCTTAGACGCGCTCAATAATGGTTGATATACCCATGCCGCCACCGACACACAGCGAGAGCATCGCGCGCTTTAGATTCCTGCGCTCGAGCTCATCAACCATGGCGCTTACAAGGCATCCGCCAGTCGCACCCAATGGGTGACCCATGGCAATCGCACCACCCACCACATTGGTGATTTCGTGACTGATATCGAGGTCCTTCATATAGCGAAGCGCAACGGACGCAAATGCCTCATTGATCTCCCAGAGATCGATTTCGTCCGGCGTTAATCCCGCTTTCTTGAGACACTTCTTTGCCGCAGGTCCGGGACCTGTCAGCATGATGATGGGGTCAGTCGAGAGCACTGTCGTTGCCACTACGCGCGCTCTCGGCGTCAATCCAAGGTCGCTGCCGGCCTTCTCGCTACCGATAAGGACTGCGCTCGAGCCATCGACGATGCCTGAGGAATTACCGGGCGTGTGAACGTGATCTACTTTGCTGTACTCGTTGTATTTCGCGAGGATTACATCGTCGAAACCCATTTGACCTGGCATTTCGAAAGAGGGCTTGAGTCGCGCGAGGCCTTCCATTGTGGTGTCGGCCTTAATGAAGTCGTCGCGCTCGAGAATGGTGATGCCCGATGCATCTTTCACTGGCACAACTGACTTATCGAACCAACCACTATCGCGAGCGCGTGCCGCGCGGCGCTGCGACTCCACTGCATAGGCGTCGACATCTTCTCGACTGTATCCATCGATAGTGGCGATCATGTCAGCACCGATACCTTGAGGTACGAAACCCGTTTTTAGGGCAAAGGCAGGATCACTCGCCATCGCGCCACCGTTAGAGCCCATAGGAACGCGCGACATGCATTCGATACCGCCAGCAACAACAAGATCATCCCAACCCGAAGCCACCTTTTGAGCTGCTGTGTTTACCGCTTCAAGTCCAGAGGCACAAAAACGGTCCAACTGAACGCCGGGGACAGACTCATCCCAGTCGGCATTTTGCACAATCATCTTGGTGATATCGGAGCCCTGCTCACCAACCGGCGTCACGCAGCCCATAACCACATCGTCGACATAGCTTGTATCAAGATCGTGGCGTGATTGAAGCGCTCTGAGCAGGCCGGCTCCCAAATCAACGGGTTTTACTTCGTGAAGTGTGCCGTCTTTCTTTCCCTTACTCCGAGGCGTTCGAAGCGCATCGAAGATATAAGCTGCGTGTGGCATAGCGTGTCTCCTAGTGAGGATAGCGTTGTTGAATTTTTCGGAACGCTACATTGCCAAAACTCAGCAACGAAATCGATGATTTGCGACTATAAATTTGAACTTTGAGTATGTTTTTTAAATTTTGAGCATGCTTGAGGACCAAACTATCACTATCCCGACGTCTTCTCGCCCATTAAACACTCATCAAAACAGGGTTATTTTTGGATGTCTCA
>CBFIBL010000004.1:0-1808 GCA_965660865.1 Luminiphilus sp.
CGACCCAGTCGTGTTTTCAAATCATCGAGGTCAGTCGCCAAGCAGAAGATCGCCATGATTTCTGAAGCAACAACAATGTCGAAGCCGTCTTCACGCGGATAACCGTTGCCGGGACCGCCCAGTGCAACCGTGATTTGACGCAGAGCGCGATCGTTCATATCGAGCACGCGCTTCCACGTAACGCGACGTACGTCGATATCGAGCGCGTTACCGTGATGGATGTGGTTATCGAGCAGTGCGGCAAGCAAGTTGTTGGCAACACCGATGGCATGTAGATCACCGTTGAAGTGTAGGTTGATATCTTCCATTGGAATCACCTGCGCATGACCACCGCCAGCTGCGCCACCCTTCATTCCAAAGACGGGACCCAAAGACGGTTCTCGCAAACAAATAACAGCGTCCTTACCAATCTTCTTTAGTGCATCACCGAGGCCAACAGTGGTTGTCGTTTTGCCCTCACCAGCAGGTGTTGGACTAATCGCCGTCACTAGAACCATCCGAGAAGAATCACGAACGGGCTGTTCGAGTAACCAGTCGAGACTGACCTTGCCCTTAATGCGACCGTAGGGCTCAAGAGCCTCTTCAGGTATGTTGAGTTGGTCGGCGATTTGCGCGATCGGGCGAGGTGTCGCTGCCTGAGCGATTTCGATATCAGATGCCATCTTGAAGTCCCCTGTGTCAGCCTTGTTTTAAGTCTTTTTGGCTGATGTGTTATTTGCCGCCACGCTAAAACCAAACGTTGCCACGAGCAATACATAGGAACCGTTAATTTCAGTGAAAAGTTGGCCTAAAACGCCTCGGCCTCGAATATGACTGATCCAGACTCTGGCTCAGTCGCAGATCGTATGAACGGTATGCTACCGTCGACACAATAAAGTCTGGCAAAAGCCTCTGATGACAATGACAGATACGACAGCTTCAAATTGGCAAAATTGGTCTAAATCGCTGCCTCCCTCAAAGGCGCAGGTACATGCGCCAGAGAATTTAAAAGCACTAACCTCTTTAGTAAAAACTCACTCAAGTGGCATTCGTCCAGTAGGCTCGGGGCACAGCTGGATGCCACTGGTTCCGAGCAAAACCGCCATCGTCAAACTCGATCACTTTGGTGACGTTGGTGAAGTCGATGCGGAACGGCAACAAGCTTGGCTGGGTGCGGGCGGGAGACTTCACGACCTCTCACCTAAGCTTGCCGATAAGGGCTATGCATTCAGAAATCTTGGCGACATCGACGTACAAACCCTGGCCGGCGCTACCAGTACGGGTACTCATGGTACAGGCGAGACACTTCAGGCACTGGCAGCAGAAATTCAAGGCCTGCGTCTAGTAACAGGTACTGGTGAACACATCGAGATTAGTGCTGACCAAAATGCAGAGTGGCTAGACGGTGGTCGAGTCGCCCTGGGTGCACTGGGCATTCTCACCGAGATCAAAATGCAGCTTGTTGAGCGCTTTAAATTACACCGCCAAGTATGGCCTGAGTCGCACAAGCACACACTGGAAAACGCAGAGCGCTACTGGCGAGAAAACCGAAACTTTGAGTTCTTTTACATACCCTTCTCCGACACCAATTTACTGATCACCCATAACGTCACAGAAGAGCCCAATACACCCCGTAACGGCGACAACAGCACATCGGCAGTGATGCAATTAAAATCGCTGAGGGATGCACTCAAATGGTGTTCACCACTACGTCGCTGGTTACTGAAACGGGCCATCTCAAAAGAACCAACCGAAAATGTCGTCGGTGAAAGCTGGGATATGCTTGCCAGCGAGCGCAATGTGCTGTTCAACGAGATGGAATACCACCT
>CBFIBL010000005.1:0-23788 GCA_965660865.1 Luminiphilus sp.
TATCTCGACACGCGGCGGGCTCTCTGCCGGCCGCACTGATTGTGACAGTGCGCTGTTCCCGTATTACACCGAAGATAAAATTCGCGACAACTCGGATAACACGGGCAGTCGAACGATCGTCATTGCCGATCAGGGTGGCAAACGGATGTTATGGGAGCCTTTCTCTCGCTCTCACACAGGTATCTACAGCATCACGAGAAACCTTTACAAGAATGTGCTGGGTGACAAGCTCATCTTTGAAGAGATCAATCACGATCTTGGCCTACAGTTTAGTTATTCATGGTCGACCTCGGATCGCTTTGGTTTTGTGAAGCAGTCCACCCTTGCCGCTACTGAGAATGCCGAGTCTGCTGTTGAGATCCTCGATGGCATTGAGAATCTGCTGCCTTATGGCGTGTTGGCTGGCACGCAAAACGAGCTGAGTTGCCTGGTCGATGCCTACAAGAAAAATGAGTTGGTACCCAACTCAGGCCTGGCTGTTTATGCAATGAGTTCGATCCTGTCGGACAAAGCTGAACCCAGTGAGGCACTGTCAGCAACCACGGTCTGGTCGTACGGTGCTCAGAACGCGAAATATCTCATTAGCTCGAACCAGCTGAGTCAATTCCGGTCAGGACAAGCGCTTAGTGAAGAGCAGGAGGTGCTGGGCCGCCGAGGCGCTTATTTTGTCCATCAAGCGTTCGATCTCACCGTCGGCGAAGCGCGCAGCTGGGGTATCGTTGCCGACGTCAATCAAGGTCCGGCAGCCGTCAGAGATACGGTGTCGCTGATTCAAAGCGACGCTGATGTGTCCGCCTTGATTGCAGACGATATCAAGCTCGGCTCCCGGAATCTTGAGCGCCTGATCAGCACTGCCGATGGTATCCAGATGACCGGTGACACATTGAGTGCGAATCATCACGCCTCAAACGTGCTTTTTAATATCATGCGCGGTGGTTTGTTCATTGATAATTACGCCATTGAAAAGTCTGATCTCATGGCTTTTTGCGCCGAATGGAATCGTGCGGTTTTTGAGGGTAATACGCCGTTTTTTGATGCCTTACCCAATCGCCTGACGTATCACGAACTCGATGCGGCCTTGGCAAACAATGCTGACATGCAGCTTGAGAGATTGTGCCGAGAGTATTTGCCTCTGAGTTTTAGTCGCCGCCACGGCGATCCTTCGCGTCCCTGGAACCGATTTGCTATCAAGGTAAAAGACGAGAAAGGGAATAAGCTCCTTAACTACGAGGGTAACTGGCGCGATATTTTCCAGAACTGGGAAGCCCTGAGTTCGTCCATTCCATGCTTTGGCGCGAACATGATTTCGAAGTTTGTGAACGCGACGACGGCGGATGGTTACAACCCCTATCGCATCACGCGTCAGGGTATCGATTGGGAGCGCCCTGAACCTGAGAATCCCTGGGCAAATATCGGTTATTGGGGTGATCATCAACTGATTTATCTCCTTAAATTGATCGAGCAGTCGGTTGCACATAACCCGGTTGCTTTGAAGTCGATGATGTTCAAAGAAGCGTTTGCCTATGCGAATGTGCCTTATCGCATCAAGCCTTATGCCAGTATTCTGAGCGACCCTTACGACACCATCGAATTTGATGAGGCACTCGACAAGACGATCGATGAGCGTGTCGAGGTGATGGGTTCGGACGGCCGACTCATGCCAGATCCAGCCGGCGGCGTATACCAGGTCAATCTTGCAGAGAAGGTCTTGGTGACTCTTTTGTCGAAGATCGCCAATTTTGTTCCCGATACCGGTATCTGGATGAATACCCAGCGACCGGAGTGGAACGACGCAAACAATGCTTTGGTAGGTACCGGTGTCTCCGTTGTGACATTGTGCTATCTCCACCGCTTCCTGAACAAAATTGTTCCGCTGTTTGCCGAGCTCCACCAGGAATCTGTTTCGCTTTCCGAAGAGGTGGCTGACTTCTTGACCGAAGTGGCCGCTGTGTTGGAATCCCATAAGGGCTCAATGGGCTCAGGCCCAGTGTCGGATGCCATCAGAAAGGATGTGATGGAAGCGCTTGGTACTGCGGCGGAGCGCTATCGGAATCGGGTTTACCAGAACGGCTTCTCTGCCTCTAAGCGATCTGTTGCGCTATCTAGTGTCGTCGAGTGTCTTTCGTGTGCTCGCGACGTAAGCGCCATCAGTATTCGCTCGAATCGCCGCGAAGACGGTCTTTATCACGCCTACAATCGTATTGCGGTGAGCGATAGCGGCGTGCAGATCAAACATCTTTACGAGATGCTGGAAGGGCAGGTGGCAGTTCTGAGTTCCGAGCTGCTGGAGGCGGAGGAGTCTCTGTCACTACTCAAAACACTGCGAGCCTCGTCGTTGTATACGGAACGCCAGCACTCATATTTGTTGTATCCCAATCGACAGCTACCACGCTTTATGGACCGAAATATGGTGCCTAATGATTTCGTGGCATCTTCTAAGTTGATGACCAAACTCTTGTCGATTGGAGACACGGATCTCGTAGAGACAGATCAGTCTGGCCAGGTCTATTTTTCTGGTAAGTTCAACAACACAGCATCGGTCGCTGCAGAACTCGATAAGCTGGCGTCGCAAGGTTTTGATCAAGAGGTATTGGTTGAGCGCAATGCTATCGAAAATTTGTTCTCTAATTTGTTCGACTGCGCCAATTTCACGGGCCGTTCAGGGGGTATGTATGCCTATGAAGGACTTGGCTCGATCTATTGGCACATGGTTTCCAAGCTGCTTCTCGCTGTGATGGAAACGGTAAAAAAAGCTGAAGCTACAGACGCATCAGTATCGGTAGTGGACGGGTTAAAGGCCGCCTACTATGACGTGCGTGAAGGTATTGGCTTCAATAAAACACCCGATGTTTATGGTGCATTCCCGACTGATCCTTACTCGCATACGCCAGGGTTTGCAGGTGCGCGACAGCCGGGTATGACAGGTCAAGTTAAAGAGGAGGTACTGACACGCCTGCTCGAGTTGGGTGTGGAAGTCATTGACGCGTGCGTTAGCTTTAAGCCAACCGTTCTCCGCCGGTCAGAGTTCCTCGAGTCCCCTGAGACGCTGCGCTACTTTGATGTAACGGGCGCGTCACAGGAAGTTCCGCTCAAGGCTGGAGAGCTTGGCTTTACCTATTGTCAGGTCCCAGTGGTTATGGATATGGCGGAGTCAGCGTCAGTTACTTTGCACACTCGAGATGGTGAAACCAAATCAGTAGCAGGTAGTGTTTTGTCTGCGGAGCAATCTGAAGCGCTGTTCAAAAAGGACGGTCGGTATGTGCGGATTGATGTTCATGTTGAGCGCGTCATGGACTGAGGTTCGAGAGCCGATTAGCGCACGATAAAAAAGCCCGCGGTTGCGGGCTTTTTCATACTAAATCTCTCGATCTACCGCTTGGTAATACCAGAGCTTTCTCCGTCCTAGGCGCTTTGCCGCGCATCCAACTCGGAACGGATAGCTCTCACCTGCTCTTCGTTGAGATCGTAGTTCCACATTGCCCATATGCCAATGAGCGTTCCAGTAGCGGGGACTATAATAAACGCTGCTCTGAGGCCAGCCAGCGCCTCATCAGTCTGCATGGTGACGGTCTGATCGAAGCCGACCATCGCGAGTATGAGGCCGCTCAATAGGCCCGCGAATGCAGCGCCAAATTTCACCATCCACCAGTAGATCGCGCCGAATAATCCCTCGCGCCGCTCAAAGGTTTCCAGTTCGTCCAAGTCACAAATATCAGCCGTCATTGACATCATGATGGTGAACAAACCGCCAATGCCAAAGACGAATAATGGAATTGGGACGAACATCAAGTAGGGATTCTCGGGTGTAAAGCTCCACCAAAACATGGCATAGCCTGCGAGGGACATCGACTGGGTAATGAGGAATGTCTTGTGCTTGCCGTACATCTGGCACATCCAGTTAACAATGGGTATCACCAAGAAGCAGGTGCAGAGCGCTGACACGCTACCGAAAAGTGCCGGCCAACTCCCTGCTGCTGCTGGGTCACCGCCGTTCATGTAATAAACGATGATGAAAAACGCAAAGCCGGCTACACAGTTATAGGCGTTGAAAATGAAAAATGTTGCCGTGCAAATACGCTGGAAAGGCTTGTTTTTTAGCGTAATTACGATGCCGTGGAAGAGTTCTCGGAAGGTGTCAGCAACGCTTCCAGCCCGTGCACCGTTACCGTCATTCGTCGTCTCGACCGAGTGGCAGAAAATGGCAGGAACCATGGCCATGGCCATGCACGCGAGGCCGACATAAATCGATAGTGTGCGAGCCCCCTCGGTTGCGGATTCGAACCAGTTAGGGTCGTAAAGGATGATCCAAAACCACGGGGCAATGACCCACGCCCACTGACCTATCCACTGTGCAACGGCCATGAGCCGTGTTCGTTCGTGGTAGTCGCTGCTCATTTCATATCCCATGGCGACATAAGGAACGCTGAAAATCGTCATGCCAATGAAGAAGACGATGGACCACCCGAGGAAGTACCAAAAATTATAGAGCTGACTGTTCTCCGCCGAGAGCTGCCACATCGCTATGTAGGAGAGGCCAGCAACGATGGCGCCGATAAAAATAAAGGGTCGTCTTTTTCCCCAACGCGATTCGAATCGATCCGAGATGTAACCCATCAGTGGGTCGGTCAAGGCGTCCACAAGTTTTGGCAGGAAAAAAATCAGCCCCCACAAAATAGGACTCATTCCAAGGCTTTGCACCAAGATCACCATGAAAATCCCCAGCGCCGCGGGGAACATCTGGTTCGCCAGCATGCCGATGCCAAATGCAATCTTTTGTGTCACGGGAATCTGTGCGCTGCGAGTTAACATTGGGCTAACAAGGGATTCGTCAGTGGTCGAGAGTGTTTCGGTATTCATGCGGCCTTGCTCCCAAATGGGTTGAAAAACCTCGTAAGTTTTCGAGATTTAGATTGAATGAGAAATGGAATGTTGGTGACTGCGCTGCCTTGATGCGGCGTATCTATTTGGCAAAAGAGGCGATACTCACCGGGCTGTGAAACCTTAAAGTCAAAGTGTTTATTTTGGGTTTCTAGCAGGCTCTCGATCGTTGGTGGCGTTGGCTCAAAGTCACCTCCATCACTTTGCAATACGGTAGGGACTTCCTCGCGTACTCGCCATGATATGAGTGCATCGTCTGCACCATCAACTTTGACCTCAGCACTCAGCTGATCACCAATCCGCGCCTCAATACTCGCTGGTGCTGTCTTGTGATTGAGTGACAAGGATCGAATTTGCGGTGTTGTCTCTGTTGGGGCAACGCCCGTCCAGGCTTTCTGCATGACATCGACAGCTTCGGTACGTTGACCACCTTCCAAGAACATCCCGTACCAGGTGGGTGTGCGCTCCTGTTTCTGCCCCCACAGGAAGACATAGGCACCCAAACAGCGCTTGCTGTCGGCCAAAATAATCTCGTTATAGCGACGGGCGATGTCACTCGCCTTCTGTGTGCTTGATGGCTCGAACGGCCGCCCCCAATCCGTTTCAGGACTTTCCCAATGACCCGTGGGTCCCCACTCGGTAATTTGATAAGGACCGTTGTAGCCTACTTTGGCAAGAATCTCTGGTAGCTGATCGATCTCTCCGTAAATCTGGAAGGAGAGGAAATCCAAGGAGGGCGCTCGCTCGGCTATTGCGCTCAGCGTTGGCTCATCAATTCCGGCCAACATTGTCGTTACTGGATGGTCGAGATCGGCTACTTTGATACGCTGTGCGAGATCCTCTACCGCATCCCATACGCCCTTATTTTTAGCTCTCAGATTGAGCTCGTTACCCAATCCCCACATAAGGAGCGCAGGATGATCTTTGAGGCGCATCACGTCTTTCATCATCTGCTCATTCTGAGCATCGATAGCGTTTTGGTCTGAATAGTCAAAGCCGTGTCTCTCTCGGGCGATATCGAGCCCCATGCAGACTTTGAGACCAAGCGTTTCGGCCTCGTCGAGAATGTCGATTGCATCGCGCTCGCCATTATCGACGCGCCAGGTTCTGAAGGCATTGCCACCTGCGTTTGCGAGGGATTTCAGCTGGCCGAACTCGAGCCCCGCCCCTTTTATGAAAAAGGGTGCGCCGTCAACGGTTAAGCGGTAACCACTAGTCTGATTACCTTCGAGTTGTACCTTTGCCATGCGTGCTCTAATCGGCTGTCTTGATGATTTTTATTACTTTTTGAGCATATCAATCGTTGGCATACCCGATAGATCAAAGCCGTCGAGATGGGACTGGGGTGAGATTAGTGGGCAGCGAAAAGCGCCGACCTTACGCCCCTTTTAGGGTGTCTTTGATACCGATTGAAAGATGCGTCAATCGGTATTGTTTTTTTAGTTATCAGTTCAGCTCGAGTAGAGACGGAAAAGCCGCGTAGTTCCCCAAGCAAGGGATAAAAGAGCTACTGCGAACTCACAGTGTACCGTGTGGTAACACGCCCCTTTCTACTATCACCGGTGTATAAAGCCTCGTGGAGAATCTCATTTGTGTAGTCCTCGGCTTGATCAAGGTAATGCGGTGATTCCGGATCGGTCATATCGTTGCCGTATTGGTGTGTCCCGAGTACTTTCTGCTCGCCATCGGGCATCCAACGGATGAGATAATACAAACCGTCCCCAGCGACCGCAGTGAGGTGGTCGTCACCATCGAGCCTGCGTGAATATATGGCTCGAAGGGTGTCGGGGCCTCCGGCAACGGGCCAGTGCGTGCCGTCTCTGCCATGGCGATTAACATCGCCCCAGCGGGGATCCAGTTGGCCACCGATCTCGAGTGTTTGATCAATACAATCGTCCAGGATTTTTTTAGCGTCAGGGTTTGGTGTGCCACCACTTTCTGCCTGCCATTCCGCAGCGAGAACACAGACACCAAGCGCGGCTCCACGATTTGCCTTGTCTGTTCCACGATCCCAGGCGGCCAAAATATCAATTGCTTTACTGACCTTATCGCTGGATTTAGGCAATGCAGTTACCTCATTCAAAAAGGCCATACCGCGATAGTTAATTGAGTACCGATTATCGTGTTTTAACTGCCAGGCTTCGTCGAATGAAATCTGCTCGAAAGCGTCGAACAATTCGAGTCCCCGTGTTGCCCGGTTGGTCATTCGTGTCTGCCAACCACCATTTTCAGGGACCTTAGCGCGAACGGGATTGTCCTGCGACTCGGTAACATTAAAGGGAGTCTGGTTTGCGCTATGTACAAATCCTGATTCAGGATTCGTGACCTGCGGTAAAGACGACGTTGGGTGGTAGCTATTCCAAATTAGCTCAGAGCGATCACCGGGAAGATACTGCTGCCAGTCCCAGCCTTGGGCCCTTACCGGTAGCTGAGCGTTGTGGATGAAGTGAATATCACCGTGTCGGTTGGCGTAAACGAAGTTGAAGCTTTGGATATGATTGAGGTCAACCGCCGCTTTCCACTCCTCGAAGTTCTTGGCTTTGTTCATTGCTAGCCATTGTCCAACCTGTTTCATCTCATCAATACCCGCGTACCGAATCGCGTAAACTCCGTGGTCAGTCCGAAGTGCTGGACCGTGCGCGGAACGGAGTGCCTCTCGTTTAGCCGACCACGGTATAAAGCCCCAAATCTTCAACTCGAGCGTCACCTCGGACACCTCGAGATCTCGCCACTCGCCGTCAAGCCGATACTGATTTGGGTTATCGGGGTTCATCTCAAGCACATAAATATCAACGAGATCGGGCTTGTTAACTGTGGCGCCCCATCCGTGTTCTTGCGTGAAACCAACGCCTATCGTCGGAGATCCGGGGAAAAGCCCACCCATAACGTTAAGCCCCTCATCCGATTCAATGTGGGCCTCATACCAGGCAACGGGGCCTGTAAGCGGTTGATGCGAATTGATAATCAGATAGGTCGAGCCATCCTCTGTGCGCGAAGGTGCGACAGCTGTGGCATTGGAGCCAATAGGGTCTTTGGGCTGAGGATTGTAGGGTGCTTTACTCACGGTATTGGGCCGCTCATCGCCAAATAGAGCCAATACTGGCTCGTTAAAGCCGTAAAAAAGGGGATGTCGTAGCATGTGTCCTGCGACAATGTCTCTGCCTGTCACAGGGAGTAACTCCGGATGTTTTACTTCCGAGGGATGGTTTGCGGCAAAGGCGTTGAAGCCTGCTGCAAACGCTTCGACATAGTCGCGTATCTCAGGCGAAAGATCGATCTCATAACGCTTATCCAGGGTTCCCCATAAGTCGAGCCAATGGACGAGGTAATCGGTTTGGGCACCCTCCCGCCCCTCGTATAGACCAGCTGTACCCCTATAAAAGGGGAGGCTTCCCTCCATAATCGGCCACGCATCCTCCGCTTGCGCATAGGCAAGACCGAACGCAGCATCAGCATCCTTGGTACCGTGAACATGCGGCACGCCGTAGCTGTCGCGTTCGATGGTTGCTTCCCAACTCAAGGATGTTTGAGCTGCGATGGACAAGCCTATCGCAACGGCAAAATCGCCGAATAGGCTGGGACGGGGTCGTCTTCTGGACTTGTTTATCAGCATGAGGTTTTGACTTTTGGGGGGAATTAGCGGCTCGTTAGGTTCTTGGTATACCTTTAGAGCATATCGATCGAATTTTTCGTTATTTTTCTTGTCGTGTCTTTGTCCGTATCGTTCGCGCCACGATAAGCGCAACCCGGCACCAGCAATTAAGAAAGGTCCTATGACAAAATCAAAACGTAAAAACGCTATCACTATCGGATTGGGGCTAGGTATCACCAGCCTGGCGCCCCTGGTGGCTGCAACAAATGGCTACTTTACACAGGGATCGGCCCGGCCAACAAAGCTATGGCGGGTGCCGGCGATGCAAGGCCGAGCATGGCGATAGACGCCGCGAATAATCCGGCCTCTGGAGCGCTGCTGGAAGAATCAACCGATATTGGGCTCGCCCTGTTTGCGCCTTACCGAGAGTACACGGTGACTGACAGCATGGTGAACGGTCAAATGGGTGCGTTTACCCTGCAGAGTTCGTTGGATGTTGTAGCGGGTACTGTGAAAAGTGATCGCAACCTATTTCCGATTCCACACCTTGCCAAAAATTGGCGATTATCTGACGACTCGGCGCTAACGGTTTCGTTCTACGGGAGAGGTGGAATGAATACCACCTACCGCCAAGGTGCCGCGACCTTTGATCCCGATGGTCCAGGGCCTGCTCCTGTTATGACCTTGGAAGGCACCTTTGGTGCGGGAAATGCGGGCGTTAATTTGTCTCAGGCGTTTTTGGAAGTCGCCTATAGTATCACGGTCGATGACTGGACATTGGGTATCGCGCCGGTAATCGCTTACCAGATGTTTGAGGCTGAGGGGCTAGCCACCTTCACACCCTATACCGAGACGTACGTGAACGCCTTCCTCGAGACGGGACAAGGTGCGCCTGCCAATAACCTAACCAACAACGAAAGCGACACCAGTTACGGTGTTGGCTTAAAGGTGGGTGCAATCTGGAAAGCATCGGAGTCTCTCAACCTATCAGCAAGTTATGCGTCAAAAATAGGTATGTCTGAGTTTGATGATTACTCAGACTTGTTTGCGGAGGCGGGTGGTTTCGATATCCCCTCGAATCTCCGGTTGGGCGCTTCTTATCAGTTGAACGATGTGTGGACCTTGAATGCTGATGTAGAACGAACTTACTACTCCGATGTTGACTCGGTCACAAATACCTCAGCCAATGTATTTGCCTGCCCAACAGCAGGGCAGGGGGGGATGGACGTATCCTCCTGTTTGGGGGGCGACAATGGGTTTGGATTCGGGTGGCAGGACATCACCACCCTTCAGTTTGGTGCGGCATGGCAACAGAGTAACGACCGAGTGGTCCGGTTCGGATATTCAACAGGCGATCAGCCCATCTCTTCGGCTGATGTGTTGATCAATACCTTGGCACCTGGCGTGATCGAGCAGCACTTTACGCTCGGCTTCACACAGACGCGGAGCAATGGTCACAAAGTTTCCGTTGCCTTGATGTATGCGCCCGAGAACTCTGTTCGTGGCCCTAGCTTGTTCGATCCGACCCAGAGCATTGAGCTCTCTATGGATCAGTACGAGATCGAAGTCTCTTACACGTTTTGATTTTTAGTCTAAATCGGTCACCCTTAGCCTTGTAATGAGGGTGATTTTTATGGGTTTGATCGCAGCCGCCGTTCCTTTTTTTCTGCTCGCAATTGCAATCGAGTGGTCCTGGGGTCGCTGGCGTGGTCGTGACACATACAGACTCACCGATGCGATAAGTAGCTTGACGCTCGGCGGGTTGTCGCAGGCGCGTCGATTTGTTGCCCTCGGTGTCGGTGGGTCTGTCTACGCTTGGATCGCGACAGTGACGCCTTTTATGCCATGGAGCACTGAAGGTTGGTCGGGTTGGCTGCTTGCTTTTGTCCTTTATGACCTGTGTTACTACTGCTCGCATCGTGCAGGGCACGAGATAAAGCTATTTTGGGCAGCTCACGTCGTTCATCATCAGAGCGAGGACTACAATTTATCGACAGCCTTGCGTCAAACGAGTTCGGGTTTTCTATTCGGCTGGATCTTTTATCTTCCACTGTTTTTGCTTGGTATTCCGGCTGAGATGGTCGTGACAGTGGGTGCTCTAAATCTGATTTATCAGTTTTGGGTGCATACCGAACACGTTCCCGAGCTTGGATGGTTTGAGTATGTGTTCGTCTCGCCCTCTAATCATCGAGTGCACCATGCACGGAATACTCGTTATCTGGATCGTAACTATGGTGGTGTCTTTATTGTATGGGACCGGTTGTTTGGTTCCTATCAGCGAGAACTCCCCTCTGAGCCTTGCGTCTACGGTATTACCAAGCCCATCAAATCGTGGTCTCCAATTGAATCATGGCTGCATGTTTATCGAGACATGTTGAATGACATGCGGCAGACAAAAAGCTGGGCGCAACGCCTGTGGGTACCTTTTTCACACCCTGCTTGGCAGCCTTCGGATATAGTGCCGTCCAACTCATTATCGATTCAGAACGACCAACCGTTTGAAAAATATGACCCACGGGTTTCGGTGATGCGAAAAGTGAGCGGTGTGGTGAATCTTATTCTCATCACTGTGTTTCTCATACTGGCACAGCGCAGCGAGCTTTTGCGTGACTATGAGGTCTACGTGTGGGCGCTAATGTTGTGGCTGGGGGTCGCTAATGCGGCACTGTTGAGTAGCTGTGACTCGGCGATATTCCGATTTCAGGAGGTTCTCAAACTGCTCCTGCTTGTCGCTCTGCCAGCGCTGCTCTCGCCTCTACTCGCGCTCATCGTCTCACCGTTAGCGTTGGTCGGCGCGTCTTGGCTGTTTTTAGGGCGAGGAAGAGGCGAGGTGGCGGGCGCCACCTCTTAAATCGATTTTAAAGCGTGCCGATGTAGGCCGCTAAATTACCGATGTCATCGTCAGTCATTGGTTTGGCGACTGGCCACATCATGGCGGATTGTGCGCCACGAGCTTCACCAGCACGGTAGGCGGTGAGCTTGCCTGAAATATCACTGATCGCTTGGCCCGCTAGCTTGGGGCCAATACCGCCTTCACCATTGCCACCGTGACATGCAATGCATTGGCCGTAGTAGGTTTCACCGAGGGCCTCGGGAGAGGCTGCAGCCAAGGCTTCCTGTTTGACGCGCTCTATGTCGGCGATGCTTCCGCCATTCTCTGCTTTCCATTCTTGATAGCACTCGCCTACGCAGACGTTTCGGTTGCCCGTCCATGACTCGTCATTATTGGTCATACCTACCCAGATGATGGCGCTGATGGCGATCGCGAAGCCCGCGACTACGACGTTTGTGTTCATTTAAGTCCCCCGAGTAGAACCACTCTTTTTTGTCGGCGCGAATGATAAGGGGTTTGTTTGATTGATGTAAGTGGCTCGATGTGCGAGCTGGTAATTTCACCTTTATCTGCGCTATTGCCACTCGCTATGTTGTGGGTAGTGCCCAACCAAGAGGCTGTGAATTCGATAGGTCCTCGTGGAAAGCAAGGTCAAATACCCCCATACTCGCGGACCTCAGTTTTTTTGTATTTTCCTAAACAGCTAAAAGGGTCATCCCATGGAAAACGCCGCTTACACCGGGCAAATCAAAGTGAGATTTGCTGATACTGATGCAAATGGCCACACCTATTTTGGCAGCTATTTAGTGTTGGCTGATGAAGTGGTTTCAGAGTATCTCGCTCAAGTAGGCTGGGATGGTGGCACCGACGGTGATTTTCTGACCTTTACCGTGAATGCCAACATCGACTTTGTCGGTGAATGCATGGCGTGGGACATTTTGGAGGTGGCCTGCAGTTTCACTAAACTGGGGAGTAGCAGCTGCGCGCTGGCATTTGAAATGTTGAATACATCGACCCATGAAATAGCCACTCGAGGCTCATTCACTTATGTATTTGTGGACAAGGCAACGCGAAAGAGTCGTCCGATTCCGCAACAAATCAAAGACGCTATCGTCGCAGCACAGCCCGAGTTGGCAGCTCAGTCAGCTACAGGGTGAGTGCACGCAATACGTTTGCTGTCCGCTTGCGTACTGCACAGTATACAAGCAGCCATTGGGCAAGGTAGCAGCGGTAAATGAGCGAGACGATTAACCCCAAGGGGAATCCGCAAGGCAAAGGTATGGTGATGGTGTTGCAGCAAATGGCTGCTGCGGCGCCGGCAGAAATTCGCCCCAAATCGGCCGACGAGGCGCTTCTCGATTACTGGTGCTCGAGCTTGGTGTTGTCGTCAGCCTTTAAGTTTCGGGTTGCGCCCGACAACACGTATTTTCTTTATCGCGTGGGTTCCGAGTGGCAGTTATCACTCATTGCGCCCGCGGAGTGGGGGGCGCGCATGCCAGGCGAATTCGTTGCGGAGTGCGAACTGAGCCGAGATATGACGTGGCAACTTCAGTTCGACGACGGCTTAAGTCAAGCAGTCCGCAATGCGCTCGTCGCATTTCTTGAGGGGTTTCAAGCGCAGGCAGCGTCATCGTCAAGCCTCGATGAGATGCTCCCTGATTACGTCGAGAGCCTCCCTTACCAGCAGCGTGTGCTCGCCTCAGCGCTTAAACGCTCTCTCAAGCACTCTCTGCGACTCGCGGGTGACAGTGGCGTTGGGCTCTTAGCGGCGGTAGTCGAGCGGCGGCTCTCTATCACCCAATAGCGCTTCGTACTGGAAGTTGGGTCCGCGTCGGGTGTCGAACTCGTCTTTTGCTGCACTCAAAAGCGCTGGGTTCTTGAAAAGGTCGACGGCGGTCAGCGCCATGGACTTAGCAGCGACAACCATTCCCTTGTGACCGATCGGTGTCCGGCCTGCTGCTACTGCCTGCCAAGTATGCGCTCCGGTGCCTGGAACCCATGTTGCAGCACTCATTCCAACGGTTGGCACCGTCCAGCTGACATCACCCACGTCTGTCGAGCCGTTGCCACGTGAGCCAGAGGCGTAAGGCTTAATTTGCGCAGCACGCTCCGCAATAAGCGAGTCGTTAGGCAAACTTTTTGCTAATTCCGCTGCGAATGCCTTATCTGCCTCGCTGTAATGCACGCCACCAACGGCTGATAGATTTTTATGCATAACCTCGGCGAGTGTGTCGTTTGGAAGAACGCTGTAGTTTCCGTGGATGATCTCGTAGCTCATCGACGTACCTGTACCCAGTGCCGCGGCTTCAGCGGTTGCAATGACGCGGTCCCAAATCGAGCGCAGGGTGTTTTCATCCGGGTGTCTTACATAATAAAAGCTCTGCGCTTTGTTGGGCACAACATTGGGTGCCGAACCACCATCGGTGATGACGTAATGCAGTCGCGTGGAGGCAGGTACGTGCTCTCGTAAAAGATTGACCATGAAGTTCATTGCCTCGACGGCGTCGAGGGCCGATCGGCCGCGCTCAGGCGCCGATGCTGCATGCGATGAGACACCTGAAAAGGTGAATTTAGCCGAGCGATTCGCGAGCGTGCTGGCAGAATCCGCCGCGTTGATTGAAGCAGGATGCCAGTGGATTACGGTATCGACGTTATCAAAAAGGCCCGCTCGCACCATGTAGACTTTTCCCGAACCTCCCTCTTCAGCAGGGGTGCCGAAGAACTGGATAGTGCCCGATGTGCCGGTTTGCTCTAACCACTCCTTAACGGCAATCGCAGCTCCCATTGATCCTGCGCCAAAAAGATGGTGTCCACAGGCTTGTGCTGAGTGTTTTCCCTCAACCGGTTGAGGGTAGGGGACTGCCGCTTGGCTGATACCGGGGAGCGCATCGAATTCGCCCATAACGGCGATGACAGGTTCGCCCGAGCCGTAACTGGCAATGAACGCCGTTGGGATATTCGCCACGGGACTTTCAATCACAAAACCTTCGGCGGATAACGCACTTTTTAGTGCCTTGCTTGATTGAGTTTCCTGATAACCAACCTCGGATAAATCCCAAATCAAATCGCTTAAATCAGTGAGTTGATTCGAGCGATGCTCAATGCTGCGTAGCACACTTTCCTCGGCACTTGCGGGGAGCGAGACGAGTTCAATAAATCCAATGAGTGCAATGACTCTCATGAGTCTTTTGAAAATGGCCGCGGCAATATTTGTTGGCGTTATCGTCGATCTCATACCGGATGCTCTTGTTTATCCGACGTTCTTTCGTTCAACCATACAAGGAAACCTCGCGTGCGTCGCCCTGTTAGCGCTACAGCGGTTTGGCATCCATTGAAAGGCGCGTCAGGTTTGAGTCCAGAGTAGGTGCAAGTGATGAGCGCGGTACTGTGCGCTCGTCAATTGCCTGCGATTAACGATGCGACAATGGACACTGCCAGCACGTTGGCGTTGCCTCCTACGTATAAAATGACATAAGGTGTGTCAAAAGAATAATAAGGCCAAAAGCCTTGAGTAAGCGGGCTTTGCGTTGATTTTATGGTCGGGTTCGCAGTTCCGTGAGCGGTGACTGAGCCAGGGCTCCACAAGACCCGTTGTAAAAATTTAATCCTCTGAGAGCGGCAGATGAAAAAAATCCTGATAGTGGCTTCCCTCGGTCTGATTGTTTTAGGTTTAGTCGCATACCAAAACCAGATACAACTGTTGCTAGGGTATATCAAGTACCGGTCTGCAAACGAGTATGAGGTTGCTCCTCCACGAGAGCTTGCCTGGAACGCGGGGCCAGATGTTGCATTGGAAGCGCCTAATCAACGCCCTCCGAACATCATCCTCATCGTTGCCGATGATCTTGGTTACAACGACATCTCGACCTTCGGTGGTGGCCTAGATGGGGGTCGGATTAAAACCCCAAATATTGATCAACTGGCAGCCGATGGTGTGGTGTTTACCCAGTCGTACTCAGGAGCAGGCACCTGCGCGCCTTCGCGTGCGATGTTAATGACTGGCCGCTATCCGACGAGAACAGGCTTTGAGTTCACACCGACACCCTCGGGTATGGCCCCTACGCTATCGCGCATTTCAGCAAAAATGGGGCGGGGGGCTCCTCCCGTGATTTATGACGCGGCCCTTGATGAAAGTAAGCCTCCGTACGAGCAGCAGGGTCTGCCACCCGAGGAGGTCACGATTGCCGAAATACTCTCAGATAGGGGATATGCAACGTTTCATATCGGCAAATGGCATTTGGGTCGTCAAGATGGCATGGCGCCGCACGAGCAGGGGTTTGATCAAAGCCTGTTGATGGCGAGTGGCCTCTATCTGCCAGAGGACGATCCGAATGTTGTGAATGCAAAGCTCGATTTTGATCCTATCGATCAGTTCTTGTGGGCCAGGATGGTCTTTGCAAACAGTTTTAACTCGCGAGGCGATGATCGCTTCGCGCCCGATGGTTATCTCACAGACTATTGGACAGACGAGTCGATCGAAATTATCAATGCCAACAAAAATAGGCCGTTTTTTCTCTATCTAGCTCATTGGGGCGTGCACACGCCCCTGCAGGCTACTCGCGAGGATTACGAGGCGGTAGGCGATATCAAGCCACATCGTAAACGTGTCTACGCGGCCATGATTCGATCGCTCGATCGAAGTGTCGGCAGAATTAATGCCGCGCTCGAGGAGGCCGGTATAGCCGACAATACACTTGTGGTGTTTACCAATGACAACGGCGGTCCCGGCTATATTGGTTTACCTGACATTAACAAGCCGTTTCGAGGGTGGAAGATAAGCCAGTTCGAGGGCGGTATTCGTGTGCCACTCATGATGAAGTGGCCTGCGCGTATAAGCCCAGGGACAATTTCTGACGAGCCTGTTGCGCATATAGACGTCATGCCCACGCTCGCAGCTGCGGCCCAAGCACCGGAGCCTGAAGGCGTGATTATTGACGGTGAAAACTTGCTGCCGCTTGCAACCGGTGCGGGACGTGAGGGGTGGGATCGTGACACGCTATTTTGGCAAAGCGGCCATTACCGCGCGGTCCGTCACAAAGATTGGAAGTTACAAGTCACAGCACGGCCCGATAAGCAGTGGCTCTTTAATCTCGCCGAGGATCCTACCGAGCAAATAAACTTAGCAGCATCCGAGCCGGCAAAGGTTGAGGAGCTACTGGCCTTGCTCGATGCGCACGCTGCGGGCGCTCGACCCGCGCTTTATCCCGCGGTGCTTGAAAGCGCGATTACCATTGATAAAACCCTCGTTGAGCCTTTTGAAGAGGGTGATGACTACATTTATTGGCCCAACTAAAGGGTGGGCTACGGTTTACTCGTGACGACAGAGTCGTCTTGCCAATTGGAGGTGCACAGTGAAAGTAGAGAACAGCGTTATTCCGACTCAGGAGCAAATGGCAGGTTTCATGGCTCCCGGCCCAGACGGTCCCATTAGCATGGTCAACCTGCTGAAGTTCAAAGAAAAGGCGGTTTATAAGGATGGTCGTGAGACCGAGCTTACGGGTCAGGAAGCCTACGCTCTCTACTCAAGGGGTGTTATGAAGACCTTAGCTACCGTTGGCGGAAAACTTGTCTTCTCGGGGGATGTCAGTCGACTCATGCTGGGCGAGGTTGAGGATCTATGGGATACGGTCGCCATTGCCCAGTATCCCTCGCGCGCCGCCATGCTGGAGATGATGCAGCTTCCCGAGTATCAAGAGATCTCAGTTCACCGAGAGGCGGGTCTGGCAGGACAGCTCAACATAGAAACGTGCAACGCCAATATCTTTTAACGGATGGAACTGGCATTGGATAGGCCGTAAATCATGCACCATAAAGAAGAGCAGATGTCTTTAAAGCGCAGTCGTTTGTATGCAATGACCCACTCTCTCTATTCTGGGCGTGCGCGGAGCTACCTCATTAAACATGGCATTGCGTTCGAGGAGTTGTCGACCGGGCATGAGAGTTTCAAAGCGGAGGTGCTCCCACAGGGCAAGCTACCCACCATTCCAACGCTCGTGACGCCCGAGGGCGAGGTGATTCGCGATGGTGCGGCGATTATCGAACATTTCGAAGCGGCCAATGGTCGTCCCAGTCAGCCTGTTGGTGCCAAGCAGCAGATCATCAGTGCTTTGTTTGATGTGATAGGCACCGACGGCTTGTTGCGGCCAGCCATGCACTACCGCTGGAACTTCCCCGAGGAGAATTTGGCTTTTGTGCGATACCACTTCCTTCACTCGCAGCGCGATACACCTGCGCGTGAGGAAAAAACCGAAGCGATGATGGACCGCATGCGGCACGCGGCCATGATTTTTGGTGTTACAGAGAAATCAAGGGCAGTGGTAGAAGCGCTGTATCTAGAGTTACTCGATGCACTCAACGTTCATTTTGAGAACTACCCTTATCTTTTGGGTGCGAAACCCTGCATCGGTGATTTTGGTCTGATAGCGCCTTTGTACGCGCACTTGGGGCGGGATCCCTATCCCGCTCGCTTGATGCAGCAACGCGCGCCCTCAGTTTTTCGTTGGGTGGAGCGAATGAATCGTAAGGATGATGATTGCCCCGAGTGGTTTAACCCGGCGTCTGGGCGGGTCGAGGACGACCAGATACCGGACACATTGATCGGAGTACTTCGCGTAATTGCAGAGGATTTTGTGCCCGAAACGCTGGCTGCTGCCGAATGTATTAATCAATGGCTTGAGGACAATCAACCCGAAACAGGTACGCCCGCAGTTGGGAGGCTCGCAGCAGCTCCCGGCATGGCGCAGTTCCAGATTCGAGGTGCGACCATTAACGCAACTGCGCAGCCGCACCGTTTTTATTTGCTGCAGCGTGTCCAAGACGTTTATCGGTCGCTGTCAGACGAGGAAAGGTCAAGCATCGATGGTCTTCTTGCTGACTGCAGGATGAGTCCAATAGTCAATAGCGTTTTAACTCGTCGGATTGTGCGTTCGGACAACTTAGAGGTTTGGCAATGACAGGGGTCATTTCCTGTGGCTGACAGTATTTTGACGAAACCTGCTTGGCCAAACCGGCTTGTGAAAAAAGGAGAATGATTTGTGAGTGAACAAACCACCATTCAGTTAGTTGGCGGCACAGGTTCTCCGTATACCCAGAAGATGGTCGCGCTACTTCGCTATCGACGGATTCCTTATCGCATTCAATGGGGGCAACCCGAAGCTACCTGCGAGGCTCTGGGGGTCCAGATGCCGCGGCCAATTTTCATGCCCACTTTTTTCTTTGAGGGTGAGTCCGGGCTGACCGCCGAGTGCGATTCGACACCCATTATTCGCCGCCTCGAGGAGACGTATACTGGGCGCTCAGTGTTGCCAACGGATCCAGCACTCGCGTTTGTCGACTATTTGATCGAGGACTTTGCTGACGAATGGTGCACGAAATACATGTTCCATTATCGCTGGCACTTCGCCGCAGATGCGGATAACGCGGGAACACTGTTACCGCTCGGGATGGATGTCTCCATGCCAGATACCGGTTTGCAGAAATTTAAGCAGCATATTTCGGAGCGCCAGATTGGTCGGCTTTATGTCGTGGGTTCGAACGACATTACAGCACCTGTCATAGACGCCAGCTATCGTCGCTTTCTCGCGGCAATGGAATCACATTTATCAAATCAAAAATTCATGTTGGGCGGTCGACCCGGCGCAGGTGACTTTGGCTTGCATGGTCAGCTAACTCAGTTGGTGGGGTTCGACCCAACCTCCCGTGCAATAGCGCATGAGGTATCTCCGAGAACAGTGGCTTGGGTTGATCAAATTGAAGATCAAAGTGGACTAGAGCCAACGCTTCAAGATTGGACCGAGCTAAGAGAGCAACCAGAGAGCTTAAAAGCGTTACTAAAGGAGATTGGCCGTGTTTATGCGCCCACGCAGTTGGCTAATGCGCGTGCGGTAGAGGCAGGGGATAAGACTTGGGAGTGCGAGATCGACGGAGCACGATGGACTCAGCAAACCTTTCCCTATCAAGCCAAATGTCTGCGTTGGACCAACGAGCAGTACCAAGCACTCTCATCGGCCGATCGCGAGTTGGTTGATACTGTGCTCGAGGGAACGGGTGTTGAGGCAATGTTATTCACACATTAATGATCGTTTAGTGCGAGATCATGAGGGTTCCCGTGCATTGATACGAGAACGACGATATGCATTGCCGGAGGTCTTAGATGACGCAAGCGCGTCTCAACTGGGGTAGGTGTCCGTCTTTAAAGTCATCGTCTTGCGGTGTAGTGCGGGCATTTGCCACCAAGCGCGTTGGTTGCTGAGCGATAGCCGTTCAGTTATCCGCTATCTCATGGCACGGCTTATCTCGCGGATCGAGCAACGACATCAATAATGACCTGTGACACCTCTTTTGGGCGAGTTTCTTGGAGGAAGTGTCCAGCCCCCTTGATGGTTGTATGCGGCTGACCCTTGGCGCCGGGCACTCGCTCCAAGAAGATCGCATCGCCACCTTTGGTGACGGGGTCATCATCCGCAAAAGCGCAAGCGAAAGGCTTTTCGAATTTATCAAAAAACTCCCAAGCCAGTCGCTGCTGCTCGAGCGATGGCGATGTGGGTAGCGACGGCACTTGGCTTGGCATTGCTCTGGGTCCCATCGTGTACTCTGCGCTGGGGAAGGGAGCGTCGTAAGCCTTTGCGACTGATGAGGGGAGTGGTGCCCTAAAGCCTAACTTGTGCAACAGGGCGCGTGTAATCTTCATGAGGACGGGTTGCGGTTCGGTCATTATCGATAGCATCAAGCCTATCGGTAGATGGGCAGTCTCCCAGCAAAACTTTTGCCAAACAGCAAAGATACGGGCGGGATTACTGGCCTTACCACCCCTTGACTTATTACCCCATGATAGCGAACGCAGCTCCTTGGTCATGCTGAACAATGTAGGGGTAGGTGCGTTGGCTCGATAATCCTCTACCTCGTCGACCATTGCTTGCGGCACATCCGGGTTATAAGGCAACCCAGTGTTTCCGATAACGACATTGTCAAAACGATCGGAATGGGCAGCAACCAGTCGCAACCCGATGAGCCCACCCCAGTCCTGACCAAAGAAAGTGAGCCCTGTAAAGTTGTTTTGCGTCAACCACGCGCCCATCCACTCGACTTGGCGCTCGTAGGTGTAATCTTCTCTCGCCGCTGGTTTGTCGCTTTTGCCATAGCCTACTAGATCAGGGCAAATAACCCGCAGACCGGCTGCGGTAAGATGAGGAATCATTTTCCGATAGAGATAACTCCAAACAGGTTGTCCGTGTATACACAGCACAACAGCGCCGTCTTTGGGACCCTCATCGATATGATGAATTCTTAGGTCTTGTCCATCCTGAGTTTTGATGGTCGTGTATCGAGGCTCGAACGGATAGTCTGCTAGGTCTTCAAAGCATTGGTCTGGGGTTCTAAGGATTTTCATAAGGACGCCTCGTTATTATTATCATGCAGTATGCCAATAAAAAACGCGGAGCCCAATTTCACAGCTCTTGAGCGTGTCAATAACTTAGCTCGCACAGCGGTTACTCTCTGTTCTCCTCTAGCACTTCGGGCCTGAAGGCGACCAGAGTATTTTCCCTTTGGGGGTATTACCCAACACGGTAATCCTCTCTGGGCGTCGCAATTACCGGGGTCAATTTCTAAAGTCGAATACCAGAGCGTTGGACTACAGAGTCCATAACGGGATAACTTTTTGACTCCTGGACGTTGGGTAATTGCAGCAGTGAACCGGCCAAAAGATCTTTGTAATGCGCCATATCCTTAACACGCGCTTTGACCAGGAAGTCGAACTCACCCGAGACAAGGTGGCACTCTTCAACCTCGGGAATCAGGTCGATCGCGTTGGTAAACGTTCTAAAGGCGTCGCCGGCGGTCCGTTGCAAGGTCACTTGTACGAACACTACCAACCCCGCATCCAACTTGGTGGGGGCCAAGCGCGCGTAGTAGCCGGTTATAACTCCCTGACTTTCCAGTCGCTTGATGCGATCGGCACAGGGTGACGCAGTGAGTCCAACGCGACGACCGATCTCGGCCACGCTCATTCTGCCGTCTTTTTGAAGCAATAACAGAATCTTTCTATCGGTTTTGGACAGAGTTTCCATCGCTATATCTCGATCAGTGGTTTATTGAAAAATATCGTAAGAAAAAAGTTGATTCCACTGACTTTTATAGGGAATTAAAACAAATAAAGTCGTGAATTGGTCTTATTATCGCAAGATCGCCTGCTCGTTTTAGAGGCTTCATCGAGTAAAAAGGTCAACCGTTATGCGTATCGGCGTTCCAAAGGAAATCAAAAATCACGAGTACCGCGTGGGCCTCCCCCCTGCAGGTGTTGTCGAGCTGATCAACCATGGTCATGAGGTCATGATTGAGACACACGCCGGTGAGGGCGCCGGCTTCTCAAATGAAGACTATATGGCAACCGGAGCGACCATTATCGACGCGCCGGCGACGATTTTTGCCGAGTGCGATTTGATTGTTAAGGTCAAGGAGCCACAGCCCGACGAATGTCGGCAGCTACGCCCCGGCCAGTTGCTGTTCACCTACCTGCACCTGGCTGCCGATCGACAGCAAACCGATTTGCTTATGGAGAGTGGAGCAACCTGCGTCGCCTATGAAACTGTCGAGGGTGTTAGCGGTGGTTTGCCGCTGCTGGCGCCCATGTCAGAAATCGCGGGCCGGTTGGCAGCACAGGCGGGTGGAGACTTCCTCAAAAAATGTGCAGGTGGACGCGGCGTCTTGCTGGGTGGCGTTCCCGGTGTGGCACCCGCTAAAGTCGTCGTCATTGGTGGTGGTGTGGTCGGTATCAATGCAGCGCGGGTCGCGCAGGGAATGGGCGCGCGCGTTGTGGTTCTTGATCGTTCGCTCGATCGCCTGCGATACCTTGATGATGTCTTCATGGGGCGCATCGAGACAGTCTGGTCAAGCGCGGCAGCACTCGAAGAGCAGGTGCTAGACGCGGATTTGATCATCGGTGCGGTGTTAATTCCCGGTGCCGCAGCACCTAAGTTAGTGAGTCGCGATCTGGTCTCCAAGCTGCAAAAAGGTAGTGTCATGGTTGACGTTGCAATCGATCAGGGCGGTTGCTTCGAAACGTCGCGGGCAACCTCATACCAGGACCCCGTTTATGAGGTGGACGGTGTTGTTCATTACTGCGTGGCCAACATGCCTGGCGGTGTCGCACGCACGGCAACCCTCGCCTTAACTAACGCAACATTGCCTTACATTTTGCGTCTCGCGGACTTCGGGCTCGATGCATTGAGAGTAGACTCCAAATTTGCACTGGGTCTTAACGTGCACGAAGGCAAACTGACTCATGCTGGTGTCGCGGATGCGTTCAACTTGCCGGTTATATCACCTGAAGAGGCGCTGTCTTTTTAGTTGGATCCGCTATAGTTGCGCCGTGTTATTCAGAGCGCCGCGCCATGAGTACAGCCGAGCTACAACCTGCCTCAAATTTATCGGTCCCCCTCGCGGCCGAGATGCGCTCGAATCACGCAGGTGAGACGGGCGCAGTTTGGATTTACAAGGGTGTATTAGCACTGTCGCGCGACGCTGAGATACGGGTCTTCGCAGAACACCACCTCGAAACTGAGCAAAACCACCTTGGCTTCTTCGAAGACTGGCTCACTTCACGGGAAAAGAGTCTTTTACTTCCGCTATGGCGTCTCTCGGGGTTCGTCCTGGGTGCGGTGTCGGCAATCGGTGGTCGAAATTGGGTCTATGGCTCAATCGAAGCGGTTGAAACCTTTGTCGTCAAACACTACGAGTCTCAGTACGCGGCGCTCGAAGCTTACGATGACGCGGCACTCACAGCGAAGATCCACCAATTTTGTAACGATGAGGCTGATCATCGCGACGAGGCTGGAGGCGAAGCCAAGCGCCAATCAGCGCTTTTGAAAGCATGGTGTTGGCTTGTTGGGTTCGGGTCAGAACAAGCAGTCAAAATCGCCCGACGAATCTGAAATCCGGAACTTCAATCGTGTGTTACTCGCGCGCCTTCGCCGGACAGCGGGCCCAGTTTCGTTTTATCATCTACCGCATAAAGACGCTGTCAGATACGTAGCGCTGCTCGTAGCGCTGCCGGCAGCCACAAACAAAATAAAAGGATAGATCATGAGTGCTGATCTGGTTAGGGCACGCATTGATGAGGGGCCGGTGGTGCCACTGATGTGGCTCGTAGTTTTCCTCGGCTTTCTGTTGAATCTCGCTGATGGTATCGATGTTGTCGTCATGTCTGTTACGGCGCCCAGTGTGGCTGCCGCTTGGGGTCTTGAGCGCGCAACGTTGGGACCACTTTTCAGCGCAGCGCTTTTCGGTATGGGCATTGGTGCGGCGGGTCTGGCGCCACTGTCCGATCGGCTAGGCCGGCGGCTGCTGTTGGTCGTGGCAATGTTTCTTGTAGGTCTAAGTATGCTCGCCGTTAGCTGGATTGAGGGCACGTATTCAGTCGGGTTATTTGCCAGTCTTCGCTTTATTTCGGGACTCGGCATCGGCGTTATTTTCGGCAGTGCACCGGC
>CBFIBL010000006.1:0-173200 GCA_965660865.1 Luminiphilus sp.
CCTGAATTAAGCAACTCGCCGTCGACTTCACCAACTTGAATACCGTACGCGTATACATCGGATGCCGCCGCGTCAACATCCTCACCCAGGGTATCGCCCGCATCCTCTCCCAGGGCCACCGCTGCGACTTCGCCATCGCTACTCAGCACTCCTGTCTGAGCAATAACATCAGCCGAGATGCCGTGTGCGTCCAGACGACCATTAACACCCTCAACAAAGCCGGCACCAATGACAAGGCCACCGTTAGTCACTTCGCCAGACACTTCGCCCACAGCGATGCCATACGCATCGAGATCCACCGCACCGGAGGATGCGCCGTCTTCACCAACACCAAAAACCTCACCAACAATGGCGCCGTTATTAATTAATTCACCCGAGACGGCACCCGCAGCCACGCCTGCCACCTCGATTGTGGCACTACGGCCCGTTGCCGAGTTCGTCGATACGTCTTCACCAAGCGCAATGACGAGTTCGTTATTGGTTATCTCGCCCGCCACAGAATCCGCCGCAATACCTGCAACTTCACCTGAGACGCTATTAGCACCACCTGATAAACCGAGGGCTACAACACCCGCCGAAGGACCCATTTCATCTTCGCCTTCAGCACCGTTGACAATGCTACCCGTATTCGCCACTTCGCCCAGGTCAAGACCTGCAACGGATAAACTCGTACCATTAAGGAAGCTGCTGGGCCCAGAACCGAGAGTTGGTGGGCCGCCAAAGATACCACCTAGTCCGGCGTCGGTGTCAGAGATCACCTCACCCGCAGCCAGCAAACCCCCAATACCATTGGCCGCTACAACTCCTCCAGCGTTTGTTATCTCGCCAGAGACCGTAGTTGCGCTAACACCTGTCGCGGTTTCGGCGTCTTCTCCAGCGAAAGTAGCGCCCACTACCAGCCCCTCGTTAGAGAAGGCTCCGGTCGCTGCCAGATCATCGATGTGCACACCGACGCCCTCAACGTCCTCACCGATCCCGGCAGCACCGGCCACTTGATCGGTGTTAACCAGCTCGCCATTGAGCGTCCCTACATCAATTCCCACGGCTTGAGCATCTTCACCGTAGCCACTCAAGGCTACGACTTCCGCGTTATTAACAACCTCACCATCAACCACCTCAACCGCAATTGCCGCTGAGCTCGCTTCTCCTGCAAAAATGGAAGCTGCAATGACATCGCCCGAATTCGTCAACTCACCGGTGAGATTCTGAATCGCGATACCCGACGCTGATGCCGTGGATGCACTATATGCGGTTGCAATGACCTCACCCGAATTAACGATATCTCCGCTCACCGCCTCCACAGCAATACCACTGGCCACAACCTGAGAACCGGTTCCCGCCTCAGCACTGATATCACCGCTATTTACAAGCTCGCCGCTGACTGACTGGGCGGCGATACCCACGGCCGAAACCTCACTGCCGTCCATTGCGTATGCGTCAATCCCACCAAGGTTGGTCACCTCACCGCTCACCGCCTGCACGGAAATGCCGACGGATGTCAGTGGACCCAAGTCAGGCCCATCGCCAGTGACATTGATCGAGCCCGTCTCGCGGTTAGTGATCTCACCGTCCACATTGGTGGCCTGGATACCCGTACCCATGCCGAGACCACTGAAGTCCACATCAATATCGCCACCCCCCTCAAGGGATGTTGTGGAGCCCACCACCACTTGACCTGAGCTTGCGATGTCGCCAGAAATATCAACACCTGTTGCCAAGGTGCGGGAAGCTGTCACTGCTCCGTCCAAGTCGATTGACGCGCCGTCACCGACCAAAATCTCGCCCTGCAAGTCACCATCAACGTCGATACCTATCAACTCGGAGTACCCGGCTCCTGTTGTAGACACCAAAACGTCGGCAGAGTCGATATCAATCAAACCGTTGGAATAAACATCTCCTCCGACATAAATACCCGTTGCATAGGCCGCGCCGGGTTGCGCATCGATGGCTGCTTCGCCGGCGGCATTGGCACGCACATCTGCGCCGTCCTCACCCGCGGACTCAACAGTAGACTCAACAGTAATTGTGCCGTAAAGACCCGCGAGATCCGCGAGCGGATCCGTCACGCCATTCAAATTAACAGCGACACCCGTGGCGGAGGTTGAATTATCCGCGCTCGACTGTCCCGTCGCCTCAACGTCTCCGTTAATGCGCAAGTCACCAGTGTAGGTCGCGGGCGCTGCGATACCATAGCGCGGACCTGTCACTACTTCGCCTGATCCGACAGTCCGGTTCTCGTTGGACGTCAGGTCCTCCGACTGCGCGAGCGCGGACTGGAACATTAAGGTCACCGCGGCGCTGTTTACGGCTAGTACTAGCGAGTTCTTCTTAAACGACATCTGGATTCTCCGGGTAAGTAATATCCAATTTGTTTACTGTTCTTTTCTAGCTTTTGCTCTTGTCTTTAGTTTTTTTTCTAATGGTCACGCAAATGAGGCGCACACGACACCCAAAACTAAACCATCACTCACACAGACTAACTCGCTAATAATTGTTTTTAAAGGTCACATGGGCAAAAACTCTATGAAAATTTTGTGAAGGTGAGAAGCCGCTGCGGCCGAGACCGCTGAGCGCTGGCATATACACCCCCATGAACCTAGGTCTTTGCTTCTCTGCATTTTTTATGAGCCGCTCTCTTAAAGCACCGCTCTCTTTATGCACCGCTCTCTTTATGCACCGCTCTCTTTATGAACCGCTCTCTTCATGAACCGCTCTCTTAAAGCACCGCTCTCTTGAAGCACCGCTCTCTTTTTGCACCGCTCTCTTAATGCACCGCTCTCTGTAGACGCCGCTTTTATTTGAGCAGACACCATATGACGCTCTTGGCCCCCCGGGTAACAAAGTATGCTTGGCTGCTGCCCTGTTGAACCAAGCCAGCCTTTGCTTGCAGGCGACGCCCGCGCGGATGGTGGACGCGTATAGTGGATAGAAATTTATAATCAGGTAGGATTGCACTCTCGAAAACCGCCGCCAGATCACCTCAATTCCAGATCACCTCAATTAGAGTAGCCAAAAGGTCATATCGATGTTGTCACTCGCCTCACCTCCTTCCTTCGTAAAAGGCGCAGCCCACGGTATCGACGGCTCTTTTTTACAGTTCTTGATCGATGTAGGCGGTGATCTTGATGAGGCGTCATTCAGCGCGCTGCGCGAGGCCATCAACGCAGCCGACTTCGGATCTGTCATAGAGCAACCCAACACATCGTCGCCACAGGATGTTATGGCGAGTATTCTAGACGCGCTAGGCAGGATAATTCGGCTATCAGGGCAACCGTTCCAAGTACAATATATTCGCCTGGAGCGCGGGCCTAACGGTCTACGCTACTTAATACGATCTCCGAATCACATGAGGCAGAGCATCGTCCAATACGTCCGCCTCTGCCTGTCAGGCACTGTCAGCGCTGATGACTTCCGAGGGGATAAAAAAAACCATTGGTCGGCGCTTGCAAATAGTGAAGGCGGACTCGCAAAACTCCTCAACCGATTTTCGAGTGGACCACCCACGCCTTACTCGCTTCACTTGCTTCGAGCGGCCATGCGACGGCGAATTCCCTGCACGCAAATAGAGGGAGAAACTTGGCGCCTCGGCGTTGGCTGCCATGCACGCATTACGACAGGCACCATGAGTGATCAGACGGGTGTTGTTGGTGTCAACTTCGCCCGAAACAAAATGGCGATGGCGCGGCTACTAGAACGCAACGGAATCCCCAATTTGGGGGGAGTTGCCGCGTCAACGCCAGCGCAGGCGATAAAGATTGCGAAGAAGCTTGGCTTTCCGGTTGTTGTAAAGCCGCTCGCACTCGACGGCGGCATCGGCGTCGCCTGTGATCTAAGAAATGAGAATCAAGTTGAAAAACACGCAACCGAGGTTTTGAAAAAAGACAAGCACGTCATTGTTCAGCGATTCATAGAGTCCCAAGACTACCGAGCGACCGTTATAAATGGAGAAGTCATCTGGTTGGTTAAACGCGTCCCAGGTGGTGTGGTGGGTGATGGCGAGCAATCCATCCGGCAACTCGCGGAGGCCATCAACGCTCAACCCAACAGGGGTAATGCGACACACCTACCGCTAAAACCGTTGCGATTGGACGCTGAAGCGCAACGCTACATTCGATCGAACAAGTTGACGCTAGACTCTATTTTGCCAAAGGGAGCGTATCTTCAGCTCAGAGGGGCCGCGAATATCGCCAGCGGGGGGCACCACGTACCCAGTCTTGAGCAAGCACACCCCGATAATATACGTCTGGCCTCACTTGCTGCAGAGACATTCAGACTCGATTTTGCCGGCGTGGATCTCCTGCTACCTGACATTACGCGCTCTTATCGTGAGACAGGTGGTGCGGTCTGCGAAGTGAATGCTCAGCCGGCGATCGTACCTGCAAAACTCTACGAGAAAGTCGTTGACGCACTTGTGTCGGACGATGGTCGAATTCCCATCGTTTTCGTGGTCGGCGAACCGGGCTCCTCCATCGTCGAGGGCATTGTTGATTCCGTGCGACAGAGCGTAGACGCAGGATTAGGTGTTGTTACTCGAACCGGTGTTTCCGTCGATGGCGAATTTGTGGCCGCCAGCAAAGCCAATTGTTTCGACGATCTGGAGATCCTATTCAATAAACTCAGTTGCCGTCGGATACTCTGCGTCGTCGATCGAGAAGCTTACCTCAAGCACGGCTTACCTATTTCAACAATCGACGGTATTTTCATCGCAGACGCTGGTTCTTCAGACGCTTATAAAAAAGCCGTTACCGACTTTTTAAAAATTGTGCGTCGTCACGTAACGGGCCCCATTTGTGTGCCGCTAGATGCTGAAGCAGAACTGCCATCGGGAACCAGCGATGCACTTGTGGCTGCGAGCATCGAAGATCAAACCGCGCAGATCGCGGCCTTGCTCAACAAAACCACGCCATAGTCGTGAAGGTCTGTCTCAGCTGAGACCCTTCGCTCGACTTGAGGCGTTTCAGAGGCTAACGACCAGCGTTGCAACACATAATGACGCGCCGACGATTCCAGCACTGCCGTTATCACCCTCAGTGCGTCTCAACAGCATTGCCGAGCTGGTGTGGCGGTAAGGGAGGATACCTCGTAATGTTGCGGCGCAAGTGCGTACCCGCTAACCTCGCCAAATTCAACAAATTGAATAATCTCGTCGTCTAAGCCGCGGTTTCACAATTAACCAAGCAGGATCAAGAAATGAGCCAAACAGTGAGCGTTCCGCAAGCCCTGAATTTGTCGTCCAAGTTGATTAACAACAATCAGGTAGCGGAAGCAAAGGCGTTGCTGGGAAGGGTCCTGAAGGTTGAGCCAAAAAACGCACAAGCGATTCACCTGACAGGCGTGGTACTGCATCGAGAAGGAAAGGTGCCGGCTGCATTGACGGCGATGGAGCAAGCCGTTGCTCTTGAGCCTCGCAACGCAGTATTTCTTGGGAACCTCTGTGAACTGTGTCGGCAACAGGGGCGGCTTGATGACGCTATTCGTGTCGGGAAACGAGCCATCTCTGAAGATGCGACGTCCGTATCCGCTATTGCCAATCTCGGAATTTGTTACTACGACAAGAAAGACTACGACACGGCGCGCAATCTTCAGGAGCGAGCACTCTCGCTAGCGCCCAACTACATTCCCTCGCTGAACAATCTTGGGAGCATTGCCAAACAAAACAAGGATCTCGACAAGGCCCAAGAGTTGTATGAACGTGTTCTCGCGATAAAGCCCGACCACGTTGAATCGCTGAGCAATTTAGGGGCCGTGCACCTGGTTGCAGAGCGACTTGATGAAGCCCTTGAAACGTCGCTGCGTGCGCTGAGCATCAACGCTAATTACGCAGAAGCGCACTGCAATCGAGGCGCTGCGCTGACGCTCCTCAATAAAAAGCAAGAAGCGTATGACGCCTACAATACAGCCATAAAAGTCAGACCTCGCTACTTTCAAGCTATTTTGGGTTTGGCAAAGCTTTACCTTTCCGACAATAAGCTGACAGAAGCGCTACAGGGCGCTCAGCTTGCGGTACAGATACAACCTGAGGATGCTGACGGATATGCAGTATTAGGCGACGTGCAAGTAGCGCTCGGTGCCACAGATGATGGAGCAAAGTCGTTTGCAGCAGCGCTGCAAATGGACCCCGAGCATATTGGCGCTATCTTAAGTTCAGGGCACCTCGCGGTTGAGCTGGGTAACTTCACTGAGGCTGAGGATCGATTTAATGAGGTGTTGCGCATTGATGAGGAGAACCTGTCGGCCAAAACATCGCTGATAACAACCCGCAAAATTGAGAAAGATGACAGCGCTTTTGCAGATCTCCTGAGCATCGCAGATGAAATCGACGATATGTTCGATTTAAAGGCAATACCCCTGCACTTTGCTCTAGGGAAAGGGTTTGAAGACCTACAGGAATACGCCAAGGCATTTGAACAGTTCCTGGCGGGATGCAAGCGCAAGCGCGCGCATGTAAATTTTGATATTGAAGCCTTCACGCAACGGATAAATGCGATCAAAGCATTTTTCTCAGCTGAGGCCATGGACGCTATGCGCGGTGCGGGAAGTGAGGACAACACGCCAATTTTTGTTCTTGGGATGCCTCGCTCTGGAACAACACTCACCGAGCAGATTATCGCAAGCCATTCGCAGGTATTTGGAGCGGGAGAGTTACCCGACCTTTTGCGAATCGCGGGAAAGCCACCCGGCTCAGCGCAGACAGGCTTTCCCGGCTCATTCGAAGGGTGCAACAGCACTCTTCTCACAGCCACCGGCGATACGTACGTGGCCGGTTTAAGAAAGCGTGCGCCCGACGCGCAGAGAATAACGGATAAAATGCCCGCAAATTTCCAGGCAGTTGGACTGATACACCTTGCCCTTCCCAAGGCAAAGATTGTTCACATTCGTCGAAATCCTGTTGACACCTGCCTCTCTAACTTCAGCAAGAACTTTGCGCATAGCAACCAACCACAGAGTTACGACTTAGAAGAGCTCGGCCTCTACTACCGACAGTACCACGAACTCATGGCGCATTGGCGCGAGGTGCTACCGGCAGACGCTTGGCACGAAGTGGATTACGAAAACTTAGTGCAAGACACCGAAGAAGAAGCGCGCAAGCTCATCGAGTACTGCGGCCTTAAGTGGGAACCGCAATGCCTTGATTTCCACACGACAAAACGCTCAGTCAAAACAGCGAGTGTGACTCAGGTGCGACAACCCATCTACAAGACCTCTGTCGAACGCTGGCGAGCCTACAGCGACCAGCTCGGTCCTCTGTTCGAGGCGCTGGGCCCGCTAGCGCCGGATCTGGAAGGTTCAGAACCAAAGACTTCAGAATCAAAGAAAGTGGCGGCAAAACCCGCCGCAAAAAAAGCCGCGGTAGCCAAGAAATCGCCAGCGAAAAAAGCACCATCGCGTTCGACGACGAAAGCCACGAAACAGGCACCTGCAAAAGCACCTGCAGCAAAAGCACCCACCAAAAAGACACCTGAAAAAAAGACACCTGCAAAAAAGACACCTGCAAAAAAGACACCTGAAAAAAAAGCACCTGCAAAAAAAGCGCCCGCAAAAAAAGCGCCCGCAAAGAAAAAGGCGACGAAAAAAACACCGGAGGCGGATTCTTAGTTTTTGACACATGCTGATGCCTAAAATGGTTTGCGTAGCGTTTACTGAAATATGCGAGTTTTCAGTCGCTATCTGGGAGCAACGTCTACCGACAAAAGCGCGCGCCCTAACTGTTTATGCAGAAACCAAGAATTATTTATGGAGAAGCCGAGAGTTTTGGAGAAGAAGGCGCTGTGCAGCGACTTTCTTACGGCGCGCTGCGCTTAAATTGACACGTTGGATGTCCCACCGGTGCTAGAATATTTATCATCGCTACCAAACCCTGCTACTTGCGGATAATCCAATAAGCAACGAGCGCAACGGGAACTCACGGAAAAAGGGAATTCACGGAAGATGGGGTTAGAACAGCCATGGATCCTCTAAGCCAAGCCGCCTTGGGTGCGGTAGCGCCACAAAGCACTGTGGGTAAAACCGCGCGCGACTCAGTCGGACTGGCGCGCATTGGAATCATTGGTGCGTTGGCTGGAATGGCTCCTGATCTTGATGTTCTTATTCAGTCCTCAACAGATCCGTTGCTACAGCTGGAATACCACCGTCAGTTCACGCATTCGCTGTTTTTCATACCCTTTGGTGCGGCTATCTGTGCTCTGGTCTTTTGGCCCTTTGTACGACGCGATATCAGCTATCTGCAGGTTTGGCTCATTGCTCTACTGGGATATGGCACGCACGGCTTACTGGATGCTTGCACGACCTATGGCACGATGCTGCTTTGGCCGTTTTCTGACGCACGTATCGCTTGGAATAATGTGGCAGTTATAGACCCATTATTCACTCTGCCACTGCTGGCCTGTGTCGTAACGGCTGGGTTTAGGCAATCCTGGCTTGCTGCGCGCTTGGGTCTCACTTGGTCGATTCTTTATCTATCGCTTGGCGCCCTCCAAGAAGATCGAGCTGCGAGTGTTGGTGAAGCACTCGCAGTAAGTCGCGGGCACCACGGTGTCAAAGTCTCGGCAAAACCCAGCATCGGTAACATTTTGCTCTGGAAAACGGTGTACGAGCACAACGGATATTTTTGGGTCGATGCCGTTCGCGTGGCTATTTCAGCAAACATCTTTGAAGGCGATCACGTGGCCAGGCTTAGTATCAAAACTCAGCTTCCATGGCTAGATCCCGCCTCCCAACAGGCGAAAGACTTGGAGCGATTTCGGTGGTTTTCGAACGATTACCTCGCCATCGATAAAGAGGATTCCCTACTTATTGTCGATATGCGGTACTCACAGCTACCCAATGAAATCGAAGGGCTTTGGGGAATTCAATTAGACCCAGACGCCGCAGTCGATGAGCATATTGAGTGGGTGACACGCCGAAGCGCTGACAGTGCGCGCGTAGAACAACTATGGAGCATGCTCAAGGGGGGCGAATGATACTGGACGAGCTGTCAGGCGCGTGTTCCAGTCAGTACCCCACTAACCCTCACAAAAGGACGAGAGGTAGGTAATGACCTTCATAGCATTCAGCGCCGACGAAAAAGCCGCGATCACGCAAAAATTGCAACGGTATCTTGCCGCTGAGCTGAGTCTAGAGGTAGGTCAGTTTGACGCAGAGTTTTTGCTCGACTTCATATCTGAAGAACTGGGCTGCTATTTTTACAATCGTGGGCTCTATGACGCTCAAACCGTCTTGAGCGAGCGATTTGAGCATATCGGCGAAGCTATTGTGGCCCTCGAAAAGCCTGAACCCAACAGCTAACGCTTACCCCCCGGACCTCATGCTCCCAGTGAGTGCTCCCAGGCAGGGAAAAGCTTTCCCACATGCTGACGGACGCACAGCATCAGTGAACTGGGTCGGCAGCGCCAAAATTGAAGGCTTGCTGCTTTTTCCCAAGTAGTCAGTTTATGGAAACGGGGGTGTTCAATTCACTTACGCACGTTGAAACGTTCTAATGTGCGTAATCAAACTCACGGGAGTGCAGTCGTTCGAGAGCCTCCAAGAAAGCGTCTTTTCGTTCTCGCACCAAAAGCTTTGCATGCCGAATCTCTGCAGCCATATCTCTGTAAGTCGTATTTGCCCGCTGTACGAGCTTTGATTCAGAACGCAGCGCTTCCCAACGACGGACCGCTTCCAACCACTCTTTGCGCAGTTCCATCACGCGAGATTCTAAGTGCTCGCATAATGGGTTTGTGGGTTGGCAAAGGCGTTTGATTTCGTCAACTTTCTCCAGCTTCCGTGCCGAAATAATCTCGGCTTCATCATGCCGAGTCGCACGGTTAAGACCGCCAACCAAATTCAAGGCGTTTAAGCCCAATATCACATAGCGAGTCGGGTCTAACATCCAACCTGACCAGCCAAATCCATTTCGATAGTCCCTTGGAAAATCGTGGTGATCGGCGTGATGGTTACCCTCACCCATTGGCCCTAGCCAAATAAAATTATTCACGGCAGAGCTTTTTAGACCTTTAGTCCACCCCCAAAGGTGAGTAACGCTGTTGACGGTCCAGGTATTGTGCTGCACGGCGACAGTTCCAACTAAGGAGCCCGTCAGTAGCGCAAGCGAACCTGTGATTCCGCCCAACAAAAACCCAGAGGCTAGTGGCACTGCGAAAATCCAAAATGCTATCAAGGCACCGTAGTAGCGATCCTGCCATAGAATTATTGGGTGACGCTTGGCGTTAAATGCCCGCGTGTATTCATCTGACTCTGGATGATTGAACAGATGTGTCAGGGTATGGGACCACAAAAAGTTTCGTAGCGTATCTGGGAACCACGTCGCGCTGTAGGGATCGAGCGCCTTTTTGCCATGGCGGTCAACACCATGATGCAACACATGGTTCGCCGACCACCGCCGTACGCTACCCTGCACACTCAGTATTTGCCCGAATAGACAGAAAAATAGATGCACGGGCATTGAAACAGTCTTAACCGCATTGTGCGTAATCAAGCGATGGCTATAAACGGTCGTCGACAGTGACCCGATGAAAAAATGTACCACCGCCCAGATAATTATTACCGACATCCACCCCTGCGACGCAAAGAGTCCAACCCAAATCGGGAGCACTATCGCTGCAATGTGAGTCGCCACAACAAAGACGACTGTTGCCGTATCGAGTGAAAACCCTTTCGAAAACAGCTCTCCGAAAGTCTCGTAGATAGGCGCATCGCGTTGCTCTGGTGTCATACCGGTAAAACTCCGTATCGCAGTCTGTCGACGATACAAGAAAAGCTCAGCTTTGTTGCAGTTGCACCACTAATTTTAAGCCACAAAAGCAAGGCAGACTCGGCCTTAGGCCAACAGTCTCATTCCCACTCAATCGTCGCAGGTGGCTTACCCGAGATGTCGTAAGCAACCCGTGAGATACCTGATATCTCGTTGATGATGCGGTTTGATACCGTTTCGAGAAGCTCGTATGGCAGGTGCGCCCACTTCGCGGTCATAAAGTCGATGGTTTGTACCGCGCGCAGTGCAATCACCCACTCGTAACGTCGACCATCACCGACAACCCCCACCGACCTCACGGGCAGGAACACGGCAAAGGCCTGACTTGTCTTGTCATACCAGCCCGACTTTCGGAGTTCCGAAATGAAGATGTCGTCAGCGCGGCGAAGCAGCTCGGCGTACTCGTGCTTTACTTCTCCTAGGATGCGAACACCCAAGCCAGGGCCAGGGAATGGGTGACGAAAAACCATAGACTCAGGTAAGCCAAGCTCTAGACCAATCTGACGCACTTCATCTTTGAAGAGCTCACGCAACGGCTCAACAAGCTCAAGCGTCATATCTTCGGGTAGTCCGCCCACATTGTGATGTGACTTAATGACGTGCGCTTTGCCCGTTTTCGAGCCCGCTGACTCGATGACATCGGGGTAAATAGTGCCCTGCGCCAGCCATTTAACCTCAGTTAGTTTTGCCGCCTCCTCATCGAAGACATCGATGAAGGTATTCCCAATAATCTTGCGCTTTGCTTCAGGCTCGGACACACCAGCTAGACGCGAAAGAAACCGCTCCTGCGCATCAGCACGGATAACTTTCACACCCATGTTAGAGGCGAACATCTCCATGACCTGGTCGCCCTCATTTAGGCGCAGTAAACCATTATCGACGAACACACAGGTCAGCTGATCGCCGATCGCCGTGTGCAGTAGCGCCGCAACCACCGACGAATCCACACCCCCTGAGAGGCCAAGCAGTACCTTATCGGACCCTACCTTCGCTCGGACCGTCTGAATCGCATCCTCAACAATATTTGCCGGCGTCCACAGCGCCTCACAGCCACAGAGCTCAATAACAAAACGCTCCATGATTTCTCTGCCCATGGAGGTGTGAGTCACCTCGGGGTGGAATTGGATACCGAACCATGGCTTATCGCTATGTGCCATGGCAGCAATTGGGCAGCTGTCGGTTTCCGCGGTGCGAACAAAGCCATCGGGTAATGTCGTGACCTTGTCGCCGTGGCTCATCCATACATCGAGTACCGAACGCCCTTCCTCGTCGATTCGATCAGCAATACCCGAGAATAAACGATCCTCAGCAACACCTTGGATCTCAGCGTAACCAAACTCAGAGGTGTCAGACCCTTGCACGGCGCCGCCCATTTGTGCAGCCATGGTCTGCATACCGTAACAAATACCAAGTATGGGTAGCTCGAGTTCAAAAACGACTTGCGGTGCGCGCGGTGAATCAGCGGCCGTTACAGACTCGGGGCCGCCCGACAAGATGATACCCGACGGGTTGAAATTGCGAATATCAGCGTCGGTTACATCCCAAGCGTAAATCTCGCAATAAACCCCTATTTCGCGCACGCGCCGGGCGATCAACTGTGTGTATTGCGACCCAAAGTCAAGAATAAGAATGCGATGCCGGTGGATGTCCTGGCTCATCGTGCCCTCGTGTTCAAATTGTGATGGCTGAACGAATGAGCCGATCAGCGCACTGGATAGTTGGGTGCTTCTTTGGTGATCGACACATCGTGCACGTGAGACTCCGACATACCAGCCGAGGTCACACGAACAAATTGCGGCTTGGTGCGCATGTCGTTTACCGAAGCACATCCCGCATAACCCATGGACGAGCGAACACCGCCCATGAGCTGATGGATAATCGCTGAAACCGGCCCTTTGTAAGGTACACGCCCCTCAATACCCTCGGGCACGAGCTTCTCTGAACCCTGACTCGAGTCTTGGAAGTATCGATCCGAAGAGCCTTGCTTCTGTGCCATCGCACCAATAGAACCCATCCCGCGATATGACTTGTAAGTCCGACCTTGGTAAAGCTCAACCTCACCCGGAGCTTCTTCGGTGCCCGCGAACATGCCACCGAGCATGACTGAGTGCGCACCTGCAACGAGAGCCTTTGAAATATCGCCCGAGAAACGAATACCGCCGTCAGCAATGAGAGGGATATTGGTATCCGCTAAAGCCTCGGCAACATTGGCTACAGCACTGATCTGCGGAACACCCATGCCCGTGACAATTCTTGTGGTGCAAATCGAGCCTGGGCCGATACCCACTTTCACGCCATCGGCACCTGCGTCGGCAAGCGCACGCGCCGCATCCGCTGTTGCGATGTTACCGCCGATCACGTCAACCGATGGAAAGTTCTCTTTAATCCAGCGAACACGATTGAGTACATTCAGCGAGTGACCATGCGCTGTGTCGACAACCAATACATCGACACCTGCATTAACTAACGCATCAACACGCTCATCCGTATCGGCACTAGTACCGACCGAAGCGCCGACGCGCAACTGACCGTATTGATCCTTACATGCGTCGGGGAAAGACTCGGCCTTGTCGAAGTCCTTTACGGTAATGAGGCCCGCCAGAGCTCCAGCGTCATTTACGACAAGAATCTTCTCGATACGGTGCTGGTGCAGTAGTCGCTGTACTTCGTCGGAGGAGGCGCCCTCTTTCACCGTCACTAGCTGCGCTCGCGGCGTCATGATGGCTGAGATAGACTGTGACGTGTCTGTTTCGAAGCGAAGGTCGCGTCGCGTCACGATACCCGCAAGATCACCATCCTTCATCACCGGCACACCGGAGATACCGTTGGCACGGGTAAGCTCTATCAGCTCGGCTATGGTCGCGGTGTGATCGATGGTTATAGGATCTTTAACCACGCCACTCTCGAACTTTTTGACTCTGCGGACCTGCTCAGCTTGCTCTTGGACCGTCAGATTCTTGTGGACGATACCAATGCCACCCTCTTGGGCGAGTGCGATGGCGAGACGAGATTCCGTCACCGTGTCCATTGCCGCTGAGACAAGTGGAAGGTTCAAGCTGATGTTGCATGTCAACTTGGTAACGAGGGAGACATCTTTGGCAGTGACTTCCGAATAGCCCGGAAGTAGGAGAACATCGTCAAATGTCAGCGCTTCTTGAGCGATACGTAACATCAATACCTCGTGGTTGTCGCGGTGAGTAAACACATTATTGTACGCTTAAGCGCTATTTCGAACAATGTAGACAGGTTCATAAGAATTCCATGGCCCTACCTAAACCAACACCCGTCACCGTCAGTGAAATTAACCGCAAGGCAAAGTCACTATTAGAGAACCAGTTAGGCGAGGTGTGTGTCGAAGCCGAGATCGGGACCTTCTCGAGACCGGGCTCGGGCCATTGGTATTTCACCCTGAAAGATGAGCGCGCCAAGCTGAATTGCGCCATGTTCCGACGCGCCAATATGCGAGTACGCTTTGAGCCCAAGGTGGGCGACTCAATTATCGTTAGAGGTTTACTGTCGATCTACGAGGCCGGTGGCAACTATCAGCTTATCGTCGATCACATGGAGGCGTCCGGTGACGGCGCGCTTCAGCGAGCGCTGGAGACCTTGAAACAAAAACTGCAAGCTGAGGGGCTGTTTGAGCAAGCGCAGAAAAAAGCGATCCCCACCCACTGCGACCGTATCGGGGTTGTTACATCACCCACCGGCGCCGCCGTCGAGGACGTTATCAGTGTTTTGGGACGAAGATCGCCCTCGAGTCACATCGCCATTTACCCCGTGCAGGTTCAGGGGGCGGGCGCTGCTGATCAAATTGCCGAGGCGATCGATGCTGCGAACGCGCAAGTAAAAAATGGCGAGCGAATACTCGACGTGCTCATTGTAGGGCGCGGTGGTGGCTCTCTAGAGGACCTGTGGGCTTTTAATGAAGAGACCGTAGCACGCGCGATTGCTCGCTCAAAAATACCTGTCGTATCGGCTGTTGGTCACGAGATCGATTACAGCATTTCCGACCTTGTCGCCGATCTACGGGCTGCTACTCCCTCGCAAGCAGCCGAGCTGGTGACGCGCGATAGCCGGGAATGGTTACAGCAGATCGATATGGCGGTAACGCAACTAGACTCATTGACTGCTCGTATTCTCCGCGATCACAAGCAGCGCGCTGAAAACCTTATAGTACGCCTTAGACATCCAAGACAGCAGCTTGCACTACTGCAGAACGAGATATCTGCCAACCGTGATCGGGTTGTGTCGCTTATTCAGGGCAAACTCGCAGCGACAGTGCATCCGCTCGCACAGCTAAGCACCCGCCTTCAAAGCGCCTCACCCAGCAAGCTCTTAAAGCAACGACAGGAGACACTTAACAGCCTTTCGAGCGGACTACCGGGACAGATGGCCAAGGTGCTCAAAGATAATCGACGACAAGTTGAGCATCTAACGGCAATGCTCGAAACGTTGGGTCCAAGCTCGACCCTCAAGCGGGGTTATGCAATTGTTACCGATGATTCCGGAAATGTAGTGCGCTCGACAGCGCAGATTAAGCAGGGTAAAAATATTGCCGTTGCCCTTGATGACGGGCGCCTCAGGGCGAGGGTAGAAAAGGTTGAGAGCAGCCCTTGAGGCGACAGAGCCACTCAGTACTTTGCTGGAAGTCGCGTATTAATAACAATATGACGGCCTTCAAACCGGATGTATTCGCCAATCGTCAGGTCTTTAAGAATCCGCGCGACCATTTCACGTGAGGCCCCTACACGATCAGCAATGTCCTGCTGAGTCAGCTTCTCCGGAACGAACAATGTGCCGTCGCCGCGCTCGTGTGAGAGATCCATGAGGACGTTGGCAACACGCCCATATACATCCTGTAGCGCAAGATTTTTAACATCAGTTGTGAGTTTGCGAACACGCGCCGCCAAATTACCCAACAGCTGTTGCGTGATGCCTGGATTGTCTGTCAACACCTTGGAAAACTCTTCTTTCTTAACAATCCGAAATTGACAGGGCTCCACAGTCCTAACGGATGCAGATCGAGCCGAGTCGTCTAACAGTGCCAACTCACCGAAGTAATCGCCGACACCCAAAGAGTTCATAATAAACTCTTTACCATTCTTATCACTGCAATACACTTTCACGCGTCCTGACTCGATCACATACAGCGCGTCGGCGGGCTCGTTCTCCTGAATCACAACCGTATTTTTCGAGTACGACTCGGACGAACTCGACGCCTCAAGCGCTGCCAACTCCTCGCGACTTAAGCCATGAAAAATTTCGACTTGATCAAGCATGGACGTTTACCTTTTGTGTACTATTCACAATTCTAACTCAAGGATTGCCGTTCGACTATCCCCACTGGCCGAAAGTATCAGGCGCGATATACTCCTTACACGATAAATTCCACTAATTGGTTCATTTTTGTGGCCGCACCTGCACTAAACACCGCCATTGAGCTCAGTAAATTAGCAACACCAGAGCTTCAACGGCTTCGCGACTCGTCAGAGGGAGAGCTTACTGAGGACGTCGATGCCCTATTGCTCGCTCTGGATCGCTTCGCTGCCGCAGCTAGCACTGAAAGTACCAATCGTCACGATCTTCTCAATGCGGTCGCCGCCGTTCTCGGTTACGCCGAAATGGTGTTGGAGCTCGACCAAGACCTGCCTGCTGTTGCGAGAGCTCAGGTCCAAGGCATCGCTGACTCCCTTCATGCGTCCACTAAAACACCGGAGGCATTGGCGAAATCGGCAAGGCCACTTGATATGTTCGAGGGGTGTTCAGTTCTCGTGGTTGACGACCTCAACGAAAATCTCGATCTAATGTCACGACTGCTCAGCAAAATGAGGTGCTCAGTGATCACGGCCCAATCAGGTGAGCAGGCACTAGCACTGCTGGAGAGCGAGCCCGTGGACCTCGTCCTTCTGGATCTGATCATGCCCGATATAAACGGGAGAGAAGTACTCGCACGCATCAAGCAAAGTGAGCACCTTAGAGCGCTCCCTGTCATCATGATTTCCGGACGTCAAGATATGGACCAGATTGTTGACTGCATACAGGTTGGCGCCGATGACTACCTGCTTAAACCCGTTAATTCGGTACTCTTGAGCGCCCGCATCAAGTCAGGACTAGAGCGCAAGCGATGGCATGATAAGGAGGAGCAATACCGCGAGCAGCTCGAGAAGCGTGAGCGCTTTATTCGCCAAACCTTCGGTCGCTATATTTCGGACGCGATTGTAGAGGAGATTTTAGAGAGCCCAGAAGGTCTCAAACTCGGAGGTGATCTGAGGCATGTGACGCTCATGATGAGTGACATTCGGCACTTCACCACCCTAGTGGAACATTTAGCGCCCGATAAAGTTGTCGCCCTACTGAACCGCTACCTCGGTAAGATGACTGACATCATTCTCGAGCACGGTGGAACCATTGATGAATTTTTAGGTGATGCTGTCCTTGCTGCCTTCGGTGCGCCCAATGAAATGGAGGATCATGCGCAACGTGCTGTCGAGTGCGCTATTGCCATGCAAGAGGCAATGAACGAAATCAACACCCTCAATAAAAACGACGGTTTACCTGAAATTAAAATGGCAATCGCTTTAAACACCGGTGAAGTTGTCGCGGGGAATATTGGATCCGAGCGACGCTCGAAATATGGCTTCGTAGGGCATGAAGTCAATATCACATCGCGAATAGAGGATGCTGCCCAGCCGGATGAGATACTGATATCGGAACGCACGCTACGCTGCTTGAGCCCCGAGAAATTCAGCGTAGGGCAATCTCGAAGCCTCAAACCCAAAGGCATCGACGAAACTCTTGCTGTATTCCCGATCCAAGGGGGGACATCCCATGACTAATGGCGCCGTTCTCCTTGTGGAGGACAATGATATCAACCGGGATATGTTAACCCGACGTCTCACCCGAGCAGGCATCACGGTCATGGCTGCCGCTGATGGACAGACAGCCTTGAATATGATGCGCAGCGAGTCACCGGCGGTTGTTCTCATGGATATGACGCTACCCGTGCTCGATGGCTGGGAAGCCTGCGAACAGGCAAAGAACGACTCCCAGATAGCTCACATCCCCATCATCGCGCTTACCGCACACGCCATGGCCGCAGATCGCCAGCGCGCAATGAGCGTCGGCTGTAGTGAATACGAGACCAAACCGATAGATTTCCCTGCTCTACTCGCAAAGATTCGTCAATTCCTCGAGGCTGCGCCCTCATGATTATGCAGCGGCTTGGCCTACGTGCTCGACTGTACCTTGCTTCCGGCTCAATACTGCTGTTGTTCGCCTTCAACGTGGGAACTCACCTGTGGGGTAGTTATGCGCGAAGCGAAAGCGTGCTTGCCTATCGCGATGCGACCGAGGCGACAACGCTTGTCAGAAATATTGAGCAAGGGCTAGCCACCGAAAATCAACGGGTACAGGTGCTGGCGGCGCTTCGAGAGACCAATGCGCCTATTGGTGAGGCGCAGAGAGAACAGGCCAACGCAGAACTGAGTGCGATCTCAGACCAATTGAGAGCACTTGGCGGGCTGAGTAATACGGAGACGGAAGAAGCTTTCAGAGCATTTTATCGACCTGCCGCTGACGTACTGAACGAGTGGATGCTGTTTTACAGCACCTACAATGATCCGGCTGTGTCGACATCACTCTCACCGGATGTTTACGACGCCGCGCTGGCGCGACTGCGAGAGCTTTCCGATAAGCACAATTACGTCGCCATCGAACGCTCTACCGTTATCGATAACACCATCCAGCTGACCGACCGCATAACTATCATCGCATTTATCAGCTCAATCACAATCACCCTAATCCTTATATTGACCCTGATAAGAAGCACGAATGCCTCACTCTTCCGACTCCGTGTGGGGGTTGAAAAATTCGGCGCTGGAGACTTGACCCACCGAATTGACGAACACCGTGATGCAGGCGAGATTGCCAATCTGGCGCAAACATTCAACGAAATGTCAGCCTCTTTGCAAACTGCCATGTCTGACTTAAACGAAGCGCGCTCTGACGCAGAAGCCGCCAACGAGGCGAAAAGCATGTTCCTTGCCAACGTGTCGCACGAGTTACGGACACCGCTTAACGCCATTATCGGTTACTCGGAAATGCTGCAGGATGAATTAAGTGACGGAATCGAAATTGACCGTGATCAATTCAACCATGATCTGACCACGATTATTTTCTCTGGCAGGCAGCTACTGGCTTTGATTAACGACATCCTGGATCTATCGAAGATCGAGACGGGAAAAATGTCCGTAAGTTTCGAGCCGTTTAATGCTGCGGGGTTGGTTGTGCGAGTCTGTGACGCACTATCACCCTTGCTTGCTCAAAACAACAACAAACTTAATTTACAGGTTGACGGGGCACAGGGTATCGAAGTCTCAAGCGATGCAGCCAAGGTACAACAGATCTTAACGAACCTGTTCTCCAACGCCTGCAAGTTCACTAAAAACGGTGTCATTACGGTCATTGCTAAGGTAGAGGACAAGCAATTGCATTTAAGCGTTGCCGACAGCGGTATCGGCATGACGAATGAACAACAAACCAAAGTATTCCAAGCGTTTGTCCAGGCCGACAACAAGACGAGTGTGAACTACGGTGGTACCGGGCTTGGGTTGGCTATCGTGAGCCATTTCTGTGAGATGTTGGGCGGGGAAATTGAGTTAACGTCGACACCCGGGGAAGGTTCCCGATTCGACGTCAGTCTTCCAATTGACCAAGTGTGAGTTCTCTAAGCCGCTCAAGCACGGCCTCACGCTTCTCCAAATCATCTGCTAATCGACTATTCGCTTTCCCTAATGCCGATACTTTACGTTCAAGCCGCGTCAGAAGCGACAACGCGAGCGAGATGACCTCCGCACGATCATCAAGTGCCTCAGAACCACTCAGATCGCGGATATCTGCCTGCAATAATGCAATGAACGCCAAACCAATTTCAGCTTCTCTTGAAGCATTCGCATCATCCACGTCGCGATGCGCTTCAAAGTACTGAAGTGCTTGTGCATAGTCCCGTGCAGCAAGTGCGCGAATCCCGCGATCAAAGTATGTCTCTTCAACCGTTAAAACGTTAGGCTTGCAATCACACTCACCGTCCGCCTCTGGTTCGGGGATATTCAGTTCAGCGACCGCCACTTGCTCCACATCAGGTGCCGAAAGAGCTTTCTCCATCGCCGCATTATCGGCTGGTATAGACTGGCAGCCTGCTAATAACAGCAAGAAAATCAAAAAACCGGATGGAAGTAGCGATTTATGGCACGTTCTCATGCGCAGAGAATACAGACTTTTAATGAAAAAGTGTGACAAATTTACTCTGGTCGCATGTGCGGGAACAAGATGACGTCGCGTATGGAAGCGGAGTTAGTCAGTAGCATAACCAAGCGATCAATCCCTATTCCCTCGCCAGCAGTCGGCGGCAAACCATACTCCAGCGCTCGGACGTAATCGTGATCAAAGTGCATTGCCTCGTCGTCACCCGCATCCTTCTCGGCAACCTGAGCCCTAAAACGCTCAGCCTGATCTTCCGCATCATTTAGCTCGCTGAAACCATTTGCCAATTCCCGACCGCCCACGAAGAACTCAAAACGATCGGTAATGTCTGGGTTTTCGTCGTTTCTGCGCGCTAGAGGTGAAACTTCAGTCGGATACTCCGTAATAAACGTCGGCTGAATAAGCTTGTGCTCCGCCGTTTCCTCGAAAATCTCCATGTGTATACGTCCAAGACCCCAACCTTCTTTGACCTCGATACCGAGTTTTTGGAGCACGGCTGCCGCTGATTCTCGCGTTTCGAGATCACTGGATTTCAAATTGGGATTGTGAGCAAGAATCGCTTCGGTCACAGAGAGTCGCGCGAAGTCCGCGCTGAAATCAACGGTATCTTCACCGCAAGGAATAACGGTCGTGCCTAAAACTTCGTGAGAGAGCTCTCTCAGTAACTGCTCAGTGAGATCCATGGCATCGCGATAGTCCGCGTAGGCCCAATAGAACTCAAGCATCGTGAATTCAGGGTTGTGCCGCGTCGATAGACCTTCATTGCGGAAGTTGCGATTTATCTCATACACTTTTTCAAAACCACCGACTGTCAAGCGTTTGAGGTACAGCTCTGGCGCTATACGCATGAACATCGGCATGTCCAGGGCATTGTGATGTGTCGCGAACGGACGTGCCGTGGCGCCACCCGGGATCGGGTGCAACATCGGTGTCTCGACCTCCATAAACCCATGTCGATCGAGGAATGATCGAACAAAAGCGATCACCTTCGAGCGAATCTTGAAGGTCTCTCTGACCTCTGGGTTGGTAATCAGATCGACGTAGCGCTGACGGTAACGCGTCTCCTGATCCGACAGGCCGTGATACTTATCGGGTAGCGGGCGTAGCGCTTTGGTGAGTAGCTGAGCAGTCTCCATATTGATGTAGAGATCTCCCTTACCGCTCTTACACAGCACACCTGAGGAAGCGACGATATCACCGAGATCCCAGGATTTAATCGCGTCTAATGTTTCCGCACTCAAACCTTTGCGATCAATGTAAAGCTGAATCGTGTCAGAACCGTCCTGTATCAGCAGGAACGCGCCGCGGTTGCGAATCAGGCGACCGGCGACAGCGAAAGACTCGCCTCTCGCAGCCAAGTCTTCTTTCGTTTCATGCCCAAACTCTCGTTGCAAATCTCCCGCTAATGCGGTGCGGCGGAAATCGTTTGGAAATGCGTTACCCAACTCGCGAAGCTTCGCAAGTTTTGCCCTGCGCTCCGCAATCAGTTTGTTTTCGTCTTCAGCAGGAGCTGGCACCGAATCAGTCATAATTATTCCTAACTTAGAGGCCTTTTTTCAAAGAGGCTTCGATAAAGGGGTCTAACGCGCCATCAAGAACCGCCTGCGTGTTCCGATTTTCAACACCGGTCCGCAGATCTTTGATACGCGAGTCATCGAGAACATAGGAGCGTATCTGGCTACCCCAGCCAATGTCCGCCTTGCTGTCTTCCATCGCCTGCTTTTCAGCACTGCGCTTGAGCATTTCCATTTCATAAAGCTTGGCCCGCAGCTGCTTCATGGCATTGTCTTTGTTTTGGTGCTGGGATCGCTCGGTCTGACAGCTGGTAACAATTCCTGATGGCTCGTGCGTAATACGTACCGCCGAATCCGTGGTGTTAACGTGCTGGCCACCCGCTCCAGAGGAGCGATAGGTATCAATACGCAAATCAGCGGGGTTGATATCGATATCGATATCATCGTCTATCTCAGGCGATACAAACACTGAAGAAAACGAGGTGTGACGTCGACCTCCACTGTCAAAAGGTGACTTGCGGACCAGTCGGTGAACACCTGTCTCGGTTCTTAGCCAACCGAAGGCGTACTCACCCTCAAACTGAACAGTGGCGCTCTTAATCCCCGCGACATCGCCAGCCGAAGCCTCGGTAAGCGTTGTTTTAAAGCCTTTGCTCTCACCCCAGCGCAGATACATCCGCAACAACATTTCGGCCCAATCCTGAGCCTCAGTGCCACCTGATCCTGCTTGAATATCGAGAAAGGCGTTATTCGGATCCATCTCGCCGGCGAACATGCGACGGAACTCGAGTGTCTCGAGTTGCGCCATGAGCTTCTCGAGGTCGCTAGCTACCTCGTCAGCTGTCTCCTGGTCGTCCTCGGCCTGCGCCATCTCGAGGAGATCGACGCTGTCTCGATGTCCAGCATCCAAGGATTCAATCGTATGAACAACAAGCTCTAATGAAGAGCGCTCACGGCCTAGACTCTGCGCCCGATCCGGATCTTCCCAAACGCTTGGCTCACCGAGTTCTAGCTCAACCTCGGCTAATCGCTCTTTTTTTGTATCGAAGTCAAAGATACCCCCTGAGCACATCGGTTCGTGCACGGATGTCTTTGAGCTGATTGATAAGAGGAGCAATTTCCACGAGCAATACCAGACGGTTGATGGGCGGCGAGTTTAGCGGAGTGGGCTGTTTTGTTCCAGCGCGTCAAGCCGCCACAGCGGGCCAAATAATATCCAGTTGGAGCTGAAGTCTGCGCTCGCCACGAAACTCGTTTACGGACGGTTTATATATACAGGTCATGGCGTTTGGTCGCTCCCGAAGCCAAGTATCCACATCTGCGTTAAAGGCAATCGCGTCGACGACACCGGCCTCGGTGGCAAGCCGAAATTTCAGGTGGTTTTCGCCCACAACATTCATATCGTTAATGGCAAATGTGCCGTCAAAAGACGGTGCCTCAAAGCCTTGTCCCCAGGGACCGCCTACTGCGAGTGCCTCGGCCAAAGTCAGCGACAGTTCAGCAGGATTGAGCTCACCATCGGTGACGTATTCCTGATTTGGTGCAACCCCGTTTAGCTCATCAGAGACCGCTTGATTGAACGCCGCCCGAAATTCGGCCAACTTCGCGCTGTCGAGGCTAAGACCTGCAGCCATCGCATGACCACCGAACTTGGTGACAAGTCCGGGATTTTGCGTGGCCACACGATCGAGAACATCGCGCATGTGAACCCCTGGGATGGAGCGTCCCGACCCCTTTAACTCTGTAGCGCTCGCTTGAGCAAAGATGATCGTTGGACGATGAAAACGCTCTTTAATACGAGAGGCGAGAATGCCCACGACCCCCTGATGCCAGTCTTCACGATAGAGCGTAACGGCAAAGTCCGATTCACTGACCGCGAACTCACCACTTTCTATGAGCGCCAGCGCTTCATTCTGCATAGATCCCTCGATACTTCTGCGCTCTTTATTGTAGTCGTTAAGTTGGGTGGCATAGGACCGTGCTGTTACCGAAGACTCCGACAGTAAACATTCGATACCGACAGACATATCATCCAGACGACCCGCCGCGTTAATACGCGGACCTGCAACAAAGCCCAGATCAGTGGACGTGACAGACTTGATATCGCGTCCAGCGACCTCGAACAATGCCTCTATCCCGGGTCTCGCTCTACCAGCGCGCATGCGTGCGATGCCCGCCGCCACCAACGTGCGATTGTTTTTATCGAGAGGCACGACATCCGCCACCGTACCCAGCGCCACCAAATCTAGGGAATCAGCGAGGTTGGGCATTTCGATATTCATGGACTCGAACCAATCGCGACTACGAAGCTCTGCGCGCAAGGCTGTCAGCACGTAGAACATGACACCGACACCAGCCAAGGCCTTGCTTGGGAAAGAACACCCCGGCTGATTTGGATTTACGATGATATCTGCTTCGGGCAGCTGCTCACCCGGCAGATGATGGTCGGTGATGATAACGCTCATACCGAGCTGTTGAGCGGCAGAGACACCGTCGATACTGGCGATACCGTTATCTACTGTCACTAACACGTCAGGCTGATACTGCGCAGCGATACCTACAATCTCAGGCGTCAGACCGTAACCGTATTCGAAACGGTTAGGCACGAGGTAATGAACTTCCTCCAGCCCCATTTGCTTCAGCAGCGACACTGCCAGCGCACAGCTAGTTGCACCATCGGCATCAAAGTCCCCGACAATAACAACGCTCGCCTGAAACTCGATCGCATCAGCGAGCATTTCTGCAGCCTCCTGAGCCCCTTTCAGCGCTGTGGGTGGCAGCAAGTGGCTCAAAGGCAATGAGATTTCGTCGAGGCGCTGAACACCGCGATGTGCATAAACCTTCTTAACAGGCTCCGGCATAGCCGCCGCTGTGAGCTCAGGCGAAATCACACCTTGGCGATGTTTGATTTCAACAGTCATCAGGCGCGGCAGTTAGCCGCCATGAATCGCTGAACCTCAGCCAAGTCGTTGGGCAGCACATCAAAAGCCTCTTCACGCTCAAAGAGGTCAGAGAGATGCGGGGGTAACTGAGCCTCAGTCGCCACACCCGCAGCTTCAATGGCTGCCGGAAATTTCGCCGGGTGTGCTGTAGCCAACGTCACCATTGCCGCACCGCTATCACCCTGGCATGCGCGCGCAGCTTTGGTGCCAATAGCCGTGTGCGGATCTACCAGATAGCCTTGCTGACTCCAGACTGAAGCAATCTCGTCGCAGGTTTCCTCGTCCGAACTGCGATCACTGTCGAATAGGGCCTTCGCACGCTCTAAAGCCTCACCAGAGAGCGCTAGGTCGCCCTCTGCAAAGGTTTCCATCCAGCTGCGCAAAACGTCACCGTCACGGTCTGCGAGATCGAAGAGCAAGCGCTCAAAATTTGAAGAAACGGTGATATCCATGCTGGGTGAAAGGGAAGCCTCTAACGACAGCTTCGCGTAAACGCCCTCTGTTAGCACACGGTGAAGCACATCGTTACGATTGGTCGCTATGACTAGCTTTTCGACGGGCAAACCCATCTGCTTCGCCAGGTAACCCGCGAAAATATCGCCAAAATTACCGGTGGGTACCGAGAAACTTGTAGGCCGATCAATGCGGCCGAGCGCCAACGCTGAATAAAAGTAATAGACAATTTGCGCCATGATGCGCGCCCAGTTGATGGAGTTCACCGCAACTAAGCGACGGCCATCGGGTAAAAAAGGGTCTGCAACGAAGCTCGTCTTGACCATAGCCTGACAGTCGTCGAAGTTACCCTGCACCGCGATATTATGGATATTAGGAGCCATTACCGTTGTCATCTGACGACGTTGAACTTCAGAGACGCGCTCATGGGGGTGCAGAATGAATATGTCGATGTTGTCGCAGCGCTTACAGCCCTCAATAGCAGCGCTACCCGTGTCACCGGATGTCGCCCCCATAATCACCACTTTCTCACCGCGACGAGCAAGGACGTAGTCGAGTAGACGCCCCAGCAACTGAAGAGCAAAATCTTTGAAGGCCAATGTAGGGCCTTGAAACAACTCCAGCACCCATTGGTTATGTTCTAACTGAACTAGTGGTGCGACTGCCGGATGGCGGAAGCTTGAATAAGTCTCCTCTAAAATCTTTCTCAGATCCGACTCATTGATGCAATCCCCAATGAACGGCGAGACAATCTCATAAGCCAGCTCCGGGTAAGACATGTCCTGCATAGCGCGCAACTGGGCCTCGTTGAACTTAGGTAGTGACGTGGGAACATAGAGTCCTCCGTCCGACGCGAGTCCCGCCAAAAGAACATCTTCAAAATCGAGCTCGGGCGCCTGCCCCCGTGTGCTCACATAGCGAATGGACATAGCTGATCAGGTCCTATTAATTGAAGGTTTCGACACGAAGGCAGGTCACATTACCAACCACCGATGACATTGCTTGGATAGTGGATAGCGCCACATTGAGGCTTCGTGTGGTCGCCGTATCGGTAAGAATGATGACCGGTACGTGGGCGCCAGCTGTGGTGTCAGGCTTTTGAATAAGTGATTCGATGCCAATGCCTTGCTCACTCAAGCACTGGGTTATCGCGGCCATAACACCGGGTTTATCCTCAGCGTTGAGGCGCAGATACCACGCGGAAGAGACATCGGCGATGTCCACAATTGGTGCAGTGTCTAGGGAGGCAACTGGCACACCCATACTGGGCACGGCTGGCGTTTCATCAAGAGCGAGCGAAGCGGCAATGGATATCAAATCTCCACAGACTGCACTCGCCGTAGGCCTGGAGCCTGCGCCAGGTCCAACCAATAATAATTCACCAACGCCCGTCGCATTAATCATGACCGCATTTAGGACACCATCAACCTGCGCAATGGCTTTATCCTCCGGGATTAACGTTGGGTGGACGCGCAACTGTATTGATCCCTTGTCACGCTTTGCGATTCCTAGGTGCTTTATCCGATAGCCAAGCTCTCTCGCATACTCGAGGTCCTCGGGTGCCACACTATCAACACCCTGTTTGTACGGAGCATCCGAACTAATTTTTGCACCAAAAGCCAGCGCCGCTAACAGAACTAACTTCTGCGCCGCATCTGTCCCATCAACATCAAAAGTGGGGTCGGCCTCGGCGTAACCCAACTTTTGTGCCTCGGCAAGCACATCATTGAAGGCACGCCCCTCGGACGCCATGGCCGTTAGAATGAAGTTACCAGTGCCATTGATAATACCTGCCACCGAAGTCACTTCGTTCGCCGCCAAGCTGGCCTTTACCGTCTCGATAATGGGTATACCACCAGCGACAGCGGCCTCAAACCGCAATGACACTCCTTGCTGCTCCGCAAGTGAGAAGAGCTCTGCACCGTGATCTGCAAGTAACGCCTTGTTTGCCGTTACCACGTGCTTCTTGTGCTGCAAGGCTTCAATAACAAGATCTTTTGCTACAGTGGTGCCACCAATCAGCTCGATTAGGATGTCGACCTCAGGGTCACGTGCGACAGCAAACACATCACGAGAATCTTTAGCGCCGACCGTTGCAACATCGGGCTTGGGTGTTCGTGTGCCTATGTGCGTTACAACTATCTGGGCTCCAGTACGAGTCGCAATGGTGTTATGGCCCTCGGTAAGCAGTGCTAATACACCTTGCCCCACTGTTCCCAGGCCGCAAAGCCCCACTCTTACAGTCTGCTGTATCACGCTTTTCCCCAATCGCTGGGTAGCCCAGCGCGTAGTACTTTTTTTATTCCCCGCAACGCCTGGCGGGTACGATGCTCATTCTCGATAAGGCCAAATCGCACATAGCCCTCGCCATATTCCCCAAAGCCTATACCGGGTGAGACCGCCACTCCAGCATCCCTCAGCAATAGCTTGCTGAACTCGAGAGATCCCATCTGATCAAAAGGCTCGGGAATCTTCGCCCACACAAACATGGTGGCTTTGGGTGGCTTGACTGCCCACCCCGCGCTATTTAGGCCATCACAAAGCACATCTCTCCGATCCTGGTACATCTGCCGCACCTCCTCGACACAAGACTGATCGGACTCAAGCGCTGAAATTGCTGCGACCTGAACCGGTGTAAAAATACCGTAGTCGAGATAGGATTTTATGCGGGTAAGCGCGGCAACCAGTTCCTTATTTCCGCAGCAAAATCCGACCCGCCAGCCCGGCATATTGTAGCTCTTGGAGAGTGTGAAAAATTCTACTGCAACTTCGCGCGCACGCGGCACCTGCAAAATACTGGGCGCCTTATACCCGTCAAAAACCAGGTCCGCGTAGGCAAGATCATGCACCACCCATATTTTGTGCTCTAAAGCGACAGCCACCACTTTCTCAAAGAAATCGAGCTCAACGCAGTCGCCGGTTGGGTTTGACGGAAAATTGAGGACCAACATCTTTGGTTTTGGATAAGTCGTTCGAATGGCCTTATCCAGCTCCTCAAAAAAATTTACGTCGTCAGTCATGGGTACGTGACGTAAATCAGCGCCGGAAATCACAAAGCCGTAAGGGTGAATAGGGTAGGACGGATTTGGCACTAAAATAGCATCGCCCACGCCAGTGGTAGCAAGCGCAAGGTGAGCCAGCCCCTCTTTCGAGCCAAGTGTCACAATCGCCTCGGTATCGGGATCTAAATTGACGTCGTAACGTGACGCGTACCAATCGCACATCGCCTTGCGCAGGCGCGGAATACCCTTTGACTGTGAGTAACGATGTGTATCACCGCGCTCAACCGTATCTTTAAGTTTATCGACGATATGCTGTGGCGTTGGTTGGTCTGGGTTGCCCATCCCAAAATCGATGATGTCCTCTCCACGCGCGCGCGCCTGCTGCTTGAGCTCGCCGATTATATTGAACACGTAGGGCGGTAGCCGCTCGATACGCTGAAACTGCTGATTCATCTCATTCCCTTGGGCGTTAGTGCGTGCTTCGGTTGACTTAATCGATACCGAGTATCGCCGCAATGTCTGCTGCGGGTTTATAACCAGGGATCAATTGGCCATCACTGGTTACGATAGCGGGCGTGCCTCGGACTCCTAATCGGCCACCCAATGCGTAATGCTCCGCAACTGGATTGTCAGCGCAGACATTAATCGGCAACTCAGTGCCGGCCTTCAGAGAGGTCAACGTTGCCTCTCGGTTGCGCGAACACCAAGCAGTAGCCAACTGCTTTGCACCGTCAGATTCGAGACCACCTCTGGGAAAGGCAAGATAGCGAACTTCAATGCCACGACGATTTAAGTCGTCCATCTCGCGGTGGAGCTTTCGACAGTATCCACAGGTAATGTCAGTGAATACGGTGATATATCCCTTTGTCTGTTCAACGGGGGAAAATACGATCATGTCATCAACGTCGATCGCGGCAATGAGTTCGTTACGCTGTTTTGTTCGCCGCTGCTCCGTCCAATTAGCGATACCTGACTCCGATACCGACAGCAAATCTCCGTTCAGCAACAAAAAACGACCATCTCGTGTCGCGTACAAGACGGGACCATTGGTTATCGCAACCTCAATGAGTTCATTGGAGGGCGTCGCATCGATACTTTCGATCGTGATTTGACTTCCGACCATGGCAGACAAACCAGTCGCCAGTCTTTGCCGCGCCTCATCAAAGGCATCGGCATCCTGAGCAGAGACGGGCGCAATAACGACGCAAAACGACAAAACGAATGCCGTAACCGCTCTTAATCCAATGGATAACAACATGTATTAGCCTCTAGGGTGATGCTTCTCGTGAAGCGCTTGCATTCGGCTGCGCGCCACATGCGTGTATATCTGGGTCGTGGTCAGGTCACTGTGCCCCAATAGCATCTGAACAACACGCAGATCGGCTCCGTGATTGATCAGATGCGTCGCAAACGCGTGTCTCAACGTGTGCGGCGACAGGTTTTCCTTGATACCCGCGCGCTCAGCATAGATTTTAATACGATACCAAAAGGTCTGGCGAGTCATTACCACACCTCTATTTGATGGAAAAAGCACATCGCTTTGTTTTCCCCCGAGCAAATCGAGGCGAGAGGAGCGCATAAAATCGCTCACGCTGTGGATGGCAGCATCGCCCATGGGAACCAGTCGCTCCTTACCACCTTTCCCCAAAACCCGAACGACGCCTTGGTTGAGGCTCAATTGCGGCAAAGTGAGTGAGACTAATTCGGATACCCGTAGACCACAGGCGTAGAGAACCTCAAGCATCGCAGCGTCTCGATGCTCGACTGCAATATCCACATCAGGGGCATTAAGCAACGCCTCTACCTGTCCCTCGGACAAGGATTTAGGGAGCGGTCTAGAGGGCTTTGGCCGCTCTAAATATTGAGTGGGATCACTTGCGAGGTCTCCCTCGCGCACAAGGTACTGATAGAAGCTTCGCAAACTCGAGAGCAATCGGGAGATTGATCGGTGAGAACTGCCGCCTGCGAGCCGAGCACCGAGGTAGGCCTGGACATCGCTCTCGTCAGCCTGTAGCGCCGTGCTGGCTTTGTTTTCTGACAGCCAATGGTCCAAGCCCTCGACGTCACGTCGGTAGGCTTGGCAGGTGTTATCACTGAGACCGCGCTCAAGCCAAAGGGCTGTGGTAAAACGCTCTAACTCGGGCTTGATGTCGCTATCCAGCTACCTAAAGCAAAAATCTGAGCTTTAGGAGAGCTTTTCCTTGATGCGCGCCGCCTTACCAGACAGCTCTCGCAAGTAGTAAAGCTTCGCCTGACGTACGTCACCGCGTCGCTTGACCGAAATAGAGTCGACCAATGGGCTGTACGTCTGAAACGTTCGCTCAACACCCACTCCGTGTGAGATCTTGCGAACAGTGAAAGCAGAGTTCAGGCCACGATTACGTTTGCCGATGCAAACACCTTCAAACGCCTGAAGACGCTCGCGATTACCTTCCTTTACCCTCACCTGAACAACAACGGTATCACCGGGTGCAAAGGCGGGAACTTCTTTTGACATTTGCTCAGCATCAAGCTCGGCAATAATTTTGTTAGCACTCATGACTTTCTCCTCAGTCGGCGGCCGCTATTAACAGCAACCCCGTTTCCATCTCGTATCGAGCGGTTTCGTTCAATGTTTCAGTCAGACCTGGGTCGCTAAGCCCCATCGCGCAAGCAGCGCCTGCTGTTCGTCTGTCAAATCGACGACATCCAATAAGTCCGGTCGTCGATCAAGGGTCCTTCGGAGAGCTTGTGCCGCTCGCCAATCGGCGATGCGAGCATGATCTCCACTGAGCAGCACCTGTGGCGCAGCGCGACCCTCAAAAATCTCAGGGCGCGTATAGTGAGGACAGTCGAGCAATCCGTCAACAAAAGAGTCCTGTTCTGCCGACATTTCATCGCCTAAAACACCCGGAATGCGACGAATTAACGAATCCATCACTAACATTGCGGGCATTTCACCCCCGCTGACCACTAAATCACCAACCGAGAGCTCCAAATCAACATCATGCTCAAGGAAGCGCTCATCGAAGCCCTCGTAGCGCCCCGCCACAAAAATGATCGCCTCGTGCGCCACCAGCCGTGAAATGATGGCCTCGTCGACAACCGTGCCTTGAGGACTCATGGCAATCACCAAGGCATCCTGGCCTAACAATGTTTTCGCCTTGTTTACAGACTTACTGAGCACAGGTGCCTTCATGACCATTCCCGGCCCTCCCCCGTATGGGCGATCGTCAACAGTCCCATGCTTGTCTGTCGCAAATTCGCGGGGGTCGATTGCCAAAACGGTATAAAGCTCGTCTCGCGCGGCGCGTCCTGTCACTCCCCACTCAGTTAAGCCGGAGAGCATTTCAGGAAAAATGCTAATAAAGCCTAGCTTGGACAGAGCGACAGTTTGATTAGTCATCGGGATGCCAATTCACTTCAATAACAGCCTCATTTAAATCCACCTTAACGATCACAACTTCTTCAATGTAAGGAATCAGACGCTCGCGATCATCGATACTGGATTCCGAAGCTCGCACAACCAGAACATCATTAGCCCCTGTCTCTAAAAGGTTATTAACCCTACCCAAATCGACAAGATTACCTTGGTCATCACGCGTCAAAACAGAACAGTCTACAAGGTCATCCCAGTAGAACTCCCCGTCATCAAGGGCCGGTAAAGACGACTTGGGCACCATGATGCTGTGACCGCGCAAAAGTTCTGCCGCGTTTCGATTGTCGATGGCTTCTAGGTGCGCAATGTAGCCCTTGCCCTGGGCACGCACGTTGAGCACGTGGGTAGGACGACGACCCTGACCCCGGGCGTCGGTCAAAAATTGTGGTTGTAACGAGGTTAGCGAGGCCGGGGTCTCAAGATTGATTTTGAGTTTTACCCAGCCTTTGATGCCGTACACGCCTACGATCTTGGCGACGGCAATGTCAGTATGTGTGGCGTCAGAGCGCGCCACAGGAAACCGTTTACGCTGCTGCGGCTGCTTGGCTTGCCGCTTCTTTGACTAGACTGGCAACGCGTGGCGACAACTGCGCGCCCTTTGCTACCCATGCATCAATGCGATCGGTATCGAGACGAAGACGCTCTTCCTGACCGCGAGCGATAGGATTAAAAAACCCAACGCGCTCGATAAAACGACCGTCGCGTGAGTTACGACTGTCGGTAACCGTCACGTGATAAAAGGGACGCTTTTTGGCGCCGCCGCGAGAAAGACGAATTGTGACCATTGCTTTGTCCTAAACGTTAATCCTCGGACGGTACTCCGAGGCAAAATTTGAGGTCGCGAAGACTACATGAAGTCGCACTATGTTTAAAGTCCCGCAGGGCAGAATAATTACCGACGCGGGAAACCCGGAGGCATACCACCACCCGGCGGCATTCCGCCACCGCCCCCCATCACACCGCCCATGCCGCGCATCATCCGCTGCATACCACCGCCCTTCATCTTTTTCATCATCTTCTGCATTTGCTTGTGCTGCTTCAGAAGCCGATTCAAATCAGGTACTGCGGTGCCGGATCCCGCGGTAATACGGCGCTTACGCGAGGGGTTAATCAAGTCTGGGTTTTTACGCTCCTTGGGCGTCATGGAATTAATCATCGCTTCCATGCGGTCAAACTGTTTCGTATCGAGCTGAGCTTGTGCCGCCTGAGCCATTCCACCCATACCCGGCATCTTATCGAGCATGGCGCCAATGCCGCCCATGCTTTTCATCTGCTGAAGCTGGTCTCGGAAGTCTTCAAGATCAAAACGTCCACCCTTCTCCACTTTTTTGGCCAGTTTCTTGGCCTTGGTCTTATCGACCTTCCTCTCTGCATCCTCAATCAGCGACAGCAGATCGCCCATACCAAGAATACGAGATGCCAGTCGATCCGGATAAAACGGCTCGAGCGCTTCGGTCTTCTCTCCGACCCCCATAAACTTGATTGGCTTACCGGTCACCTGCCTAACCGACAGCGCAGCACCGCCACGAGTATCCGCGTCGACCTTGGTCAAAATGACCCCGGTCAGAGCCAAGGCACGATTAAACGCTGTCGCGGTGTAAACCGCGTCTTGACCGGTCATTGCATCGATAACAAATAGCGTTTCGACCGGGTTGATGGCTTTGTGAAGATCAGAGATCTCCTCCATCATTTCATCATCGATGGCGAGACGTCCGGCGGTATCAACCAACAGTACGTCGCTAAAAGTCGTTTTTGCATTTTTCAGTGCGCGATTAACGATATCGACGGGACGTTCATCAACCGAGGAGGGCTCGAATCTCGCACCGACCTCACTCGCTAGCGTCTCGAGCTGTTTTATCGCTGCAGGTCGATAAACATCGGCACTCACAACGGTAACCTTCTTTTTCTCCCGCTCAGTGAGGTAGCGCGCAAGCTTGGCTACCGAAGTGGTTTTACCTGCACCCTGAAGACCGGCAACCATGACAACAGCAGGGGGCTGTGCGGCGAGATTCAATTGCTCGTTGGCCTCGCCCATGACACTTTGTAGCTCGGCCTGAACGATTTTCAAAAACACCTGCCCGGGCGTTAAGCTCGACGTGACCTCAGTACCGACGGCACGCTCTTTAACTCGATCCGTAAACTCTTTGACAACCGACAGCGCAACATCGGCCTCCAAAAGCGCCATGCGAACTTCTCGCAAGGTGTCTTTGATGTTGTCGTCCGTCAGTCGCGACTTGCCCGCCATGGCTCTCAAACTGGCGGATAGACGTTCGCTTAAACTCTCAAACATGTTTATTCCTGTGTCGATTTACAGTGCCGCAAGCGCTAGAACCGCGTAGTATACGCCTACGATAGAAAAATAATCAGGGGAGTTCTGCGATTACCATGGCAGGATTTGAAACCAATGAAATTCTTGCAGTGGCTGCGTCCCTCGCGGCAGCGCTTTATTTGTACACCTCGGTTCAACAGCTACTGAGACTCGAGCGGCGTGAAGAAAAATTGCCCCGAGCGATACTGCTTCCGGCCTTAGCAGCACTTGCGCTCCACGGCCTCGTCATTTATCTCAGCTCCGCCAGTCTGGGCGCGAATTTTGGCTTCTACCGTGTGGCATCTTTGACATTCTGGCTTATGGGTGTGCTGAGTCTTTTGATCCTTGCCGTCAGACCGTTGCAGACGCTACTCATGGCGATTTTCCCCCTGTCGGCAATCGCCGTACTCGTTGCGACGCTCACCCCCGACACAGCAAGACTGATGATGGATGTGCCTCAGGGATTATTGCTACACATATCCACTTCCATCATTGGCTATGCACTGCTTGGCCTCGCCACATTGCAGGGCCTCTTGGTACTGCAGCAGAGTCGACTATTGCGACAGCACAAGACGCGCGGCTTGATTCGCCTACTGCCTCCGCTTGATCGTACAGAGCAAGTCATGCACGAACTGATCGCGATGGGCACCCTCGTCATGGCCGTCTCTATTGTCGCCGGTTTTTACTATGTGGACGATTTGTTTGCACAGCACCTCATTCATAAAACGGTTCTCACCATCATTGCCTGGCTCTTATTCGCGGTCGTTACTTTTCGACATATCAGATATGGCTGGCGCGTGAATACAGCAGTGATGCTCTGCTGCAGTGGATTTGCGCTTTTAACGCTCGGATTTTACGGCTCAAAGCTCGTGCTAGAACTGGTACTTGCCTAATTGTAATCTGGGGTTGCTAGCTCGGACATTTTTCTCAACAATTGCACTTCATTTTGACGTTTGCGCCTAAAGTTTGAACGACGCCCCGCTGGGACTTCTCTTTGCCATTTTGGCAGCACTCATTTTACTGTCCGGATTTTTCTCGAGTTCAGAAACCGGGATGATGGCGCTCAACCGTTACCGGTTGAAGCATCTTCAGCAAGAAGGCCATAAGGGCGCGCTTCGTGCTGGAAAACTACTCGCCCGCCCCGACAGGCTGATCGGGCTCATATTAATCGGGAATAATCTGGTCAATATTCTTGGCTCTGCGATTGCCACCGTGGTTGCTATCCGCCTTTATGGTGACGCCGGCATCGCTATTGCTACGATTCTGCTCACAATCGTCATTTTGATATTTGCAGAAATCACACCAAAGACCATCGCCGCGATTCATCCAGAAAAAGTAGCGTTTCCCGCAAGCTTTATTCTGCTACCACTGATGAAACTCGCCATGCCATTGGTTTGGTCCATTAATGCCATAACCAACGGCTTGCTCGCGCTTCTCGGCTTCAAAACAAATACGACCAGTGAAGATGCACTCACCCAGGAGGAACTGCGCACCATCGTGAACGAATCGGGTGGACTCATTCCGCGCAGACACCGAAATATGCTGGTTAACATTCTCGATCTTGAACAAGTATCAGTGAACGACATCATGGTCCCCCGGAACGAGATCTACGGCGTGGACCTTGAGGATGCTGACGACATTATTTTGCAACGCTTAAAATCCAGCACCCATACCCTTGTGCCTGTTTATCGGGGTGACATCAATAAAATCGAGGGGATTCTCCACCTTCGCAATCTCGGCAAGTGCCTTGACGGTGATGGTCTAAATCGAACTGCGCTATTACGCGAACTGCAGGAGCCCTATTTCACACCCGAGAACACGGCTTTACACATCCAGTTGCGACATTTTCAGCAACGCAAACTCCGTCTCGGTATGATTGTCGATGAATACGGTGACATCATGGGGCTTGTAGCGCTCGAGGATATTCTCGAAGAGATCGTGGGTAACTTTACCTCCAACCTTGTCGAAGATCAGGAAGAAATAGCCACCATGGCAGACGGTGGCGCCTCATGCACGGGCAGCATTCCCATACGCGATATCAATCGACAGTTTGGCTGGTCGCTGCCAACCGATGGACCAAAGACGATTAGCGGCCTTGCGCTTGAGGCGTTAGAGGACTTTCCTGTCGGCCAGGCGACTGTGCGAATTGGCGCCTACCAGCTCGATATCGAAGGTATTGAGGGCAATGCAATTACGCAGGTTCGCGTTACCCCCTTGAGTGCAGGCACCGCAAGTACCGATTAAATATCCAAGATTGCGGGCTGGCGAGCCCGGGGCCACTCTTCATCTCACGAAAGTGTCTAAAACAAGGCGACGCCCGAGGCTTTGCGTCGCCGCTCACTCGCCTCTAATATCTCGCGCTTGCGCGCATCATCGGCAGTGAACCAATCAACAATCTCATTCCCGCTTCTGAAACATCCTTGGCAGACATCGTTCTGGTCGAGTGCGCAAATAGAGATGCAGGGTGATTGTGGCGTGTCAGACATGAAGGTCGCCCGCCTCCTGGGCAGCATAAAAGGCATCGGCAAATTCATTGAGCGCTCCCGCTTCGATAGCGTCGCGTATGCCTTGCATGTGAGTTTGGTAGTGAGTGAGATTATGGATAGTGCACAACTGAGAGCCCAAAATCTCGTTGCATCGATCGAGATGGTGCAAATAAGCACGACTAAAGTTTGCACAGGTGTAGCAGTGACAATTGTCATCAAGGGGGCGCGTACTCGTCTTGTGCCGCGCGTTGCGCAGCTTGATAACGCCATGACTCGTAAATAAATGCCCGTTACGCGCATTACGCGTGGGCATAACACAGTCGAACATATCGACTCCGCGACGAACCGCTTCGAGCAGATCAGCGGGCGTACCCACACCCATTAAGTACCTTGGCTTGCTGTCAGGCAGTTGATAGGCAACATCATCCAAAACCTGAATCATCTCGTCCTTGGGTTCTCCGACGGACAGTCCACCGAGTGCATAACCATCGAATCCAATATCAACTAACCCAGCGAGTGACTCTTCGCGCAAATGCTTGTACATGCCACCCTGAACAATACCGAACAGGGCAGAGGGATTATCTGCATGTGCATCCTTGCTACGCTGTGCCCACCGCAAAGACAGCTCCATTGAGCGACGCGCCTCGTCCGCAGTTGCGGGGTAAGGCGTACACTCATCAAAAATCATGACAATATCACTGCCCAAGTCGCGCTGAATCTGCATCGAGATCTCAGGATTGAGGAAAACCTTATCGCCGTTGACCGGCGATTTGAAAGTCACACCCGCCTCCTCGATCTTGCGGACATCACCAAGGCTGAAGACCTGAAACCCACCAGAATCTGTGAGGATAGGTCCGTGCCAGCCCATAAAGTCATGGAGATCCCCATGGAGCGAAATAATATCGGTACCGGGTCGCAGCCACAGGTGAAAAGTATTACCAAGCAGTATGTGTGCACCCGTCGCGCGAACATCCTCAGGCGTCATTCCTTTAACTGTTCCGTAGGTGCCAACCGGCATGAACGCGGGCGTTTCAACCTCTCCACGTTCAAACGTCATGGTGCCTCGTCGAGCAAGACCATCCTTAGTGGCGACTGAAAATTTCATGCTCGATCCTCAAGACTTTTTCGTGATGAACATGGCATCACCATAACTGAAAAAACGATATTCCTTTCGCACAGCTTCTTTGTAAGCCTTCATCGTCTCGTCGTGGCCTGCGAATGCGGAGACCAACATAATTAATGTGCTCTCAGGCAAGTGGAAGTTCGTCACCATGGCGTCGACGACATGAAAGTCACAACCCGGATACAAAAAGATGTCACTGTCACCCTCAAAAACTGCGGGGCAACGCTCTGACGATAACGCGGCCGCTGCCGCACTCTCTAATGAGCGAACCGAGGTGGTACCCACAGCAACAACGCGTCCACCGCGATCACGACACGCTTTGATTGCATCAACACAACTCTGATCAACCTCGATCCACTCGCTATGCATTTTGTGATGACTGACATCATCGACTCGAACCGGCTGGAACGTGCCTGCGCCCACGTGAAGCGTGACGAAAGCCGTTTGCACACCCATGATCTTCAACCTTGATAACAGTGGGTCATCAAAGTGCAGGCCTGCGGTGGGTGCAGCGACTGCGCCATCGCGTTTTGCATAAACCGTCTGGTAACGCTCACGATCTTCGGATGTGTCAGCGCGCTCGATGTAGGGTGGCAGCGGCATATGCCCACACAACCGCATCATTTGTGAAACCGAACCCGTCTCCGCCTCTAACACGAACATCGCACCATCGCGACCACGAACCCGCAACGTGAAATCCGAAATATCGGATTCCTGATCTGCCGTAATGAAAATCAGCGATCCCTCTTTTGGACTCTTACTGGCTCTGACATGCGCCAGTACCGAACCATCGCCACGTAATCGCTCAATAAGAATCTCGACGCGGCCACCCGTTTGTTTCTGGCCATAAAGTCTCGCAGGGATCACGCGAGTATTGTTGAAAACTAGCAGGTCTTCTGGATGCAACAACGACTCAATATCTAAGAACTGCCGATGCGCCAGCTCACCTGTTGCTCCCTCAAGCACGAGTAGGCGCGAAGCTGTGCGCTCCTCTAAAGGCACCTGAGCGATCAAATGCGCAGGCAGATCGAACGTAAAATCAGAAGTTTTCATAGTCACGGGAAAACGATGACGCACGAATAAAAAAGCCGGCATACGCCGGCCTTACTACTTCAAGCGAGCATCGATCAGTCTTTGCTTGCTTCATCATCCGCAGGGGCTTCTTCTTCCGCCGCAAGAGCTTCTTCTTCCGCCGCAGGAGCTTCTTCTTCCGCCGCAGGCGCTTCTTCTTCCGCCGCAGGCGCTTCCTCTTCCGCCGCAGGCGCTTCTTCTTCCGCCGCAGGCGCTTCTTCTTCCGCCGCAGGCGCTTCTTCTTCCGCCGCAGGCGCTTCTTCCTCAGCTACAGATTCTTCTTGAGAAGCCTCCTCTACAACCGCCTCCTCGGCAGCGGCATCCTCGACCTCTGCAACTTCCGGCTCAGCCGCGGGAGGTGCTGCAACAGTCACCAGCTCTTCAGCGATCAGAATGTTAACTTTCTCTTCACCATTTACCGGCTTGCCGGCAGCATTCTGAACTGCGTAGCGGTTATCGCCCCGCAAGAAAATTTTATAGTCAGCGGTCTTACGGACAAGCTTCATCGCCATGTCTTTTCTCCCTTAAGATACTCAGCAACAGCACAAAGCGACGGGCTCTGCGCCAAATTGCGGCGTAGTATACGCGCAACGCAAAATTATAGCGATGCTTAGATTGCCGAATTAACTCGACCTGATATACTCGCGCGCCTGCACCGCACCGCACATGCCAGAGTGGTGAAATTGGTAGACACAGGGGATTCAAAATCCCCCGCCTTAAAAAGCGTGCCGGTTCGAGTCCGGCCTCTGGTACCAAATTTTTATCGATAAATCTGCTGGAACGCAGCACAACTACTCACACTATAAGGATCTCTGGTGCTTCAGGTTTGATCCCGCACCATCGATGAGAACCGAGTTCCTACGAGATGAGCGGATTCGCGTTACTTGCGGTTACCACCTGCTCGGGGCAATCACTTCGTTTTGGACGCACTCGCGACTCAAACACTATGGCGTCAACCCCCATGTCGCTGAGGGACCCTCTGCCGGTCGATACCCACTGGCCTTACAGCGAAGTGCTTTTAGTGCGGGTATATCAGTGCTCGAATCAGTGCTCGAATCAAGGGTGCGCAGCCTGATCCAAACGTTTTTCTGTGCATCCTTTTCTATAAAACATTCAGTGTTGTCTTTTCTGCGCTTACAGCGAGGAGCCTCTAGGTATAGGCCTTGAGCTTACCAAGATAACCGGCCGACACCGTTTGGGTTTTGGGTCCTAATGACATTTCCCGAGTTATTAGTAACCCCTGAAAAGAAGAGGTGCGTTAAGAGACGCTCGAGAAAATGTGACCAGAGACTGTACATACTTGGCAAGCGGGATATATTGGTTGCTGGGGCTAGGGTTGTGGGATTACCTCACAGCTTTTTTAGCTCCATCACCTTAGACAAGGAGCAATAAATGAGAAGAATAATTAACGCTATCTTTGCCTTGCTGTGCATATGCTTGGTCCCACTCTCTGCTGCAAGTGAATCTCCCGAGAATGAAATTGATGCTCCGGATTCATCTGCTGTGGAGCTCTGGGTCTGTAACTACCATGATGGCAAGTCGATTGAAGACCTTCGCGCTTGGTATAGAGACTTTAATACTCTGTCCGATCAAATGGACAACGGAAACTTTCGATCTTGGCTTTGGACACCCTTTTTTGTAAGTGACTTAGCGAGAGCGGATGTAATCGTTGCAACTGCATTCCCAAATTTAGAGTCCATGGGTCAGTCAATGATGGAGTTTTTTGGCGGCGCAGAAACAGGCGCCTTGTTTGCGAGATATGAAACTATCGTCGATTGTCATGGGCGAGAACTATGGACAGTCGAACAAACTCGAGAGTAATTCGGAGGGAAAGAAATGATCTTCAAATATTTGATCGGAACATTACTCGTATTTGCATCAACAAGTACATGGGCGGGCCACCACGAGAGCACTGAATTATCCCGGAACATTTTAGCCGCTAAAGCTGGATACGATGCCTTTGCGAGCGGCGACATGGATGCTTGGAAGACTACTCACGCTGATGATGCGGTATGGACCATTTTAGAGGGACTTCCTTACGCCGGCACGTATGTCGGACCGGAATCCGTAATCGAAAACGTTTTCGCCGAGATCGCCATCCTGTGGCCAGACTTCAAAGTCGAGCCCATTGCATTTTACGAATCCGGTGACAAAGTTTTTATTCACGCGACGATGACTGTTGGAGGAAAACAGACTGAGACGGTTCATATGGCGACTATTAAAAACGGAAAATATGTCGAATTCACTCCGTTCGACAATTCTGGTTTTATGATGAGCCAAATAGCCAAATAAAGGACAAGTGAACAGCACGTATACAATCATGACATTCTTGCGACGATCAAGCGCAAGCCAAAGGAAGACAAAGTATGAAAATGAATAAAAACGCGATTTTGGCCTTCGTAGGGTTATCCATTTCGGCTGCGGCCATCGCTGGTCACCATGAAGCAGTCTCGACAACAGATCACAACTCAGCAGAGTGGCAAATTGAAGCCTATAGTTCCGCTGCACCTGCATTCTTGGGCGATTTTGCCACGGTAATTGGGGCTGATGGTAAGGTGCTGCGTGAGGGAACGAATGGCTGGACTTGTCAGGCTGCTAATCCTCGGCCGGTGCCGGCCGATGGCTGGTCTTCAGCACATGAGGCCATGCCAGCTTGCCACGATGGTGAGGGGATGAAATGGATGATGGGTTATATGCAAGGTAAAGCACCTGATATGGAGCGGGATACCTTCATGTGGATGTTGCACGGTGATATGGGTGAGGACAACACAACAGCAGGAGTGCTGAATAGGGAGGATGCCTCCCCGGGGCAATGGATCGAGTCAGGGCCGCATTTAATGCTCATGCCAAAGGATCCCTCCTCGTTGGCTGCCTATCCAACTGACTTCACTACCGGTGCGCCGTATGTGATGTTCGCAGGAACGCCCTATGCGCACCTCATGATTCCAGTGACCGGGTACTACAAGTACCAACCTGAGGCGTCTCCAAAATAAAATAGGTAACAGATCATGCGGGGCCTGAGTTGGCCCCTTCACATGCTATACGTGTCGTGTCTTCAGGGTCACGAAGGACATCACTATGTTCACGGACTTATGCAACGCCATTGCCGCGCAACTCATCGCAAACGGTCAAACGATCTCCGTTGCTGAATCCTCTACTGGTGGGCTAATCGCTGCAAACCTTTTATCCGTTCCGGGTGCCTCGGGCTACTTCCGCGGTGGCAGCATCATTTACACCCGAGAGTCACGGCACGCATTTCTTGACCTAAACTTGGCCAAAGTAAAGCAACTCAAACCGCTCACAGAGCCGATGGTCGCAGAATTCGCTCATGCGGCGCGCCTTAAACTAGATGCAACGTGGGGCATTGCGGAACTCGGCGCCGCCGGTCCAAAAGGCACTCCCTACGGACATGCACCAGGCACAAGCGTTATTGGTATATGCGGACCGATTACTGAAACGATAACCGTCGAGACATCGTCAGAGGATCGCGAAAACAACATGCTTCAATTTGCTGAGGCAGGACTCGCATTGATTGAGAGGACGTTGACAAGGTTCTCGCAAAACCCTTCTTGAATAACACCTGTAAATTGCCTAATCACCAGGATTGCAACGGCAGAGACGCAGGTGATATTCGTTTTGGTCAATACGCTCATCCTGATGTATCAGTGCTGTCACTGTGTGAGTCAGGCAGGCCTGCAACGCCCTACGTGCCGGACTAACCTCGTGTTCCAAAGAATCAAGGGGTGCTTGGTCAAGCCTCAACCCCCAACCGACGCCACTGTCGATAATACGGACATTGAGGCAATCAGTTCCGCCCACGTCCTCAGTCCAAAGTGACAGCTCAATACGTCCAGCATCAGTTGTCTCGGAGGACAAGGTGATGGCCGCTAGCAATGCCGTTTGAATACTGAAGCTATCACCCAAGATGGTATCCGGTAGATCGTCTGCACTCAAAAACCTCGCATCAATCGAGGTGTCGATGGTCGACACCTCTAATGCGGTTCGTGCCAGTGATGTGACCTGTTCTAGATCTAGATTTTCACCAGCGAGACGCGAACTTATCGATTCCGGAGGATTCTCCAACCGCAACGTATTAAGGCTTAACGTTGTCAGAATGAACTCGCTGATTGCGATATCAAAATATCGACGCTCACTGACAGGAATATCACGGTCGCGTATCGCAAAGACCAGTTGCCTCATTATCTCGAACTGGTTACTCAACATTTCGTGGATCGATGCATTCACTAAATCTTTTGTCAGCAGTGAATCGGTAACCGACTGAAGCACGCCTGCGCTCGTAATTCGATAGCGATAATATGCAGCTGTCGTAATCAGCAGTGCGATTCCGAGAATGATTGGGAGCACCGATCTCCAAGTCGAACTCTGCTCAAGTTTAGGCATCCGCGCGGAAACATAGGCGTCATTGGGTAGATAGACGCTGTAAGTCAACATGTTTGATGCGTTGGAATTATAAGTTGTGCGGTAACTCAGTCCTTGGTCAAATTTGACCTCATCGCAGCCAAGGAGACCCTCCAAGGTATCCCAAACAAGCTGACACTCTCCATCTCTGGCATCAAAGTTGGCGATGCGCATCGGTGTTGTACCGCCTACCATTTGCTGACCAATCGAGTCAATTCTTTTATGCATGTCGGCGAAAGCAACGCGATGCACCATAAACCAGCGGGATAGACCCGCGTCATCCTCAAATATTAATCGCGTTACGATTAATACCGGCTGTGGTTCACTAATTTTAAGTAAGACACTCTCCTCGAAGTGGTTCAGTTCGACCGCATTTTCGAAAAGCTCGATTGATGATAGATCCACATGCGAAAACAAAGGTGTATTAGCTACCGACATTCCCACTGTCGGTGCATCGGTTGGATAACGACCTCTCAAAAGCAAGTCACCGTCAGGGGTCTCCTCGACGAGATAAGTTTCGAAAAACTCGTAGCGAGGGTGCTTAAGTGCAAACCCGATACCTGTAAAGGCCTCTTCTAGAATCAGCCTCCGTGCATCGTCTGTGTCTGCGTCATTCAAAGAAGATAGGCGGGCTAGCGCGGACTGAGTGGCATCCCGCACATCTCGCGCCAGCAAGTCACGCATACCCTCACGTCGGGATGCCTCCTGCTTAAAATTCGCCTCAAACTGCTGAGTCAGCATTGCTCGGGATGTCTGCAAACGGGTGGCTACATCCCATACAAGAACCAGAACAAGTAATATGAGCGAGGTGATATACCAGCGGCCACCCACAGTAAATGATGTCATTTCGTCAATCCGAGGCGCTTACTCGCTCGCCCTTGAGCTTTCGCTTGAGGTTATCGACCGAAAATAGATTCATATACAAGTAAAATCAATGGTGGTGACCGAGAACCTCACCATTGAGCCCCGAGAACCACCCACCCAGAAAGCTTGGATTACGCAACAGTGGAGGCAGATTCCATCGCCAGCCTGTCCAGACGGTAGCACCGGAAAGACAGTCATCACCTACGAGCGTTCATGTAGCGATCGTGTCATGTGGCGATGGTGTCATGTGTCAATGGTGTAAGGAACCGTACAGAGGGCGCCACCTACTTTATGACCCTTCTACTCAGTGTTCTTCTGAGGATTGCCATCTGTGTTAGTGTCTTAAACAGTCAGACGAGCCCACCACAGGTTAAGTATGCAGAGCGCGCAGAATCAAGGAGGATTAATGCCCGATATGGATGTTGTATTGAAACGCTTTGATGCTCCAGATGAGATGCGCACATTCGATAAAGGAAAGTTTGAGCTCGTATCGCTGGGTGGGATGACGATCGGGAGAGCCACCTATCAACCGGGTTGGAAATGGTCGAAAGACGTTGGCGCTGCCATGAACGAAGCCTATTGCCATGTCGAGCACGTCGGTATGGTTGTCTCAGGTTCAGCCACTGCAGCCATGGCTAATGGCGACATCGTCGAAATGAAACCAGGCGATCTTTTCTATGTCCCACCCTCCCCGCATGACAGCTGGGTTATCGGCGACGAGCCATACGTCTCTCTGCACTTCATGGGTGCCGCTGGGTATGCAAAAAAGGGCGAATAAATCGCCCTCCGTTGTTAGTTCGCCTGTCCGTGGTTAAGCAACACAGCTGTCTGCGCTAAACGTTGCCAGATACCAGCACTGGTTAGTGAGGCTAGAACGAAATCCTCGCGTCCACACCATAGGTTGCTGGCGCACCCCAGTAACTAACGGTCCATAGCCCAAAGGGTATGGTGTTCTCGCGATATTCTTCATCGAAAATGTTTTTACCCCAAGCAGACACCTGCAATTTAGCTGATTCACCGAGTGAAATCTCACTCCATACGAGTCGCGCATTCACTACATCGTAGGATGCAATCTGACCACTCACATTTTGGTCCTGGTTCGCATAAACAACATAGTCGTCTTTGTAATTCCAGTCGATGTGGGTATCTAAGCGACCCCATGGCCCTGAGCCCATTGCCCAATCTAGTGCAATACTTGCGGTTGTCTCCGGCGCGTACGGGAAGTCTTTGGAATCCTTGACGTCCACACCCAGCTCTATGAACTCATCGTATTTCGCGTCCAACGTTCCCACGTTTGCTGACAACTTTAGGTCGTCCGTCAGCTGCGCGGCCAATTCGATCTCAACACCCCTAATCGTGGCCGCACCCGCGTTGTCAACGGTTGACGCTGCTCCACCCGAACCTTCCAAGAAAACGCTGAACTGCATATCTGAGATATCGTTCCAAAACGCAGCCGCGTTTATTTCGACGCGATCGCCAGCTAAGCGCGCCTTATAACCCACCTCTAATGCGACGACTTCCTCTGGATCGAAACTGTCAAAGAATGCATCAGCAGTGGGTGCCTCGCCGTTAAATCCACCCGCCTTCCAACCCTGACTAATTTTTGCGTAACCGGTGGCCTCATCCGTAAAAGCGTAGCTCGCGATAAATGTCCCGGTCACGTTACTCCATGAGTCGTCAGCGCTCACATCGAACGCGCCCAAACCGCCCATCGACGCATTAGGATGGATAATGTACTGGTCTTTGTCTTCACTGGTGTAACGCAATCCCGCTGTCAGTGTTAACTCTGGTATTGAAGAAACTGCCCAGTCCGCCTGACCATAGATAGCAAAAGACCGATTGTCTAAGCCATACTCGTTGTTATCCGTCGGCGAGCCAAACAGCCCGAAGAACGTGATGGGATTATAGATGTCGCCCTCCTCGCTGAAGTAGTAGAGCCCTGCCACATAATTCATCGACTCATTTGTGCCACTGAGCTGCAGCTCTTGAGAGAATTGCTCGTAACTTGCATAACGGGCAGAGTGGAAAAGATCCATATTGGTGCCATCGATATCCAGCTGATCCTGCCAATCAAGGTCACGCCGCGCGGTTATCGAGGTAAGCGTTGCATCACCCAGGTCCCAGGTCATAGTAAGGCTATGCCCCTTGGTTTCAGACACCTCCTCAATGGCGAAGTCGTTGCTGATCTCATCAGCCCTCCCATTGCCATCGGTTAGATACAGGGCGTGAAGTGGGGCAAAGTCGCCAAGGTCAAATAGTCCATATACACCGGGGTCAACATTCGTAACCTGTCCCATATTGGGCAGATTGTCGGCATTACTCTCATTGTAGTTGTACCGGACGCTGAAGGTGTCGGTAACGTCAGCGATCACATCAAGCCGCATCGCATCCGTGTCAAGTGATGCCAATTCAGATGAAGATGTAGTGCCGACAAAGGGATTATTTCCAAACGTGGGATCCAGCGGCACGTTGTCGTAAAACCCATCCCGCTCGCGCTTTGAATAAGCAAGTGATGCTCGCACAGAGCCCATTCCCTCACCCACGGTGCCCGAGGCTCCAGTATCTATACGTGCGCGAAGCATTTGAGAACCAAAATTACCGGCACCCACCTCGACGTAAGCATCAAAATCTTCACCGGGTTTTCGCGTGATTAGATTAATCGCGCCGGCAATGGTGTTTTTTCCGTAAAGTGTGCCCTGTGGACCCCTCAGTACTTCAACACGCTCAAGGTCCGCAACATCGAAGATGCCACCGAGGTTTTTTCCGATGAATACACCGTCCAAATACATACCTACCGTCGCTTCCCATGTAATCGCAGGATTGATCGTCGTAGAGCCTCGAATAGCAAAAGTTGCAGAAGTAGCACCACCGGGATTAGGTGCTACCTGGACGTTGGGAACGAATAGCCCAATGTCCTGGACATTATAAATACCCCGTCGTGCGACATCCTCAGCACCAAAAGCCGTCACAGCTAGAGGTGCGTCTTGTAAGGATTGCTCACGCTTTTGAGCGGTCACGATGACCTCCTCTAGCACCGTTTGTGACCATGCTACTGACGAGGTGGCCGTCGCCGTGAGCACGGCGGTACTAAGAAATAGATTTTTACTAGACTTCATTTGGCGCCTCTCTGTTTTTTTAGTTATCCATTGTTTTACTGCAGTAATAATCCGCCAAGCCTCAGATGAAAGACATCGTCCGATAGGATGACTGGATTAAATGCAAGACCGCGAGACTGCAAAGTATGAAACATGACGCCGTTTTACCAACCCCGGCGGCAACACATAGCCGACAACACGCTTGCAACGCTGAGACCCTTCTCGCGTGAATCACCAATTTTGTAGATCGTTGCAATATTACTGGTTCAGATTACCCCCCACATGATCTCCACGGAAAAATGACGCTTCGACTCGATATTTTTTTTAAGCAAAGCAAAACAACTAACCACACAAGGAAGATCCAATGCGTGTCCGACACGAGGTCTAAGGACCATCGCCAAGCGATATCATTGCTCGCACTAAACCTTGCTTGAAAGGCTACAATCGCGAGGGGGACAAACTTAAGAACACCGATGATCGCCAAGAGAAAATTAATCCAAGCGATGCTGAGGACAAGACGATTGACCACTTTCATGACCGGCTTTTTGTATCTCGAATGATCACCTGTCTTCAAACTACGCTCTTCCAATAGCCCAACTTTTAACACACCACCTGTGACACGCCACCACTGATACTTGACTCCTTAGAGTGAGCACCTCAAGGTAACAGCGCTGGGGCTATAAATACACAGAACAGTTCGCCTATGAATAATAAGAAATCTCCACGTCCGCAAGGCGTCTCAATGGCCCTTGGAGTGGTATTTGGCGTCGTTTTGTACGCTCTTACTGATGAGGTTTTTTGGATACCTGTGGGTATCGCCTTAGGAGCGGCAAGAGAAGTTCGCGCAACGAAATAAACGCCTCATCGACGAAGATAATTAGGCTCTTTTCGAAATGAGCAGACAAAGACAGCTATCAAAGTCAGTCAGATAAAAATAAGGAGTGCCTCATGAATACCCTCGCCGCCGGAATCGAGAGCTTTTTGACACCCCTAGCTGCTGCGCTGTCGAACGTCATATTTTTCTCAGTAAACATTTTCGGTGTGAATGTTCCGCTGGTTGTCGCATGGCTCGCTTCGGGAGCCCTCTTCTTCACGCTGTACCTCGGCTTCGTAAACGTTCGGGGATTTTGGTTGGCCGTGAGACATATCAGAGGCGATTTTTCTGATCAAAAAGCCGAAGGTGAGATTAGCCATTTTCGTGCACTTGCCACGGCTATCTCTGGCACCGTGGGTGTCGGTAATATAGGTGGTGTTGCCATTGCGATTAGCATCGGAGGCGCGGGGGCCGCGTTCTGGCTTTTTCTCGCTGGTTTCCTTTCCATGTCGACAAAGGCGATCGAATGTACGCTCGGTGTAAAGTATCGGCGCATAACGGAAGATGGTCGTGTATTGGGTGGCCCCATGTTCTATTTGGACGCCTTCTTCAGCGATCGCAAGTGGCCCAAGATGGGACGATCGATGGGGATGTTTTACGCAGCGGCACTGGTCATTGGTTGTCTCGGTACAGGCAATATGTTCCAGTCAAACCAGGCGTATTCGCAGATGGTGGTGGTTACCGGTGGCAGCGATGGCGTAGTCGGCTCAAACCCGGTGATCTTTGGTTTGATTCTTGCTGCCATCGTAGGCGCCGTGGTTTTAGGGGGCGTGAAGTCAATCGCTCGAGTCGCGGGCGTAATCGTTCCTGTGATGGCAAGTGCCTATATCCTAGGATGCCTTTATGTTATTGCCATGAGCTGGGAGCATATTCCGTTCGCCATTCAATCAACCCTTGCAAGTGCCTTTGGCCTCGACGCGATGGCAGGAGGCGGCATCGGAGCGATGATCTATGGCTTTCAACGCGCCATATTCTCCAATGAAGCAGGTCTTGGCACCGCATCGATCGCGCATTCAGCGGTTCAGACCAAAAAGCCCGCCTCTGAAGGGCTCGTCGCGTTACTCGAGCCCTTTATCGATACCATGGTGGTACTCACCCTTAGCTCTCTGGTTATTCTCACTACCGCCATCCCAAATGGCATGATGGGTGGCGAGCTCGCCGGTATCGAACTGACTTCTGCAGCCTTCTCACACCACATATCATGGTCGCCCTACCTCATCGCCTTTGCCGCTGTGCTATTTGCCTTCTCCACGGCGCTTGCCTGGTCGTATTACGGACTCACCGCTTGGAATTATCTCGTTGGCGTTGGCCGCAAACGAACCTTGTTTTTTCAACTCCTCTTCTTGGGCTGCTTGGTGCTTGGCTGTATTCTGGAGTTGCGCGCTGTGCTGGACTTCTCAGACGCCATGGTCTTCGTCGTCGCCGTTCCCAATCTGATCGCGCTCTATCTTTTTGCACCGATGGTCAAGCGTGAACTCAACGACTACATCGCGTCCCATAAAGCCTAATTAGTATGGCTGGTCACCCTCGCTGACCACTCTGTGCAAGGCGCGTCTAGCTGGTAGGAAATCATTGACTGGCTTGTGTTGAGTGCTTCGGTTATCCCAGAGCACCAAGCTGTCGACAGCCCACTTCAGTCGGCAGGTATACTCAGGCAAGACGGCATGCTGATACAAAAAGCTGAGAACCTCTGAAGATTCGAGCGGTGCCAATCCCTCGATGTGCGAAGTGAAAAGTGCGTTGACAAAAATCGCTTTTTTGCCCGTCTCTGGGTGGGTTTGGATCACTTTGTGGCGCACAGGCGGGTTGTCAGCAAGCGCACTAGCGAGTCGCTCCCTGCCGCCGGGCTCGGCGAGACTCTCTTTAAAACCCTTAGAAAAATCATGGACGGCCTCAAGCGGTTCGAGGTAACGTTTCATGCCTTCTGATAAACCGTCATAGGCTGAGGTCATACTCGCAAAAAGTGTGTCGCCTCCCACCTCGGGTATGGTGACCCCCTTGAGCACTGTGACTGAGGGTGGGTGCAGACGAAAAGTCATATCCGAGTGCCATACCTCTATCTTTGAGGGCTTCTCTGGTGTGCTCTCCAACAACATGACCTCAGGAATATCATCGACCGTGCCGTAAGCTGGATGGGTTTGCAGCGGACCAAACAGAGCAGCCACGTCACGTTGCTCGCTCGGCGTCAGCGTTTGATCGCGAAAGAAAAGTACCTCATGCTCGTTCAAAAGCTTACGAATGAGTGGGCCCTCACCATTGACGAGGGCGGTACCCACATCAAAGTCCGTCACTTCGGCACCCAAAGCACCAGCTACTCGTGCTAGTTTCATATTTCCCCCACGTCGTCGATGCTGTCGGATACGCGTGATCGACCCTAAGCTACCGGCAACTTCTACTTATTGGCGTTCGCTGAGGGCGCGAGACTATCAGTAGACCAGTGAGACGCGCCATCCTCCAAAACAGTTAAAAATTGGCTTCTAATGACGACTTACAGCAAGTCCAAGGCGTACGGCTTCAGCACTTCGAGTGGGATGGCTCTCAGTGTGACAATGTTGGTTGATCTGAGAAATAATTTGGGTGCTTTGCCCGCCTGATGGGCTTGCTCCCAACGAAGCGCACACAAACACCATTTGTTACCGTCAACCAAGCCCGGAAACCCAAACTCGGGACGTGGCGTGCTGAGGTCATTGCCCACAGATGCTGAGAAGTCCAAGAATTCCGAGGTCATCAGCGCGCAAACCGTGTGTGTCCCCAAGTCATTGGGACCGGTATTGCAGTGTCCATCTCTGTAAAAACCTGTCAGCGGATCCTCACAGCAAAGCTCAATAGGCTCACCGAATACGTTCTGCTGCGACTTGGGCATTCGCTCCGCCTTCATTGGCCACTCCCGGTTGTGGGAACGAGAGCAACGATTCTCAGTGGGCCACCACTCCCATCCTTGATTTTCATAGGCAGCGCAATAATCCACGCGCCCGTAGCGGGCAACTCGCTCATTGATGCAATATTCTCAAAGCCCACGATGTTCTCGCTATAGAGAATCTGGTGCGCAATGAAGTCCTTCGACTGTCCGTAATCAATACTTGGCGTATCCAGACCCACTGCTGCCACACGTCGCTCCTGAGCGAGGAATCGAGCCGCCGATTCCGAGAAACCGGGAAAATGAAGCTCCGCAACTGCATCGACACCTCGCTTGGCCGTTCCCATGTAGCGTTCATAATCGGGCCAATATTTAGCGAAGCCGGTATTCATGAGAACCGCGGCACCCTCGGGAATACGACCATGGATAGCCTCCCAAGTCTGTAGAGCATCTGCGGTAAGAAGATAGTCTCGGTTCTCGCTAGCAGCCTTCGTCACATCCACAACTACAGCAGGCAGCATCAGGTGCGACAGCGGAACGGCATCGGTCGTCCATGCACCTTCCGCAAAGTGAATAGGTGCGTCGAGGTGGGTGCCGCCATGCTCCGCCGTATGCAAACTATACGCTGTGTAGTACCAGCCTCCGTCAGTCACCCCTTCAAACTGCTTGTCGTGCTGAAATCCTTTCTCAGTCGGCCAATAAATCGTGTCTTCATCGAAAGCGTGTGTAAGATCCAGTGCTCTGTAGCCCTCGAGGGGATTGGCGAGTGCGGACAGGCATAAGCCGGCCACTGACAAGACAATTAACTTTGCGATCAAATGCATCTCGGGACTTCTCCAGTCGACGAATGGTCGAGATTTTTACTTACTGTTCATTGCAACGCAGGCAGGCGGCGTGGCACTCTTTTAATGACGCGTGCTTACATCCAACGAGTAAAGATTGGAACGAAGCGTACAAGGCAAGTCAAGATTTGGGGGAACAATGAGAAAAATTATCTTGGCGGGCACGCACGCAGGCGCCCTTTTGGTCGGGTTTGCCTTGGGGATTTATTTACTGCCGATATTGATTGAGCCCGAGACCCCCAATATTGCTGAGTTTGAAGCGACCCAACTGTCAGGGCCGGCATTCGAAGCCCGCTTCGAGCGAGACCGTGAGGACAGCGACCTATTCCATTGGGGAGAAGGCGTCATCAAAATGTACGACAATACGATCGTCTTCGAAGGTGAAATGGCGCCCGGGCCAGATTACCGGCTGTATTTCACTCCCGAATATGTGGAAACGGAAGATGCGTTTTGGCGCATTAAAGAGCAATCAGTCCAAGCCGGGTCAATTAAGACCTTCGATGGTTTTGTCATCGATAACGTGAGCAACATTAATCCATCAGACTACGCGGCCGTTGTTGTCTGGTGCGAGCGCTTCTCACAGTTCATCACTTCCGCAAAACTGCCTTAGACGAGACGAGTATTAGTCAGCCGTAGCCCTCGTGTCGTCCGTAAAAGCGACGACCGCAGCGGTTATGTCGTCCGACTGAGGGGCGTCACCCGCATGCTGACTAACTTGCCGGAAAATGCCATCTAAGAGCGCTTCGGGATCACTGGTGTCAAGAGACTCCAACAAAGCTTCAAATGCTTCCTCGGAATATTCTTCATGCTCGCTGTTTTCAGCTTCCGAAATTCCGTCTGTGAAAAAGACAACACTCTCATTGGCCTCGAGCTGAAAGATTACTTCCTCCCACACCAAGCCGGACACAATGCCAAGTGCTGGATTTTGTGGGCAATCAATACGACGAGTTTTACCTGCGCCATTACTCACGATCGGTGAGGGATGACCTGCAGTGGCAAAAGTCACCTGCTTCGACACCACATCAAAAACGGCGTAGTTCAAGGTAACAAACAGCAAAATAGGATTTTGCTCAAGCAAAGTCTCGTTCACTTGCGTCAGCGCCGCGGCAGGTGAGGGCTCGATCAAGGCTATCTCACGTAGGGCGTTTTTGGCCGTGGCTGCAAAAAATGCTGCGGCCACTCCCTTTCCACTGACATCAGCAATGACAACGCCAATTCGCCCCCCGGCAACAGGGAAGCTATCGTAGAAATCGCCGCCGACCTGTAACGCGGGTTTCATGCGAGCCGCTCCGGTCAATGCATCAACTGGCGCTGGAAACTGAGAGGGTAGCGTGGCTTGCTGCAACTCTCTTGCCAGCAATAACTGCTCTTCTATCACTGCTTGAGACTTCTCGAGGAGACGGTTTTTTGTTCGGATCTCTTCAGTCCTCGCCTGCACTAAGCCGTCAAGTTCCTGTTCTCTTATCTCAACGCGAGATGCCATGTCCTGAAACACACGCTTCAACCTTCCAAGCTCAGTCTCATCAGTCTCGTCTGAACCTAAACGCTCAACGTAGCGATAGTTACCGCGCTGCACCGCCGTTGCTGCTTTTGTGAGCTCCCAAATGGGTGTCGCTACACGTTTTGATACCGCGTAACTCACCAATACGGCAAAAACACCGCCCGCAACCAACAGTAATAAGGACACGCGAAGAATCCGCGCCAACAGTTCATCCAGCTCTGCGCGTGACAGTGATACATAGAAGGCGCCCTCTGAGGCTGTACCGAGCAACGAGGAGCCCAATGTCCGAATCGGCGAGGCGACATTGATCGAGTCGCCATCTATTTCAGTGACTGTCGCACCCTCTGCGAACATCCGCTGCATGAGTGCTTTTTCGGGCGAGGAAAAACCCGATAAACCAAGCATGTGTATGTCATCGCCTCGGTGTGGCACGAGATTTTGATCGGCAATGTAAATCGCTTCAATTGACGATTGCCCCAAGAGCGTTCGCACCAAATCCGAAATACCCAGTGCCATTCGAAAACTGTTTATGTCACTGGCCTCCCTGCCTACCTGCACAATTCTGGGGGAATCAATACCGGCAACACCAACGTACTTAAACCAACGATCGTCGATTTCTCGTTTACGTGTCTCTTGAACAACCAGAGCTACTTCACCCTGAAGCAGCGGATAAAATTGCGATGCCTGAGGTTGAACTTCGGGCGAGGGGTTAAAGGTGAAATCAACACCGTCGACTGTAGTTAGAAAGGCATTTCCCTGCTCGTCAGTCACCCAGATCTCATCTAGATTAGTTCGCTCGACGAGGGCTTTGAACTGACCGCGCAAGGGCGCCTGTGTTAACTCACTGGAGTCCGTAGCTGCGACCCAACCTGCGATGGCAGAAGCTGTTGTCGCCATATCCTCGCCAACAAGCTTCTCAACTGCATTAGGCACCATTGCATCGCGCTCAATGGTCCGCTCAATAACTTCAGCGAGCAGTTCAACATCGCTGGTGGCTTGGTCAATAACGGAGGTTCTCGCGAGAATGCCGGTGACAAGAAGCACTGCGAGCAAAGACACCGACATGATAGCGGTAGTAATCAAAAATACGCGCGTTGGCAGCGTCATCTGCGCCATTTAGGACACACCTCTAAGACACACCTCTGAGCTTCTCTACCTGCTAGCATAGCTTAATCTTTAAACTGTCCTCTATAAGGCTAGCAAAGTACGCGCTTTCCTCGCACAATTGTTCCGACTAAATGAGGAGATCACGCATGCTATCGCTCCATCAAGAAATGCTGCTTTTGGCTGTTAACGACGATGGCGACATTGAGTTCACTGCCGGCACGTCAACATTTCGACTCGCTTTCGTGGGCGCCTGCCTAATAGAACTTGCGCTTAAAGACGTGATCGAGGTCGATCCGGATGAATTGCGGATCGTCTCACGTGGTACTACTCAAGATCCCGCACTCACACTCGTGATGGAGCGTCTGAGCGAACACAGTACGCCTCAACGACTCCGGTTTTGGCTGTCACACCTGCAAGAAGACTTTCAGGAAATTACGAGACTCACACTAAAGTCTCTGTGCGACCAAGGTATTCTGAAGTCGGAGGAAAGCCGCTTCCTCTGGGTGCTGTCATCTCGAAAATATCCAATTGTTGATGGCGCCGAGAAAAAAGAAGCGAAGTTGCGGATCATGGAGACATTACTCGGTGATTCAATCCCATCGCCGGAAGACTCAGTTCTGATTGGTCTTGCCCGCGTGGGTGGCCTGCTAGAGGCGTTCCTATCAACCAGCGAAATCGCGCGCCTCGAAGGGCGATTAGAGCAAGTGAGCAACCTAGACCTCACAGCGGGACTCGTTGAGCTCGCCATTCAGGAAGAGCAGGAAGCCATTGCACGAGCAATGCTCGCCAGCCCCTATCCCATTTAAATTTTATTGTTAGTTTGAGGACAGTATGGAAATCGTAAAAAAAGAACAGGGTGACATCACCATTATCAGCCCATGCGGTCGTCTGGGGTTTGACGAAGCCTCTGAGGCACAAGCTGAGATTGAAGCGGCGGTGGCTAGTTGTACCAGCGGCGTCATCGTTGATTGTGCTTCATTGGAATATGTGTCATCCGCGGGGCTGCGTGCTTTCCTTGTAGGCGCAAAGGCAGCAGAAGCCAGAGGCGTCACATTTTCAGCCTGTGCACTCGATAGTAACGTTGAATCGGTTTTCACGATAAGCGGCTTTGATCGCATTGTGCCTCTGCACAAGACCCTAGAGGATGCCCTAGGGCAGTAACGCATACTCTTATGTCGTCCGTTGACCTAAAAGGGATGGCGTCAGAACTTGCGGCAGCACAGAGGTTTCTTGCCGATTGGTGGGCTGACAACCATTTCGCCGAAGCGGAGCGCTTTCCATTTGAGCTCGCTCTGGAGGAGCTTTTTGTGAACGTCGCGAGCTACGGCGAGGATACAGATGGCAGCCCCTGCGATGTGCGGCTAACACTCACGAGTAAAAGAGGAGACAGCGTGATTGTTTCTCTTCAAATTCAAGATAACGGTCAGGCATTTAATCCAGTGGCTTCAGACGAACCTGATCTGAGCCTATCACTCGACGAACGCAAGGTAGGCGGTCTCGGCATTCATCTCACTCGATCAGTTATGGACAACATCCACTACGAACACCGAGACAGCCTGAATCAAACAACAGTCTCAAAAACCATACGCGTTTAGCTCTCCGGGGGTGCCATGAGTGACTTGAACCCAGCAACATCACACCTGGTTTACGAGGTGGATGATAATCCGCCGCTATCGGTCTCTCTGACGCTTGCCGGTCAGACTATAGCGCTCATTCTTGCCGGTATAACCCTCACACCCATCATCGCCCTCAGCGCTGCCGGGCTCGTTGATACATGGGGTAACTGGGTCGTTTTTGCCGCGCTCGCGATCAGCGGTCTCACAACCATTTTACAAGCGCGTCCCATCGGTAACTTCGGCGCGGGTTATGTGCTCTTTATGGGAACATCGGGTGCGTTCCTTGCCGTCTCGATTGCCGCTCTCGACGCGGGAGGCCTGCCACTGCTTGGCTCCCTGGTGTTGGCGTCGGCCTTGGTCCAGTTCGTTTTTGCAGCAAAGCTCTCTTGGTTTAGAGCTGTCGTGAACCCAACTGTTGGTGGCACCGTTGTTTGCCTGATTGCCGTCACGGTCATGCCCATTGGATTCACCATGGTATCCGCCGTTCCTGATGGCTTCGATACTTTTGACACTGCACCAGCAATCACTGCAATCGTCACACTTATCGTTATTCTTTTGCTCAGCTTCTACACATCGGGAAAAACGCGATTATGGGCGCCGCTTGTGGGCATTATTATTGGTTTCCTCGTCGCATGGCCGCTGAATCTTACAGACCTTAGCAGCGTTGCCGAGGCGTCATGGATCGGCCTACCTGATCAGCCCTGGCCCGGGCTGAATATGAATTTTGATACCGCTTTCTGGACGCTTCTACCGTCTTTCATCATCGTGACTGTCATTGGCGCACTGGAGACTTTCGGAGACGGGATCGCTATTCAGGATATTTCGAGTCGAAGAATTCAAACAACGGATTACCGCGTGGTGCAGGGTGCAGTAAATGCAGATGGCTTAGGGAACTTTCTCAGTGGTCTCGCGGGAACCTTACCCAACACCACCTACTCGACCTCTATCTCCGTCGTCGATCTGACGGGTGTCGCATCGCGCAAAGTGGGCTTATATGGCGGCATTATTTTACTGGGGCTGGCTTTTGTTCCTAAGCTTTCTGCTTTATTGCAGGCCATTCCAGCCCCGGTTGCCGGTGCCTTCATCATCGTATTTCTCGTGCTGTTATTTTCCCACGGCGTCCGCCTAATTATGTCAGAAGGAATGTCGTTCGATAATGGAATCGTATTCGGCCTAGCGCTCTGGTTAGGCATTGGCTTTCAGAACCAGCAACTTTTCGATGGGCTGTTGCCAAACTACCTCTCTGATCTCCTAAACAACGGTATGACTGCAGGTGGTATCGCAGCGGTATTACTCAGCTGGCTGGTTTCGCTAAAAAACAAGCGCCAAGTGGGAAATACACAAGCGTTGACCCAGGAGGGCCTTAGGGGAGCATTAGCCTTCGTGACCGAAAAAGCACGCGAATCGGATTGGCGTGGAGAGGACTTAAATCGGCTCTTACTCGCTACCGAGGAAGCCTTCGTTTATATGTTGAGCAATACACCAGAGGGTGTTGATGAAGTCGAATTGAGGCTACGTGCCGCAGCAGACTTCGCGGAACTTGAAATACGTTGCGGTGAGACAAACGCTAATGTCGAAACCAAACTTCGAAATATAGATACGTCGGAAAACCCCGACGACTTGGGACTGAAAGTCCTAAAATACATGACCGATCAACTCAAACATCAGCAATTCAGCAACGGTGAATTTTTGATCCTGCGGTTGAATCATACGGCGACCACTCCGGCGCGACTTGGTTAACCTTGAACGTAGGACGACCACGCCCAGAGTAGCCGAATGCCCACGACCAACACCAGTAAGCCGGTGAGTTGCGCCACGCGTTGGTGCACTATGCCCTCGATAACCATTCGCCCCCCGATAAGACCACCGAAAAGGACCGCCGCCATCAAAGGTAGGCCAGTGGAAATCTGAAGCAACGCGTGATCAATTCCAGTCTTTGAAAGTTGACCCGCGAGCCCACTGAGGGAATTAATTAAAATAAAGAAACTACATAGGGCCGCGATTGTTTTACTCGACGCCCATCGCAAGTGGTGGAGGATCGGAGCCAAAAAAATACCACCGCCGATACCAACCATACCCGAGAGAAATCCAAGTCCTCCACCAATGACTGCAGCGAGACGCCAAGATGTAGCAGCAACAACCTTGTCATCGGGCGCAAGGCGAATGCACAAGCTCACGCCGGCGACGAAGAGACTCAATCCAAGAAGCAGGAAATAGAGACTCGCATCGATTGGGAGAATGCCGCCAATAAAAGCCATCGGCACGGAAAAAATAAAAAATGGAATCGCCATCCGCCAATCAAAATCTCGTCGATTCACCGCGAAGTAACTACCCAGGGCCACCACAAGAATATTGCAAGGCAAGGCAATCAATGGGACAAGTTCCGCCGGTTGATTCGTGAGTGCCAGCAACGCGATGTATGTGGACCCGCCACCAAAACCAACGGCAGAGTAGATAATGGCAACGAAGAAAAAAGCGACTGGAAGCATCTGTAAATCATCACACACATTGGCATGGTCGAACCAGACAGATGCCACAGGTAAAACAACATTTATCGCAGGCTACCAAAGAAAGACAGATTAGCGAGAAGGCTTTAAGAGACCCTATTAGCGACCCTTCTCACCATTAAAGTTACTCAACCATAGGGCTTGATAGGGCGCCAGAGTGAGATCCTGAAAATCAATTGTGTAAGCCTTCCCGGTTATTAAATCGATCCACGTATCGCAGCCGATTAGGTTCAAGGAAACCATCGGTATCTTCGTCTCTCCCGCGCTTATATTGTACAAACAAAAAATGCTCTGTCGCCGGTCTGGACTCTGTCGCCAAAAAGCGAAAATGGCGCGTCCACAGTTCAGCGTAAATTGCGTGGCATTTGGGTGAAAAGCGGGCTGCCAGCGACGTACCAAGATCAGGGCCTTAATGCGCTCAAGGCACTGAAAATGAGAACTAGCAGGATCATTTAGTTGTTCGTTCAGCGCATCAAGATGCCATTGATGGCGATTAATAGCACGGTTGTGACCAGTATGAAGCACGCGCTGTTCGTCGTTGCGTGTACCCAAAAAACTGTGCAGGTAAATAGCGGGAATTCCCTCCAACCCCAGTAATATTGCGTGCACTAGGATCATCCGATCGATGGTGTCGGCATCACTCCCATCTGATAATCTCAAAGCGTCAAACAGGGAAACGTTAACCTCATAAATACTCTTCTCGCCGCTGGGCAACTCGCGCCATGAGAGCAAAGCGCCATTGGCTTGCAGCTGTTCGCACATAGATTCAAGCTCGGCGGCACTAAGGAGCCCCTCAACGGGCCTCAGTCCAATGCCATCATGAGACGCAATAAAGTTAAAGTAAGTCGTACCTACAATCGCCGGTGGCATGCTCATTAGCCAACGCGTCATGCGCGAGGAGTCACCCGCCAATAAGGTGTGAACCATTAGCGGTGGCAACGCAAAGTTGTAGATGCAATGCGCCTCATCGCGCTGACCGAAATACGCTAGATTTTCGATATTGGGTACGTTGGTTTCAGTAATGATGACAGCCTTGGGTTCTACCCCTTCTATGAGTGCTCGCAATAGACGAACAAGGTCATGCGCCTCGGGCAAGTTAATACAAGTAGTGCCCGAGCGTTTCCAAGTAAATGCCACTGCATCCAACCGGAATACGCGCACGCCTTGATCGAGATAGAGTCGGATGATCCGAACAAATTCGAGTAGCACCTCTGGATTTGAAAAATCAAAATCAATCTGATCGTGGCTAAAGGTGCACCAAACCTTGGTTTCACCTTCATGCGTGATAACGGTTTGTAGTAGCTCGCTTGTTCTTGGACGCACTACTTTTGACACATCGAAATTATCGTCAGCTTCGAAAAAGAATCCTCTGCCAGGAGACAGTCCTTTTTTGAAGTTCTCAAACCACACAGAGCGACTCGAACAATGATTGAGTACTAGATCAGCCATAATTTTAAAGTCTCGGCCAATCGCCTCTATGTCTTCCCATTCACCCAGCGCTTGATTGACGGTGGAGTAATCCAGAACCGAAAAACCGTCGTCAGATGTCCAAGGAAAAAATGGCAGGATATGTACCCAGGAAACATAACCTGAGAAATGTTTTTTGCAGAACCGATGAAGGACGCTCAGCGGCTTCTCATCTTCCGAAAGAATGGAGTCTCCATAGGTAACCAGTGCAATATCCGATTCATCCCATAATTCAACCTCTCGTGCATTGGAGTTTTCTGCTTTTGCTTTTGGCTTTATTGCCTCATTAAGAGAGAGGCATAAAGCATCAATATCAAGATCCTTAAGAGATCCATACAGTGTCTCGGCAAGACGCTTGACCCGGTATTGCCACTGGTTGCTAGGAGGGTTCAAAATCTACGCCTTTGTTAAATTCCTGATGAAAATTCTCTGTGGTCTTCTTCAACGGCGTCGATTAGTTGCTCAAAAATATCGGGCACAGCACTGACCACGCGAGACCATGTGGGCATGAACGGAGCATCCAAAGGGCGCTCTAGAAATTGCTTACCCGCTTCAAGAATATTAGTGGCAAATACCTCAACGGCCTGCTCTTCGGCATGGATATCGAATTTGAGGCCATTCATGATGGCGTCTCTTTGGTAGCTCTCGACATAGTCCAGAGCAACTCGGTAGTAAGTTGCCTTGAGAGTTCTAAAGGTTTCTTGATTGAAAACTGTACCCTGTATCGCCAATTTGCGGATTAGCGACTTTGTAATATCCAGTGACATGCGTGAGAGTCCCTGCATAGCATCATGTGCTGAGAGGTCTTGATGTTTATGATCGTAATTATCCGTCAACTCGACCTGACAAATACGATTGGTACTGTTATTCCGATACATCTCCGCGGCCACACCCATCTCAAGCCCCCAATCACTGGGCACACGCATGTCGTTCAAGAGGTCTCTCCGAAACGCGAACTCACCTGCCAGTAGATAACGAAAGCTATCGAGGTAATTGAGAAAATCGTTTTCACCTAATACACGTTTAGTGGCATGAATCAGGGGGCCAACCAAGAGCCGACAGGCGCGACCATTCAGTTTCTCGCTGGCAACGCGCGCGTAGTATCCCTTGCAGAACTCGAAACTGAACTGCGGGTGCGCCACAGGATAAATAAGTCGTGCAAGAAGGCTCCGATCATAGGTAAGAATATCGCAATCATGCAGAGCTACCGCATCTACTCGGGAGGTTGCTAATACGTAACCCATGCAATACCAAACATTCCTCCCCTTTCCCGGCTCATGAGGTGCCAAGCCGCGCATCGACAGCTCCGTGTGAATCGCTCTAAGCCGGGGACCGTCGTGCCACAATACACGATGCTGCTGTGGTAATGGTTTGAAGAATGACAGAGCCGATTCGTACTGGTCTCGATCCGCCCGATCGAGCCCTACTACCACCTGCGAAAGATATGGCACTTTTTCTAGCTCGGACCGAATCAAAGGCATTGCCGGTGTCTCGAGTTCAGAATAGAGCGAGGGCAGGATAAGGCCCAAAGGTCGGGTTGCTGAAAAATTAACCAGTTGGGCCTCTAGTTCCTCAGTCGCCTGACTCCGTAAATTATGCAGCGTTGCAATATGTGGGCTTTGATAAAAGTCAGCCATCAGAAACTCCATCCATTGGTTTTTAAAATTTCCTGAATTGCGGTTGACCATGCCCCGGGGCCAGCGCTACCCGAAACATGAGTTGGACCAGAGCGCTCCAGCGACAAGGCTGTTCCTCGATCATTGGTCATAAGCAGAGCTATATCCGCCCACTCCAACATTTCCCTGTCATTGGGTGCATCACCTGCTGCAATCGAGACCAGATCCGGCGTCCACTCCCTCTTCAATAAATTATGAAACCAACGTGCTGCAATGCCTTTGTTGTTTGGTCCCATGAGATGCACGAAACGCCCTCCACGCGATACTGAGAAGCCAATATCGGTGAGTACCTCAGTAAATTGCTCAAGTGATTCTGACGAGTCGCGCCAGTCGATCGTCTCAGAATAGAGACGCATTTGAGCGCGCTTTGCAGACGCGATATCGAGTCCGGTAATTTCTGCAACTTCTGACGCAGGCATTTCATTGAGAGACTTGAAATGGTAGCGCGTCGTCATATCCAGCGCTTCGAGTACGTCAGAAAGCGCCTGTCTCTTGACTCCGAACTCGCGCACCCAATAATTCTCAAATATTTTGCTACCTGTCGGACATCGAATATTGAGCGACTTGGGGACGTAAACCGCGGCTCCGTTCTCGATGACAAAGGCGTTGTTCAAACCCATATAGTCCCGGAAGTGAGCAACCTCAGCATAGGTTTTACTGGTAACAGGAATAATGGGTACGTCGCTGGCTGTTAAGTGCCCCAGCACATTTCTTGCCTCGTCTGCGAGGTAGGTATCATGGTCGAGTAAGGTGCCATCAAGATCTGTATAAATAACGGGCAAACTCTTCATTTGCGTCTCTCCTCGGATAGAATGAGTCTGTCCGCCTGGAGCACCCACGTTTGATCGGCAATATTTGGAACAGTGGCCATGGCGTGACAGGTTAACCGCCTGAAGTTTTCGACAAACTCCGCCACTTGTTTAACGCTCATGCCTTTGATCGGGTCGTTACTGGTCGTCGCTCTCCTCTTAGCAATCATGCGCACCTCCTGCTCCACGCGCCAATCCAAGACCGCCTCAAAACAGGGAGGTTTAAGCATACTGAGAGAGTCGATTTTGCTGAAAAGATCAGCGTAAGTGGTTGCCAACGCCTCGTTAACATAATTACGCCAGATCCCAAGGTTGTCGTTCGAAAATTCAAAGCTGCTGGCTGGAACTGCGAGGTCTAAGGACGCCTGAGGAGGAATACCCACACACCAACCTTCGAAAAGAATCACGGTTGGATTCGCACCAATTTTAATCTTTTGCACCTTTCTGGTGCGATCATCTCTCAGCTTGTCGAATACTGGGACCGCAATTTCGGCCGATGAAAACGATGCACAAGCATCCAACACATTAGCTAGTCGTGAGCAATCGTGTGTCCCAGGCACGCCGCGCGTTGCCATCAGTGGATGAATAGACGCACCGAGCTTTCGACGTTGCGACTTGGTTAGATAAAAGTCGTCAATCGAGATGACCTTACAATCGACCTCGAAAATTTTAGGCAAGACCTCAGCAAGTAGCTCACTAAGCGTTGACTTACCTGACCCCTGGGCACCATTTAATCCAATAATAACGGGTCTATTTGAAGCCTTTGCGTGGTCGCTGAGTCGGGAGGCATATTCAAGAAAATAGGATTCAACGTTGCGCCGGAAAATACCGTTAAGCCCCCTCTCCGCGCAAAATGTTTCCAACAAACGCCTAGTGGGTGTGTCTGAAGTTGAGATCATTTATTTATTAAAAGCCAAAATTCGGTTTATGTCGGAATTGCTCTCGCAAACAACGTGCCGATTTTGGATCAAAGCCATTTATATCAAGCCCGTCTGGAAAATCCCATCTAGAATAAGATCCGATACTGCGAGTGATTGGAAGCGAAACCATGTTTCAGAATTCTGCTTGGCTTAATCAAGTCATTGAAAAAGTGACAGACCCAGATAGAGATATTGTCGATCCGCACCACCATCTCTGGCCACAGCCCAACATGGGATACAACTTGCCCGAGTTCCTTTCGGATACAACCGACGGCCACAAGGTCTTGCAGACAGTGCATATGGAATGTGGCGGCGCCTACCATGAGGAGGGACCAGAGCATCTGAGATGCGTCGGTGAAACTGCTTTTATTACCGATGTGGCCAAACGAGCTAGGGAGCAAGGGAGTCAGACGCAAATTGCCGGTCTAGTCGCACGCGCCGAGCTAAGAGACAAAAATCTCGACGCCGTACTAGATGCCCATGAGGAGACCGCCCAAGGGCTCTTCCGAGGCATCAGACAAGCAGGCGCTTGCTCCGAGGGAATCGAGGGGCTGATTATTCCCGGGGGAGCCGAGGCGGGACTTTTTGGTGAGGATGTATTCAGAAAAGGGGTAGAACAACTGGGAGCAAGGGGGCTTACCTTCGATACTTGGCTGTATCACTTTCAGCTACCCGAGTTTATCGCTCTCGCACGCGCCATACCCAATACCACAATGATTCTGGATCACTTTGGGACACCCTTGGGAGTCGGGCCATTCGCCGATAGTCGTGAAGACATCTTTGAGAAGTGGAAATCTGATATCGCGGAGCTCTCGACATGCCCAAATGTGTTTATGAAACTCGGCGGACTCGCCATGCCCGATAACGGATTTGGCTGGTTTGGTCGTGCAACCCCTCCTAGCTCCGATGAGTTTGTCGCTGCTCAATTCCCCTATTACCAACATACCATCGCCCTTTTTGGACCTGAGCGCTGCATGTTCGAGAGTAATTTCCCGGTAGATCGTCTGTCGGTGAGTTATCGCGTGCTTTGGAATGCCTTTAAAAAAATGACATCAAATTTTTCAGAAGACGACAAAAACCTTATGTTTTCTGGCGTCGCTAGAACGGTCTATCGACTGGAAACACCTTAAATCAGTGCGCTGTGCGAGATGTTTTCGCAACTTCTCAATATGGATGACTACCGACTATACGGCTCGTTGCAAGATGCTCCCAGAGTCGAATGTGAAAAAGCCCGGGGTTCTCATCATACCGCCTACTCAACTTCATAAAAAAGGGACCATAAGGCCCCTACTTTTATGATGGCGGAGTAGGAGGGAAACGTAGTCCGCTTAATTTTCGCAACTAACGGATCACCTAGCTCCATCGTATGGGTAATGCCTACCGGAGGCAGGGATACTTCCTGCACCCTACCAAGCGGTGGTTCGGTAGTTGCACAACCAGATAAAACGACTACACAGAGAAAGACTTACCCTCGCATTCTTAAGCTCTCCTAGCATGAAGCTGACAAGCTATCTTAGCGATCAAATCTTGTAAACCCGTTGCTCACGTTGCTCGCCCACTAGCCTCGTTGCAACGGATGCGATGTAAATGCCTCGCCCCCCGAACTTCTGGGCTAACGGAGCCGGTTAATACTTTGCTAACCAAGTTCTAACGCGACTGGCCCTGAAATCGGGTCTGTGACGCCTAATCCATTCCCCAAATCTTCCAGACAATGACGAACAGTATCTAGATTGCTGATCATTTCATCACGTGCATCTACTAGCGCCTGCTCAGAATCCCAGACTCCCACCCAACAATATGTGCGATCACCAGTTTGCACCAAATACGACTTAGATTGGCCCACACCTCTCTGGAAATCCTGATTCAAGGATACAAATTCCTCGACCTTTCCTTCTTTCACGCAAACTCTTACAGCATTGATATATTCCACGGCCATCTCCCCAATTTTTGTGTGTCAAATGAGCGTAAATCAAAGCAACCTCGTTGTGTCAACGAAGGTAACGAATTCATAAAACCTTAATAGGTCTGCCATGCGAGCCGTGTTGTTGGGGGGATGGAAAGCACTAAATGAGCGTTTTTCCTTACGCACTTACATGTGTACGTAAGCATACATTTATTTTTTAAGCATTTGATTTAATTTGTTTTATTTGGATAGTTGGCGGAGAAGGAGGGATTCGAACCCTCGATACGCTATTAACGTATACTCCCTTAGCAGGGGAGCGCCTTCAGCCACTCGGCCACTTCTCCGTGTTCTGTCGCTTACACCTCTCGATGTAAGTCTTTGGGCACTCCCGGGGAGCGCGTTACTCGACGCTTTGCGTCTCGCCCTTCGGGTCGCCCTCGTGACTCGGGCGCTCCTTCGCGATCTTAGATCACTCGGTCAGCACTCGGCCACTTCTCCGTATTCTGTCGCTTACGCCTCTCGATGTAAGTCTTTGGGCACTCCCGGAGAGCGCGTCACAAAACGAGCGCGCGAGAATATCACAACCCATACGAATTGCGATATCTCAACACTACAAATTATTCGTTTGCACAGCAATCGGTAGCGTTTTAGGCCGCACGCCAAAACGGCCTGTCACCCACAATAGTCACACGCTCCATCTTTCTCACCTGTGGAAAATAATCGGAGTTGGCAAAATGCTGTGAGGCTCTGTTGTCCCAAAACGCCAACGAGCCAGGTTGCCATCGGAATCGGCACTGGATTTCTGGGTTCGCTGCCGTTCTATAAAGCTTTCGCAACAACCTAGCACTCTCGCTGTTCTCCATGTCTTTGATATGACTGGTAAATGCAGTGTTTACGTAAAGAACAGATTCACCCGTCTCCGGATGCGTCCTAATAATCGGGTGCTCCGTGGGCGGATAACGCTCGCGTAACTCTTCTGCACTTTTATTCAACCGACCTGCGAAGACGCGGGCAATATCATGGATTGCTACTCGGCCAGTGATCACATCCTTCACCTCATCAGGTAGTAACTCATACGCCATGACCATATTGGCGAAGAGCGTATCACCACCCACGGGCGGTACCTGCACGGCTTTGAGGATTGAACCCAGCGAGGGTCTCTCGCGCCAGGTCACATCGGAGTGCCAGAAATTCTCCCTTCCTTTGGAATCGGGTCCATGGTTTATGTGTAGCACCTCTGGATGCTCCTGAGAGCTTGGGGTTGCTGGGTGAATCTCGAGCTCGCCAAACTGACGCGCGAAAGCAATGTGCCCCTCCTGCGACAGACTTTGGTCTCTGAAGAATAAAACTTTATGCGCAAGCAACGCTGCTCGTATCTCTGCGGCCTGGTCACTACTGATTTGGCGCAAATCGACATCGCTAACTTCAGCGCCAATGGCGGGCGTTAGCTGCGATATTTCCATTGTTGAGGCCATGAAGGTCTGATTGTTTTACGGGGAGGTTGAGCGACGACTCTCAGTCGTCTCGACTCGGAATGGGCTCTTGCTCTCGAGGGTTCTGCTCCAATAACTCCTCACGCTGAACAGAGACGTCCCTTGGGGCATCCACACCGATACGCACTTGGTTACCCTTAACACCTAAGATAGTAACCGTGACTTTGTCACCAATTAACAGTGACTCATCCACTCGACGGGTCAATATCAGCATCACTAACGTCCTTGTTCGTCCAACCTCTAACCAGACTACACGTCAGCTTTCGGTATCGCCAGTGTCTTCAGAATCCAAGCCAAATGCTGAGTGAAGCGCTCGAACGGCAAGCTCGAGGAACTTCTCTTCAATGATCACCGAGATCTTAATTTCTGAGGTGCTGATCATTTGAATGTTAACACCAACGTCAGATAACGCTCGGAACATAGCCGCGGCGACACCAGCGTGCGAACGCATTCCGACACCCACAACAGAGACCTTGGCAATCTTGCTGTCAGAACGCCACTCTAGCGCACCCAGTTCAGCGATGTGCGCTTCTAATATAGCTTCTGCACGAGCCAAATCATTTCTAGACACCGTAAAGGTGAAGTCCGTGGTGCCTGCATCGCCGACGTTTTGGAGGATGACGTCAACCTCAATATTTGCCTCACCAATCGGTCCGAGAATCTGATAGGCGATGCCGGGCGTATCGGGGACCCCAACAATGGTTAGTTTCGCTTCGTCGCGATTAAATGCTATGCCAGCGATTGTTGGAGCTTCCATAGGGTTGTCCTCGTCTACAGAAATGAGCGTTCCCGGCCCATCTTTAAAACTACTTAATACGCGTACAGGTACAGAATACTTTCCAGCAAATTCTACTGACCGTAAATGGAGTACTTTTGAACCCATACTCGCCATTTCCAGCATTTCTTCAAAAGTGATGCTATCGAGGCGCTTTGCACCATCAACAACCCGTGGGTCGGTTGTGTACACACCATCGACGTCGGTATAAATCTGACACTCGGCCGCCTTTACAGCGGCAGCCAAGGCGACTGCTGAGGTGTCGGAACCACCGCGCCCCAACGTTGTTGTCTCGCCTTTCTCATCGACCCCCTGGAAACCTGCGACGATGACGACTTTACCCTCAGAGAGTTCCGAAAGCAGACGCGAACTATCGATGTCCTTGATGCGGGCTTTGCTGTGAAAACTATCGGTCTTAATCGCAACCTGACTTCCCTTTAAAGAGATTGCATCGATACCACGCTTATGAAGCGCCATTGCAAGTAAAGCCATCGATACCTGCTCGCCCGTTGAGACCAGCATATCGAGCTCTCTCGGATCGGGCTCGCTGGCTATCTCAGCTGCCAGCGCTATCAAGCGATTTGTCTCTCCAGACATTGCAGAGACAACGACAATGAGCTGATCGCCCGCGTCATGATGCTTAGCTAAACGATCAGCGACAGCTTCAATGCGCTCGATCGAGCCTACTGAGGTTCCACCATACTTTTGGACGATAAGTGCCATGACAAATAAAAGGGTTGTCGAAAAGGCGCGTATTAAACACGGTTTAGGAGATCACTTAAAGGCGATATGAGCGTGCAAAGTGCTCATATCGCCTTGTTTTTTTAGTGCTATGGCTTGGTGCCATAGCTTAGTAGCATCGAAGGTGCTATGCGAGAGTACTATGCGAAAGTACTATGCGAGAGTACTATTCGAGAGTACTACGCGAGCTGATCAGCTACCCACGCGGGAAGATCGGCAAGTGCAGATTCGAGTGCGCTGACATCTGTTCCTCCACCTTGAGCCATATCGGGTCTCCCGCCGCCCTTACCACCGACACGACCCGCAAACTCTCTCATTACGTCACCAGCGCGCACTTTTTCAGTAAGGTCTTTCGTGACACCCGCCACAAGCGAGATCTTGTCACCCTCAATCGCTGCCAGCAGCACGACGCCCGAGCCTAACTTATTTTTGCAATGGTCTAGGGTATCTCGGAGCGTCGAGGCATCAGCGCCATCGATGACGGTACCCAATACTTTGATCGTGCCAACAGCAACAGCATCTGCCGTAAAATCAGACCCGGCACCGGTTGCGAGCTTTTGCTTCAGCTGTGTAATTTGCTTCTCGAGCTCGCGTACCTCTTTCCGCAGGTTTGAAACCTTATCCGCTGCAGACGCAGGCGACGCTTTAACCACGTCACAAACTTCAGCGAGTGCTCGGTCAGCCTTTGCAATATCTTCAAGTGCACCGAGTCCAGTGACTGCTTCAATACGTCTCACGCCAGAGGCGACACCGGCTTCGCTTTGAATTCGAAAAATGCCTATATCTCCTGTTCGGGTGACATGCGTTCCGCCGCAAAGCTCCACAGAGAAGCGATCTGTACCCATAGTCAGCACGCGCACTTCGTCACCATATTTTTCACCGAACAAGGCCGTGGCCCCCGCCGCAATGGCAGATTCCATGTCCATTTCCTGCGTAAGTACCTCAGCATTACCGCGCACTTGTTCGTTAACAATTGATGCAACCTGCGCCAGCTCATCCGCTGTCATTGCCTCAGTGTGCGAGAAATCGAAGCGTAATTTATCAGCATCGACCAACGAGCCCTTCTGCTGAACATGCTCTCCGAGAACCTGTCTGAGCGCCTCATGCATTAGGTGTGTCGCCGAGTGATTCGCTTTAATTCGGGTCCGTAGCGACGCATCGATAATGGCATTGACCTCATCACCCGCATTCAGCGTGCCCTCGACGACAAGCACATGGTGCAGATGGTGCCCCTGAGCTTTGGTCGTATCGCGAACCTCAAGCTTTGCCGAATCAGTGCTGAGGTAGCCTGTATCACCCACCTGACCACCGCTCTCACCGTAGAACGGTGTTCTATCGAGAATAACGACTGCAGATTCGCCAGACGTAATGGCATTGCGCGCCTCGCCGTCTACAAATAGGCCTTGAACAGAGGAGGTCGACTCGGTCTCGGTGTAGCCCAAAAACTCGGTTTCACCCCCAACGTTGATGACATTGTGGTAGTCGACTTGGAAAGAGCCACTCTCCTGCGAGCGCTTTCGCTGCGCTTGCATCGCAGCGTCGTAACCCTCGACATCAAGCTCCAATCCGCGTTCACGCGCGATATCGTTAGTCAGATCAACCGGGAACCCAAAGGTATCGTAGAGCCGGAAAACGACATCCCCGGGGATCTGTTTGCCCTCGAGCGAGCTCAGCGCTTGCGTAAGGATTTCCATACCTTTATCGAGAGTACGAGCAAACTGCTCCTCCTCCGACGCCAGCGCTTTGGTAATCGCATCTTGCTGCTTCACCAACTCAGGATAGGCATCTCCCATCTCACTGATCAAAGCGGGTACAAGGTTGGCAAAAAACGGCTCGGTAGCGCCTAGCTTATTTCCGTGACGAATCGCACGGCGCAGAATACGACGGAGTACATAACCTCGCCCCTCGTTACTCGGCAACACACCGTCGATGATCAGGAAAGCACAAGAACGCAAATGATCTGCCACAACGCGAAGCGATGTATGGCTGTGATCGTCGACACCCAATTCCTCGGCGGCCGCTGCAATTAACGCCTTAAATAAATCAATATCGTAGTTGTTGTGAACCCCCTGCAATACGGCCGAGATGCGCTCGAGCCCCATACCAGTGTCAACCGATGGCGCCGGCAATGGATGAAGCGTACCCTCGCTGTCGCGGTTGTACTGCATAAAGACAAGATTCCAAATCTCGATGTACCGATCTAGATCGTCATCAGGTGATCCGGGTGGCCCTCCGGGAATATCAGGTCCATGATCGAAAAATATCTCCGATGAGGGTCCACAAGGGCCGGTGTCACCCATTTGCCAAAAGTTATCTTCATCGAGCCGTGACAAGCGATCGGGATCAACGCCAATTTCATCAATCCAAATTTGTGCCGCCTCATCATCAGATATGTGAACAGTGACCCACAACTTATCCTTTGGGAGCTTCAAATCCTCGGTCAAGAAGGTCCAAGCGAAATTAATAGCTTCGCGTTTGAAGTAATCACCAAAACTGAAGTTACCTAGCATTTCGAAAAACGTGTGATGGCGGGCGGTATAACCAACGTTTTCTAAGTCGTTGTGTTTACCACCTGCTCGAACACAACGCTGACTTGATACCGCGCGGTTGTAGTCGCGCGCCTCCAAACCAAGAAAAGTATCCTTGAATTGATTCATGCCAGCATTCGTGAAAAGCAGTGTTGGGTCGTTGTGAGGGACCAGCGAGCTGGACGGCACACGAGTGTGTCCTTGACGCTCAAAGTAAGAGAGAAACGCCTCTCTAATGTCAGCGGTTTTCATGTTGAGATCTCTAGATAAGGTTGCTTGAGGAACGGTGGCTATTGGCTCAAACCTTGAGCAAGTTCACCTTCTTTCATGTCACGTCCCGCGAGGATATGTAAATGAAGATGGAAGACCGTTTGTCCCCCACCTTCTCCGTTATTGATGACCAAGCGAAATGCATCATCGACACCCAGTTGTCGTGCGACCTTCCCTGCAACAATCAGTAAGTGACCGAGCAGTGCCTGATCTTCCTCACCAGCAAGAGCCAGCATCGGGATTGGTTTTCTTGGAATAATCAAAACGTGGGTCGGCGCCTGCGGATAGATATCCTTTATAACGACACATTTGTCGTCCTGATACAGAAAGTCCGCCGGGATTTCGCCTCGGGTAATCTTTCCAAATATCGTGTCTTCCATAAGGGTTACCCTAACTTTTCATCCGCAGTGAGCACTCTTGCCTCACCCTCCAACAGCACAGGTATGCCGTCGCGAACGGGATAAGCGAGTCCACTCGCCTTGCATACGAGTTCTTGTGCTGCCTCGTCGTAATCCAGCGGTGCTTTTGTCACAGGGCAGACCAATATTTGAAGTAACTTTTTGTCGAGCACGTTTTTCTCCTCTCACGCGCGCCGAGTATACGCCGTAATCGCGGTTAAGGCATGGGTGGAACAAGCAATTGGGGATCGATCCGATGATTTAACCAACTCATGCGCCAATCCAGATGCGGGCCCGTTGCACGACCAGTAGCACCAATAGCTCCCAGCGGATCGCCGGTTTTCACCTCGTCACCGACGCTGACATCGATGCGACTCATATGGAGGAATGACGAACTCAGACCGAATCCATGATCTAAAATGACTGTGCCGCCTGAGTAAAACAGATCCTGCTCGGCGAGTGTTATAACGCCCGGTCCGGGAGAGAGCACCGGCGTCCCGGTGGGTTGTGCGATATCGACACCGTAATGAGGGCTACCGGGTTTTCCGTTGTAAAACCGTTGGCTACCGTAAACCCCGCTAATTCGTCCCGTCACAGGCCATGCAAGACCCTTTCTGACAGCAATCAGTAGGTCTGGCCTTACCAGGCGTTGGGCTTTAGCAGCGCGGACACGCTCGCGCTCCCGGCGAATACGCTCGAGCTGAGCCTCTGGCGGAGTTACTGTCCGTTGAGGCACACCCTCAACCCGCGAAATTCTGTACTCACGAGATGAAATATCGATGACGCAACTGAGCACCTCCCCGATCTTAAGCGTAGGAGAAGCAGGGGCATCGCGGCCAAACCCCACAACAAAGGTACCGTCAGGCAGCACCGGCACAGGGAGGTCATTTAGCTTCAATGACCTGTTTTCATCCAGCTGCCCCCACACCAAGCCACCTTGCTCAAAGCGGCCTTCCAATTGCGGGCAATTTTCTTGAGCGCGACCTTGATGACTTGCGCCGACTACAAGGCACATAAATACAGCAACTTTAAGACGCATCTGACTCCCTATATGCTTCTGCATCTGCTTGCGTTACTTTTAACCATCATGGCTCAGCAGTACTACCAAATCCACTTCTAACATTGTGTATTCCAACTCTAAACCCGCATCAGATTTAGTTATCTACCCGTCGACTGAAAAAAGAAAGCCTGAGGATTAAATATGTCGCGGTATCGGCCACCCCGCCCAAAAGGCTCACCGTATATTACCCCAGAGGGAGCGCAACAGCTTCGCGACGAACTGGCAATGCTATGGAAGGATGAGCGTCCTAAGGTTACCGCAGTGGTTCATGCAGCCGCTTTAAATGGGGATCGATCGGAGAACGGCGACTACATCTACGGCAAGAAGCGTTTGCGTGAAATCGATAGTCGCGTGCGTTTTTTACAAAAACGACTAGACGAGCTTCACGTTGTGGATTACCCGCCCTCAGATCGAGGAAAAGTCTTTTTTGGCGCGCAGGTAACACTCGAGGACGTGCACGCAAAGACCCATCTGTTTCGGATCGTTGGTCCAGACGAGTTTGACCTAACAAAGGGGCTGCTAAGCTGTGACTCGCCCCTTGGTCGCGCGCTGCTTGGCAAAAGCGTGGGGGACACGGTAGTTGTTCAAACGCCCGAGCATGAAACCGAGTGGTTCATCGAAGCAATCGCATATCAATAAACCTAAAAAGACTATTTATAAGTATGACAACACGGTTGATTGAATCGTTGCTACGCGCTCGAAGTGATACGATTTTTAGCTATTCTGGTCGTCATTCAATTATTAAGGAGACTCGGGCTTGAATCAGGGCGTCACCGATCACTTTCAACAACGTCACATCGGAACCACAGCATCACAGCAGAACGAAATGGCAGTCAACGCTGGCTTTGCAAACGTTGAAGACCTCATCAGCACCGCTATTCCTGATAACATTAAACTAACCAAAGAGTTGTCCTTACTACCGGCGCTCAGCGAGGCACAGGCGCTTAAAAAACTTCGCGGCTATGCCGATCAAAACGCCGTTATGCGAAGCTGCATTGGTATGGGCTACTACGACACGCTCACGCCTGCGGTATTACTCCGAAATGTATTTGAAAACCCAGGCTGGTATACGGCTTATACCCCCTACCAACCAGAGATATCGCAGGGACGTCTCGAGACACTGCTCACCTTCCAGCAGGTTATTATTGATCTTACGGGGATGCCTCTCGCCAATGCTTCGCTTCTCGATGAGGCGACAGCCGCAGCCGAAGCAATGACGCTGATGCAGCGTATGAATCGTCGATCAAAATCTTCGACGTTCGTCGTCGCTCAAGACTGCCACCCGCAAACCATTTCGCTGGTCCAAACTCGAGCTGAGCCACTCGGGATCGATATAAAAATTGTGCAGCCCGAGCTTCTTGCGGATATTGAAGACGCCTTTGGTATACTTGTGCAATACCCCGGTACTTTTGGCGATGTCCGCGACCTGAGCGACGTCATTCAGCGTTGTCATGACAAGGGCATGCTCGTCGGTGTAGCAAGTGACCTACTAGCTCTGACACGCCTTAAGCCACCGGGCTCAATGGGGGCCGATGTCGTCATCGGAAGCTCTCAGCGTTTTGGCGTGCCAATGGGGTTTGGTGGTCCCCATGCTGCATTTTTTGCAACACGAGATGAGTACAAGCGCTCAATGCCAGGACGAGTCATCGGCGTGTCCATCGACAGCAGAGGTCGACCTGCCCTTCGCATGGCAATGCAGACGCGTGAACAACATATCCGTCGTGAAAAAGCGACAAGTAATATCTGCACTGCTCAAGCGCTACTTGCCATAATGGCGGCGCTCTACGCGATGTATCACGGCCCTGAAGGGCTGCGTGCGATTGCCGATCGGGTTCATGGTTTTACGAGCAGACTCGCAAGCTCGCTGAAAAATTCCGAGCACACTGTGATCAACGACACGTGGTTTGACACCATCACCGTCGAAACGTCAGATGCCAACGCACTCGTCCTATCTGCCGAGGCCGAGGGTTTTAATTTACGTCGTATTGACGAAAACCATCTGGGCATATCACTCGATGAGACGACAACAGAAGAGGAGCTTCAGGCGCTAATTGATCTGTTCGGCGGCACAGTCGCACAAGCGTCATCGCCCATACCCTTCTCACTGTCTAGAGAGATCGACTATCTTCAGCATCCACTGTTTCATGATTACCGAACGGAAACAGAAATGCTGCGCTATTTGAAGCGGCTCGAGAACAAAGATATTTCACTGACGCGCGCGATGATTCCATTAGGCAGCTGCACAATGAAACTGAACGCAGCCGCAGAAATGATGCCCGTCTCATGGCCTGAATTTGCACGGATACATCCGTTCGCGCCAACGCACCAAGTACAGGGTTATCTCGAAATGCTTCGGGAACTCTCAGCGTGGTTGACGGAGTGTACAGGGTATGACGCCATGTCGCTTCAACCCAATTCGGGCGCCCAAGGCGAGTACGCGGGACTGATGGCTATACGCCGATATCACCGCGCCCGTGGCGACTCGCACCGAAACATCTGTTTGATTCCAACATCGGCTCATGGGACAAATCCGGCCAGCGCCGTTATGGCGGGAATGAAGGTCGTACTCGTCACGTGCGATGAGAGCGGCAATGTCGATATGGAAGATCTCCGAAATAAAGCTGAGAAACATTCATCGGATCTCGCTGCGATCATGGTCACCTACCCCTCGACACATGGCGTATTTGAAACGTCCATCGCCGAACTTTGTGCGCTTATTCATGACCATGGGGGCCAGGTTTACGTTGATGGTGCCAACCTCAATGCGCTGATTGGGCTTGCGGGACCGGGAAAATTTGGCGCCGATGTATCGCATCTAAATCTTCATAAAACATTTTGCATCCCACACGGTGGCGGCGGTCCCGGCATGGGACCCATTGGCGTCGGAGCACATCTTGCACCTTATCTCGCCTCCTCCGTCGTTATGCCGCAGCAAGGCCTCGATGCTACAAACAACGTGATCTCAGCAACACCTTTCGGTAGTGCCTCTATTCTTCCTATCTCCTGGATGTATATCGCAATGATGGGAGCAGTGGGCGTTACCGAAGCAAGTCGGGCTGCCATTGTGCATGCAAACTACATTGCCAAGCGTTTACGGGGGCACTTTGAGGTGCTGTATACAGGGCGTAAGGGTACCGTTGCACATGAATGCATCATTGATATTCGGCCTTTAAAAGAGCGTACGGGCATCAGCGAGGAAGACGTTGCGAAACGTCTTATTGATTACGGGTTTCATGCGCCAACAATGTCCTTCCCCGTTGCGGGCACACTCATGATTGAGCCGACAGAATCAGAGTCGCTCGCTGAGATCGATCGCTTTTGCGACGCGATGCTGTCGATAAGAGAGGAAATTCGTTCGGTGGAAGATGGGCGCTTTGATCCCGTTAACAATCCGCTAAAGAATGCGCCTCATACGCTTGACGAGGTTGTAGCAAGCGACTGGGAAAGACCCTACTCCCGCGAGCAAGCGGTTTGGCCTGTTGAATCCTTAAGAGCGGAGAAATACTGGGCGCCAGTAAACCGTGTCGATAACGTCTATGGTGATCGCAATCTGATTTGCTCCTGCCCCGGGATCGAGTCTTACATTGAAACCACATAGGCGGTGTCACAAGCGGCGCGTGCACCCGGTAAAGGTTTAGCCGTCTAGTGGTGTTTGATATTTAGATTTCCACTCTCCATAAGGCATGCCGTAAACATATTCTCTCGCCGCGTCTTTACTCATTGGCTCTCCTGCCTCATTGGCAGCTTCCGCATACCATTTAGATAAGCAATTTCGGCAAAAGCCCGCCAATTCCATCAAATCGATATTTTGAACATCTGTGCGTTCTTGAAGATGAGCAACCAGCCGCCGAAACGCTGCCGCCTGTAATTCAACCTCTGTCATAACGTTTTATCCTGAATCAATGAAACAATCGTATTGCCCTGCCCCTCGAAACGCCATGACAGGGAAGAAAAATCGTCCGGGGCATACCAGTCAGCGCTTTTAATCTCTAATGGCCGACCTAGTGAGACCTCGCGGCTACCTACAACATCGCACCAATATAGATGAAAGCCATTATCGAATTTTGCCGCCAAGTCGATAGCTTTCACAGCAACACCGGTCTCCTCCCAGGTCTCCCTCTCGGCTGCACATTGTGCCGATTCCGCCGAATCAACCGAGCCACCCGGAGGACCATAGGTCCCCTCAAAAATTTGTACGAGCAATACGTCGCCCCGATCCACAACCAGACAACCCGCACTCGGTGCACCGAAGCTGCCCCCCTCGCCAGCGCATGCGGGTGCCCTAGAACATCCGCTGACGACCAACAGCGCCAAAATCAGTGGGAGGAAAATAACTCTTGTCACACTTATCTCTCTCGTGAATTAAGGCACTGCACAAGCATCCCAGTAAGAGACGATTTAAACGGCTAGCGCTCGTAAACCAATTCGACAGAACCATGTCCCACCAACTCTTTGAGTTGATCTAGTAGCGAATCGGTTGGGGTAATACGCCAACGATCACCAAACTTGACCATGGCAGATCCCGCTGGTTGTTTATACTCCACCACTATGGGGCAATCCCCAGCATGGGCTGAAAATGCGCGCTTCAACTCTGATGTGACGCCCCGCTCAATCGAGTCGGCTTGAAGCCCTAACTTCAACTCACGCACTCGTGAACTGCGGGCCGCCTCAAGCGTCGTAAATGATTTTGCGCGCAGCGATAGCTGACCCCGGAAATCGTCGAGTTGTAAACGGCCATCAGCAAGAATGATTTGATCCTTGACCAACAGGTCACGGTTCTTTTCGTAAACCTCGCTGTAAGCGGTGGCCTCAATCTGCCCCGTGCCATCGTCCAACTGAAGCACAGCCATCGTTCCGCGTTGTGTCTTGACGAGTCGCACGTCGACAATGAGACCAGCCACCCACTGCTTACTACCCGCAGTCAACTCTCTAATCGATCGAGGCGAGAACTTTCTTATTTCATATTGAAATTCGTCCATCGGGTGGCCACTGAGAAAGCTACCCAAACTCTCTTTCTCGCCCGCCAACACTTCGCGCAGTGTCCAACTCCGAGCTCGGCGGTGGTCTCGATAGGGATCACCGTTACCAGCAGACGGCATCACTTCGCCAAAGAGGTCCCCCATACCAGCCGCTTCATTAGCTGCTGATTGCTCAGCCGCCCGCAATGCATCATCGAGCGCGGACATCAAGACAGAGCGCTCAGCACCCAAATCATCCAGTGCACCGCTCTTGATTAGCGCCTCGATCGCACGGCGATTGACCTTACGCGGATCGGTTCGACTGCATAAATCGAAAAGATCGGAAAAGCTCGCCTCATCCCTTGCATTAAGTAAATCTTCGATAGGGCCCTCGCCGAGCCCCTTAATACCGCCCAAACCATAGACAATGTCCCCCTCGGGATTCACGGAGAAGTGCAATTTGCCCTCCAGAATATTGGGGGCTTTAACCGTCAAGCCCATGCGCTTGCACTCGTCTCTCAGGCTTAACAACTTGTCCGTGTTGTCAATTTCGGAGCTCATCACAGCTGCCATGAACTCAGCGGGGTAATGCTTCTTTAACCAAGCCGTCTGATAACTGACGAGCGCATAGGCAGCGGAGTGCGACTTGTTAAAACCATAACCTGCGAACTTTTCAACTAGGTCAAAAATCTTCATGGCAAGCGTTGGGTCGACGCCTTTTGCCTTGGCGCCCTCCTCAAAGACCGAGCGCTGCTTGGCCATCTCCTCGGGCTTTTTCTTACCCATGGCACGACGCAATAAGTCAGCGCCACCAAGTGTATAACCCGCAAGTTCCTGGGCGATCTGCATCACTTGTTCCTGATACAAAATGATGCCGTAGGTTGGTTCTAAAATCGGCTGTAACCACTCGTGTTGATACTGCGCATCAGGATAAGAGACTTGCTCTCGGCCGTGCTTTCTATCAATAAAGTTCTCGACCATACCTGACTGAAGCGGACCCGGTCGGAACAAGGCTACCAAGGCGATAATGTCCTCAAAACAATCTGGGCGAAGACTTTTGATCAGCTCCTTCATACCGCGGCTTTCCAGCTGAAATACGGCGGTCGTCTCCGCACTCTGTAACAATCGATACACACCATCGTCATCTAGCGGTATGTGATTGATGTCTACAGGGCCTGCAATGTCGTCACGTTCATTGATCATCGCAACCGCCCAATCAATGATCGTCAGAGTCCGCAGACCCAAGAAGTCAAATTTGACAAGACCGGCGTCTTCTACATCATTTTTGTCGTATTGCGTAACAAGTCCATGTCCCTCTTCGTCGCAGAACAAGGGTGAAAAGTCCGTAAGCTGCGACGGTGAAATAACCACCCCACCAGCGTGCTTACCCGCGTTTCGAGTCAATCCCTCCAGTTGTATGGCCATATCCCAAATTTCTTGAGCGGCGCTATCCTCCTCAAGCAGATTGACCAGTTGTTCTTCCTGCTCGAGCGCCTTCTCCAAGGTCATACCGACTTCAAAGGGAATGAGCTTGGACATCTTGTCCGCAAGTGCATAGGGCTTGTCTTGAACGCGCGCGACATCTCGCACCACCGCCTTGGCTGCCATGGTGCCGAACGTGATGATCTGAGAAACCGCATCACGTCCATAAGTCTCCGCCACGTACTCGATCACTTCATCTCTTCGATCCATACAGAAGTCGACGTCGAAATCGGGCATCGAGACGCGCTGTGGGTTCAAGAAGCGCTCGAATAGGAGGTCATATTCAATCGGATCTAGATCGGTAATCTCGAGCGCGTAAGCCACCAGTGAGCCGGCACCTGACCCTCGACCCGGACCTACGGGAATCCCATTCGCCTTAGCCCACCGAATAAAATCCATAACTACGAGGAAGTATCCGGGGAAACCCATTTGATTGATGATATCGAGCTCGAACTTGAGACGATCGCGATAAATCTGCGCATCATCAACCTCCAGCATTGCCAGTCGGCGATCTAGCCCCTCAATGGATATATTTTGAAGGTGCTGCTCAATACTCACACCCTCAGGCGTGGGAAAGTCCGGCAAATACGCCTTACCTAACTCAATTTCGGTCGTACACCTTGCCGCAATGTGTACCGTGTTCTCTATTGCCTCTGGGATATCCTCAAATAAAGCGAGCATCTCCTCAGGGGTGCGAAGATATTGTTGGTCCGAGAAACTCCTTGGACGACGGGGATCATTTAGCGTTCGACCATCCCCTATACACACTCTTGCTTCGTGAGCGTCGTATTCGTCCGGCGTGAGAAAGCACACTTCATTGGTTGCAACCACAGGGCAATCGACTTCAGACGCCAACTCCACTGCGCAGTGCAGATAGTCTTCCTCGTTTTCCCTTCCCGTCCGCTGAAGTTCGAGAAAGTAGCGATCGGGGAAAGACGATAGCCACCATTGAAGTGCCGCTTTCGCTTCAGGGATTCGTCCTGCGACGAGATGTTGACCCACATCACCCTGTCGTCCACCGGACAGCGCGATCAAGCCTTCGCTTCTCTCCAAAATCCAGTCGCGTCTGAGTAGTGGTTTACCTAACAGTTGCCCTTCCTGATACGCCCTCGAGATCAACAAAGTAAGGTTTCGATAGCCCACACTGGACTGTGCAAGAAACGTCACCTGATGGCGGCGCTCATCCTCCTCCAATACCTCGAAGTCAGCCCCGATGATAAGTTTTACACCTTCTCGCTCGGCGGCTTTATAAGCCTTAATCAAGCCAAAAAAGTTATTTCTATCGGTTATCGCGACCGCCGGCATACCTGATGCAGCCACCGACTTCATGAGTGGTCCAACGCGCACTAAACCATCGGTCAGAGAAAATTCTGAGTGAACACGTAAATGAACAAATGTCGGATCCATAGTCGCTATTAAAACCTGATTTACGCGTCCAGCAAACGGGCAACGGGCCCAAAACTTCGGCGGTGAATAGGGAGAACTCCGAACTTCTTGATCGCCGCCAAGTGCTGGGCTGTAGGATAGCCTTTATGTTTCGCGAAACCATACTCGGGATATTGTGCATCGAGTGCAATCAACTCCTGATCTCGCGTCACTTTGGCAAGTATAGATGCAGCGCTGATAGCGGGTACCGTGCCATCGCCTCCCACCACTGCCTCAGCACTGTATTCCCAGTTCGGTAACTTGTTACCGTCTACCAGTACGTGATCAGGCTTAATATGCATTGCCACCACAGCGCGTTTCATAGCGAGTAACGAAGCATTCAAAATATTCAGATCATCGATCTCACTGACACTCGCGCGTCCAATGCCAAACGCCAGTGCGTGTGCTTGTATTTCGCCAAATAACTGCAATCGTTTTTTCTCGGAAAGTTTTTTTGAATCCGCTAAACCAAAGGGCGTCGCGTCGCCAAGAATAACAGCGGCGGCAACCACGTCGCCGGCTAGCGGCCCTCGACCAACCTCGTCGCAACCGGCGATCATCATGGCGTGGAATCAAACTGCATTAAGCGCTCCAAGGCGTCTGCCGAGCGCGAGGCATAATCGTCACCGATCGTGCGCTTGAGTTCAGCAAAAACACGCTTTTGCTCGTCACCTTGCCGAGAAAAGCTATCGAGCACGGAGCGATAAAGGTTCTCGACGGTTGCCTCACCCTGAAGAAACTCGGGCGCTACTGCCCTTCCCGCAATGATATTCGGCAAACCCACATAGGGAGAGGTCACTAGCCTGCTGAGAACCTGCCACGACAACCACGTCATTTTGTAAGCAATCGTCATGGGCTTACCAATCAACATCGCTTCTAGCGTGGTGGTGCCCGAGGCACACAAAACAGCATCCGATGCCACCATTGCTAGGCGACTTTGACCCTCGATAATAGTGAAACGGTCATCATCAATGGGCATTAACCGATTGATTTGCTCGAGTCGGGCATCAGACGCCGCCGGCAACACGATGTGCATCTGAGGATCGGACGAGAGTAGTCGCATCATGACTTGCGTAAAAGTGAGGCCAATGTGCTCTATTTCACCGGCACGGCTGCCGGGGAGGCAAGCTAATATCGGCACCTCGGTTGGGAGCCCGAGGTAGTTCCGAGCGGTTATTTGATCAGGTAGCGCAGAAAACTCCTCAATAAGTGGGTGACCCACACAAACGGCTTCCACCCCGTGCGCTTCATAAAATGCTTGCTCGAAGGGGAGTAAACAAAGCATCACATCGACAGCTTTTTTTATGGTATCAATCCTTCCGGGGCGCCACGCCCAAACAGAGGGACTTACAAGATGTGCTGTCTTAACCCCCTTGGCGCGCAGCTGCCTCTCAAGCCTGAGATTAAAGTCAGGGCTATCCACTCCCAAAAACACATTGGGGCGCTCAGCTAGCATATGTCGGCGGGCAGCACTTCTTACCGAAAGCAACTCGGGCAGTCGTTTCAAAGGCTCAGTGAAGCCAAATACGGCGAGCCGATCCATGTCATAGAGGCTCTGAAGACCGTGCAACGCCATTGCATCACCGCCTATTCCCGTAACCCTTAGCTGTTGATTGCGATGCTTTAACTCACGCAGCACGGCACCGGCGAGGATGTCACCACTTTTCTCGCCCGCGACAACACCAATATGCGGTGGGCTTGCCATTATCGAACAATACCGCGCTCTGACGTTTTGAGAGATTCAAGTAACGGTAGGATCTCGGGCGTATCTGCAGACATCGCGACCAGACGCTCCATAGCAACATCGAGGGTCAAACCTTGCCGGTAAATAATTTTAAAGGCCCGCCTCAGCTCAGATATTGTCGCATTCTCAAAACCTCGCCGGCGAAGGCCCTCAGTGTTGATCGTCCTAGCCTCGGCGGGACTGCCTGACACGGTGACATAGGCAGGCACATCCTTACCTATTGCCGTGCCCATACCGCTGAAACTGTGAGCGCCGATTTTGCAGAACTGATGCACCAAGGTATAGCCTGACAGGATAGCCCAATCATCCACCACCACATGTCCAGCCAGTGCAGTGTTATTCACTAATATCGTATTGTTCTTGATCACGCTGTCGTGACCGACATGAACATAGTTCATCAACAGATTTTGGTTTCCGATATATGTGTCCCCGCGGTCTTGGATAGTTCCGCGGTGTATAGACACGTTCTCTCGGATGACATTGTCGTTGCCCATGGTCAGGGTTGTGGGCTCCCCTTTGTACTTGAGATCGGAACTCGCCTCACCAATCGACGAAAACTGAAAAAAATGGTTTCGTTCGCCGATCGTCGTGGGTCCCTTAATGACAACATGTGCCTCGACAACCGTATCTGCGCCAATAACAACACCAGGACCAATAATCGAATAAGGCCCAACAGTAACCGAGGGGTGGAGACTCGCAGTCGAGTCGATGATTGCGGTTGGATGTATCATTGACTAGCGATCAGCGCACAAAATGGTCGCGGAGGCAGCTGTTTTCCCCTCGACAGATGCGCGCACGTCAAACTTCCAAATACCACGTTTTTCACTCACGATCGATGCCTCTAACTTGACGCAATCACCCGGGACGCAAGGCCGCTTGAAGCGCAGTTTATCGGTACCCACCAAGTAATAGATAGAGCCATCCTCGGGGGTTTTGCCCATGGTGGCAAATCCTAATATCCCTGCCGCCTGAGCCATCGCCTCGACAAGCAGCACACCGGGAAACACGGGATTACCCGGGAAATGGCCATCAAAATAGGGCTCATTAATGCTCAAATTCTTATAGGCCTCAATGGAAACGCCGGGCTCTAACGCCACAACCCGATCTACGAATAGAAAAGGGTAACGGTGAGGCAGGTGCTTCCTGATTCCTTCAATGTCCATGATCATGGTTTCTCTTCCCCTGATTTATCATTGGGAACATCCGACAATAACTTCTCAAGCGCGTCGATCCGTCTCGCCATCTCCGATAATTTTTCATAACGCGCGGCGTTACGCGCCCAATCTCGCACCGGCATCAACGCAGTGCCAGACGCGTAGTGACCGGGCTCGGTTACGTCTCTCGATACACGCCCTTGCCCACCGATATGTACATCGTCCGTTACACTCAAGTGACCAGCAAATCCTGCCTGCCCCCCTACGGTGCACCGCTTACCTAATTCGGCGCCTCCTGCGAAACCAACTTGGCCAGCGACAGCAGACTGACGACCGATCTTCACACCATGTGCAATGTGAACGAGGTTATCGATGATGACATCGTCCTCAATAATCGTATCGTCTAAGGCGCCACGATCGATGGCGCAGCCCGCACCGATCTCCACACGTTCACCGATTCTCACCGCACCCAACTGCAGAATTTTTTCCCAGCCACGCACTGTGGGTGCAAAGCCAAACCCATCTGAACCGATGACAGTATTTGCATGGATCAGACAATCTCGCCCCACAATAACGTCGTGATAAATGACAGTTCCCGCTCTAAGTTCACAGCCGGCACCGATGACAACACGCTCGCCCACCGAAACGTTGGGACCAATCCAGACATCATCACCAATGTTAGCGCCCGCGCTTATGACCGCACCAGCTTCCAATGATACGTTATCGCCCAACTGGGCTGTCTCTGCGATAACAGCTTGCGGGTGAATACCCCCCGGGGCTGCGGGTCGGTTGTCGAATAGGCGAGTAGCCCGCGCGAAATCCGCGTAGGGGTCTTCACTGAAAATGACAGAACCGGCGTAATCACCTACCCACCCTTCAGGGCAAATGACTGCCGATGCATTAGTCGTCGCTAAGTCGCGCGCGAATTTTTTTTGGGAAACAAAGGAAAGGTCGCCCACTCCAGCAGACGAGATGGGCGCAAGGCGATCCAGTACGAGCCCTGGGTCGCCTTGGTAGGTTAGACCCAACGCTTTGGCTGTATCGCCCAGCGTCGGCATTTTACTCTTGTGGCAGCTGGTTAAGCTTGTCGGTCACTTTCGCTGTAATGTTGTAACCAAGGTCCGCGTGAATAACGGACTGGGCCTGCAATAAAAGGCCAATTTGATCAGTTTCAATGACCTCACCTAGCACCTGGCGAGCAGCAGGCACCAACTCCTGAAATACGCGCTGAGCGTTTTGTTGTTGCAGGGTCTGAAGCTTTTTAGCTACGTATTCGAGATCCGCATTTTTACTCGCGAGCTTCTGGCGAGCAGCCACTTGATCATCCTCACTCATTACCGCTTGATCCCGCTGAAAGTCCTGGACCAGCTTATCGAGTTCCGCCTTTAAGCTATCGAACTCTGCCTTGTCTTCAGCGAAGGCATCAGCAGCCTCAAAAGCGCGCAAACGCTGCTGCGCGAGGTCGGTTTGCAAAATTGCTTCCTCCAGATTTACCACAGCAATTCGACCTTGAGCGTGTGCAACAGTCGATGCAACCAACAATGCCAAAATGGCGACGATGCGGAACAACATTAGGGATAACCTCCTGGTTAATGATTAAAACCCACGCCCCAGCGTGAATTGGAAAACTTCTGTACGGTCTGTCTGACTCGCATTTAGTGGCCTCGCAAGCGCGAAGGTCAGAGGCCCAAAGCCACTTAACCACGTCACACCAACACCAACGGAATAGCGTAATTCACTCGCATCAATGCCAAAGCAATTAAGCTGATTCTCTCGACAGTTAGTGTTGAATACGTTGCCGACATCCAAAAACAGAGCCGATCTTATAGAACTTCGATCCTTTACGAAAGGCATCGGAAAGAGCACTTCAGCCGAGCCTTCGATGACAACATTACCACCGAACGGGTCAGCGCGGCGGCGGCCCGTTTGCACTTGCTGGGTCGCAATAGCATTAGTATCAGGATCAACAATATAACCAAATCCCAATCCGTCAGGTCCACCGACCTCTGTCGGCGCACCGTTTTCGTCAACGCCAGTTGTCGCCAAGCCGGTTTGATAAATGATCGGCGGCGTACTTCGCGGGCCCAGAGTATTTGCCTCAAACCCTCTCACACTGCCAAAGCCACCCGAGAAGAAGTGCTCATAAAACGGTAGCTCTGTGGTGTCACCATAACCATCGCCATAACCCAGCTCACCGCGCAGGTGAAAGGTGAAATCTCGGTAAATAGGTAGATACATCTCCCCACGATAGTTCAGCTTGAAAAATTCGAGATCTGAGCCAGGCATCGATATTTGTGCAGACAGTGAGTTCGATACCCCGCGGGTCGCTAACTGCCCACGGTTGAGTGTCGACTGTATCCACGACCCCGTAATTGACCAGTTGGTGAATTGGGTTCCGTTTTGGTCAAGAAAGCCTGTGCTATCTAAATTCACAAACGCGCTCTCTGGGAGAAGCGAAATTGGCAACAACTCTTCCGGTCCGGAAAATGTGCCGTCAGCTTGACGTGTCGATACGTAATACTGATCAACGCCGTCGATCAAGCGGGGGCTGGTGCGAATTTCCTGCACCGCAAAGCGTCCCGAGGTGATGTCGGTATCGGTAATTCCCACATTGAAGCCAAGTCGCTGAGTTTCACTGATGGGGTAACCAAAGGACATAGTGGCGCCTACCGTGTCCGTGGTGTAACTCGCCACATTGATCTCTGATAAATCCGATTTGCGATAGAAAACACTGAAGCCGCGGCTGACGCCATCTTCCGTGAAGTAGGGATTGTTATAGTTCACACTCGCAACGCTCTGCCAGCGAGAGGAATTCAGATTCAGACCAACTTGGCGCCCTGTACCCATAAAGTTGTTCTGTTGGAGATTCAGACCCACGATCAGACCTGCAAACTGAGAGTACCCCAAACTGCCACCGATCGAACCAAAGCTTTGCTCTTCAACGGAAAAGTCGATGTCTACAAGATCGTCATAACCAGGCAACTCAACGGTTTCAACCTCGGCAGAACTGAAGAATCCTAGACGTTGAAGTCTAATTCGCGATTGCTCGATGGCTGAAGCAGACGCGGGTGCTGCCTCCATTTGGCGCATCTCTCTCCGCAACACCTCGTCAGCTGTTCGCGTATTACCCTTGAAGTTGATTCGCCGCACATAGGTTCGTCTACCTGGATCGATAAAGAACTTAATGGACACTTCGGCTTCGGCCTCACCCTCACCCACCTCTGGTATACCGGTGACCTTAGCGAAGTTGTAACCCTCATTGCCCAGTCGCCGCGTAAGATATTCCTCGGTACTGGTTACTAGCTGTTGTGAAAAAACCTGGCCCGGCGCGACCAATAAAAATCGCGATAAGTCCTGCTCCGGGAGTACTAAATCGCCTGACAAATCCACATCGGTTACGGTAAATCGCTCGCCCTCAGACACGTTTGCTGTAATAAACACGGAATCCTTCGCCGGCGATACAGCAACCTGAGTGGACTCGATTTCAAATTGTAGGTAACCGCGGTCTTGGTAATAACTGGTGAGCGTTTCTAAATCTGACTCAAGCTTCTCCTTGCTGTATTTGTTTTCACTGGAAAAAAACGAAAACATGCCGCCGGTCTGCAGCTCGAAGAGCTCAAGGAGCGTCTCATCGTCGTAGACCTCATTGCCCACGATATTGATGTGCTTGATCTCAGAGACGGTTCCCTCGTCGATCTCGATACTAATCGACACTCTGTTGCGTGGCTCGGGAATCACCTCCGTGTCAATCGATGAATCATAACGCCCCTGAATCACGTATTGGCGTCGTAACTCTCCTTGCATTCCCTCAAGCGTGGAACGCTGAAACACTTGACCGACGGCGAGACCGGCGCCTTTAAGACCATCGAGAAGGGCCTCGGTCTCAATCGCCTTGTTCCCCTCGATCGTAATCTCACTAATGCTGGGGCGCTCTGCTACCGTGAGCACAAGGACATTGCCCTCACGGCCAACTGCGATATCGTCAAAGTTACCAGTATAAAACAGGTTCCTTGAGATGCTTTGAAGAGCAGCCTCATCGACTGTATCGCCCACGCTGATAGGCAGTGCAGCAAAAACACTCCCCGGTGCAATCCGCTGTAGACCCTCCACCCGAATATCCGCCACAACAAAAGGCTCGGCCTGTGCTGCCGCAAAAGGCGCGCCGATGCCCAACGCTAGGGTGATTAACATGGCTGTAGGAGCTGACGATCCAGCTTTTACACATAGCGCGGATGCACGCTCAATAATATTTTTTAAGCTTGATTTCACGTATTTGGTCATCAATTAATTTGGGTTGTTACGTGGCGACGCCGAGTATCTCATAATCGTGCCACATCGTTATAGATAGCAAATGCCATAAGTGTGAATACCGCAACCAAACCTATCTGATAGCTCATAATTTGAATTTGATCAGGTACGGGCTTACCCAAGATACCTTCCAGCAGGTGAAAAACAATGTGACCACCGTCGAGCACCGGAATGGGTAGCAAATTGATTGCGCCCAATGAAATGGACAGTAATGCAAGGAATGAAAGCCACGTCGACAACCCACTCTCCGCTGTGCTTGCAGCGATTTGAGCTATGGAAATTGGACCCGATAAATTTTTCGTTGAAATCAGACCCTGCAACATTTTCCACATTGATTCAAAAGTGAACAGCGTCAGCGCGTAGGTGCGTTCAACCGCGGCAACAATCGCCTCCAGTGGCCCTCGACTCTGTCGTCGTATTCGGCTCTCCGGAATATCGGGAACGGCCACACCCATTCCAACGACGCCAATAGCATCACGGTTCTCAGGTGTAACACGTAATTTTAGGCGCTCCCCCGCACGAGCGACGAACACATCAAACGACTCACCCGGGCGAGCTCGCACAAAACCCACCCATTCAGACCATTGCGTAATTGGCTCGCCAGATGCCTCGGTAATGATATCGCCGATCTGAAACCCCGCTCGCATCGCTGCACCATCAATAGTCAGGGACCCTACTTCAGGCGTAACCGGCAAAATACCTAACGTCAGCCCCAAGGCAGTAACGGGCTCTGGCGCCTCGTCAACTCCCAGCCACGAGACGATAGGTACTGCGTATTGATCAGTGACCGCACTTAAAGGATTGCCGACTGTCAGATCAATGTGACCCGTATCGCCGAGACGTTTCAATAATTCAAATCTCACGCTCGCAACAGTCTTAGTCGGTTGCCCGTCTACCGCGACAATCTCCTGACCGACAACAAGACCGCTTTGAGCCGCAATGGAATCGGGCGCGACGGCTTCTATGACCGGAGCCAGGCCCGTCTCGCCCCGGAGAAATAATCCAGACAAAACAAGAATCGCAAGCGCAAAATTAGCGGCAGGCCCCGCAGCAACGATGGCGAGCTTGTTACGCACCGGTTGTGCGTTGAAGGAGGAAGACCGGTTTGCATCCGTCACCACGACCTCGTCATCCCGCTCATCTAGCATTTTGACGTAGCCGCCTAGCGGTATAGCACACACAGCAAATTCAGTGGCATCGCGACCGGTCCAACTGACAAGCGGTCGTCCAAAACCTATGGCAAATCTGAGCACTCGCACACCACAGCGTTTTGCCACCCAATAGTGACCAAATTCGTGGATTGTCACGAGAACACCCAGGGTGATCAGTGCCATTGCGATAGAAAATAAAATCTGCATGCTGTCTTTAGATCGTTACCCGAGCGAAATATCTGAAACAAACGACTGCGCGGCCTCTCTTGACCTGCAATCCAAATCTTGGACCTCCGCAAGCGTCCTAGGTTCCTCAAGGCTTACGGTATTTAGCGTCGCCTCGATTGTCTGGTCGATATCGGTAAATCGGATCCTCTTGGCGAGAAACGCATCGACAGCAATTTCGTTCGCGGCACTGAATGCGCACATACCGCCTGGCACTTTTATCGCCTCATACGCCAGGGCAAGACAGGGAAATGCTGTGAGGTCTGGTGATTCGAAGTCCAATCGTCCGATGTTGACTAAATCGAGCACATCGACACCCGCGGCCACTCGGTCAGGCCATGACAAACTGTACGCGATGGGTGTTCGCATATCAGGCTGACCCAACTGCGCAAGCACCGAGCCATCCACGTAACGTATTAGCGAATGGATAATACTTTGCGGATGAACGACAACCTCGATCTCAGACGGTTCTCGGTAAAACAGCCAACAGGCCTCGGCAAGCTCTAACCCCTTGTTGACCAGGGATGCCGAATCCACCGAAATTTTTCTACCCATAGACCAATTAGGGTGTGCGCACGCTTGATCGGGCGTGACCTCATGCAAGGATGCTCTCGAGCGTCCTCGAAAGGGCCCACCCGAGGCGGTCAATAAAATCTTCTCGACACGAGTCATGACGGGGCGCGCGTTTACGTCAGTTGGAAGGCACTGAAACATAGCATTGTGCTCACTATCGACCGGCAGTAATAGGGCACCGCCCTCACGCACAGCTTCCATAAAAAGACCGCCTGCACTCACCAGCGCTTCCTTATTCGCCAGCAACAACCGCTTACCTGCTTTTGCCGCCGCAAGTGCCGCTGATAAACCCGCGAACCCCACAATCGCCGCCATCACCGTATCCACCGCTGGATCCTCCGCAAATGTCACCATCGGCTGTTCACCTGCATGAATCTGCGTTGCGACTCGTCCAGCCAAGCGCTTCTCCAATTCATCGGCAGCATCGGCATCAAACATGACGGCGTGATCGGGCTGATGCGACAAACACAAAGCTTCCATCTGCTCGACCGAGCGATTTGCTGCCAATACATGAGCGCGATACTTATCTGGGTGACGAGCAATGACATCCAACGTGCTGAGGCCGATCGACCCGGTAGCGCCTAAGACCATCACCCGCTGCACTAGACGTACCCCACAAGGATCAGCGATAGCGAGAAAAAGGGTGCGGCGCCGCAAATCGAATCTAAGCGATCCAGAAGTCCACCGTGGCCGGGAAGCAGGGCCCCCGAGTCTTTGATACCGCTCTCGCGTTTGAACATGCTTACGGTCAGATCACCGAGAACAGCCGCGCCGCAGCAAAATAAGGCGATCAAGAAAACCTCTACCGGGTGGATATGGGCGTATTCGAGTGGTAACTGGGTCCAAAACAACGCTGCAAGAGCAAGCACCAACAATACGCCCCCTAGGAAACCCTCAACGGTCTTTTTAGGGCTAACCTCGGGTGCCAAAGGATTGCGCCCCAGCGAGCTACCTACAAAATAAGCCCCCACGTCCGACGCCGCAACAATGAACACAAAAAGCGTTGTCAGCACCCAGCCATGCGCTAAGCCCAGCATGTAGGTTAACGACAGCCAACCGGCGCTGAGGACAAACAATCCAATGATCGCTCTGGTAATACTCGCTCGCCATAAATAAGACAACTTGGGATAGCTATCCACGAGAAGCGCATTAGCCAGCCATGCAAAACAGGCCACACCCAAGACGGGGCGGATTAAGGACGTGCCCTCTAGCAACGCCGGCTGATAAACAATGGTCACGGCCGAGCAGAGACCGATAAAGCCGAGTGAAAATATGGCTCTTGCCCACCAGGCACTCCAGCCCGACAAGGCAGACCACTCCCACGCACCGGCTGCAAAAACCAGAGCAACCAGTACCGACATTTCACCGGGCGACAACTGCGTTACCGCGACTAAGAAAACACCCACCATGATCAATGCGGTGTAAATTCGCTTCACCAACACTAGGTGGTCTCCCCGCCGGGGCGTGCACCAAAGCGTCTTTGGGTGGTAGCAAACTGAGCGAGAGCGGCATCGAGTTCCTGCGCGTTGAAATCTGGCCAAAGTGTGTCGGTAAACCAAAGCTCGGCGTACGCAAACTGCCACAAAAGAAAATTGGATAGCCGCCATTCACCGCCTGTTCGAATACAGAGGTCCGGTGCCGGCTTGTCAGCAAGTGACATCCGTGAACTCACTAAATGCTCGTCAATATCATCAGCCGATAAGCGGCCAGCGGCCACGTCACGCGCAATGGAGGACGCCGCCTCACTAACGTCCCATCGACCACCATAGTCGAGGGCCAGCACAAGTGTCGATCCCGTGTTGTGGGCAGTCGCATGCTCGGAGTCACGCAGCAATGCCGCAATTCGGGGACTGAAACGATCACGGCGACCAATGAATTGAATTCGAACCCCATCAGCCGCGAGTTCTTTGATTTCCCGGCGAAGGTATCGAGCGAGTAGGGCCATCAATGCTCGCACCTCAGCCTCAGGGCGCTGCCAGTTTTCACTCGAGAAGGCAAAGAGTGTGAGGGTCTTTATGCCGCGATCTCGACAGGCGTACAAAATTGGCTTTACGACATCAGCACCCGCTCTGTGCCCCATCGGCCCTGGCACGCCGCGCTTTTTAGCCCAGCGGTTATTGCCATCCATAATGATGGCAATGTGCTCAGGGATCGTTCCCGCAGTTTTAGCTGGGAGATTCACGTGGCCATGGACCTTAGATCAGATTTCCATCAGATCGGCTTCTTTAACACTCAGTGCAGCATCAACCTTAGCCACGTAGGTATCGGTCAGCTTTTGAATTTGGTCTTGCCCTCGACGCTCCTCGTCCTCGGATATCTCCTTCTCCTTGACGAGATCCTTCAACATTCCATTGGCATCACGACGCGCATTACGGATTGATACACGTGCTGCCTCTGCCTCTGCTCTGGCCTGCTTGATATAGCCCTTGCGGGTCTCCTCCGTGAGCATGGGCATAGGGATTCGAATCACGTCGCCTGCCGTCGAGGGGTTCAAGCCCAGATCACTTTTCATGATGGCCTTTTCGACGTCCGGTGTAATGGATTTATCAAACACGCTTACCGCCAATGTGCGAGCGTCCTCGACATTAATACTCGCCATTTGTTTAAGTGGCGTTTCTGCACCGTAGTAATCGATACGGATACCGTCGAGGATACTTGGGTGTGCCCGCCCCGTTCTAATCTTGTTAAAATTTTGCCCCAGAGCTTCAAGCGACTTGTCCATACGCTCTTCGGCGTCGCTTTGTATGTCGTCAATCATTATTTGATCTCCAGATCGCGAGCGCAATTGCGAGGCAACTGCCACTACCGGATCCGTTATTAATTTCGCTATTGGATCCGCTATTGAATCCGCTATTGAATCAAAGTTCCGTCGGACCCACCTCGTACAATACTCAATAACGCGCCTTTCATCGACATATTAAACACTCGTACAGGCATTTGATGGTCACGCACAAGACAAATGGCTGTGAGATCCATCACGCCGAGCTTTTTATCGAGCACTTCGTCGTATGTGAGCGATTCATATTTAACCGCGGTTGAGTCTTTCATCGGGTCGGCGCTGTAGACCCCGTCAACCTTTGTCGCCTTTAGCACCACATCAGCTTCAACCTCGATGCCGCGCAGGCAAGCCGATGAATCGGTCGTAAAAAATGGATTTCCCGTGCCCGCCGAGAAAATCACGACATCACCCTGTGACATCGCGCGTATCGCTTTTCGACGATCATAGTGGTCGACTACCCCGCTCATGGGTATCGCCGACATAACTTGCGTTGCGATATTTGAGCGTTCCAGCGCATCTCGAAGAGCCAGTGCATTCATGACCGTAGCGAGCATACCCATGTGGTCGCCCGTCACACGGTCTAACCCAGCCGATTGGAGCGCTGCGCCTCTGAACAGATTACCACCGCCAACGACGAGCCCCACCTGCACGCCAATACCGACCAGCTGTCCTATCTCAAGGGCCATCTGATCGAGTACTTTTGGATCGATACCAAAAGACTCGTCTCCGGTCAGTGCTTCACCGCTGAGCTTTAGTAAAATGCGCTTGTAGACTTTTTCTGTGGCCATACTTCACTCCAGTGACTTAACCGCCATTCAAAGAATAGCGGCACACCTGACTAAACGTCACCCGCCCATCACATGGGAGCATTGCGATGCTGCGTGATTTAGTTACCGAGCTGCGCCGCGACCTCCGCCGCGAAGTCGACCTTCTCGACTTCGATACCTTCACCGACTTCAAAGCGAGTGAATCCTGCGATGCTTGCGCCTGACGCTTTCACAAGCTTACCAACAGTGACATCGGGGTCCTTCACAAATGCTTGCTCTGTCAGGCTGTTCTCGGAAAGGTATTTTCGAACTCGACCCTCGATCATCTTCTCAACGATTTCAGGCGGCTTACCGGAGTCCGCAGCTTGTGCCGTGTATATTTCACGCTCCTTCTGGAGTTGCTCCTCAGGCATATCTTCCGGTGCAACAACCGCGGGATTTACAGCGGCCACGTGCATCGCCACATCCTTCGCGAGCTCAACATCACCTCCGGCAAGCTCAACCAGAACAGCGATACGGTTATTTCCATGCACGTACCCGCCGACCACGCCCTCGGCGGCCGAAACCACGCCAATGCGCCTTACCGAAATATTTTCACCGATCTTCTGAACAAGTGATTGACGCGCGTCTTCAATATCGCCACCAGCTATCTCTGCCACGTCGTCGGTTTGAAGCTCTACAGCTTTGTCCATGACCTGCGAAACGAAACCAGCGAAATTCTCGTCGCGTGCAACAAAATCCGTTTCGCTATTGACCTCACCGATCACCCCTGACTTGCCGTCTTCGGCAATTCGTATCGCAACAACACCGTCGGCGGCCGTACGACCCGCTTTTTTAGCTGCTTTCATACCACTGGATTTACGAAGCTCCTCGATAGCTACCTCGATATCCCCACCGGCCGCAGCGAGTGCCTTTTTACACTCAAGCAAGCCAAGACCCGTTCTCTCACGCAGCTCTTTCACTAATGCAGCAGACATTTATTTAACCCTTCTCACGTCTTAACTCAGTCTCGTCTCACCAGCGAGACCACATTCCAAAAAAAAGCCGCGCCAGGCGCGGCCTCTCTATTTTATTCAGCGTCCGCCGTTGTCTCTTCGGTCGCTTCTGCCTCCTCGGCCTCAACCACTTCCATGAACTCGTCAACCACTGGTGCTTCAGAGCCAGCGCCCTTGCCCGCCATAACAGCGTCTGCAACTGCGGTAACGTAAAGTTTGATAGCACGAATCGCGTCATCATTTCCCGGGATGATGTAGTCAATACCATCGGGATTACTGTTGGTGTCGACAATACCGATGACAGGTATTCCAAGCTTATTTGCCTCGGTGATCGCAATACGCTCGTGGTCAACATCGACGACAAACAAAGCGTCAGGCAGTCCACCCATATCCTTGATACCACCGATAGAGCGATCGAGCTTGTCCTTGGCACGCGAGCGCATCAGCGCCTCTTTTTTCGTGAGCTTGTCGAACGTACCGTCTTGCTCTTGCGTCTCCAAATCTCGTAAACGCTTAATAGAGGACCGGATCGTTTTATAGTTGGTGAGCATGCCACCCAGCCATCGATGACTGACATAGGGCATACCGCATCGTTCGGCTTGCTCTTGAATAATCTTGCCGGCGGCACGTTTTGTGCCCACGAACATGATCTGGTTCTTATTCTCTGCGAGGCGCTTGATAAGACCCAAAGCGTCGTTAAAAGCAGGAACGGTATGTTCGAGGTTGATAATGTGGATTTTGTTTCTCGCACCGAAGATGTACTGATCCATCTTTGGGTTCCAGAAACGGGTTTGGTGGCCAAAGTGCGCGCCGGCCTGCAGCAATTCGCGCATGCTTACTTGTGTCATAACTTGTCTCTAAGTTGGGTTTCACTTCCGTTCACGCAAAATGTCCAACCGACGAAGCGGCACCCGGCACTCTGTTTGGTGTGAACGTGCTATTTGTCGTTGGTCTAGCCACTTCTCATTAGCGGTCTAGCCAACAACGGCGCGCTTTATACCACAGGTACCACCACTCCAGAAGTCTTTAGCTATAATTATTACCTCGCCGTGCGGTAAACTACCTAAATTACCCGGCCTATCAACCCCAAGTTTGGAAACGATTGTGAGTAACGTAGCTGTAAAGACGGATGAAGAAATTGCAGGCATGCGCGAGGCGGGAAAACTCGCAGCCGAGGTGCTTGAGATGATTGAAGAGCATGTGGTGCCCGGAGTATCAACGGGAGAATTAGATCGAATCTGCCACAACTACATCGTCGATGTGCAAAAAGCCATCCCCGCACCGCTGAATTACAAAGGCTTCCCGAAGTCAATTTGTACCTCCGTCAACGACGTCATCTGTCACGGCATCCCTTCGGATACCAAGTTACTCAAGCAGGGTGACATCATCAATATTGATGTCACGGTCATCAAGGACGGCTGGCATGGTGACACCAGCATTATGGTCCCTGTCGGTAAAGTGGCACCCCATGCTGAGCGTCTGATGCTCGTAACCCAAGAGTGCCTATACAAAGGACTCGCGCAGGTCAGACCCGGTGCGCGCTTGGGCGATATTGGTGCCGTGATACAGCAATATGCTGAATCCTCTTATTACTCCGTGGTCAGGGAGTATTGTGGACACGGCATCGGCAAGGTGTTTCATGAGGAACCACAGGTGCTGCACTACGGACGCGCTGGCACGGGTCTCGAATTGAAAAAAGGTATGACCTTCACGGTTGAACCCATGATCAACGCGGGCAAACGACATACAAAACTTAACACGCGTGATGGATGGACTGTAACGACGCGCGATGGACGTTTATCTGCGCAGTGGGAGCACACCATTGCTGTCACTGATGATGGCTGCGAGGTTTTGACCAAGCGAAGTGGAGAGGCCCTCCCGTTCTGACAGAGACGTCCGATAGGCGCGCTGCGTCACTTATGACAAAAGACCTTTGGGACGTCTCGATTAGGCCAAAAGATCTCAGTTTGTTGCAGTAACGACGCATATGCCGAAACAGCGGAGCGCCAAACGGCGCGAGAAGACGTAAATAAAAGACCAAACCTGAAAAATAGCCGATCGCGACAAAACTGAGCAGCGTCAAAGAACCAGTGCCTATCACTATGACTAACCCAACATCTACAGAATTGATCATGACGCTGCGCGATGACCTCAAAACGCGCAATACCAAGTTGATGGAGCAATTCTCACCCGACAGATCAGTAGCGCCCTTACTTAAGACCCGCTGTGCTGATGTTGATAATGCGTTGCAAAAACTGTGGCATAGCCTCGATTTAGACAGCTCTGGAGCCGCCTTGGTTGCGGTTGGAGGTTACGGCCGTGGCGAGTTATTTCCGCAGTCCGATGTCGACGTTCTGGTGCTACTACCCGACGGCGAAGCCCTCCATAATAAGTCGTTGGCCAGCTTCGTAAGCGCGCTTTGGGATCTCGGCTTAACGATCGGTCACAGTGTGCGAACTCCCGATGAATGTATCTCTCTGGCTGCGACCGACATCACCATCATGACGACACTGCTAGAAACACGATTATTGGCAGGTGAAGAGCAGCTGTTGCATGAGGTTACTCAACGCTTGGATAGCGAGAACGTATGGCCGACAGCTGAGTTTTTCGCAGGAAAGTTGGATGAGCAAACATCCCGACACGAAAAGTTTGGCTTAACGGGATACAGTTTGGAGCCAAACGTCAAATCATCGCCGGGCGGGTTGCGAGATATTCAGGTAATTGGTTGGATAGCGCGCCGTCATTTCGGCGCTACGCTCGACGCATTACCAACCGGTGAGTTCTTGACCGAAGAGGAGACTGAAGTCCTCGACGAAAGCCACGATTTCCTCGCCAGAGTTCGTTTTGCTCTTCACAAAATCACGGGGCGTGAGGAAGATCGACTTTTATTCGAACATCAAAAAACACTGGCTAACCAGTGGGGATACCGAGATGAAGGTACGCTCGCCGTAGAGCAATTTATGCAGGCGTATTTTCTCAGCGTTCAAGCCGTGGCGCACACAACCGCTTTGTTGGTTGATATTTTTGAGAAAAGACTCTCGAACCCAGCAGCATCAACCCCTATCGTCATCGATGAGGATTTCGAACTCGTTGGCGAACGCATTGTGGTCCGCCACAGTGACGTTTTCTCTGCCTCGCCCTCAAACTTACTGCGAATTTTCTCAGTTATTGCGCGAGACGTCCGAATCAAACGAATAGACCCTGAAACGACAAGACTACTCCGAGCGTCGGCGCCGCTCATTGATGATAGTTTTAAGCAGGACCCTATCAACCGACGACTATTTGTCGACATAATCGGCTCGCCCCACAACATGACGAAGCAACTGCGCAGAATGTTAAGGCACGGTGTTCTTGCACGTTATCTGCCAGCGTTTGGTGCCATCGTAGGTCAGATGCAATTTGACATGTTTCACACCTTTACTGTAGACGCACACACGATGCAGGTCATCGCGAACTGTCGTCGGTTTTTGCGAGCTGACTATACAGATCGATTTCCCGTGACCACTCGCATTGCTCAGCGGTTGAGAAATCCATCACTGCTTTTTATTGCAGCCTTATTTCACGATATTGGCAAAGGGCGAGGTGGCGATCACTCAGAGCTAGGCGCGGTAGACGCTAGAGCTTTTTGTGAGCAGCATTTTTTTGATGCACCGGATACTGAACTGATTGTCTGGTTGGTGCGGAATCACTTGTTCATGAGTTCATTTTCCCAAAAACGTGACATCTCAGACCCTGAGGAAATTCAACGTTTTGCAGAGCATGTATCCACCGAAGAGCGCCTGGACTTCCTATTTACTCTGACGGTCGCGGACATCAATGGTACCAACCCTGAACTTTGGAATGCCTGGCGTAGCTCTTTGCTGCGACATCTTTACACCGAGACACGTCGGGCTTTGCGACGCGGGCTCGCCAATCCAATTGCCAGAGAAGATGTCGTTCAAGCAACAAAAAAAGCAGCGGCACAACTCCTTGAGTTTCGCGGCTTCTTGGACGACGAGCTTGATGACATCTGGTCGGCGCGGGGTGACGACTATTTCCTACGTGAACGTCCTGAGGACATTGCCTGGCACACGGAAGCCATCGCGGACTTTGACACTAAGGGCAAGCCAATCGTATTGATTAAACAGTCTTCGGAGTCGTTAATTGCGAATGCGACACAAATATTCATCCATGCTCACGAGTTGGACAACGTTTTTTCCCGGGTCTGCTCTGCGCTGGAATTACTCGATCTCAGCATTAACGATGCGCGTATTTACTCCGGTATCGACGGCGCCACTCTCGATACCTTTTTTGTACTCAAGGCCGATGGCTCACCTATCGATAGCGCACCGGAAACACTCAACATGATCGAATCCGCCATCATTTCTGCGTTGACGACACCCGCTGTTGGAAAAAGCAATCAACGGATCACCCGCACGCTCCGGTCATTCCTCTCGCCAACAGAGGTCACCTTCATCGAGGACGACAAACGAAATTTGACAATTATGGAGTTGAGTTCGCCGGATAGACCGGGACTGCTTGCACGCATCGGAGAGATCTTGGCGGAAAATAGGATCAACATTCAGGGTGCCAAAATACAAACCCTGGGAGAGCGCGTGGAAGATGTCTTCTTCTTGACGAGTGATACAGGACATCGACTGGATGACGCTAATCGATGTGAACAGTTGCGAGAGCAGCTCTGTGAAGCCTTGGATCAAGGGTTAGCCGCATGAACCCCGGCATGGAGACACTTCAGCCCTACCCGTTCGAGCGGCTGGCAGAGCTGACCGCCAACCTTGACCTGCCACCGCTGCCGCGAATCCCACTCACCATTGGTGAGCCCAAGCATCAACCCCCGGCGCATGTGTTGGAGGTACTACTTGCCTCAGTGGAGGAGATCGCCAAATACCCCACCAGCATCGGTCTTATAGAACTTAGAACTACGATTGCGGGATGGCTGGCATCGCGGTTCAAGTTGCGCGCAGTGGATCCCGCCACACAGATACTGCCCGTTAATGGTACACGCGAGGGGCTATTCGCCATCGCTCAGGCATTAGTAACACCGGGGAAGGCGGGTGGTGTCGTTATACCCAACCCGTTTTATCAGATTTACGAGGGCGCTGCTTTACTTGCCAATGTGAAACCCTTGCTCGTACCCGCGACAGAGACCACCGATTACCTAGCTGACTACCGGCTGCTAACCGATGATGACTGGGCGCGCTGTGAAATGCTATTTCTCTGCACACCGGGCAACCCTTCGGGTGCTGTAATCCCCGAGACTGAGCTACATTTTCTCATCGAAAAAGCGCTTGAACACAATGTTATCCTTGTAAGCGACGAGTGTTATTCCGAGTTGTACTTCGACGAGACGCAACCGCCTGTTGGGCTTCTTCAAGCGGCACAAAGTTGTGGTAACCGAGATTTCAAACAATGCCTCGTTTTCCACAGCTTATCGAAACGATCAAATTTGCCCGGACTGCGATCGGGTTTCGTGGCTGGCGATGCAGCACTTATCGCCGCATTTAAACGCTACCGAACCTACCATGGCTGTGCGATGCCGTTGCACCACCAAATGGCGAGTATCGCCGCTTGGTCTGATGAGGATCACGTTGTCGAGAACCGAGCGCACTACCGGGCAAAATTTGAGGCGGTGACCGAGCGACTTGCTACTGTGCTACCGGTACGGATTCCAGAAGCTGGTTTTTATTTGTGGCCCAAGACACCCATCCCAGATACGGAATTCGCCCGTGATCTCCTAGAACAAACGAATATTGCGGTGCTACCAGGCAGTTTCCTCGGGCGGTCTGTCAACGGCCTCAATCCGGGTGCGGATCATGTCCGTATGGCACTGGTCGCCACCATGACTGAAACACTGGAAGCAACAGAGCGCATTTGTCATTGGTTTGAGCGCGGAATGGGGCCACGATAAATGCCGGCTAATTTGCTAAAGCACGAGCGGGTTTACTTCATCGACAGACGGTTGCAGGAGCTCTATCCAAATCCGCCCGTTCCCTTGGACCACAGCGATCCCTTCACGCTTTTGGTCGCAGTGCTATTGAGTGCTCAGTGCACCGATGAACGCGTGAACCAGGTGACACCCGCGTTGTTTGACTTGGCTGACAACCCCCTCGATATGGCGAGACAGCGTGTCGAGACAATTCGGGAGGTTATCAAACCTTGTGGCCTGTCTCCTCAGAAATCAAAAGCGATTCGACGACTCAGTGAGATGCTACTTGAAGACCATGGCGGCGAGGTCCCACAGGACTTTGAAAGCCTAGAAAAGCTACCGGGCGTTGGACACAAAACTGCGAGTGTCGTCATGGCACAGTCTTTTGGTGTTCCCAGCTTTCCGGTCGATACTCATATTCACAGACTCGCCCAACGGTGGGGCCTCACCCGGGGGCGAAACGTCAATGAGACAGAGCGGGACCTAAAAAAAGTTTTTGCAAAGGATCGGTGGAACGACCTTCACCTGCAGATCATTTTTTACGGTCGTGAATTCTGCACCGCCCGCGGATGTGACGGCCGTGTGTGTGAAATTTGCACAACCTGCTATCCGACCAGAAAGCACCCAAAACGTATCAACAAACCTTAAGAGTCCAAGCGGGGACATGAGTAAGATGACAACAATCTACGGTATTCCAAACTGTGACAGCGTAAAAAAAGCGCGCAAATGGCTAGAGCAGCACGAGGTCACTTACACTTTTGTTGACGTGCGCGAGAACACGCCTCCAAGCTCACAAATTGAGCGGTGGGTATCTGTCCTCGGCCCTGAAAAAATGGTCAACAAACGCAGTACTACCTGGAAAAACATGTCCGACAACGCACGTGCAGAGGCGCAGACGGGGGATACGGTAACGGTGTTGCAGGCAAATCCGACGCTGATCAAGCGACCGGTTCTCGAGCACGCCGATTTAATCGATGTCGGCTTCAAGGCCGACGCTTACGCCAACTATTTCGCGAAATAAATACTCACGACGCAAAGGAGCAGTTATTCAATGTCCAGCACTCTTCACGGCTTTGGTTTAGGCATCGCATCAGAAAACGCCCAGGGCGATATCCTTGACGTTTTCTTCCCGGATCCCAGGGTCAATATCTCGGGGGAACTCGCCGATATCCTTTCACAAGTCTCTGGAACACTCGATACCTCCGCGCTGGATGAATTATCCAACGCCTGCAAAAAGGCGGGAGACGAAGCATTAGTCAAGCTTACCGAAAGGCTGAGAGACAGCGGCTGTCGCGTTGTCGCTGCCACCTTGGTGAACAATACTGCGCCCGAGACCGTGGGGGAGGCCTACTTAAAACTCCACATGCTGTCGCACCGTCTTGTAAAACCGCACGGCACTGACCTCACGGGTATTTTTCCATTGTTACCCAATGTCGCATGGACCGATGAGGGCGCCATTGATCTCAGTGAGCTTGCTGAGCGTCAATTAACGTCGCGTCTAAAGGGAAAAATCCTCGAAGTCTCGAGCGTGGATAAATTCCCAAAAATGACGAATTACGTTGTTCCCTCAGGCGTTCGCATAGCTCACAGTGCGCGTGTGCGCTTGGGAGCCCACCTCGGGGCAGGTACTACCGTCATGCATGAAGGGTTTATCAATTTCAATGCAGGTACCGAAGGGCCCGGAATGGTCGAGGGACGAATTTCTGCAGGGGTCATGGTGGGTAAAGGCTCCGACTTGGGCGGCGGCTGTTCCACCATGGGAACACTCTCGGGTGGTGGCAATATCATTATCTCAGTCGGCGAGGAGTGCCTCATCGGTGCCAATGCGGGCTTGGGTATTCCGCTTGGTGATCGGTGCACGGTCGAAGCAGGACTTTTCGTCACCGCAGGGACAAAAGTCACTGTACTGGATGATCAGCGAAATACCATTGAAACACTTGCGGCGCGCCATCTAGCGGGCCGATCAGATTTACTATTCCGACGTAATTCGCAGTCTGGATCTGTAGAATGCCTCACTAATCAAACGGCCATTGAACTCAACGAAAGCCTCCATGCAAATAACTGATGCCATTAGCGACCCCATTGAGCTGACAAAAGAGCTCATAAAAAGACAATCTGTCACGCCCGCTGACGATGGCTGTCAGCCCCTAATGGCAGAGCGGCTGTCGAAGCTGGGATTTACCTGTGAGTCTCTCCCCGCGGAGGAGGTTCTTAACCTGTGGGCGACCCGAGGCAATGATGGCCCGCTGCTTATCTTCGCAGGCCATACTGATGTTGTGCCACCCGGGCCTTTGGAGCACTGGGACAGTGATCCGTTTGTACCGACCGAACGGGATGGTGTCCTATATGGACGGGGCGCAGCGGACATGAAATCGAGTCTTGCAGCCATGATCGTTGCCAGTGAATCATTCATCGAAAAGCATCCAAACCACAACGGGCGAATTGGCTTTCTGATAACAGCGGACGAAGAGGGTCCGGCAGTTTATGGAACGCGGCACGTTGTGGACACGCTAATAGCTCGGGGAGAGAGCATCGATTGGTGTGTGGTTGGTGAGCCTTCGAGCACGTCACAACTTGGTGACATCATCAAAAATGGGCGGCGGGGCTCCATCAATGCAACCCTTGTCATCAAAGGAAAGCAAGGCCACGTCGCCTATCCACACCTCGCAGACAACCCCATGCACGCAGCCTTTAATGTGCTGCACCAACTGAGCTGTCTCGAGTGGGATAAGGGCAATGATTTTTTTGACCCCACCCAACTCCAATTCTCTAATATTCAATCAGGCACCGGTGCTACGAATGTAATCCCGGGTGAACTGACCGCGACGTTCAACCTGCGCTTCTCAACCGAGATCACCGCAGATGAAATTAAAGAGCGGTGCGAAACGGTGCTCGTTGATAGCGGCGTTGATTATGAAATTGAATGGAAACTCAGTGGCGATCCGTTTCTGACGGAGCCTGGTGAGCTGGTAGAGGCCGCGCGCGAGGCCATCTTCGACGTTACGGGTGTCGAGACAGTACTCAGCACTGGTGGTGGCACATCCGATGGTCGTTTTATTGCAAAGATGGGCGCTCAGATCATCGAACTGGGCGTCATCAATGAATCAATCCATCAACGTAATGAGCACGTTCTCATATCGGACATTCCAAAGCTTGCCCATATTTATGAGGGGATCTTGACGAAACTCCTCACCGAGACTGAGCCGGCTCCGTAAAAAACGTCACTCGCGTTTGAGGCAAGGCAGTGACTAGCCCCTCTCGTAGAGTCTTAAAGTAAGCCTCGCAGGCCTTAGACCATATATCGGCACCCTCGGGGATCACGAACTCCCAATGAATTGACGTATTTAGCATAAGTGTACTCTCGAGAATGCGCGTAATTCCGACGACTTTTTCCTGTAAAAAGTCAGATGCCGCACCGTCGTAAGCTGCACTGTCTAGGCTGCACTTTACGCAGTCGGGCGGCTCATTTTGACGCAACCAATCCATGAGACGCGCTTGCCCCTCGACCGTCCCAAGGTTGACCGATATTGTCTCTATTGCAGGCTGAAGCAGACTCGAGATGCAATCCTCCCCCACATAAATAAGCGTGTGCTGCTCCGCCAACTGAGTGCAGGGCAAATAATCCAGCAGTAACATGCGCGTTTTCATCTCACTTCCCCGGCGCATGGCCTCACGAAAACGTCAAATCTTACGGTCTTACCAGACAATGTGTGCGATGGCTTCACGCCTCCTAAATTCGGCGATTTTGCAGGTCGTTTTAAGACAACACGACTGACTGATTGCGACAACGCCCAATCCAATAATCTGTCGCCTGACTCTGCGGTCGGCGCATCACTGTGAAGTGCTTGCACCGTGGCAAGATCTTTCTTAACTGCAGCTGACTTCCCCCGTTCAGGAAACATGGGATCAAGATAGATAACGTCAATGTCCGATAGAGTTCGGGATATACTGTCACCGCAACTGAGCACCATCCGCTCAGCCGCGCGCGTGACTTTGTCTGAAGCGCTCATCAGTGCCGATTTGTGGGCTTGAACCAGGAGAAAATGTAGTACCGGGGAGACCTCAGAGAGCTCAACACGACAACCTAGGTCAGCCAGGACGAAGGCATCTCGGCCCAACCCAGCTGTGGCATCAAATACCCGAGGTTTTCTGTCGGCTTTGAGGCCAACCGCGCGTCCCAGAGGTTCGTTATGACCCGCCTTTCTTCGATGAACCATGTCGGGTGATGAAAAATCGATCATCACACGACCGGGCCGCGGCGTAGCGAGCGATTGCAACCACACCTCGTGAACATCGACGACCAAAGCAACAGGTGCCCGGGCCGTGGAGAACGAGTCCGCCAGCGATAAACCTAGGTCGAGCGCAACTTTTTTCGCTGCCGCTTCTGCGGCTTTTGAGGCGGGCACCACATCACATTTCATTATCGATTTCTCACACCCAAAACGAGCGAGATGGTCTGTAAATCCACCGTAAAACCGACGGATAGTGCTTGTTGGGACAGGCCGTGTTTATCCGTAAATTCAATGACGCGCGCGCCAGACTCTCCTGCAGACCAATCAGCAAACGCCATCTTTGACAATTTTTGTTCGGCCACCCTCAAACCCGACATGCTCAATAATTCATTGCGAGCATAATGCAGGAAGTCACTCTGGTCCTGTTCTCCTTCAATGTCCGGTAGCGTCGAGGTGAATGTCCCTAAGTGGATGCCGCGGGGTGGTACCTGCTCGATCAATCTCGCCAGCCGAATGGTCACATCCCCCACGATATAACTAAATACGGTTGGGTTAATACCCTCAGCTTGAGAGAGCTCGTAATGGCTGCCTAGGTGAAAGGCCGACCGAAGCACCGGGACCGTACCCGGCTGCGACTTCTTATACGCGACGGCATTATCAATGAGCACTAGAAGGAAAAACATGAGTAGATCAACGTTGGGAAAGGTACCTAAATCTCGGTTCCACACGTAATACCCATCGCCCGTGGTCGTTCGGGCAAAGTTAATTTCAACACCCTCACGCTTCAGCTTGGAGTACGCTGAATTCATTGAATAAGACAGACTGTTAAGCTGGCTCGCTTGCTCGAATGGCCTGAATAGAGAAAAATCGGCAATATCAAAGAGCGCAACGGCACGCTCCTCCACATGCACCAAACTGTACCGCTTAACCATTGAGTCGATGGCGGAAATCGTTTCACTAGTCTCAGGCAGTTTTTGATCGAGCTTGATGAAACTCGGTGCAATACCTAAACGTCCGGCGATCTCAAAGATTTCTTTATGAGATTTGTATCGCTCAGCCGATAACAATTCCCTCACGAATGTTTCATTCGCCGTGGGCACGACGGTACGATTATCAGGGGCAGTGAAGTTTCCAAGGAAATAATGGGGAACCACTATTGTGAGGAGACCATTCGGGTCAAAAGCCCAACACACAAGTAAACTTTGCCCCAGTCGCCACTGCTTTCGTAACGTCGCTTCAAGTTGCTCTAGTGCCACATCATCACCCCCAACACGCCTGACATACCCCACTGACACCTTGGGATTGGTTCTCGAACTTCGCTGCGTGCACTGGCATCATACTGACTCGCACACGGGATTTCGTCATGTTAACGAATTTATTTGATCGATCATCAGGCTCGCACATTCTTAAAAAGGCTTGTTTGGGATTCACTGTATTTCTCTGCCTGTTGAGTCTATCGAGCTGCAGCCAACTCAAGAAATATGACGTGACATTCAACGACAGCACACTTTATTCGCCGCAACCACTTTTTTCCGAGTATCGCATCGCAGATCAGGGCCTTGCGACGTGCGTAGAACAAGCAATTGAAGATTTCGAGGTCTACACCGAAGCCGGTTTGGAAGTTTTGAACTGCTCCAACGCAGGTATCAGCTCCCTGATAGGCTTGTCTCAATTCCGCAATCTCAAACGCCTCAAACTCTCTGGAAATGACATTCGGAATCTCGTTGAGTTGTCTGTTATGACCAACCTCGTCGAGGTCCAAGTTGATGGCAACAATATCGTCGATAGCGTGCCGCTAACGGCCCTTCCCTCGATCAAAGACGTTAATTTAGCCCATAATCCGGCGCTTCAATGCCCGGGGCTCATGAGATTCCCAGCGCACGTAAGAATCGTATTCCCCGAGCACTGCAGATCATGACGTATTGGCTTTACCGGGGAATCGCTGCGCTACCCCTTGCACTCTCCCACCGGTTAGCCGGCGCCCTCGCATGGTTAATCGAGCGCGTCATTAAATACCGTGTAACGACTGTTGACCAAAATCTGCGCGCCGCTTTCCCCGGAGAGAGTACAGATTGGTACCTTGAGACACGTAGGCGATTCTACAAGCAGTTTGCTGAGGTATCGGTTGAGTCACTGTACGGCTGGCGCATGCCGCAAGGTGAGTTAGAAGCGCGAGTGAAGCTGGTTGATTGGGAGCCTCTTATCTCTCAAGACGGTGAAACGCCTAAACCCGGTATTTTATTATCGATCCATCACGGTAATTGGGAGTGGCTCACTCAGTGCGCAAGTCTAGCCGCATCAGCACCACTAGACGGTGTGTATAAGCCACTTCACGATAAAGGTGCCGATCGTTTTGCACTAGAGTCTCGCAGCCGATGGGGTGCAACCTTGGTCACGATGAAAGCAATGGGACGTCATGTCCTTCGTCATCGTCGAACACCTCGTGTCCTTGCGCTACTCGCAGATCAGGCTCCGGGTGAGCGAGAGACAGCCCATTGGACTGAGTTCATGAATCGACCGGCCGGTTTTTTTCTGGGGCCCGCAACGCTCGCAAATATCACACAATACCCGGTGTACTTTGCGAGAATGAAGCGTCTTCAGCGTGGCTTTTATGAGGTAAGGCTCATTGAACTCTGTCGAGATCCAGGGACGCTGTCACAAGAAGCGCTCATAGAGCGCTACGTGGCACTTGCCGAGGAAACGATTCGCGAAGAGCCCGAGAGCTATCTTTGGAGTAATCGGCGTTGGAAAAGACGTCCGCCTCAGGCCACGTTGACTGAAACCGGCGGTGTTTCAAGCTCTATCCAATCGAATCCCTGAGTTTGTGTCGCATAAAGAGCCTGTGCTTGGCTATCGCGCGACCATTCGTCGAGCAGCGCTGTAACCGCTTCTACCGAGTTGTTTTGCTCAGAAATATGTCCGGCGACCACAATGCGTGGCGGCTCGGCGCCCATTGATCTTAAGAGACTCATCGCTTGATCATTATTCAAGTGACCGTAGTCCCCTCCCACGCGACGCTTTAATACCGCTGGGTAAGGACCACGGCGCAGCATTTCGAGATCATGATTAAACTCGAGCAGTAATATATCGCAGCCCGAGAACGCACTCTTAACATGCGGAGATAAGCTGCCTAAGTCGGTTAGAACACCCACCGACACATGATCATCAGAAAACTTATATTGAACCGGCTGCCGAGCATCGTGCGGGACAGTGACCGCGGTAACCGCGATATCACCTACCACAAAATTCGAATCACTCTCTATCTCAACCACCGTTCTCGCCGTATCCAGCTTCCCCGATAAGCGCGTGCCATTGGTGGCATAAACCGGTGCTGAGGCTGCCCTAGCAAAGGCGGCAACGCCTGCGATGTGGTCAGAGTGCTCATGGGTTACCAGGACCGCGTCGATATCCGTCGCCTCTAATCCCAGCACGGGAAGGCGGGACATCATCTCTCTAACGGGGAAACCACAATCAATCAGCAGAACTGTATCTTTAGAGGCGACCAGCGTGGCATTTCCTTTACTTCCAGAGCCCAGCGAGGCCAACCGTAACATCAGGATATATTGCCCTGAAGAAGAATAAGCAATCCCTGCTGCTCGATTTGATCAATGTTCTGACCCTCAGTATCGAATACGCTGATATAGACCTGCTCACGGCCCTCCGAGGTCAACTTAACCAGGAACTCACGCCCGATGAGCGGGTCGTCGCTCTTGCTATCGCTCCACAGCCAGCCAAACCAACCGCCGTCCTCATCGCCCTCAGGTCCGAGGTATGTGACATAGAAAACGCCCTCACTTCGATTTTTGTCATCTAAGCGAAAGCCCGCATCGGCAAACCCCTTTTCAGTGGCGGCCCAAGCACGGTTAAAAGGTAGATCTAATCTAAGACGTGCGCCGGCAGAAAACTCTTCCAAAGCGATTCGTCCTGCGCCTGTCATCGATTGTTCAGCCATCATTGAAACTGGCGCCGTTTCTGCATTATTTGCAATAAACTGTGCGATGTTGCGAAGCATCTGCTGCTCAAGCTCGTCATCGTCCGACTGCTCGGGCCATTGAGTCAAATCGACATAGTCCGCCTGACTTTGCTGCAGGACATGTAACTCGGAGGTATTTCGCTGTACACCTGAGTCAACTCTGAAGCGGAATCGGGCCTCGAGTTCCCTGTCCTGTAATTGCACGAAACCCGTATCGATCAATCCGCCTGTGGCATCGACACTGGCGACATCAATACCGCTACTGACAAGAAAAGCTCGTACCTGTGGCCATAATTGACCTGGAGCGACGTTAACAACAGCCCAGCGATTACTGCCGAGTCGTTGGATGCGGACCGCATCAGCCTGAGAACCCGCGGTGAGGGGTGCAGGTCGGGGCACTTCTCCCGTTACAGGAATCGTAATATTCACCGCGACATCTGGAATGGGGTAACCCTGCTGGATGGCCTCGGAATCCAAATCTCCGGGTACTGTTATAGGCGCAGTCTCAATAGCGGTTTCATAATCGCCCGACAGCTCGGTTTCTGTCTCCCAGGGCACGGTGGTCACAGCGTCTGGAAGGTAACTGCAACCTCCCAACATCGACACCCCCATTAAAACAGCCCACGCGCTTAATTTATGCATTTGTCTATCGCCTTGTTCAGGGCATCCCAATGAACTTCACTTAATGGCGTCAAAGGAAGCCGCATTGTGGGATTGATAATACCCATTTTACCCATAGCATACTTCACTGGAATGGGGTTGGGTTCAAGGAACAGTGTCTCATGAAGTGCGCGCACACGGTCATCAATCGCCCTGGCGCCCGCGATATCGCCCGACATCGCCCGCTCACACATCTCAGCCATCGCAGCCGGCGCCACATTTGCAGTGACAGAGATACAACCTGAAGCGCCTGCCGCCAACAAATCACAAGTCGTTCCATCGTCTCCTGAATAGACCGCAAAACCATCTGGTAGACCCTGAATGAGTGACGCACCTCTGGCCACATCGCCCGTCGCGTCCTTTAACCCTACGATGTTCTCGATTTGACTCAATCGTTGAGTCGTATCAGCAGACAGATCACAGCCGGTTCGCGAGGGCACATTGTAGAGAATAATCGGCAAATTAATGGCATCTGCTACTGCTTTGAAATGCTGGTAGAGGCCCTCCTGCGTTGGCCGGTTGTAATAAGGCGTTACCAGCAGAGCACAGTCCGCGCCCGCCTCAGCCGCGGAAACTGTGAGCTCGACGGCCTCGAGTGTCGAGTTCGATCCGGTTCCCGCCATGATGGGAATTCGGCCGCCGGCGTGACTAACACCGAAGCGAATTACTTCTTTATGCTCGGGATGGCTCAGCGTAGATGCTTCACCTGTCGTCCCTACTAATCCCAGTGCAGCAGTTCCATTTTCAATGTGCCAATCGATAAGGCGCTCAAGTGCCGCCCAGTCAATATCTCCGCTGTCCGTCATTGGGGTTACCAGCGCAACAATGCTTCCGGTTATCATCAGCGTTCTCCTGAGACGAGGACTATCATAGTGAGGATCAATGTGAAGCCGCAATTATCCATGTCGAGAGCCTTTACACAACCGGTTTTGCAACTGCACAAGTTAGTCGCGCGTGCATTAATTTTCTGTGTCGTTGTTTCGACCATACCTTCAGCATTGAGTTCCGACCTCGATGTTCTCATTCGTCCCCTAAGCGCCATTGATAAACAGTACATGGCACAGCAACGCACAACCGTCGAGGGGCTGGCCAATCGCCTCGGCCGGAGATTGTCAGGGACACCCGATCGCGACCTCGATACCTTGCAAAGAATCATCGATAACCGGTGGATAGATCCCGAGGACGCAAAATCTCAGCAAGCCATGGGGATCGTTTTTGGCGATCTACTGGCTAAAGAACTCAGTTTTGATTGGGTGGTATACCGAGATAGAGCTGGCCGATCACGCGCTTTGCAATATCGAGGTCAAGAAATTTATATTTTTCCAATCACCATGATCTCGAGGAGGCTTGAAGCCAGGGCTGATATTTCAATAAAAACACTGTTTTATGAGCAAGTGCGCAAACAGCGTAAGCGGCTACCGGGCGCGCGGTGGATGCCATCAACGTAATCGCCCGACAAGACATCCGTTGGAAATTACCTGAGCAATAACTGAGGCTTTAGATATCCCGATTAACGGGCGAGGAAGTCAAAACTCCGCTCATAGTCGATAATACCGTCAGCCCATCGTGCGCGATGTCGATCACCCTGCACTTCCCTGTCAGAATTCTCGTAGCCAGCATCACCGGGATACAACATGACAATATCCTCGGAATCGTCCGCGAGGATTTTTGGGAAAAAATAGGGTGGCTGCCGGTTGATCGCTCGCGCAATAGCCTCACTCGACGTCCTATTCTCCGAGACATCCAGAAGACTGATGACTGTGGGTGGCGGTAGGCGGAGTCTTCTCGCGCGGTACTCGCCAACGGCTTTGCGAGGACACATCCAAACAGCCTCTACCATCTCCTCGCCATCAACTCGCACCCGCGCATTAGCAGGCAGTGGTGCTATGAAAAACCACGTCGCAAAGCGGCGCTTTTGCCCTGCGGGCGTCAGCCAATGGGAGAACGTGGTGAGCGCCGTCCGATCCAAGACGATGTCTGCCTCCTCACGCAATTCTCGGACAGCTCCCACAGCGGCGCGGTCCAGTTCAGTATCTCCCTGATCACCGGCGTCGATTTTGCCGCCCGGAAACATCCACACGCCTGACATATTTTTTGCCGCGGCGTTTCGTTTAAGCAAGAGAATCTCGAGACCTTGAGCGCCATCTCGCATCAACAATATTGTCGCTGCGAGAACGGCGCCGTCACGATCCGCCAGAGGAAGATCAATGCTTGCCAGCATAATTACAGTCAAAGCACTGTAAGTAGACGTGCTTGGGGTCCTTTAAATGCGACACGAGAGCCAAAGGTCCTCGCAATGGCGAAAGCCAAGCCAAAACGCTGTCCAATAGAGTTGGCAATGATATCTGCAGATTCTTACCCAACTCCTCAAAAATGAGTTGTTCAGCGGAAATAGGCGTGCCGAAACGCGCCACCTCATAACGCTCGACTTCGGCAAGGTCAGCCGCCGCCGCAATCGCATCATTTAAACCTCCCAACTCATCAACCAGTCCAATGTCACGCGCTTGCCGTCCAATCCAGACTTTTCCACCAGCAATCGCGTCCACCTCCTCAACGGTCATATCACGTCCGCGGGCAACCAAACCTAAGAACTCTCGGTAAACGCCGTCAATCACGGCCTGAAAGATACGTCGTGTGCTTTCGTCTAAGGGTTTCGCGGGATCAAACCCACCTGCCATAGTCGTTGTTCCGACGCCATCTACGGTCGCGCCCACATAATCATAGACCCCCTCTATCGTAGGGAACACGGAAAAGGCACCAATACTTCCGGTCACTGTTGTTGGCAACGCCCATATTTGATCGGCTTCAGCAGCGATCCAATACCCACCCGATGCGGCTGCACTTGACATGGACGCCACAACAGGAAGACCACTCTTTGATATTTCTTGAACCTTGGTACGAATTTCCTCTGACGCAAACACACTGCCGCCGCCTGAGTTGATTCGAATTACAATCGCTACGGCGCCTGATTCCGCTGCCTCACTCAACTGTTCAACGATCGTGTCACTGCCCGCCGCACCTTGCACGCTATCACCCGGAACGAGTGTTCCCTCAACCGGAACCACTGCAACCATTGGCAATGCATTATCAGGCGACTTTCGAACGTCGTCGAGATAGCGCCTGACACTCACAAATACCGCATCACCCTCTTCGTCCACAGCATCAACAATCTCACTGACTCGTGCTTGCATTGCCTCACCGCTGAGAAGTGCATCGACGTATCCTTCCGCCAGAAAGACCTTTGCCAGATCTCCCCTCTGGGCCTCGAGTCTTGCGGGAAAGTCATCCACAAAGGTCGTCACTTCACCCTCAGCCTTACCCCGCCCAGCCTCAACCAGAGCGGTGTAGTCCTGCCACAGGCTGTTAAGCCATTGGGATACGACAATGCGTTCTTGAGACGACATGTCATCGCGTAGGTAAGGCTCCACGGCGGATTTGTTATCGCCAGCCCTGAAGACGTGAAACTTTACGCGAATATTATTCAAAAACTGTTTCAAATAGGTGCGGTAGACGCCGAAACCCATCAAGCTGAGACCGCCTTCTGGATGAAGAATGATTTCATCAGCCTGTGATGCGAGCAAATACTGGGCTTGACTGAAGTAGTCACCCACCGCAACGACGGGCTTGCCTGATGCGGAGAAGACATCGATAGCTTCGATGATTTCCATGGCCTGACTGGTGGATGGACCCGCGAGCTTCTCGAGGTCCAATACAAGGGATGTGATTCGCTCGTCTGTTGCCGCCGACTCGATCGCCTCAACAAGCGATGATAAAAGTATTTCATCGCCTATTCCGCCAGCAAAAAGCGCATCGACAGGCTCAAGCGGTGTCCTGTTTTCAACCAACCGTCCCTGAGGAGCCACCAATAATCCTGCACGCTCCGGCAGAGGCTCTGGCACGGTCTCAGACAAACTCACCGAAAATGCAACAATGAAAATACCGACGAAAATCAGCGGCACAAGCACGGTGATGACCCTGCTGATTCCGGATAATATGCGCCAAATTGCTCTCAAAAAACTCATTGATGAACCTCCACCCCTCACTCGTCCTCTGCGTGTTCATGAGCGCGCTTCTCGCGGCCTCTGAAGCGAAGGTAGGCTGTACACGTAGAGAAAAGTAAAACAACAATAATCAGGCCACTCACAACAACAAGGTTATTGGGCCGCGCAAACACATCCTCAACTGAACTGATGAAATAAAACAAAAGCAGAAGGCAATACCAAATTATCCAATGAAGGTTGTCTCGCGCCACGCCAATCAGAAACAGCAAGAGCGGTGTGATTGACAGAAGCCAGACGGGCCAGCGAGCGCCGAGCTCGAAAACCTCAAGCCAACCCTGAGCAATGAGACCCAAACTGAGCAGCCAAATGACCTGCCATAAAGCCTGAGTTAGTTTCCCTCGTGGCACCATCATTTCGGCAACTCCATCAAAGCAAGACGAGCAAGTCGCTTTCCCAAAGCCTGGCACAACGCTGCTTCCTCCTGAGACAGCTCACCATCTGACGCCCCCCCTTCCGCCCAGTGGCTTGGACCGTAAGGCGTACCACCGGCGCGCGTAGCTTGGAGTCCCGGCTCGCTGTACGGCAGGCCGACAAAAAGCATGCCGTGGTGAATGAGCGGCAGTGCCATAGTCAAAAGCGTCGACTCTTGGCCGCCATGCAGTGATGCGGTCGAAGTGAAAACGCCTGCGGCTTTGTCTACCAAAGCACCGCTGATCCAAAGCGGTGATGTGCCATCGATAAAATATTTGAGTGGTGCGGCCATGTTCCCAAAGCGTGTTGGGCTACCAAGGGCAAGTGCAGCACAATCGCGAAGGTCTTCTTCCTCACAGTACACAGGCCCGGCATCGGGAACCTCAGAAGATTGGGGGCGCTCAGTTTCTGAACTAACGGGCGGAACGGTGCGCAACCGCGCTTCAACACCTGTTATTTGAGAAACACCTCGCGCCACTTGACGAGCCATCGCCTCAGTCGATCCATTGCGAGAGTAGTAAAGTATCAGAACGTACGGCGCTTCCACCGATTGGCTCTCCTTAACATGCGAAAACAGAAGCCTAGCACGTCATCACCCCGGTGCAGACCTCGTTATACTATCGAGGCTCAGAAGAAACCGTCGGGACTCAACAAAATAGGGGCGCTATGCGGACATCGAACCTTTTCCTCGTCACCTTTACGCTGGCTAGCCTGCTCAGCTGCTCAAACTCCGATGAAGGATTCAAGCGAGGCCACTGGACGGTGATCAATTATTGGGCGGTTTGGTGCAAGCCGTGTCGAGAGGAAATACCCGAGCTGAATCAGCTCAACTTGATGGACGGCGTCGATGTTGTGGGTGTTAACTTCGATAGAAAGACGGGGGACGCGTTGGCAGCTGATGCAAGCGCTCTGGGTATCAGCTTCGATCACATTACGGATCCCAGCCAGCGTTTAGGCATAGAACGGCCTACGGTGCTGCCCACCACGGTCATTTTGTCGCCTGCAGAGACTATCGAGGTCATTTTGGTAGGCCCGCAAACAAAAGAAACGCTCTGCGAGGTGATATCGCTCTGCGAAATGTAGTGGCCTTCCAAAAAAACGCCGGCTAAAACGCCGGCGAAATAAAGGAGCCACTCAAATCGGGAGATGATTGCTCATCTGTCCCTCAGATGTTTCCCTTGCAATGCTCCCGCCGCACCGCCATCTGCTGGACATTGATTGAGAACACTGGAAAAGCCAAAAGTTCACTTTTTTTTAAAAAAAATTTAAATCGCTCTCCAAACTGCAGAACCGGCCTGCCCACTACCGGAAGAAACGGTCAACTCGACCTCCACCAAATCGGGGTCATCCGCACTAGCAATGAGCTCGTTTAAGAGCAAGTGAGATAACTCCTCAACCGTCACGTTGGTGATTGGCAGCACCCAAGTTTCATCTGCCAGGAACTTGAGCACACGGCCATTAAAGTGAGCATATATCTCATCATTAACACGCTCGATCGTTTGGTAGGGGGAGGACTCGGGCAACAGCATATATTCGTCGTATCGATCGCAAATTACTTGAATTCTGCGTTTGTAGACGTTGTAGTCCGCTGAAAAGCCATTCTCACCCATCCGAGCGACAATTCTCGCGGTGACGAAATAATTGTGCCCGTGCAGACGCTCCCTCTCAGTTGCGGAGAATATGGTGTAGTGGGCTGCAGAAAATTTATGGGCTTGCTTGTCTATGTGAAGCGTTACTAAACGAGACACTTGTATACCTTTTCGTTTGTAAATTCGTTGGTGAGCTGATGACCTACTCTTTTGGCGACCAAATAATTTTGCGCGACATCGTGCCGCGTGGAGAGATCGGCTTTACAGGTGCAACAGCGTCTATTTGCGGCTATCCACATACAACAAGCGATTGACGCATTGATACGCCTGCCATTTATCGATAGTCATGTCCTATACGTGCGTTGCAATCCTAGCCGATCAACAACGCGTAAGGTAATCTTGTCAGCAACACAGGATCAGTGAGCGCCATGAGCCAAACAGCCATCATAACCGGTGCAAGTTCCGGAATAGGAGCCGCCACGGCTCATAAATTTGTCGAACTGGGATATCAGGTTATCAACATTGCTCGGCGCAAAAGTCCGGTTGACGGTGTGATCAATATCAGTGCTGATTTGAGTAGCGAGGAGGGTGCAAGCAATGCGGCGCAGCAAGCGGCCGACGCACTGGGGACTGGGTCGCCAGTCTCCTTGGTTCACAATGCATCGCTGATGCTAAAGGACAGTGTAACGGGGTGCAGTAACGCTGACTTGATGCGGGTACTGGCGGTCAATGTCGGCGCCGTAAACACCCTGAATCGAGAACTACTACCCGGCATGGGTGCTGGATCAAGCGTCATTTATGTAGGGTCTACCCTCTCTGAGAAGGCCGTTGCGGGCGCTCATAGTTATGTCATCAGTAAGCACGCGCAATTAGGGCAAATGCGCGCCACTTGCCAAGACCTCATGGGTTCCAAAATCCACACCGCGATGATCTGTCCCGGTTTCACAGATACGGAAATGTTGAGACAGCACCTAGGTGGTGACACCAGCTTGATGCACGAAATTGGCTCGCAAAATGGGTTTGGCCGTCTCGTCACCCCCGAGGAAATAGCAGGCGCTATTGTCTGGGCTCATCAGAGTCCTGTGATAAACGGTACAGTCATTCACGCGAATTTAGGGCAACTAGAACGGTGACCGAAACTTCAGCCATATCATCGGCGGTACTAACAGAGCGACGAGAGCGGGTATTCCTCGTTCTCGCTGGCGTGTTCCTGTCTGCAATGACCTTGCTAAACGTCATTGGAATCACAAAGTTCATTCAACTGGGGCCGTTGGCAGTCGCGGTTGGGGTTCTCCCATACCCGCTAACTTTTTTATGCACAGACCTTATCTCAGAACTCTACGGTAGATCGCGCGCTAACTTTCTTGTCACAGTCGGGCTGTTTATCAATGGTTTTATTCTACTGGTCATGACCGCTGGCCAGTACGCAATGTCGGTAGATCCGTCGACGATGCCACCATGGCAGATTTTGCACCTTGCTGAGCCTATTCCCCTACCATCGGGAGGTGCGCTCGAGGGCAATGTCGAACTATTCACTGTCATGTACGCAATGACCAGCGGCGCCGTAACAGCGTCCATGGTTGCCTACGTCACAGCACAGTATTGTGATGTCCAGTTGTTCCACTTTTGGAAGCGGATCACAAAAGGAAAGCACCTCTGGCTTAGAAATAATTTCAGTACGCTGCTTAGTCAGCTTGTCGACTCGGTTATGGTCGTCACCGTAACCTTTGGCGCTGTTTTTTATCGCGGAGAAATGACACTCCAGACCCTGCTGATACTGGTTGCAAGTAACTACGGGTTCAAGGCCGCAGTCGCTCTGCTCGACACGATTCCACTCTACATACTCGTTGGCCGACTGCGGCGCTATCTACATCTTGACGAGCATGAGATTGCGGCCAGTGAGGGAGCAGGCTAAGGCGATATCAAGATGGTGACGTCTCTGCCCTCATAGCAAAGCTAACAATGGGCAGAACTACAAACCGATGGTTTTTAAAAAAGGAACTGTTGGAGACCTCTGCTCTACAAGACTCGATCGCTCGATCCTCTGTATGGCATCCAAGGCAGCTGAGGGGGTATGTCGCAAACGCAGTGTCAGATATCTGATCACCTCGCTCCTCAAAATCAGTCCACGTTGCTTCCCAAGTGCATAAAGCAGGGACTCAAAGCTCGCCATTTGCCAACTCGGCAGCTTAAAGCCTGCAAGTAACGCAAAGCGCGACTGTAAATCGGGCAATAAATCTGAAAGCGACGACGTCGACTTTTGAGACGAAATAATCAAAGGTGTGCCACTCGCAACGCAGCGGTTAAAACAGTGAAATAGCCCCTCCTGCCAGGCGCTATTGGTAAGCGCCAAGTGAACGTCGTCAATGAGCAGCGCTGCACTCGCCTCTATTCCCTCCAGAAGCTCATCAGGCGCTGCATCCATGACGATGGCCATTGGTAAATAGACTGCTGCCCCTCGCATTTCGGCGCATTTGGCTTGGAGCAAGTGACTCTTTCCCAATCCGGAGTCACCCCAAATAAAAACACCGGGGGGTTGAAGTGCTTGGTCGTCCTGTAAAAAGCGCTCCAATTGTTCCGTCTCTGGCCTCGAGACCCAATGACTCCATGTCGCATCTGGGTTAGCGGAAATGGGCAGTACCAACTGTGAAGAGGCAGGGCTCACGCGTACTCTTTACTCTTCCAAATACACGTCGGTCGTGAAGTAGAAGCTGATCAACTGGCGAAAAAATACAAGAAAGACAGCTGCTACAGGCAGTGCAATCAAAATACCCGTAAAACCGGCAAGCTGACCGCCGGCCATCAAAGCAAATATGACGGCGACAGGGTGAAGTCCGATGCGATCGCCAATAAGCAATGGCGTCAATAGGAAGCTTTCCACAAGCTGACCGACCATAAACACGGCTCCAACCAGGCCAAGTGCCCAGAGATCTGGACCAAATTGGAAATAGGCAACAACTAGCGCACTACCCACACCGATTAGGGCGCCTGCGTAAGGTATGATACTGGCGATACCCGCCACTAGGCCCAAGATAACGGCGTAATTCAAACCGACAAGCCACAAACCGGCGCTGTACATAACTGCCTGCGCCCCCATCACTACCAACTGACCGCGCACAAAAGCCTCGAGCACCTCGTGCGCGTCACTTATCGAGCGCGTTACTCCTTGCAACAGCCCTCTTGGTACACCCTGCATAATAGCAGTCACCATCACATCCCAGTCGCGCATAAGGTAAAAGGCGACCACCGGTATCAGTGCCACATTGAGTAAGCCCGACAAAAAAGACAAGCTCGATGTGGTTACTTGCTGCACCATGCCGCCGGTCACCAAGCCAACCGACGATAAATTTTCGTTAAGACGTGTCTTCCAATCGATGTCGGGCAAGCTAATCGGTGTGAGGCTCAGCCAAGCCTGAAGTTGGGGTACTGCCACTGTTGACGCCCATTGGTAAGCAGCCGGCACAGCCGCGACGAGGTCCGAGAATTGCTGTATTACCACAGGCACCAGCACTGCGAGCGCTAGAATAAGAAGCGCCGAGAACAGAGCAAAGACCATAGCCACGCCTTTCGTGCGTGAAAACCCTCGACTTTCAAGCCGATCAACGATCGGGTCCCCTAGATAGGCAATCAGCGCACCCAGTGCAAAGGGCATCAAGATATCCTTGAGAAGGATCATCAAGGTAACGACGAGAGCGAGCGCCAACGCAACGACTAGCAACTGCGACGACGTGGGGCTCTTGAAATATGACTCGTTCACGGTAGCGCCTCCCACATTAGCGTCAGTTCGTCAGGTCGCGATACAGGCTGAGCGGTTAGCCCAGATCTTGGTGGAATCAGACGCTCAACTTGCTCCGCAGAGGAAACACCCACAACCCGATAAATCAAGGTTTCTTCTTTTAGTGCGTCGATTCTGAGATCGACAAGTTGCCCGAGTGCCTCAAAGGCCTGCGATACCGCACGATAATCGTCATAGGTTTTCACACCGCGAACGGCGACAGAAATCGCTACCGACTTCTCGAATCGCTGTAACGTCACAGCGAGGGAATCTCGCATCGAATCAACAGCAAGATCAACGCCAGTTGACCAGATTTCCGCCAAGTCAGTAGCTCGCAACTGTATTTGCGCACTGTTTTCGGGGCTAATGAAATACCAATCCACCAGCGTGCTGCCATCGCTTAAATTAATCCAGCGCCCAACGAGCGCGTGCTCCGCACCATATCGTGCCGAAGCACGTCGGACTTTATCAAAGTCGCGCTCCCAGATAGCGTCTACCGTTAGTGCTGCTGTATCCCGCAAATCCAAGAGCGGAAACCGAGCATCAACACCTCGGAACTGAAAGCCACGAACAGCAGGCTCCAGCAATAAATCATCCGCTGGGCGCGATGCAAAACGCCGTGAAGAGGGCTCGTCGAGCGCGAGCCAGACGACGATTGGAGGCCGCTCCTGCTCCCAATATAAAACGGCCTCGTCCCGAAACAACCGTCGGATAAAAGATTCATCAAACTCGAAGAAGACCTGACGACCGCCCTCTTGATCCGTTTGGTAACTGTAAAGAAGCACATGGGATTGCGCTTCTCGGACCGCCGCATTGAAGGCCTTCTCTGTCAGTATGTCTTCGTTGCCCGACAGGCGAATAAAGACCCGAGTCAAGGCATCAGAGGCGGCGCGACGAAGCTCAGCTGCACTTCGATCTTCGACCGCCACCGTCTCCGTGAAGAAAACGTTCGCCACGACTGCCGACGGTGCAAACAAAATAGCGCTCGCAACGACCAGAACAGCGAAAATAGGTGCGTGAATACGTCTCATAGTGACAGTTTACCAGCGAAATTTGAGTTGGTCGCTTTCCTCGACGATAGTCAACGAGTAATCTTGCCCGCGGTATGTGAGGGACGATATGAAAGAATCAAAACCAAACCAAGGATTGACTTATAAAGATGCGGGCGTGGACATTGACGCCGGAAATGCCCTCGTGGAACGCATTAAGCATGTTTCTAAGGCCACGCAACGACCCGAGGTCCTGGGTGGGCTCGGCGGGTTTGGTGCTCTGTGTGAAATTCCCGAGGGTTATCAAAGCCCCGTGCTTGTGTCGGGTACCGATGGTGTGGGTACAAAGCTTCGCCTGGCGATGCAACTGGGAAAACATGACACTATCGGTATCGATTTGGTCGCCATGTGCAGCAACGATATCGCCGTCGTTGGTGCCGAACCGCTTCTATTTCTCGATTACTACGCAACGGGCAAACTGAACGTCGAGGTCGCAGCCCAAGTCATCGAAGGAATTGGTAAAGGGTGTGAATTAGCCGGTGCAGCTCTGGTTGGTGGGGAAACTGCTGAGATGCCCGGCATGTACGAGGGCGACGACTATGACCTCGCTGGTTTTTGTGTCGGCGTTGTGGAGAAAAATCAAATCATCGATGGGCACAAAGTGGCACCGGGCGATGTCATTATTGGGGTCGCATCCTCTGGCCCCCACTCCAATGGTTATTCGTTGATTCGCAAAATCATCGAGGTATCAGGAGCCGATCTAACGAGCCCTTGTGGCTCAACGACACTCGCCGACGCACTCATGGCACCGACCGCAATTTACAACAAACCCTTATTGGCACTGCAGCGTGAAATCAAGCCTCACGCCTTGGCACATATCACCGGTGGGGGGCTTCTCGAGAATATTCCGCGTGTTTTACCCGAGGGTTGCTCAGCCGTCTTAGATAAATCCTCATGGCAGCTACCGCCCGTATTCTCGTGGCTGGCAGAGACCGGAGGTGTCGCTGAAGAAGAAATGCACAGAACCTTTAACTGTGGTGTTGGAATGACTGTCATTGTAGGACCCAATAAGGCCGAGGCTGCGATCCAACTCCTATCAGAGCAAGGATTGACATGCTGGGAGTTGGGGCGCATTCGCGCGGGTGATGGTTCAGTGGAGCTCACTTCTTGATCCTACGGCCACCCAATAACACGCAAGGCCAAGCCGAAAAAAATATAGTCATACTGATCTCTGGGCGCGGCTCCAACATGGAAGTGTTTCTAGACGCTAGTGACCAAGGGCGCCTTGCTGGACGCATAGCCAAGGTCATCAGTAATCGACCTGAGGCGCTAGGGATTGCTACCGCACAAAAGCGCGGTGTGCCCACTGCCATAATAGACCACCAGAAGTTCGATACTAGAGAATCTTTTGATGCCGCATTGGCTGACGAGGTTGCCGCCTGCTCACCCTCGGTTGTCGTTCTCGCTGGCTTCATGCGCATTTTGACGCCGGTTTTTATTGAACGATTTTTGGGCCAATTGGTGAACATTCACCCTTCTTTATTGCCTAAGTATCCGGGACTTCACACGCACCAAAGGGCGATAGAGGCAGGGGATGCCGAGGCAGGCGCGACAGTGCACTACGTAACAAACGAGCTTGATGGCGGACCTGCGATTTTACAAGCGCGCGTGCCCATTCATGCTAACGATGATGCTCAAGCGCTCGCGAGCCGTATTCTCCAAGTGGAACATGTGATTTTTCCTGAGGCGGTTAACTGGCATCTAGAGGAGCGAGCCGTGCATACCAATCAGGGCGCCTACCTCGATGGCGAGTTGTTGCCGCCCCATGGAGCATTGTGGGATCCGAGCAATGATTAATCGAATCGCATCGGTCCCGCATAGATTGCGGTTGCTAGGCGCGCTTTTAGCCGCTTTGGTTATCGTACACCTCAGTTCTGCTCTGAGCGCACAAGACGCGACGACAGAGTTAAGACCGTTTGAAGCGGTGTATAAAACAACTGCACTGGGTATGACCCTCGATTTGACGCGTTCTTTGACACGCGAGGGAAACACTTACCGGCTCACGAGTAGTGGCAAGAATTTTCTAATCAAAATGAATGAATATGCGGACTTTCAGATCGGAGAGTCAGGCGTGGAGGGCATTCGGTTTGAATCACGTGTTAAAACCCTAAAAACCAATAACCGCAGCGTCGAATTCGATCCCGACAATGGCGTTATAAAAAGCATGAAACGCGGTGAGTGGAGCGAGCATATTCTCTCGCCCGATGTGCTCGATCAGTTTTCTCAACAGCAACAATTGCGACTGATGCTGATGGGCTCCGAAGAGCCTCCCCAGACACTCGGATTTAGGGTCGTTGACGGTGCAAAAATAAGTAATAAAACCTGGCGCAGACTACCTGACGAAACACTGGAAACACCCATCGGTGACTTAAAGACTGTGCGCTATCAGGCTGAACATAAAAACCCGAAAAGACGTGCCTCAGAAATCTGGCTGGCCCCCGATCTCGACTACTTGATGGTAAAGACCAAACACGTAGAGCGCTCCTCAACCATCCGCGTTGAAATTAAATCTCTGCAGTGGCTCGATGCGCTGGAGACCGTTGAGTAGATCTAAGTCTTAGGCAAAGTCACGCCCGTTTGACCCTGGTACTTGCCGCCGCGATCGGCATAACTGGTCTCGCAGACTTCGTCTGACTCAAAAAACAACATTTGCGCCACGCCCTCGTTTGCGTAGATTTTGGCAGGTAAGGTCGTGGTATTAGAAAATTCGAGCGTTACGTGGCCTTCCCACTCCGGTTCAAGCGGCGTGACATTCACGATAATGCCGCATCTGGCGTAAGTGGATTTACCGAGGCAGACCGTTAATACGTTGCGAGGAATGCGAAAGTATTCGACAGTGCGTGCCAATGCAAACGAGTTAGGTGGAATAACACAAACGTCGCTTTCGATGTCTACAAACGAGTCACTGGCAAACGCTTTGGGATCGACGGTCGCCGAATTAATGTTTGTGAAAACCTTAAACTCGCGAGCGCACCGCACGTCGTAGCCATAGCTCGAGGTGCCATAAGAGATCAATTTCTCGCCCGCATCGCTATAACGCACCTGGCCCGCCTCAAAAGGCTCAATCATTTTGTACTGATCAGCCATGCGGCGAATCCAAAGGTCTGACTTGATACTCACATTTACTCCTACACTCTCTCTACGACCGTCAGGGGCATGGGCCGCCTAGTCAGTCATACTTATCGTTGGCGTGACAGGGCTTGTTGCCGTCTCGAGAACGGATACCATCTCGGCCGCAGCAGTGCGATACGCAGTCGCATCTGCACTGTCAGGCTCCGCAGCCACAAGCGGGTTACCTGCATCACTCGTCTCACGAATCCGTCGAGACAAAGGTATATTCGCAAGAAGGCGTGAGTTGTATTCATCCGCCAACGCTTTGCCTCCTTCGCGGCCAAACACAGGGTCTTCATGACCGCATTGTGAGCAGACGTGGGTTGCCATATTCTGGATCATTCCCAGTACGGGCACCGACACTTTATTGAACATCTCCACGGCTCGCCGAGCGTCAATCAGTGCGATATCTTGCGGAGTAGTAACCACCACCGCACCTGCTAACTTTGTCCGCTGAGACAGTGTTAATTGGATATCCCCAGTTCCGGGCGGCATATCGACGAGCAGGAGATCGAGATCGCCCCAACGGGTGGACTCGATCATTTGCTGAAGCGCCCCACTCGCCATTGGGCCACGCCAAACCATCGCCGTCTTTTCTCTGGTCAAAAACGCCATAGACATCGATGCGATACCATGAGCCTCGATGGGAAGGAAGATCTTTTCCTCTACAACATCTGGCATGACGCCGTCTTCGATACCGAGTAATCGCGCCTGACTAGGCCCATAGATATCCGCATCTAAAAGACCCACTTTCAGTCCTAATTGGGCCGCCGCCACCGCAAGGTTAACTGACACGGTCGACTTGCCGACACCGCCCTTGCCCGACGCAACGGCAACAACATGCTTTACTGTGCCAACACCTTGTGTCACTAGCCCACCTCGCTAAAAGCGCGGATTATATATCAGCAACGCGACGATAGGTGGCCTCGACGCGGTTCTGAACAATCGCGCTGACCTCATCAAAATGCCACATCACCATATCGAGGACGCTACTATTACCGATCTCGGGCTTGCAGGGGCCAATATTGCTATTACAGACCGTCTAGTCCCGCTACAATGGCGCCCGGTTTTCACGTGAGTTCCCGCCCCATGTCATCGCGCAAGATACTTGTCACATCAGCACTGCCTTACGCTAATGCACCGCTGCATTTGGGGCACATGCTTGAGCAGGTGCAGGCCGATATATGGGTGAGATTTCAGCGATCACGCGGTCATCATTGCCGTTACGTTTGTGCCGACGATGCGCATGGAACTGCGATTATGCTGTCAGCTGAAAAGCAAGATGTGACTCCCGAGGCACATATTGGCGCCATAAAGGCGCTGCACGAGGCAGACTCTGCGGGCTTTCTAATCTCGTTCGACAATTATTACTCGACCCACTCCCCTGAAAATCAGAACTGGTCGGAGACAATTTTCAAGCGGCTACAAGAGAACGGCCACATTGCGGTGCGCAGTGTTGTGCAGGCTTATGACGAGGTGAAGGGATTATTCCTTGCCGATCGGTTTATCAAGGGTAGCTGCCCAAAGTGTAAGACCCCGGATCAATACGGAGATAATTGCGAGGCCTGCGGTGCAACCTATACGCCCACCGATGTCATCAATCCAGTGTCCGCACTTTCAGGGGCGACACCGGTAGAAAAAGCGTCAGATCACTTATTTTTCACATTGAGTGCCTTTCAGGACCTGCTGGCCGATTGGGTATCGGGTGAGCAACTACAGGCACCCATCGCCAATAAACTGCGAGAATGGATCGACGCGGGTCTTCAGGACTGGGATATCTCCCGCGATGCCCCCTACTTCGGTTTCGAGATTCCGGGCTACCCAAATAAGTATTTTTATGTTTGGTTAGATGCGCCTATTGGGTATATCGCGAGCCATCAGAATCTGTGTGCGCGAACGGGAGATGATTTCGAGAGTTATTGGCAACCGGGCAACAACACGGAGCTTTATCACTTCATAGGTAAAGACATCATCAATTTCCATGGTTTGTTCTGGCCTGCAATGTTGGCAAGCGCTGGACTTCGTCAGCCAAGCGCGATTTTTGCTCACGGCTTCCTAACCGTTGATGGCACAAAAATGTCGAAAAGCCGTGGCACGTTCATTATGGCCTCGACCTATCTCGAGCGCCTCGATGCTGAGTATTTGCGCTACTACTTCGCCGCGAAACTGAGCCCGAATGTCGATGATATGGACCTAAATCTCGAAGATTTCGTTCAGCGTGTTAACTCTGATTTGGTAGGAAAAGTCGTCAACATTGCGAGCCGGTGCGCTGGCTTCTTGCGAAAGCGCTTTGATAATCAACTTAGCACGCAATGTAGCGAGCCCGAGCTGATTAACGATTTCATCAGTGCAGGCGATTCTATCGCCACCCTTTATGAAGCGCGCGATTTCCAACGTGCGATGCGCGAGATCATTGCGCTGGCTGATCGGGCCAATCAGTACATTGATGAGAAAAAACCATGGGTACTGGCAAAAGAGGAGGGCCGCGACAGGGAAGTACAGGACGCCTGCTCTGTAGGCATCAACTGCTTTCGCGCTCTGATGACCTATTTAAAACCTGTGCTTCCATTAATGGCTGAGAAAAGTGAGGCGTTTCTGGGGCTCTCGCTCGATTGGACCGACCTGCAAGCGCCTTTAGAGGGACATACGATCAACAAGTTCACGCCCCTGATTCAGCGGATCGATCCCGAGGCAGTAGCGAGCATGGTCGAGGCAAGCAAGCACTGACAGAATTGAGCGACTGAGAAAGTGGCTCATAAAGACAGTTCAGCGCTATCGCTATTCCAAAAAATCACTAGCACTATTCCTAAGTATCGCTGTTATAGCGGCTTGCGATTCCTTATTATTGGGCGAAGTTAAATGAGACGGGCGAATAAGCCTGCCGGAGTAGGATGTTAGGGGATTACGCGGTACTGCTGATTGCTGCAGTGTTGGTTAATAATTTTGTACTGGTCCAGTTCTTGGGCCTGTGCCCATTTATGGGTGTCTCAAACAAACTCGACACCGCCATTGGTATGTCGGCAGCAACGACATTTGTGCTGACGCTCGCCTCCGTATGCAGTTACCTAACCTATGAGTATTTGCTCGAACCACTGGGTCTCACCTACTTAAGAACGCTTTCCTTTATTTTAGTCATCGCCGTGGTCGTACAGTTCACCGAAATGGTCGTTAGGAAAACCAGTCCACTGCTGCACCGCGTGCTCGGTGTTTATCTCCCGCTTATTACGACCAACTGTGCTGTTTTGGGTGTTGCATTGCTGAACATCAACCAGGCGCATAACTTCATGCAAAGTCTGGTTTACGGCATGGGCGCAGCTCTGGGATTTTCCCTCGTCTTGGTGTTGTTCGCCGCGATGCGCGAGCGACTTGTCGTAGCTGATGTACCTGAGGCGTTTCAGGGTGCTGCGATTGGAATGATCACGGCGGGCCTGGCATCACTCGCCTTTATGGGTTTTGCAGGGCTGGTCTGATGGTTGAGATAATACTCGCCAATCCGATATTACTCGCTCTGACAGCGCTCGTGGGCATGGCAATGCTCTTTGGCGCGGTGTTGGGTTTCGCCGCTGTCCGCTTCGAGGTCGAGGGCAATCCGCTTTCCGATCAAATCAACAGCATCCTCCCCCAGACACAGTGTGGTCAGTGCGGATATCCTGGATGCAGGCCCTACGCGGAAGCCATTGCAGACGGTGATTCGATCAATAAGTGCCCCCCCGGTGGCGAGGACACCATTCAAGCTCTCGCTAACTTACTTGATGTCGAACCTGAACCCCTAGATGCCGAACACGGGACAGAAGCGGAGCCCACGGTTGCCTACATTCGTGAACAGGAATGTATTGGTTGTACAAAGTGCATTCAGGCCTGCCCCGTCGATGCGATCTTGGGCGCGGCGAAACAAATGCACACGGTCATTGCCGATGAGTGCACAGGCTGCGACCTGTGCGTCGACCCCTGCCCCGTCGACTGTATCGATATGATCCCCCGCAAGGGCGGCATTCAGCATTGGTACTGGCCGCTGCCTGAGAACGCCGCGCGGGGAAACCTAATCGCGACCGACCGAGCCTCGAACTCAAGCACTGAGTCAGGCCCCAAGCAGGCTGCGGCATGAGGCAAATTTTTGATATCCACGGCGGTATTCACCCACCCGAGCGCAAAGAACTGGCGAATCCGGGAAAGATTCATGACATACCCTTGCCCTCAAAACTTGTACTACCCGTTACCCAACACATAGGGGCCCCAGCCAAACCAACGGTTGAAGTCGGCGATACGGTCAAAGGCGGCCAGATGATTGCCGAGGCCCAAGGTCCTGTGAGCGTGCCTGTCCATGCACCGAGCTCAGGCACGATTACCGCTATCGAGTCGCGTGCCGTGCCCCATGCATCAGGTTTGACCGATACCTGTATCGAAATTACGTTAGACGGGGCTGATAGTTGGGTTGAGCTCAAAGGTTTAGACGACTGGCGAGCGACACCTAAAACCGAGTTGGTCGAATGCGTTCGACAGGCAGGGGTAGCCGGTCTCGGTGGCGCTGGATTTCCCACGGCTATTAAACTTGCTTCGGATCGGGAGCAGGGCATTCACACCCTGATCATCAATGGCACTGAGTGCGAGCCCTATATCTCCGCAGACGATACGGTCATGCAATGTTTTGCCAGAGAAATCGTCGAGGGCGCCGAAATACTTGCGCATATGGTGGGGGCCGAGAATGTAATCCTCGCGGTTGAGGACAACAAGCCCGCAGCAGCTGAGGCAATGATAAAAGCCGCAGACGCCCTCGAGATTGCGGAAGTCGTCACTTTCCCGACAAAGTATCCGTCAGGTGGCGAGAAGCAACTCATCGAAATCTTATTTGATATGCAAGTACCCTCAGGCGGCATACCCGCGGATATTGGCATCTTATGTCAGAACCCCAGCACGGCGATCGCGGTTCGCGACGCGCTCATCGACGGTAAGCCCGTTACCGATCGCATTACCACTGTCACTGGGCTGGCGGTAAAAAAACCGGGGAACCGACGCGTCATGCTGGGTACGCCCATCGGTGAATTACTAGAACACGCGGCCTTTGATGCGGATGCAGCTGACCGTGTCATTCACGGTGGTCCGATGATGGGCTTCGCTGTAACAAACCTGCATATGCCCTTGGTCAAAATTACGAACTGTGTGCTGGCACCAACCCGCACAGAGATACCACCGCCGCAACCTCAGCAAGCCTGCATTCGATGCGGTATGTGTGCCGAAGCTTGTCCAGCATCGCTACTGCCACAGCAGCTCTACTGGTATGCACGTGCCAAGGACAACGAGCAACTTGAGCGACACAACCTGCTTGACTGTATCGAGTGCGGCGCCTGCGCGTATGTTTGTCCAAGTCACATCCCATTAGTTCAATACTACCGTTCTGCAAAAGGCGCCATCCGCGAGGCGGCCAGAGAGAAAGCCCGCTCAGATAATTCGCGTGATCGGTTCGAGGCGCGCCAGGCTCGATTAGATTTAGAGGCCGCTGCGAAAGAAGCTAAGCGCGCTGCTCGAAAAGCGGCAGCCGAGGCACGTGCCAAGTCAGGAGATGACCCTGTTCAAGCCGCTATCGAGCGTGCCAAAGCAAAAAAAGCCGCGCAGGAGTCTATAGCGACTGGGGAGCCTTTGGCTGGTACGGAGCCCTCAGCGGGTAAAGAGCCCTCAGCGGGTAAAGAGCCCTCAGCGGGTAAAGAGCCCTCAGCGGGTAAAGAGCCCTCAGCGGGTGAAGAGCCCTCAGCTGACAAAGAGCCCTCAGCCAACGAGGGGAGAACGCAATGAGTTTGATGCATATCTCCTCGCCTCACGTGCACAAGCCCACAACGTCTGTCGAGCAGGTAATGAAGCAAGTCTTGCTCGCTACACTGCCCGGGGTGGCGGTCTTAACCTGGTTCTTCGGCCCGGGCACCTTGGTAAACATACTCTTTGGTTCACTATTGGCCATGGGCTTTGAAGCCTGGGCACTCTGGCTTCGGGGTAAAGACTTCAAATCGCCACTCAAAGATCACAGCGTTATCGTCACGGCGACACTGCTGTGTATTGCGCTACCACCGTATTCGCCATGGTGGCTCATCGCCGTGGGTATCGGCGTTTCCGTATTACTCGGGAAACATGTTTTCGGAGGTCTTGGATACAATCCCTTCAACCCTGCCATGGTTGGCTATGTGGTTTTGCTGGTTTCCTTTCCGCTTCAAATGAGCGCTTGGACCGAGCCCCGCGGCCTGGGCGAGGTACCGGGATTTTTAGACGCACTCACTGCCTTATTTATCCCTGCTACCTACGACGGGATTACGGCCGCCACGCCACTAGACCTGTTTAGGCAGAATGCTGGGATGCTGTTTGATGACCTCATGACATCCAAGCCAGAACTTGCAGGGCCCATCTCGGGCGTTGGCTGGGATATGGTTAACCTCGCGTTTTTAGCCGGCGGCATCTGGTTACTCCGCCAGCGAATCTTTACCTGGCATGCCCCGGTCGGCATGCTCGGTGCATTGAGCGCATGCGCACTTCTTGGCTTTGACGAGGGCAGCTCAACAGGCGGTGGTTCCGTGCTCTTTCACTTATTCAGCGGTGCCACCATGTTTGGTGCATTTTTTATTATCACCGACCCCGTGAGTTCGGCGGTGTCAAACCGTGGCCGCCTCATATTCGGCGCAGGTGTTGGTGTCCTGGTCTACCTCATACGGGTAAATGGCAACTACCCCGACGCCGTCGCGTTCGGTGTTTTGCTCCTAAATTTCGCGGCACCGTTCATTGATCAATACACTCAACCGCAGGTCTATGGCACGAAAAAAATTGAGGTCGACGAGTGAGAACTATTATCTCCAGCATGGTTGGTGCTGCGCTTCTCGCTGCTTTTGCCGCAGTCGGATCAGGTTTGATCAGCGGTGTTTACGAGCAAACCAAAGAACCCATTGCGGCGGCTGAACGCGCGGCTGAAGCGCGTCAACTCTTGGAGATCTTCCCCATCCAGACGCACGACAACCAGCTTATAGACGACACCTTCATTCTCACAGCTGACGACCCTTTGCTCGCATTGCGCGACCAAGCTTCGGGGTACCGCGCGCGCAAAAATGGCGAGGTGACAGGCGTTATACTCCCGGCCACTGCACGCGATGGTTACAGCGGTGACATTCGATTACTCGTCGGCGTGACTCGCTCAGGCTCCATCGCAGGCGTTCGCGTGTTGAGCCATCGAGAGACTCCCGGATTGGGGGATAAAGTTGAGCTGAAAAAATCGCCCTGGATCTTGTCTTTTAACCAAAAAACACTCGAAAGCCCCGCGCCCGAAGCTTGGGCTGTTACAAAAGATGGTGGTGATTTCGACGCTTTTACCGGTGCTACAGTCACGCCACGCGCCGTTGTTTCAACCGTCAAAAACGCGTTGGAATATGTAGAAAGCCACAGGCAAGACCTGTTTGAACTTGCCGGAGAGGATGCATCATGAGCACCCAAAGCTACCGACAGATCGTCCATAATGGATTGTGGAAAAACAATCCGGCATTGGTCCAGCTACTGGGCCTGTGCCCGCTGCTGGCGGTCACAGCTAGCGTTGTCAACGCGCTAGGCTTGGCTGCGGCGACACTATTCGTTTTAGTCACTTCGAACTTATGTGTTTCATTGATACGGAACGTGGTCACCGAATCAATTCGGTTACCCGCTTTTGTTCTCATCATTGCGGCAGCGGTGACCGGCACAGAGCTACTCATGCAAGCCTATGCGTACGAACTCTATCAGATTCTCGGGATTTTCTTGCCGCTCATTACCACCAACTGCGTCATTCTGGGTCGCGCTGATGCCTTCGCCGCCAAGAACCCCATTGCACCGGCATTAACCGATGGATTCATGATGGGTTTGGGGTTTGGGTTCGTCCTGGTTCTACTGGGCGCTATTAGAGAGCTTCTCGGGACTGGGGCACTATTTGCCAATATGGATTTACTGCTTGGCCCCATGGCAGCAGATTGGACATTGATCGTGGCTGATGACTATCCGGGGCTCTTACTCGCAATCCTTCCGCCGGGCGCTTTTATTATCACGGGCCTGATGATCGCTGCCAAAAATATCATCGATACGCGGATCGAAAACGCGAGACGCGGTGAGACGACTGTCGAAGTGGGTAGCAAACGAGTCAGAGTAACGGGAGAGATAGCCTAGGCCGCTTGCGAATCTCCTACGACCAGCGTGCCAAGTAACTCGTCTACCGACGCGTCATCCATGCCCACGTTTTCCTCATCGCAGACGTACGTTACGTAAAGCAACAGACTTTCTGAACCGAGATACCACTCGCGGACTGCGGTACCATCCTCGGTGTAGTGTCCTGTGACGCCCGAGAAGGTACCTGTGCTGACTGCATCCCACTGCGGGACTTCAGGCGACTCACTGGATGCCATCTCTTGTATTTCACAATCCAGAACCTTGCCAGACAGCTTATGGAGCGTGGTTATTTCAATTTCACCAATCTCATCCTGATCGGCTATGCGAACAATGTCGTCTTCTGTCTCTGCATACCACTCAGTGGGTAGCATCAAACACCAATGATCGGTCTCTAAAATATTCACTGACTCATCACCTCTTATTCGAATCGAGTCGCATTACGAGCGCATCCTCCCTACCCGAGGATGTCGCGTAGTAATCTTTCCGAGTCCCGATGGTGGCAAAGCCTGCCTGCTCGTACAAAGTAATTGCTACCGAATTGGAGCGGCGAACCTCCAGAAAAATAGCAATAATCCCGAACAAATTTAGGGCATCAAGCGTCTCTGTCAGTAAATACCCGCCAATGCCGCGGCCTCTCATTTCCTGTTCGACCCGCATGTCGATGATCTCAGCTTCATCATCCATGAGGTTTAGCCAAATGACTGCGACCACTTGCTCGTCCGTAAGCGCACACCATGCCCTGCCCGACGCTTTGTCTAGCAGTCCGTGCAAAAATGATAACGAGGGTCCATCCGTATGCTTATAGATGTCGCCAAGTGCTGTTAAATCAGATGGCTGAAGCCTGCGAAAGCAAAAATCGGTCAGCGCTTGACTCAACGTTATGCAAACTCAGTCGCGCGTAGCGGTTTAAGCGCTTTCCAAGCTTCGCGCTTTAGCGCCGCATTTTGAAGCATCGCCATGGTCGCTGGGATGATGACCGCAGATTGCGCGATTCTGTCAGGTAGGTAAGGGCAATGACCCATTACGACCACACGCTTAGCATTCACCTCTCGCGCAGTCCGCTTAATGAATCCTTGAAGCGCTTGTTTTGCTGACTCCATATCCGTGCCAAGTGCTGTGTTGCTTCGCATTGGCCAGTCGAACTGCTGCTGACGGATTGAAACCTCGGAGCTGATAGCCCGTGCCATCGCGTTGATTAGCGCGAGTTGGTCCTGTCGAATAAGGCCATCCGGCAGCTGCTCTACCCACAAGAACGGTCCCGCTGAAGCCAGCAATACTGAGAACTCAACCCCGTCAGACGCGTGAGTCACAGGTTTAACCCCAGCCGAGGTTTGCGATGGCGTTTGCTCGCTGTTCTGCGAGGCACGACCAGCCGCGGCAGACGACTGGTCCGGATTGCTCGCGTGGGGTGCGGATGCGGCGTTTGCCAAGGGCTCAGGCCCGGGAGTCGCAACAGGAGTAAAGCGTTGCCGGATTGCTGGTGCAGCGCCTGGCAAGTCAAAGCGCGATACGTAAACTTCGATACCCATGGCTTGCAGCGCTTGACGCCGCGTCATCTCGACAGCAACCGTCGACGGCTCGGCTATGGCAGTATCGGCTGAATCATTCATGACGTTAGTGTCTCACGCCCGCGTGGCGCATTGCATCTATTTTGATGTCAGCACTTTCCCATCATGACCAGTATCAGATGGATACAGGACAAGACGCCCCCCTTAATTCTCCAAGACTCGCTATTTTTATCTATTGCTATCACTTAACAGGTTTCTGTCGCGCGCGTTCTTTATCAACCATCCCCTACCTTTACAGACAAGGAAAACCCAATTCATTGACTTCAGTGGATACGCCGAGGTAAGGCAGACAGCGTCAGCGCAGACAGAGGACAGAGTCAGTCGCTTGGGTTATCCTCGCGGCTTTGGGATTAAAATAATAAAAGGTAAAACGCATGTCGCTAATTCCGGCGGAGCAACACTTTGCCGTTTTCACGGCCATCCTCATTTTGTCGGCCATGGCATATGTAGTTGAACGCACAATCATTGGACAAAAAATTACAGGTACGGTGACAGTCATACTGCTGTCGATCGCCGCGGCCAATATGGGTCTCATTCCTCACGCTGCACCCGCTTACAACTTCATTTTTAGTTACATCGTCCCCATGCTGATTCCGCTGTTTCTTTTTCAGGCCGATGTCCGGAGGCTTGCGAGGGAAGCGTCTCGAACCACCGCCGCTTTTCTCGTTGCGACGCTGGGTACGGTAGCGGGCGTGATTGTCGCAGCCCTCCTCCTCGATCTTAGTCAGTTGGGTGCAGCATCTGAACTTGCTGCAGAGCGCAGAGAGGCGGGCGTCGTTGGACTCTTCGCATCAACTTATATCGGCGGTTCTGTTAACTACGCGGCGCTTGGCGAGATCACAGGTCTGAGTAAGGACGCATCCTTTTTCTCCGCAGCCACGGCTGCAGATAACCTTTTTTCAGCAGTCTTTCTCAGTGTTATCGCGCTGATCCCAGGCGCTCAATGGCTGACACGGCGCTTCATTGCCCACGAGAAAAATAACGATGTAGTACTCGAAAAACCCGAGGTGACTCCCGCGAGTATTATTTATTCATTAGCGGCCGCCGGCGCTATTGTCTCGGTTACCGACCTTCTTTGCTGGTGGTTAGATCTGCCAAGCTGGCGCTATGCCATCATGACACTCATCACCGTCGGTCTTGCGACGGGGCTACCCCAAATACGCTTGTGGTTCGCAGGGGCATTCGAAATCGGTGTTGCGCTCTCATTTACCTTTTTTGCTGCCATAGCAGCAGGTGCTGACATTCGGGCCATGATTAGCGTTGCACCGTTACTGATTGTTCTGGTCCTCATACTCCTAAGCGTCCACCTACTCGTTTTACTCGCAGTGGGTCGGCAACTGGGTTTGACGATTCCCGAGTTACTGACGGCGAGTAATGCCGCTATTTTGGGTGCCACCACCGCTCCCGCTATGGCGGCGGCTAAAGGCTGGCACGACCAAGTCACGCCCGGCGTCTTAGTAGGTGTTATTGGTTATGCCTTGGGCACATTTATTGGTACAGCGCTCTTTCAACTCTGGTAGTAAACCAGTATTCGGAGCGAACAACCTCGACAGCCATGAACCTTTTCACCTTGTGATAACGAAGAGACCCTAGACTGGCAATGGTCTTGAACAGACGAAACAACGTAGAACGAAAAAAAAGATGGAATATCAAATCATGGCAAGCATCGATTCTCCGGCCATCAATGACAATCGATTTGTATCGGAAGTCGAGCCGATGTTCGAACACTACATCGTAGAGGAACCGAGACTCACCTACGAGTCACCCGAGGACGGACCGTTAACACGCGCCTTCGTACGGGTACTTGAGGGCTTTTTAGGGCGCCATGAAATGGAAAAGCACTACCAGCGCCTCAAGGCCATGAATACTGATTCAAAAACTTTTTTTCGAGAGGCATTTAAGCTTACAAATATAACGCTTGACGGCGATACCAGCGCGCTAGCAAACATTCCAAAAGATCGACCGGTATTGTTCATTGCGAATCATCCATTTGGTGTGATTGACGGACTCATCATGTGCAACATGGCACTCGACTTTGCTGACGACTTTCAGGTTGTGATCAACTCGTTGCTTTGTCAGGACCGAGACCTGGTCCCCCACTTCCTTCCTATTGATTTCACAGAAACAAAAGAAGCGACCAAGCGTAATGTGCGTTCCAAGCAATTAGCCGGCAAGGCCCTCGCTGACGGTATTCCCTTGATATTGTTCCCGTCGGGTCATGTATCAACAGCTGATGCACCCGGCTTTGGTGACGTTGTCGATGCACCGTGGACGACTTTCATCGCCAAACTCGTCATGCAATATCAGCCAACTGTGGTTCCAGTCTTCTTCCACGGGCAAAACACACGCCTATTCCATGTGGCTTCAAATATCGCAGAGCCGTTCCGCATGGCCATGCATATGCGAGAGGCACTAAAACGCTTCGGCACGACGGTATCGTTCGACGTGGGGACTTATCACTCGCCCGAGGACTACGGGCATATTTCTAGCCGCCAAGAGATGACTCAGCATTTTTACGACATTGTTCAAATGACACGACAGCCGCGTTGAATCAGCTTTTTATGTAGGGTTGGTTCTTAGTTTAGCGTCGGCCAGCGGGGCGAACCCTCAGATAAGGACGAAAAGTGCGAGAACACCAAGCCAAAGTAGAAAGCTTCGCTCGAGTAAGTGAAAAACCCCTTTAAGGCGATCATATAAAGCGAGAGCGGAGGCGTTTTCTAAAGCGGCGTCAGCCAAATCCTCAAAGAACTCACCGGTGCTCGCTTTTAGCGAAAGGGCATTCTCCGACAAATGACTTAGCGTCTGGTCGAAATTACCAAAGACCGCAAAACTCAGCGCCATTAATCGCGACGGTAACCACTCGATGATGCGCATCGTTGATTCACCAACCGGTGTCGTGCTCGCCTGCGTCTCCTGAGTCAAGCGGTAGGCGACAGCACCTGCAGGCCCAAGTAGAACAAAGTAAACAACGGGTGCAAACCAGCGTTGCATTGCCACTTTGCTAAAGAATCGTGTGGCGGCGTCAGCAAAATCGTCCTCGTCTTCTGAATCGAAATTGCCCCCTGCAGCTTCGACAACCATGCCTGCCCCGACGCTGTCGCCAGCCTTAGCACGCGCTAAAAACCGTTGTGTGAGCGTCGGATAGTCCTCTCGACCGAAGGCGTAAAACAGTGCAGCGGTACCTAATACTAGCGTCGTAATGCCACCAAAAAGCCCACTCAAAACGACAAAGGCCAGGATAAAAACACCTGTGGGCACGATAACAAGCCAAAGTAAGACTGAGTTCGAGCTCGCCGCGTCCCCGTTTAATTGAGAGCGAAAAAAGGATTGGATATCGATTGTATGCAGGGGGCCACCCGGCCCTATAAGCCAGTAGAGCCCTGTCGCCACGATAAACGCCAAAAACGAAAGGTAGTCCAACTCATCTCTCCTATCACTGCCTAGTGCTAAATGCCCGGCAACGCATCGATATTCAGATCTTCACTCAAACGACGCCAATCAAAACTCGGTCCAGGATCGGTCTTTCTCCCAGGAGCGATATCACTGTGCCCGACAATCGCCGAGGGCTCAATCTCAGGATGCGCCCTCTTGCAGACATTAATAAGCGAGAGGAGCGCATCGTATTGCGCTTCTGTGTAGACATGGGTGTCGGTGCCCTCAAGTTCAATACCGATACTAAAATCATTACAGCTTTCGCGACCGCGCCAACTCGACACCCCTGCATGCCATGCATTCTCCGTCGTGGCGACAAACTGAATAACCTCGCCGTCTCGTCGAACGAGGAAGTGCGCAGAAACGCGAAGATCCGCAATATCCGCAAAATAAGAATGCGCTGTTGGATCGAGGGCGTTGGTGAACAGCTCCTCGATATGCGGCCCACCAAACTCGCCTGGAGGGAGGGAAATGTTATGGAGCACCAAGAGCTGTACTGAAGCTGTATGGGGACGCGCAGCTCGATTGGGCGACGGTACGTGTTTGCAACCCTGGAGCCATCCGGCGACAATTTGCCCGTGTTTATTCTCGGTCACGTAAAAATCTTGGCCTAGCTTGTGGTTCAATACTGCACTATATCAGGGCTCAGCCAAAGGATCAGGGCTCGGCCAACGGATCAGGGCTCGCAAAAAGGACACTCCCGCGTGCTAACGCCAGACGACATCAATCCCATTGTAAAGCTCGCACTGGACGAGGATATCGGTAGTGGTGATATCACCGCCGGATTAGTAAATCCTTCCGAGCATGCTTTTGCGACCGTGATTACACGTGAAGCCGGTGTTCTATGTGGCACCCAATTCGTCGATGCCGTTTTTGCGGCCGTGGATCCAACCGTGACAGTCGATTGGAAAAAAATCGATGGCGAGACACTCAAAACCAACGATGTTCTCTTTACGCTTGAGGGCAATGCACGTAGCATTCTGACAGGAGAGCGAACAGCGCTGAACTTCCTTCAAATGCTCTCAGGCACGGCGAGCTACAGCGCATCGGTTGCCAGCCTTATCGAGGGCACCGATACCAGGTTACTCGATACGCGCAAAACCATCCCGGGGTTTCGCAAGGCGCAGAAGTACGCAGTGACCTGCGGCGGTTGTTTAAACCATCGAATCGGCTTGTTCGATGCTTTTCTGATCAAAGAAAATCATATCGCTGCCTGCGGGGGTATCCCTCAAGCGGTTGAGCAAGCGCGGCACAATGCCCCCGGCAAACCAGTTGAAGTTGAGGTTGAAAGTCTCCAAGAGCTGGAACAGGCACTGACTGCCCGCGCCGACCGAATCATGCTCGATAATTTCTCACTCGAGGATATGCGAAAAGCGGTGGCCATGACGCAAGGTAGAGCCGAGCTTGAAGCCTCAGGCAACGTCACCGAAACGACGCTGCGTCCGATCGCCGAGACGGGTGTTAATTTCATCTCGATAGGCGCGTTGACCAAGGCCGTGAAACCTCTCGATTTATCGTTGCGGCTCGATTAGTGCCATCAGCCGCAGCGGATGACGCCCAAATCTGATTCGCTTCGCTCGATGACTAAGATTCGACGAAAGGACCGTCTAAAACCAATACACCGTTCTCGTCGGCAGCGAGGTAATCTCCGTCGCTGACCGAGACCCCATTCAACGCTAAAGTCACGCCGCGCTCACCGGCACCGAGTTTCTCCGTTTTAACCGGAGATGTGCCCAGAGCTTTCACGCCAAACGCAAAGGTATTGATGACCTCAACATCGCGAGCAGCCCCGATAATAACCATCCCCACCCAGCCATTATCCATGGCACTTTTCGCTACCAAATCGCCGGTTAACGCCTTGGACAACGAACCACCGCCATCGATTAACAGCACGCGTCCATTACCGGGCTCACTTACCGCCTCCTTGACCTTAGAGTTATCTTCAAAGCAGCGGATAGTCGCTACCCTGCCTGAGAAAGCAAGAACGCGCCCGAAGGCGCGAAACTGAAACGGCAGCATTTGGGCTCTAGGATTTAGATCCGAGAGGTCTGGTGTGCTTACCATGCGATCACCTCCACGCCCGCGCTATAGCCACTCCGTGGCGTAGTTATCGAGCTGACTCAAGGGTGACAAAATGGTGTCTGCATGCGCACTCGCGCGCGGTAAAATTCGGTGCAAATAGAACTCGGTTGTGGCGATCTTACGCCGACAAAATAGCGTCTTCTCATCACGCGCCAGGAGCTCGATCGCAACCAGTGAGCTCGCGGCTAAGTGCCAGCCACCAAACAGGTAGCCCGTCTGCATCATGTAGTCAAACGATGCGGCCATGGCGGCATTTTTGTCGGTCTTGAACAGGTCTAGAATCGTTTGTGACGACATGACGTGTGCAGACAGTGCATCAGAGAGTGCTACGCCCATAGCGGCGAGGCGGTCATCACTGGAATCGGCAAGTGCATCAGCGACTGCGCGAATTTCAGCTTGCATCGCCTCCATCATTGCGCCGCCATCGCGCGCCAACTTCCGATTCACCAAATCTGCGGCTTGAATGCCATTGGTGCCTTCGTATATCGGTGTAATACGAACATCTCTTAGGTACTGAGCCGCGCCCGTCTCCTCGACGTAGCCCATTCCTCCATGGATTTGAACACCCAGCGAGGTGACTTCCATGCCAACTTCAGTCATCCAGCCTTTGATGACGGGGATCATCAGATCGAGACGCGCCTTCCACTGACCACGCTCCTCCGCTGGCGCACCGTGAGATAAATCCATGGTCAACGATTCGATATAAGCCAGTGCGCGCATCGCTTCATTGAGCGAGCGCATGGTCATTAGCATGCGCTTTACGTCTGCATGCTCAATGATCGCTACACCGCCCTGAACACGCTCACGTGCGTAAGCCACGGCCTTTTGATAGGCCCCTTCGGATGCACCCAACCCCTGTAAACCCACTTTCAAACGCGCCTCGTTCATCATGGTGAACATGCAAGCGAGGCCATTGTTCTCTTCTCCGACCAAGTAACCAATGGCACCGCCCTTATCACCATAGGCCATTACACAGGTGGGACTGCCGTGAATACCGAGTTTGTGTTCAACCGAGACCGGGCTGACATCATTGCGCTCACCAAGGCTCCCGTCGTCGTTAACCAAGAATTTTGGGACGATAAACAAAGAAATTCCTTTGCTGCCTGCCGGTGCATCAGGAAGACGGGCGAGCACGAGGTGGATGATATTTTCGGTCGCGTCATGATCCCCCCAAGTGATGTAAATCTTCTGACCGAAGATCTTGTAGTGATCACCATGGCGCTCGGCACGCGTTTTCATCGGTCCCAGGTCAGATCCAGCGCCGGACTCGGTAAGGTTCATCGTGCCCGACCAGATGCCGGAATTGATATTGGGCAGGTATTTGTCTTTGAGCTCAGGACTGGCATGGGCAGAGATAGCAAGCGCCGCACCTGAGCTCAAAAACGGCTCGAGCGCAAATGCCATATCCGCGGAGTTCCACATCTCGCACGCTGCCGTGCCGTAAAGTTCGGGCAGCCCCTGGCCCCCATGCGACGACTCAGCTGCAATACCAACCCAACCGCCCTCACCGAGTGCGCGAATCGCCTCGCCGTAGCCCGGTGGAATCGTCACGGCACCGTCGGCGCAGCGAGAGGGTTGCGTATCACCCACTCTTCGCAGAGGCGAGACAACATCGGACGCTAGTTTTGCCGCTTCCTCAAGGAGCGCCGTCGTCAGCTCTGCACCGACATCAAGCCCCTCAAAACGAGGCAAGCTACCCAGGCGATCACCCGCCTTGCAAACATCATCAATCAAAAACTGCATGTCATCTAACGGTGCGGTGTACATAAACCCTCCCTAACTTACCGCTATTGTAGCCGTTCATCCGTTGAGACCAAGAATTTCTCTTTTTAAGGACAGAAGGTGTATTATTCATGGTGTGAATAATCCTTTCGCTGGAGAAACTTTTCATGAGCCGTCTTGGACGCGTTGATCTAAACCTTCTTGTCTACCTCGACGCGCTGCTGCGTGAGCGCAATGTCACACAAGCGGCACATAGCCTAGGGCTCTCTCAGCCTGCCATGAGTAATGGGCTCAAGCGCCTTCGCGAAGTGTTCAACGACCCTCTGCTCATCCGCACCTCGGACGGCATGACGCCAACGGCAAAGGCGGAAGAGCTAGAGCCACAGCTCAGAGAAATTCTCACCAACGTCGATCGTGCGTTGCAACCCACCGAAGAGTTCATACCTGAAACAGAAAATCGTGTGGTTAGACTGATGGCAAGTGACTACGCCGAGTCCACCCTTCTGCCCTCAGTCCTCAAAGAACTTCGTGAAAAAGCGCCAGGTATAACACTCGACATCATGAACCCATCGGACGTCAGCTTTCTCGACGTAGAACGCGGCAAGGTAGATCTGGTGATCAATCGATTTATTCAGATGCCGCAGTCTTTTCACCAGATTACGCTTTGGCAGGATACGTTTTCCTGCCTCCTGAGCCCTGAAAACCCGATTCTAGAGAATTTTAATCTCGACGCTTATTTAGCAGCTGATCATATCTGGGTGAGTAAGACCGGTATGGGCGTCGGTGTCGGTGTTAACCCCGATGATGTCCAGCGACTGGGCTGGGTTGATGCTGCACTGGACAGTTTGGGCAAAAAACGACGCATCCGTGTGTTTACTCGCCATTACCAAGCTGCGATGACACTGGCAGAGCAAAACGACCTGATCGTAACCCTGCCCACGCGCGCGATCGAACTTAAACGCGATAACCCGCGGGTTGTTGCTAAGCCTGTCCCCTTCGACATACCGCCATTGGAGCTCAAAATGGCGTGGAGCCCTTTGCTTCAACACAACCCTGGTCACCGGTGGATCAGACAACTCATTACACGCATAGCGCGAGCCATCTAGCGCGATATAACATAGCCTGTCATCGGAAGCGGCCGCTATAAAAATGTCATCAAGAGCCGTTAACGTCTGTTGTTAAGGCTCAAGCAAGGCGAGTTGCGGGGCTTATTCGATGACAGGTTCGATGACAGGTTCGATGACAGGCTCGGTAAAAGAAATTTTGTTTCGATAACAGAAATTTCAATGACGGAAACTATCTCACTCAGAAGCACCTACGAGGCCGCCAAGACTGTGGCGACGGATCCCTTGGTTGCCGTGCGCGACCACGTTATCTCACCCATCGAATGCGCCTACCTCATTGAATTAACCAAGCCCCACATGAAAAGAGCCGGCGTCGTCTTGGACGAGGGTTATAAACCTAGCGATGGTCGTACGGGTTCAAACCACTGGCTGAAATACAAAGATGATGATGTGGTGCGGTCGATAGGCCGTAGAATTGCCGACATTGTCGGCTTGCCTCTAGCGCAAGCCGAGTCAATGCAGGTCATCCACTATGGACCATCGGAGGAATATCGACCCCACTTCGATGCCTTTGACCTCTCCCTACCCCGCGGACAACGTGCCGCAACGTGGGGTGGTCAGCGCATTTTGACGGCCCTGGTATACCTCAATCGTCCTGACGGCGGTGGTGCCACCCAATTCCCAAAACTAGGCATCACCGTGCCTCCCGTACCGGGTCGGATGCTGATCTTTCACAATACGGACGGTAATCTCAGTGGCCCGCACCCATTAAGTTTGCATGCGGGAATGCCCGTTGAGACCGGTGAAAAATGGGCCTTTAATATGTGGTTTCGCCAGCACGATACGACGCAAGCTTTTGATAAGAACGCGCCACTGCCCACAATTTCTGTTTCCAAATAAACGCGTCGAATGCACCAGAGCTCCGGCTCATTCGCCAAACGCATATCACCCGCCTCACCAATCGCTCTATCGACAGCTTTATCACGCGCGACGATATCTTTATGTTAAGACATAACAAAATCAAATTATGGTCATTGGTCAATTGGCTTGGGTTATCCGTAAGAAGCCTAGGACAATGGGTCTTTGAACAATTGCACCGTCGCGACAGCACCAACTTTAGGAATCATCATGTCAGAGCGTATCAACTGTGCCGGCCTACAGGTCGCGCCCGAAATTCACAGCCTCCTGGAAAACGAGATATTGCCAGGAACAGGCGTAGAACTAGCCGAGTTTTGGAAGGCCCTAGCCGATGTTGTTGCACGTTTCACGCCGCGCAACCGAGAGCTCCTTGCTGTTCGCGACGAGATGCAAGCCAAAATCAGTGACTGGCACAAAGCAAACCCCGGGACTGACTACGACCGCGCTGCTTACAAGGCAATGCTTGAAGAGATCGGTTATCTTCTGCCGCAACCTGCGCCCTTTAAAATTGCCACACAAAATGTCGACCCGGAAATAGCCGAAGTCGCGGGACCGCAGCTTGTTGTCCCGGTGATGAACGCGCGCTACGCGCTTAACGCGGCGAATGCGCGCTGGGGCTCGCTCTACGATGCTCTCTACGGGACAGATGTAATTTCAGAGGAAGACGGTGCTGTTCGCGCCGGCGGGTATAACCCGATTCGCGGCCACAAAGTGATTGAATGGGCCCGCAACTTCCTCGACACCCATTTCCCACTCGAGCAAGGGACACACAAAAACGCTGCGCAATATGCAGTGGTCGACGGCGGGCTTATCGTGAATCAGATCGATGGCAGCTTGAGCATGCTCGCGACCCCCGATCAGTTCGTTGGCTTCAGCGGTGATTCCGATGATCCCACCGGTGTGCTGTTAAAGCATAACGGCCTACACGCCGAGATCCAGATCGACCGAGAGCACTCCGTCGGCGCCACCGACGCGGCTGGCGTTAAAGACGTCTACCTCGAGTCAGCTCTCACTACCATTCAAGACTGTGAAGATTCGATTGCTGCCGTCGACGCCGAGGATAAAGCAGTGGTCTACCGCAACTGGCTCGGACTCATGCGCGGTGATTTGAATGAACGTTTCAACAAAGGCGGCCAAACTCTCACACGCGAGCTAAATAAGGACCGCGAGTTTATTGCGCCCAATGGCGAGGCGTTTAGCCTACCCGGTCGAAGTCTCATGTTCGTTCGTAATGTGGGTCACCTCATGACCAACCCTGCCATCCTCGATAGCGAAGGCAACGAAATTTTCGAAGGCATCATGGATGCACTCTTTACAACTGCTTGCTCGCTTCACGATCTTCGCGGTGCCAACAAAGGTGGCAACTCGCGCACAGGATCCATGTATATCGTGAAACCCAAGATGCACGGCCCCGATGAAGTCAGCATGACCGTTGACCTCTTCGCTGCGGTCGAGGACGCCTTCCACCTCCCGCATAACACACTCAAAGTCGGCATCATGGACGAGGAGCGACGCACCACAGTCAACTTGGCTGAGTGTATCCGTCACGCTTCCGATCGGGTGGTCTTCATTAATACAGGCTTTCTGGATCGCACCGGCGATGAAATTCACACCAGCATGGAAGCAGGCCCCATGGTCGCGAAAACGGCCATGAAAGGTGAGCTTTGGATCAACGCCTACGAGGATTGGAACGTTGACACTGGGCTCAACTGCGGACTGCGGGGCAAAGCTCAGATCGGCAAGGGTATGTGGGCCATGCCCGACCTGATGGCCGCGATGATCGACACCAAACTCGGTCATCCGAAAGCCGGCGCGAACTGCGCCTGGGTGCCCTCACCCACCGCAGCGACCTTGCACGCAACGCACTATCACGATGTGTCAGTATCGAGCATTCAGGCAGAACTCGAGGGTACCCACCGACGCAGCGTCGACGACATCCTCACGATTCCACTCGGTGATTGCAGCCAATTGAGCGAGGAAGAAATCCAGCGTGAGCTCGACAATAATGTGCAAGGCATGTTGGGCTACGTCGTAAGATGGGTTGATCAAGGTGTCGGCTGTTCCAAAGTTCCCGACATTAACAACGTGGGGCTTATGGAAGACCGAGCAACGCTCCGAATCTCGAGTCAGCATATCGCCAACTGGTTACATCATGACGTGATTAACGAAGACCAGTTCAGAGCGTCGATGGTGCGCATGGCCGGTGTGGTCGATGAGCAGAACGCTGCAGATCCCAGTTACCAGCCCATGCTAGAAAACGGCGAGCCAAGGGGACACGCCTTCCAAGCCGCCTGGGATTTGGTGATGAATGGTGTTAGAGAGCCGAGCGGTTACACCGAGCCCGGGTTGCATACAAGCCGTCGCGAAGCCAAAGGGTGAATTGACCTTGGGTGTAGGACCTCACTCCCACACCAGAGAACTAAAATCTAGCCTCTAAACAACATCCGCCGATGAAACGTGACAATTTTTGTCAGTTTTAGGCGGTTTGAGGGGAAACACGCCATTCAATCACTCACGGCTCAACTCATCGTCTCTCGTGGCTGTTGTGGGCTCCAACTACAAGATGTTGTATCGAGCTAGGATCTCCAAAGAAGCAGCTTATTTGATTCCACTATTTTTCGAAAATGCTTACGAATTGGCCCGTAGATTGCAAGAGCGAGAGTGCCAGATACGGCATTTGCCAAACACAATGGAGATTTGACATGAGAAATATTCAAAAAGGCTTCACTCTTATCGAGCTTATGATCGTAGTTGCGATCGTGGGTATTCTTGCGGCGGTAGCTTTACCTGCCTACCAAAACTATTCAAATAAAGCGAAGTTTGCTGAAGTTCAAGGCGCAGCCACTGCAGTCAAGACTGCAGTCGAGATTTGCTTTCAAAGCGCTGGCGACTTAGCGAGCTGTGATACCGCTGCTGAAATTGGCTACACCCTCACGGATGCTGAACAAGGCGCCTACGTCAGTGATGTCGCGGTCACTGCCTCAACGGCCGCTGTGGTCGCAACTGCTATTTCTACTAACGGGTTATCGGGTGAGACGGTTACTTTTACTCCGACCGCATCAGGCAACGCATTGAGCTGGGCTAAGGTATGCTCTAATGATGTGCTTTGTTAAATCGTTGTGGAATCGTTGATTGCTCACGCTTGTAGTTTCGGCGCAAGCGAGGGCAATCAATAGAGAATATAGCTGACATATAAAACGGGGCAATCGCCCCGTTTTATATCTGCTATCGACAGTAAAGGAAGACTCAGTACAAGTCGTAGTTTGGGCTCCATAAACTGAATGTAAAGCAGGTAGGCGCAGACGCGGATGATGGCTCATTAAACTCCTAAGCTAGGTTCTTTATGAATACAGTTCAACAACCCAGACTGCCGAATTTCAGTGCGCTTGCAGAGCGACTTAGTGACGATGAATTGTTACCGCTGGACGAGATTGTCACGATCGCGCAAGACGCTAAGGCTCAAGGTGTGACGCTGATCCAAGCGTTGATCGATGGCGCGCATGTCACCGGGCCCACGCTTGCCAACATCGTGTCTGAAGAGTACGGCGTTCCGCTTTTTGATCTCAGCATGATGCCGCTCGAGGATCTGCCCACCGAGTTAGTACCCTCTGATCTGATTCGCAAGCACGCCGCACTCCCCTTGTACCGTCGCGGTAACCGACTGTTTCTTGCCATTGCAGACCCCACTAATAAAGCCGCGGTCGATGACATCAAGTTTGTCACCGGCATCACAACCGAGACCATCGTCGTTGCACACGATCAGCTCAAAAATACTATTGATTCGCTAATTGCCCGCGAGAACGAGACCTTCGGCGGCGCACTGTTCGACTTTGGTGATAACGACGCCATGTTGCCCGAGCTTGAAGTCGATACCTCTACCGAGGATGAGGAGTCGCTCGATATCGACGATGTGGCAAACGACGCGCCGGTGGTAAAATTTATTAACAAGGTGCTTTTTGACGCGATTAAACACGGCGCCTCGGACATTCACTTCGAACCCTATGAAAATGAGTACCGCGTCCGCGTTCGTGCCGACGGCGTGCTACGTGAGATTGTCCGGCCACCCAAGGGACTATCACCGCGCCTCGCTGCTCGCTTAAAGGTGATGGCACGGCTTGATATTTCAGAGCGCCGTGCCCCGCAAGACGGTCGCATTCAGCTCAAAATCAGTAAAGGCCGACCCATCGATTTTCGGGTGAGTACGCTACCCACGCTGTTTGGCGAAAAGGTCGTACTGCGTATTCTCGATCCCAACTCGGCCCGCATGGGTATTGATGCACTGGGATACGAGCTAGATCAGAAAGCGCTTTACCTTGAGGCGCTAACGCGTCCACAGGGAATGATTCTGGTAACAGGGCCCACAGGGTCGGGTAAGACTGTCTCCTTGTATACGGGCCTTGATATTTTGAATGAGCCCGAGGTCAATATTTCAACCGCCGAGGATCCGGTTGAAATCAACATGGAAGGAATAAACCAGGTCCAGATTAATCCCAAGATTGGTCTCGACTTCGCGCAGGTGCTGCGCTCGTTCTTGCGGCAGGATCCGGACATCTTGATGGTGGGCGAGATACGGGATCTGGAAACCGCTGAAATCGCCATCAAAGCCGCACAAACCGGGCACTTAGTGCTGTCCACTGTCCATACCAACAGCGCACCTGAGACGATTAACCGGCTCCTCAATATGGGCGTTCCTGCCTACAACATTGCCTCTTCGCTCTCGCTCATCATTGCACAGCGGCTTGCGCGCCGGCTCTGCAAGTACTGCGCAAAACCGGCGGATATCCCTGAGCCTGCACTCAAAGAGCTTGGCTTTACGGACGATATGCTCGAGAACGCAGCGATCAAAGAGCCTGAAGGCTGCCGACAGTGCCGCAAGGGCTATAGTGGTCGTGTCGGCATCTATGAGGTAGTGAAGGTCAACAAAACAATTGCCTCGACTATCCTCAGTGGTAGCGGCATTTTTGAACTCGAGCGCGTGATTCGTGAAGCGGGTTACTTTGACCTACGCACGGCGGCGCTTCGCAAGTGTGCTGCGGGCATTATCAGCCTGGAGGAAGTCACGCGAGTGACCATCGACTGATAGGGCGGGCCAAGACCGACCGTCTGCTACCAACTGCTACCGACATCGATGACTTAGAACACCGATTTCTTACAATATCGATTACTTTCGACATCGATTACTTTCGACATCGATAGCTTACGATATCCATTACTGACGACCCTTAATGCCGACCCTTAATGACGACCCTTAATGACGATATAGGTGACTACGGAGCAGTCGCAGCATGCAGTGCCATCCTTGCCTCGTAGCCTTTATAGCGGATAAGACCATAGCGGATAAGACGCAGAAAAGATTTGGCGAGAAAGGCCTTGGCAAACGTCATGCTGAAGCAACCCGAGCGGAACGCGAACGGAAGGCAAAGTAATAAGAAAGTAATAAGACAGCAAGGCGATCATCGACAAAACTGCGGGGTATTGACCTCGCTCAAGCACCTGCCACACTATCGTTGCAGTCAGGGGTGGTGGGAACAATATTATGGCAGAGCAGGAAACCATCTTCGTTTGGTCAGGCGTCGATAAAACAGGCCGCTCGACCAGTGGAGAGATATCTGCCACCAGCCTGAACCTTGCCAAAGCGCAACTCCGACGCTCTGGGGTCATGCCCAAGAAGATCAAAAAAAAGCCGAAACCGCTGATTACCTTTGGTGAGAGTATTAACCCGGGAGATGTTGCAGTCTTTACACGCCAGCTTGCCACAATGTCACGGGCCGGCGTACCGATGATTCAGGCCATGGACATTGTTATCGAAGGCACTGCCAAGGCCAAAATGCAGGAGTTGATTCGGGACATCCGCGACGACGTCGCAGGTGGTACTCCCTTTGCAGCGGCTCTGGAGAAGTTTCCGCTGTATTTTGATGACCTGTACTGCAGCCTCATCGCAGCAGGGGAAACCTCGGGTACGCTCGAGGTGATGTTAGACCGAATCGCGACTTACCGTGAAAAGGCCGAGGCCTTAAAAGCGACCATCAAAAAAGCGCTGACCTATCCGATCGCTACCATTGCTGTCGCCGTTATTGTTACTGGGATCTTACTCGTCTTTGTGGTGCCGCAGTTTGCCTCGACCTTCTCAAGCTTTGGCTCGGATCTACCGGCGTTCACGCAATTTGTGGTCAGTCTCTCGGAAACCGTGCAGGAGTGGTGGTTTATTATCGCCGCCGCCATCGTCGGTACCGTGATGGGCTTTAACCGATTGCGGGCTACCAATAAGAACTTTTCCGATCAGGTCGACTCGCTGCTGCTAAAAGCACCCATTTTCGGTGAAATTGTGAAAAATGCGGTCGTGGCTCGCTACGCTCGGACACTGTCGACAACCTTTGCCGCGGGGGTGCCCTTGGTCGAGGCGTTGGAGGCCACGAGTAAAGCGGCGGGTAATGCGGTCTACAAACGTGCCATCGAGGATATTCGAAGCGACGTTACTTCCGGACTGTCACTCGTGCAGGCGACCCGAGTCTCGGGTTTGTTTCCGATGTTTGTCATTCAGATGACCTCCATTGGTGAAGAGTCGGGCACACTCGATGACATGCTCGGCAAAGTGGCGGACCAATACGAGGTGCAGGTCGATAACGCTGTCGATTCCATGAGTTCCTTAATCGAGCCGCTCATTATGTCGGTGCTAGGTGTTCTCGTTGGCGGACTGATGGTTGCGATGTACTTACCCATTTTCATGCTGGGCTCGGTGATATAGGTTTTTTATGGACCCACTCGAGACACTCCTGCGCACACAACCAGGCCTATCCGTTGGGCTCGGCATTCTAGGTCTACTCGTTGGTAGTTTCCTCAATGTGGTTATCCATCGCCTACCTAAAATGATGGAGCAACAGTGGGAGCGAGAAGCTGCCGATATCAGAGGTGAAGCAATCCCCGAATCCGCATCCTACTCGCTGGCTTTCCCGCGCTCGCATTGCCCCAAGTGCAATACAGAGATTACTGCGCTGCAGAACATTCCACTGCTGAGCTACGCCGTATTGGGAGGGCGATGTGCACACTGCAGGGTCTCCATACCGCTGCGCTACCCCCTGATCGAGCTCAGTACAGCTGTGATTTGGATAGTCTGCGGACTGACCTTCGGTGTCGGAAATCCGCTGGCGGCCGCCATGTTATTAACCGCCGCGTTGATCGCCCTAACCGCGATTGATCTTGATCACCAACTCCTTCCTGACAATCTGACCTTACCCCTCTTATGGATTGGCTTGCTTATCAATACCGATGCGACCTTCGTCAGCTTGGAAAATGCAGTCCTTGGCGCAATTTTCGGCTATCTCTCACTCTGGTCGGTTTACTGGCTGTTCAAAGTCATCACCGGTAAGGAGGGCATGGGGCACGGTGATTTCAAGCTATTAGCGGCATTAGGGGCGTGGTTTGGTCTACAGGCACTCCCCGTCATCGTACTGCTGTCTTCATTTGTCGGAGCAGTGGTGGGCATTGCCCTAATTCTATCGGGGCGACAGAGTCGAGCGGCGCCAATGGCCTTTGGTCCGTTTTTGGCGGGCGCAGGTGTCATCCATCTGTTCTACCCTAACCTACTAACAGCTTTGATCACGGGAAGTAGCTGATATGACGCCACGAAACTACGTGGTCGGAGTCACGGGGGGGATTGGTAGCGGTAAGTCTGCGGTAACCGATCATCTCGAGACGAAGGGTATTACTATCGTTGACGCTGACAAAGTGGCTCGAGTAGTGGTTGAGCCGGGCTCCGATGGACTCGCCGCAATTGTCGCGCATTTTGGATCAGATATTCTGCTGTCTGAGGGCGAACTGGACCGCGCTGCACTCAGAAAAATTGTGTTTGATGATCCTGATGAGCGCAAAGTGCTTGAAGGTATTACCCACCCGCGCATTCGTGAAGAGATCGCACGACAACTCAGTGCCGCTCAGTCACCCTATGTGGTCCTCGCGTCACCCCTATTACTCGAGTCCGGCCAAAATAGCTTCGCGGATTACGTTGTCGTCGTGGATGTACCGGAGTCTTTGCAACTTGCGAGGACCATGGCGCGAGACGACAACTCCGAGCAACTCGTCAAGCAAATCATGATGGCGCAACTCGATCGAGAAACTCGCCTGTCACGCGCTGATACGGCCGTCAGTAACGACGGTACACTCGAGGAGCTCTACGCAGCAGTCGACGATTTACACAAAGACTTGTTGATGCGTGCTGGCCATTAAGCGCAAGCGAGCACTGACTTTACACGTTCCATAATGTCGGCATTCGCCTCGGGTACTTCAAACGTGCCCAGCGCAGACCCAGACACCCAGGCAATTGGCTGACCTTCAGCACCATAAGGTTCGCCTCGCCAAGACAGCACTCGATGGACATCAAGCAAAACCTGCTTTTCACCATAATCGTGATTCACCGTCATCATCGCGGCGGTCTCACCAATCGTGACGCCAAGCTCCTCTGATAGCTCGCGCATCAGTGCTGCCTCTACCGTCTCGCCGGGCTCAACCTTGCCCCCGGGGAACTCCCAGTAGCCCGCGAGGTGGCTGCCCTTCTGACGTCGTGCGAGTAGCACGCAATCCGCCTCGTCGATTAACACACCTACAGCGACGTGAACGACGCTCGACATTAGGTGCGATACTCGGCGTTTATTTTGACGTAGTCGTAGGAGAAGTCGGTAGTCCACAGCGTTGCTGACTTATCGCCACGACCGAGATCAATCGCAATAAGGAGGTCTTCAGGCGCCATCGCCGCAACGCCCGCCTCTTCAGTATAACTGGCAGCACGCGCCCCTCTCTCGGCGATCACCACACCGTTTAACGCCAGCGAAACTGCCTCAACGTCGAGGTCGGACACGCCGGCACGTCCAACGGCCGCAAGTATGCGTCCCCAATTAGGATCCGAGGCAAACAGCGCGGTCTTGACCAGGGGCGAGTGCGCCACCGTTCGCGCAACTTGATCCGCTTCGCCCTCGGAGTTCGCACTCGATACCGTTATTTCGACAAACTTGGTTGCACCCTCGCCATCCCGAACGATGTCTTGCGCAAGCTCGGTCGCGAGCTCGGTAAGCGCAGCTTGAAAAACGCGGGCCGCATTGCCATCCGTGGGCGAAAGCTGCACATCCGACTTCCCAGTCGCCGTCAGCGTGACTGCATCGTTGGTACTGGTATCTCCATCGACCGTGATCCGGTTAAAACTGACATTCACAGCCGTACGCAACATCCCGTCTAGCATCTCACGCGGTATCCCAGCGTCGGTGGCAATAAACGCTAGCATGGTCGCCATATTGGGTTGAATCATGCCAGAACCCTTGCTCATACCTACCATCCGGCAACTGCGCCCATCACTCAAAGCTACCTCTTTACTTCGCAGTTTTGGGGTCGTGTCGGTGGTCATGATAGCGCGCGATGCACGCAGCCAATTTTCGGGCTTTAAGTCGCCGATAGCGACCGGCAAGGCAGTCTCCAGCCTATCAACCGGCAGTACCTCACCGATGACACCTGTCGAGAAGGGCAGCACCTCACGCGCTGAGGATTGCGTGCTCTGAGCAAGGGCGTCACAGCTTCGTTCACAGGCCTGCATACCAGGCTCGCCCGTACCGGCGTTTGCGTTCCCGGAGTTGATCAGAATATAGCGAGCGTCAGCTGCTGCCTGATGGCGTTCTGCCACCAACACAGGAGCCGCTCTGAAGGCATTTTGTGTAAATACCGCCGCAGTCGAGCTGCCCTTGGCGATTTCAATCAGAGTCAGATCATCTCGGTCCGCATACTTGATTCCGGCCTGCGCAACCCCGAGCCTGATGCCTGGGATGAATAGATCGGTCATCGTTAGCTAAGTGCCCCACAACACTGTTTGTACTTTTTACCGCTACCGCAGGGGCATGGATTATTACGGCCGACTTTTGGCGCACCACGCACCATAGGTGCAGCGGATGCTTTCGCCAACTCCGGCGTTCTGGACTCTTGATCACCAGCCTCGCCCTCGGGCAAAGCAGACGCCTGCGCATGCTGAAAAGCAAGTTGCTGACGAGCGGCCTCTTCTCTGCGACGTCGCTCGATTTCTTCGGCCTCATCCCGGCGCTGAATCTGCAGGTGGCTCAAAATTCTGATCACATCAGCCTTTAAGCGTTCAAGTAGGGATTGAAAGAGTTCAAAAGCCTCACGTTTATATTCCTGCTTGGGGTTTTTGTTTGCGTAGGCGCGCAAGTGAATGCCCTGACGCAATTGGTCCATGGACTGAAGATGCTCTTTCCAGAGCCCATCAAGCACCTGAAGCATCACCTGCTTCTCGACCTGACGCATGGCGTCGCCCACCTCGGCGCCCTTGTCCTCGTAGGCACTTTGGACCTCGGACGCAATACGTTCGCGCAAGGTCTCTTCATGCAGGCTCGTGTCTTCAGCAAGCCAGTTGGAGACGGGGAGGTCGATCGCGAAATCAGTTTTCAGCTGTTGCTCAAGTCCTTCGACATCCCATTGCTCCTCTACACTCATGGGGGGAATGAAGCGGTCGATAGCCTCTTGTACCACGTCAGCGCGGATTTGAGTGATCATCTCGGCGACATCCTCGCCGTCTAATAGTTGATCGCGCTGCTTGTAGATAATCTGGCGCTGGTCATTAGCAACATCGTCATACTCGAGTAACTGCTTTCGAATATCGAAGTTGCGACCCTCAACCTTTCGCTGAGCGCGTTCGATGGACTTGGTGACCATGCCACTCTCGATCGCCTCACCACGCTCCATGCCCACCTTCTGCATGATGCCGGCCATGTTGCCCATAAAGATGCGCATAAGATTATCTTCGAGGGAAATGTAGAAGCGCGACGCACCGGGGTCACCCTGTCGGCCTGCGCGCCCTCGCAACTGATTGTCAATGCGCCGTGACTCGTGACGCTCGGTACCCAAAATGTGAAGACCACCGGCATCCAGTACAGTTTGGTGACGCTCTTCCCAAGCGGTTCGCGCAGCATCGCGCTCAACTTCGTTATCGAGGGTCGCAATCTCAGCTTCCAAGTTACCGCCAAGCACAATATCGGTTCCTCGACCGGCCATATTGGTGGCAATGGTAACCACGCCAGGACGCCCCGCTTGCGCGATAATCTCAGCTTCCTGCTCGTGATACTTCGCATTCAGTACTTTGTGGTCAATACCCGCCTTCTTGAAGTAATCCGAGAGCTCTTCGGAGGTTTCGACCGAAGCGGTACCGACCAGAACCGGTGCCTGCTTTTCGATGATGCGCTTGGTCTCATCGACGATCGCCTCCAACTTTTCCTCTTGTGACATGAACACGAGGTCGTTCATATCGAGACGTTTCATCGGGATATTGGTTGGAATGACCACACATTCGAGACCGTAGATTTGGCGGAATTCGAAGGCTTCGGTATCCGCCGTACCGGTCATACCACTCAGCTTGTCGTAGAGACGGAAATAATTCTGGAAGGTGGTGGAGGCCATGGTCTGGCTCTCGGCCTGAATGTTCACATTTTCCTTTGCCTCGATCGCCTGATGGAGACCCTCCGAGAGACGCCGGCCGGGCATCGTTCGCCCCGTGTGCTCGTCGATCAGAACGACCTGGCCGTCCTGCACAATGTATTCAACATTACGCTGAAAGAGATTGTGTGCACGCAGTGCTGAATTCACGTGATGCAGCAAGTTTAGGTTGCTCGATGCGTACAAAGAGTCGTCTGCCTGCAACAAGTTCTCATCGATTAACATCGTCTCGATAAGCTCGTGGCCATCCTCGGTCAGCTCAACTGTGCGCTGTTTCTCATCGATGACGAAGTGCCCATCCTCAGCCTCGTCATCAGTGCGAACCGACAGATTGGGGATGAGCTTATTTATTTTACGATAGAGTTCTGAGCTGTCCTCAGCCGCGCCCGAGATGATCAGCGGCGTTCGGGCCTCGTCGATTAGAATCGAATCAACCTCATCGACAATCGCAAAGGCAAGCGTACCCTGCATCTTGTCGTCCATACTAAACGCCATATTGTCGCGCAGGTAATCGAAACCAAATTCATTATTGGTGCCGTATACGATATCTGCCGCGTAGGCCTGCCGCTTCTCGTCCTGGGTTTGACCCGCCTTGATAACGCCGACCTCGAGACCCAGAAAGTTATAGAGTTTTCCCATCCACGCGGCATCGCGTGACGCGAGATAATCATTCACGGTGATGAGGTGGACGCTGTTGCCGGACAGTGCATTGAGATAAGCCGGTAGGGTCGCCACCAAGGTCTTGCCCTCTCCCGTTCGCATCTCTGCGACATTCCCCTCGTGCAGTACGACGCCGCCTATCAGCTGAACGTCGAAGTGCCGCATTCCCATAGCGCGGACCCCGCCTTCTCGCACAACGGCGAAGGCCTCCGGGAGTAGTGCATCGAGCGATTCACCCTGTTGAAAACGCTCCTTGAACTCGAGTGTTTTGGCCCGCAGCGCATCGTCGTCCAATGCCTGCATGCTCTCCTCGAGCGCGTTGATCTTTTTTACAGTTTTCCCAATTCGGCGCAGCACTCTGTCGTTGCGGGAGCCGAATATCATCTTCAGCGGATTAGCCATGGTATTTCCAAGTTAAATTTAAAGGTCAATAGTGTGAACTGCGATAAGCGCTGATGAACATCACCAACGTGCAGAGCTGACCTTAATTGGGCGTGCGGCGAAGATAACTTGCGGGGTCTACGGGTCGTCCGTGCTTGTGCACCTCAAAGTGAACGTGCGGGCCCGTGGAGCGGCCACTATTCCCCATTAGGGCAACGACATCACCGCGGCGAACCATATCACCGACCTTGACAAGGTTTTCTTGATTGTGGGCGTAGCGCGTAATCACACCATCGCCGTGAGCGACCTCAACCATTTTACCGTAGCCATACCGCTCACCACTCCAGCTAACAACGCCACTGGCCACCGCTACGATATCCGAGCCCTCTCGCCCCGCAAAATCCATTCCCTCATGCCAGGCTTTCTTACCACTGAAGGGATCGATACGCGAACCAAAATGGGAGGATAACCAACCAGAAAGAATCGGCTTTCCTGCAGGTGTCGCGTCATCACGCAACTGCTCGCCCTGAATCAATTCTGATAGGATATCGAGCTGTACCTCACGATCATCGAGGGCAGTACTCAGAGCAAACAGTTCGCCCTCAAGTGCTGGGATCAATTCACGTGCATCCTCTTGTGCGGTCATCAATGGACCGCCTAGGGCGGGTGCCATAGCGAAATCGAATTCACCGGGCTCAAGTCCAGCGCTCTGTGTCAGATTCATACCGACAGCATCGAGGCGCGTTACCCGACTTTTCAGCTCCGCAACTAGCAGTGTCATCGACTCTAAGCGACGCTCTGCTTCGACAGCCATATCCGCAAGGGCTTCCGCGCGCCGGCGTGCTTCTTCGGCTGCAAGCGTCTCTTCAGCTGCCTCAGCCTCAGCCACACCCCGCTTGATACCAAATTCGTAGCTCAACCCTGCTAGTGATACTGGCAAGCCGATGAGTAACGCCGACATAACGACGCGCGTCCACCGACCGATCTCAACGGTTTTAGAGGGTCCTTCGTTGTTGATGACAATGAATTTCACGCGGTGGCCACGATAATTTTTGGTGGCGACACTATGCCAGAGTTAGCGTATCGGTGGAAGTTCCGATGCGATGTGACCGCGTCCAGTTGAGATTAAGCTGCGGCGTAAGTCAGGAAAGGCTGCTGATACGAAATGGGGGCATCCTCGACGTCCTCAAACGTCACCATTTCCCAAGCATCTTTATTCTCAATCAATGTGCGCAAAGCCTGATTATTGAGCGCATGACCCGACTTGAAGGCTTGATACTCGCCAATAAGGCTGTAACCCAGCAAATAAAGATCGCCGATGGCATCCAGCACTTTGTGCTTTACAAACTCGTCCTCGTACCGCAACCCATCGTTATTCAATACCTTGTAGTCGTCGATAACGATTGCATTGTCCATGCTGCCACCTCGGGCCAAGCCTTTTGAACGGAGGTATTCGATCTCTTCGACAAAACCGAATGTTCGCGCCCGACTTATTTCACGCACGAAGGAGGTTGTAGAGAAATCAATCTCTGTTGTCGCCGCGCGGTGCCGGAAAACAGGGTGATCGAAATCAATACCAAATGAAATTTTGAAGCCCTCCAGCGGCAGGAACGTTGCGCGCTTATCGCCGTCGGACACCGTAATCTCTTGTGTCACACGAATAAACTTTTTCGCCGCATGCTGCTCAATGACGCCAGCCGATTGCAAAAGAAAAACGAAGGGCGCCGCACTGCCATCCATGATTGGGATTTCAGGCGCGGTAACATCCACATAGGCGTTATCAACACCCAATCCGGCCATCGCTGCTAGCAGGTGCTCAATCGTCGACACCCGTGCATCATTATGAACAAGACAGGTCGACAGCGTCGTCTCACCAACCAAATCGGCACGAGCGGGGATCTCGGCCACGGGGTTCAGGTCGGTTCGACGAAAAACGATACCCGTATCCACAGGTGCAGGTGACAGTGTGAGCAGCACCTTTTCACCTGTGTGCAAGCCGACGCCTGTCGCCTTGATCGAGTTTCGCAATGTCCGTTGTCGTATCATTTCATCGCCTTTTTCAGAGGGCAGCAATTGGGAGAGCAATCCACTCTCTTACCATCGTCTTTGCACCGCAGGCCTAGTCGGCTTGACGACGCAAAAACGCGGGGATATCGAAATACCCTTCCTCGCTGTTGTCCTCTGCCTCAACCGCTTGACCACCTGGCACTGCACGTTGGCGCTTCGCGGGGGGCAAATCATACCCCTCATACGCGGGTGAAGTCGATGGCGCGGCGCGCATTGGCGAGACTGGCTCGATCTTCTTGAGCACAGGACGGCTTTGTTCAACACCAAGTCCCGTTGCGACCACTGTCACCTTTAACTCATCGCTCATGGCGGGATCTATCACCGTACCCACCACAACGGTTGCATCATCGCAGGCGATTTCTTCGATTGCTTCACCGACCTCAGAAAACTCACCCAGTGAAAGATCGAGTCCCGCAGTGATATTGACCAAAAGTCCTTTTGCACCGCTTAAATCGATGTCATCCAATAGGGGGCTGTTGATTGCACGCTCAGCCGCCTCTCTCGCACGGCCCTCGCCTGTCGCGGTCCCTGTTCCCATCATTGCCGAACCCATTTCGGACATGACCGTTTTTACGTCGGCGAAATCGACGTTAATCATGCCGGGACGGATAATCAGGTCCGCGATCCCCTGAACGGCGCCAAAAAGAACGTCGTTGGCTTCTTTGAAGGCATCGAGCAAACTCGTGCTCTTCCCCATGACCTCGAGAAGTTTCTCGTTTGGTACAGTGATGAGCGAATCGACGTGCTGCTCAAGTTCCTTGAGTCCTTGGTCTGCAATGGTCAAACGCTTGCGACCCTCGAAACTGAAAGGACGTGTAACAACCGCGACGGTCAGAATACCCATGTCTCGGGCCACCTCAGCAACAATGGGTGCACCACCTGTTCCGGTACCACCACCCATGCCAGCGGTGACAAACACCATATCTGCACCTTGAATTGCTTCGGCAATACGATCGCGATCCTCAAGGGCAGCGGCGCGACCAACCTCGGGATTTGCACCCGCGCCCAAACCTTTGGTGATGTTATTGCCCAATTGCAGCACGGTTCGCGAATCAATATCTGCGAGCGCCTGCGAGTCAGTGTTGGCGCAGATAAAATCCACACCCTCGACATCGTGTTCGATCATGTGACGAACGGCATTACCGCCACCACCACCGACGCCGATGACCTTGATTACCGCGTTTTGCGGTGCGTTATCTACTAATTCAAACATAGTCTTTCTCCCCGTTTGACATTACCCGGTTTCCCGGATTTCCCCTTTACTTCAGAAGTTGCGACCAAACCAATTGCGCAACCCACCCAGCAAACCGCTGGTCTTCTGACGGTCCGCTGACAACTGCGCCCCCTCATGAAGCTCTTTAGCACCCGACAGCAATAAACCCACTGCCGTTGCATAAATCGGATTTCGAATGATGTCGTGCATGCCCCGTGTGTACTGCGGCGCGCCAACGCGCACAGGCATGTGAAAAATCTCTTCGGCTAACTCGACGACCCCTTCCATTTTCGAAGTGCCACCGGTGAGGACGACACCCGCAGGGATCAACTCTTCAAAACCTGATCGGCGAAGTTCGGCCTGAATCAGGGTGAATAATTCATCGTAGCGAGGCTCAACCACCTCAGCGAGCGATTGCCGCGACAGATCGCGGGGTGCTCGATCCCCGACACTGGGCACCTTGATGGTCTCCTCAGGCCCCGTGAGCTGCGCGAGCGCACAGGCATATCGAATCTTGATTTCTTCCGCGTGTTGCGTCGGCGTTCGCAACGCCATCGCGATGTCACTTGTGACCTGATCACCCGCTACAGGAATGACGCCTGTATGACGAATTGAGCCCTCGGTAAATATGGCTATATCGGAAGTGCCACCGCCAATATCCACCATGCAGACACCCAAATCGCGCTCATCGTCGGTGATCACTGAATAGCTCGAAGCTAGCTGCTCGAGCACAATGCCATCTACCTCGAGGCCACAGCGCTGCACACATTTCTCAATATTTTGTGCCGCTGTCTCCGCGCAAGTGACCAAGTGTACTTTTGCCTCGAGACGGACTCCTGACATACCTAACGGTTCTTTGATGCCGCCCTGATTGTCAATCACATACTCTTGTGGCAATACGTGGAGAATTTTCTGATCTGCCGGTATTGCCACCGCCTGAGCTGCGTCGATCACGCGCTCAATATCGGCACGCTCTACTTCACCGTCCTTGATCGCGACAATGCCGTGGGAATTCATAGAACGGATGTGACTGCCGGCAATACCGACGTAAACGGAATGAATCTGGCAGCCAGCCATCAGCTCCGCCTCTTCGACCGCACGCTGAATGGCATTTACGGTCGACTCGATATTGACAACGACACCTTTCTTCAGGCCCTTAGAGGGGTGCGAACCGATTCCAACAATATCAATGGTCCCGTCACTTTCGATCTCGCCGACCACCGCAACCACTTTAGATGTACCAATATCCAAACCGACGATCATGCGCTTTTCATCCGTCGCTGCCATTACCGACCTCCTTGCTGTTGTGACACGGTGGTCACTACGAATGCCTGTTTCTTGCGAAGCACGGCGGCTCCGCGCTCATATCGCAAGTCGATGCGCGCAATCGAATGCGCCGCTTGCGCGTACTCACTGTCTAGCAATGCAACAAAGCGCCGAACGCGCTTGGCAAAATCCCTGTCACCAAATTGCACCTCGGTTCCGTTGGTCAAACGCGCTGATACCTGGCTCAAGTGATCCTCATCCAAAGCCGCCACCGACAAGCCATGTGCGCTCAATAACTGCTGAAGAAGCTTGAAGTGCTCTATCAGCATTTCCGGCTGACTGTGTTCACTCCACAAAAGTGGTAGATCGTCGTGACTCGCAAACGCCTTTCCTTCGAAGATCTCGCCATGCTGATTGATGTAAGAGGAAACACCCCAACGCGCGATGGGCACTTGCTCAGTCACCTGAAGATGAATCGTGCCAGGCCATTCGCGTCTGACATTAGCGTCGAAGACCCAGGGAAGTGCCTTCACCTCACGAGCTATTTGTCCGAGGTCCGTCAACAAAAATCCATCAGCAATTCGTGGAGAAATGATCTGCTCAAGCTTTGCTCGAGCGACATGTTGCATATCGCCGCTAATCGCGATGTGCTCGACGGGCATATCAGTTGCGCGTTGCGTCAGCATTCCCACTAAACCAGCACTGGTGACCAGTAAGAGAATCAATCCAAGCCGCTTAGCGCCGCGGACAACCCGTTGCATGCGCGTGCCGCGATGATGCGACACTCTTCGCGTCACATTACGCCCCATGTCGCACCTCCAGTGACGTTCGATAAATATCTTCGAGCAGATCGATAAAACCGAGACCGGCCGCCGCCGCAGCTTTGGGCACCAAACTGTGCTCGGTCATGCCAGGGATTGTGTTCACCTCAAGTAAGTGCCAGCCGCTGTCACTACGCATCATGTCCACACGACCCCAGATCGCGGCTCCCGATGCATCGAAAGCGCGTAACGCCAATGTTTGAAGCGCTTCTGACTCCCCGGGCGGCAGCGGTGCTGGACACTCGAACAATGTCTCCCCCGAGACATATTTGGCATCAAAGTCGTAGAACGCAGCGGCGGGGATGATTTTGATTGGAGGTAGTGCTCTGCCAGCAACAATAGCCACTGTAAACTCCTCGCCTGTCACCAATGCCTCCGCCATCACAGGGACGCCAGACGTTAATGCCACAGTCAATGACTTTCTGAGACTTTTCTCATCACAGGCCATCGACATGCCAACAGAGGAGCCCTCTGAAACCGGTTTTACAAATACGGGGCCCAGTCGATCAATCACCGACGCAAGATCGGATGAGGCACTGATCATTTCAAAATCGGGGGTGGGCAAGCCCAGGCTTTGCCAAATCAACTTGGTCTTGGCTTTATCCATGCACACTGCACTACCCAAGACGCCTGAACCCGAGTAGGCAATATTCAAGCAGTCGAGCAGTCCCTGTACGGCGCCATCTTCGCCGCCCGCACCATGCAATAGATTAAAAACAAATGTGTCAGCGGATAGGTCGTCGTGCCATCCACTGACACTAGGATCGAGACGCGTCACTTTGGCCCCCGCCTTGGTGAGAGCATCCGCCACGGCGGTACCGCTTTTCAATGAGATTTCCCGCTCAGCGGAATTACCACCCATCAAAACAGTCACACACTTATCTTTGAAGACCGAACTCATATGAGGGCCTCCAGTGATGTTGTTTCCGACAATAACTTCGACAGCCGACCAATATTGCCCGCTCCTTGCATAAGCAGGACATCACCATCGTTAAGGAACTTGTGTAAACGCGCCGCAAGCTGTGCGTTATCCGAGAGTAGGATGGGATCGACGGAACCGGCTTGTCGAATGCTTCTCGCCAGAGATCGACTATCGGCGCCAGCAATCTCTTCCTCGCCCGCGGCATAGACATCGAGTAATACCAAGCCATCGACGGTCGATAACACATCGACAAACTCGTCATAGCAGTCACGCGTTCGGCTGTATCGGTGCGGTTGAAATACCATGACCAATCGCCGTTCAGGGTAAGCCTCACGCGCAGCATTGATCGTGGCTCGAAGCTCTGTTGGATGATGACCGTAGTCATCGACCAAGCAGGCCGAACCGCCGTCCCAGTCGAGATTACCCAGTACGGCGAAACGACGTCCAACACCCGCGAATGACGCAAGTCCGCGCGTCATCGACTGAGCACTCACCCCCAACTCGCTACACACCGCCACCGCAGCAGACGCGTTCAGCGCATTGTGAACGCCGGGCATCGGTAAACGAAGCGAGAGACTATCGCCGTGTAATTTTCGGTGTAACGTAAAGCGGCTCTCACCATCGCTATAAGTCAGTCCCTCGAGACGGAAATCAGCATCATCGGCGAAGCCGTATGTAACAACTTGGCGGGTCACCGAAGGTAGTAACTCTCTAACACCCGGGTCATCGAGACAAACCAGTGCCACACCGTAGAACGGTAGGTTGTGGAGAAATTCGGTGAACGCTTGGTAATAAGCTTTTTCGTCACCCTGGTAGTGCTCCATGTGGTCCGGTTCGACATTGGTAATAACCGACATCATGGGTAACAAGTGAAGGAATGAGGCATCACTCTCATCAGCTTCGACCACAAGATAATCACTCGCACCCAACTGCGCGTTGGAACCGGTGTTATTGAGCACACCACCGATCACAAACGTTGGATCCATGTCAGCCTCGGCCATAAGCGATGCAATCAGGCTCGTTGTGGTCGTCTTTCCATGCGTACCGGCCACAGCGATACTGAATCGGTAACGCATCAATTCAGCTAGCATCTCTGCGCGCGGCACGATGGGAATGCGTAGCTCGCGCGCCGCAATAACCTCAGGATTTGCCTCGTTGATTGCCGACGACACAACGAGAACATCTGCATCGACAACATTGGACGCACGGTGTCCGATAACCACATCGACCCCCAGCGCTTCGAGTCGACTAATAACGGAACTCTCCGAAATATCAGAACCGGAAATCGTATAATTCAGCCCCGCGAGCACTTCCGCGATACCGCTCATTCCGGACCCACCAATTCCGACAAAGTGGATGCGTTGAATACTGCGCATCATAGGATCGCGCAGAGAGCCACCTCGAGCTTCAGCGGTCCGATTCAAGGCTAGCGGGGTCATGGGTTTACGCGCCATCGACCACCTCATCAATCGCCGCCACAACGGCTTCGGTTGCATCGGGTTTTGACCAAGCCCTGGCGGCCAGCGACATCTCATTGAGCCGCGACGAATGCGATACGAGATCTGTGAAGACGTCGCGCAACGCGGATGAGGACAAATCCGCCTGCTCAACGATTAACGCACCATCCGCTGCTCGCAAAACTTCAGCATTTTTGAGTTGATGATTGTCGATCGCGTTGGGTAGGGGCACGAGCACCGCAGGCGTACCGGTCACGGAAAGCTCACAAACCGTCAGCGCACCTGCGCGGCAAATCGCAACATCCGCCCATCGGTAGAGTGCTGCCATGTCATCAATAAACGGAATGACTTCAAGACTTGCCACTGGCATTTCAGCCCAGGCAGACCGAGTAACCTCAAGGTGATTAGGTCCACATTGATGACGTATTGCCAGCTTACTCAGCGTGTCATCCAACAGGTTAGAAAAAGCAGAAGGCACACCCTCATTGAGTGCTAGGGCACCCTGACTGCCGCCTAAAATAACCACCCGCAACGGCCGTTTTTCGCTAAAGCATAAATCGGGGTAGTCTTTAGCGGGCAGATTCCTCAAAGTCTCGCGAACTGGGTTACCCGTTACTCTGACGTCGGCAGACTCGCCGAAAGCCCCCTCAAATCCCGCCAGCAAACGCTTAGTGACACGTGAAAGAAGGCGATTTGTCGTCCCCGAGACGGCGTTTTGCTCGTGGATAACGACGGGAATGCCAAGTAACCAGGCAACCATCCCAGCGGGCCCGGCCGCATAGCCACCAAAACCTACGACCACCGAAGGTCGTTTGGTCAGCAACAGCCAAAACGCCTGTACACAGGCGTACAGGAGAGACAGAAGACCTCTGAGTTTAGACGCAATGCCCTTCCCGCGTAGACCCAGTGTTTTCAGTGCGTGAAGGGTAATGCCATTTGCCGGTACAACTCGCGCTTCGAGTCCTCGCTCGGTACCGATCCATGCAACATCCCAACCTGCATCTAACAAAGCTTGAGCGATGGCGAGCCCAGGGAAAACGTGTCCGCCCGTGCCGCCCGCCATGATCATTGCGCTACGTAGTGCGGTCATCGTGATCGCCTCCGCGCCTGTGTTTTTGCTGGCTGATCCGAGCGACTGCGCTCTAATCGCAATAACACACCGACCGTGAGGCAACTGATCAGTAGGCTGGAGCCTCCATAACTGATAAAGGGTAAAGTGAGCCCCTTCGTCGGAAGCAAGCCCGAACTGACGCCCATATTTACAAATGCCTGACCGGCAAAGATCAACGCAAAGCCATAGCAACAATAGGCTTCAAATTCGCGTTTCTCGGTGGCAAAGCGATAACCCAGATACACAATACGTGCCACAAATGCAGCGAAAAGAATGATGACAGCGAGCGCGCCTATGAGACCGGTTTCCTCCGCCCAGATCGAGAAGACAAAATCGGTGTGTGCTTCGGGTAAATAGAAAAGCTTCTGCACACTATTTCCCAGTCCAACGCCGAGCCAGTCCCCGCGACCGTAGGCGATAAGTGACTGAATCAACTGGAATCCGCTACCGAAGGGGTCACTCCAAGGGTCTTGGTAGGCCATTAATCGTTTCATGCGGTAGGGCGCCATGACAATCATCATCGCGAGCAGTCCCAGAGCGGTAACAACGAGGCCGACCACATAGACGAGACGTGCACCACCCATGAACAACATGCCAAATGCTGTGCCCATGATAATCACGGTGGCACCAAAATCCGGCTCAGCCAACAGTAATAAGCCGATGATAATTAACACCGCAATTGGCTTTATCAAGCCGCGCATTACCGTTTGCAATTCATCGCGGTGGCGCACCATGTAACCCGACAACCAGAGCACGATGGCAAACTTTGCAAATTCGGAGGGCTGAAAGGTAAAGCCCACTAGGGGAATCCAGCGCTGACTACCGTTAACAACACGTCCAACACCGGGCACCAAGACCAGCATTAACAGTGCCAATGCAGCGAGCAACAACCACGGAGATAAATTTCGCCAGACACCCACCGGAATGAGGTAAGCAATCGTTCCGAAAAACACACCCATGGCGAGATACATCAGGTGACGGATCGCATGATGCCACTCGTTACCAAAACGCACCTCGGACAAGCTGATAGACGCGGAGGCAATAGCTACCAAGCCCACTGAAGTGAGACCAATCGCCATGATGAGCAAGGGAGAGAAAGACACAGCGGAACGCGGAGTCGACATCATGGGCGCTCCTCGTTATCCAAGCGCAAAACGGCATCTTTGAATACGTTGCCTCGATGCTGATAGTCATTGAACATATCGAAACTTGCGCAGGCGGGTGACAGCAATACCGTATCGCCAGCCACCCCTATGTCAGCTGCTCTAGTGACAGCGTCTGAAAGTGAAGAAAGAAGCTCAACGGGGACGTTAGCTGACATCGCATCCCTAATGTCAGAACCGGCTTTGCCGATCAGCAAAACGTGCTTGCATACACCGTTGACCGCTTTTTTCAGCGGTGTAAATGACTGCCCTTTGCCTTCGCCACCCGCGATAAGCACAACGCGACTATCAGCAGAGAAACCCGCAAGAGCAGATGCCGTCGCACCCACATTGGTTGCCTTACTGTCGTTAATATAGGTGACACCATTGATCGTCGCGATGACTTCGCAGCGGTGAGGCAGATTTCGAAGCGATGCCAAGGCGCCGATAAGTTGAGAATATTGAATATCGAGACCTCGACAAATGGCCATCGCAGCGAGAGCGTTCCGAAGACCGTGAGCCCCGGCCACCGGCAGGTCAGCACAGGGGATCAAATTATTGAAGCCCTCTGCGATCCATGGTTCGCCGTCAACATTGCGAACACCCAACTGCTTGAGATCGGGATCGTCATCGCGCCATGCCGTCCATGGCACATCACCTTTGCCAACAGGCAGCGTGAGCGGATCCCTCGCGTTGACCACCACATGGTCAGCACCGGCAAAAATCCGGTGCTTAGCGAGATGATAAAAAGGCATCGTCTGATGACGGTCGAGATGGTCGGGCGTCAGATTCAAAACCGTCGCCACCGCAAGGTTGAGCTCACCCGCTCGTTCTAGCTGGAAAGAGGACAGTTCGAGGACGTAGACGTCAACATCCTGCGCCAACAAGTCGAGCGCAGCCGTTCCCAAGTTTCCGCCAAGGCCAACCCGCAAACCACAGGCTTCGAGTAGCTGCCCAACATAGGTCGTTACTGTCGATTTGCCGTTCGACCCCGTAATGCCGATGACGGGCTTGTCAGCCTCGGCAACAAATATGTCTATATCGCCGCGTATCTCTGTACCCACCTCCTTCGCCATCAACAGCTCAGGTGAATCCATAGCAATGCCCGGCGAGGCGACCAAAAGATCTATCGCATCAAACGCGCCCTGTTCTATGGGGCCAAAATAGGTATCAACACCTGTAAGCTCGCGCCGTAACTCCAGATTACTTTGGAGCTCTGAGCGGGTATCGAAAGCGACAAACGGTATGCCCTGAGCCTTCCAGAAACGCGCAACGGAACGCCCGGTCGTACCGAGACCGATAATCGCGCGTCGCGTTGAACTGGAAATAAGCTCAGGCATCATCAACTCCTACCTCAGCTTCAACGTGGCGAGACCAAACAAGACGAGCATGGCTGTGATAATCCAGAACCGTACGATCACCCTCGGCTCTGGCCAGCCTGACAACTCGAAATGATGATGAATGGGCGCCATCTTAAAGACGCGCTTGCCGCGCAACTTGAAAGAGGCTACTTGAATAATGACGGACAGTGTCTCGACCACGAAGACGCCGCCCATGATAAAGAGCACGAGCTCTTGGCGAATAATCACCGCAATAATGCCCAGGGCCGCACCGAGAGCAAGTGCACCAACATCCCCCATAAATACCATCGCAGGGTAGGTGTTGAACCATAGGAAACCGAGACCGGCGCCTGCGATGGCACCGCAAAATACGACCATCTCTCCCGTGCCAGCGATGTAGGCAATATTGAGATAGTCAGCAAATTGCACATGACCGCCGAGATAGGCAATCATCCCGAGCCCCACGGCAACCATAACCGTGGGCAATATTGCTAGCCCATCGAGTCCATCGGTCAGATTCACTGCGTTGCTGGACCCGACAACAACGAGGTATGCCCAGGGAATAAAAAGTAGCCCCATGGCCAAAGCCACATCCTTAAAAAACGGCACGTACAGTGTCGTCTCAGGCGATTGCGTGGCGCTCAAAAACAAGTAGGTAACGGCGATAAACCCAATTGCCGACTGCCAAAAATACTTCCAGCGTGCAGGCAAGCCACGCGAATCCTTCTCGACCACTTTACGGTAATCATCCACCCAGCCAACAGCTGCAAAACCAATGGTGGTCAGCACAGCGACCCAGAGGTACTTATTTGTGAGATCACCCCAAAGAAGGGTCCCTGACGCGATGGCGACGACAATGAGCGCCCCACCCATGGTAGGCGTCCCAGCCTTGCTCAAGTGTGACTGTGGTCCGTCGACACGAACCGACTGTCCTATCTGCATGGCTTGCAACCAACTGATCATTCTAGGGCCAACAAGCATCGAGATGACCAGCGCGGTCAATGCAGAGAGAATGCCTCGCAAAGTAATGTACTGGAAAACAGAAAAGGCCGAGTCCCACTGAGCGAGTTCCTGCGCGAGCCAAGTTAACATTGCGTCCCCCCAAGCGATGAGGACACATCGTCCACAAATCTATCCAAAGCGACGCCGCGCGAACCCTTTACCAGCACAGTCTCGTTTTCAGAGAAAGCGGGGGCACTGCCAATCAGCGCATCAACATCTGAAAAATGTTGTGCTTCTGCTTCATCGCCAACAATAAAGTGGCGAGCCAAATCGCCGACACAAAGCAGCCGCTCAATGCCACAAGCCTGCACGTGACGTCCAACTTCACGATGGTAGTCGACCGACGCATCACCTAGTTCAAGCATGTCACCAAGTACAGCGGTTCGCGGAGAGCCCACTGTGGCAAGCAGTGAAATGGCAGCCATTACACTCGATGGACTCGCGTTGTAGCTGTCATCGATAAGGCGAACGCCGCGAGGCAAAGGCACAACATTACCTCGCCGGCCGACAGGCTCTAATGTCTCAAGCGCTGCGATGATGTCCCCCTCATCGATACCTAGCCCCACCCCTACCGCGACCGCCGCAAGCGCATTCATAACGCCTGCTTTCCCGGGGATTGCGAGACGCACTGTGTACTTGGCATCGAATATCGTGAGGGTGAGGGTCGAACCTGAGAAATCGCTTTCCTTTATAGCGACACATTGAATGTCAGCGGCTTCACTCATACCAAATGAGATCACGGAAGCTGGCTGTGCTCGCCGCCTCCACTCATCGAAATAAGACTGATCTGCGTTAAGTACGGCGACACTTTCAGGGCTCAGACCATCGAGGATCTCGCCCTTCGTTTCGACGATTGCTTTGACACTGCCGAATCGCCCTAGGTGCGCCTCGAACGCGTTGAGTAAGACGACAATGTCTGGCTGCACCAGGCCAGCGAGATAAGCTATATCTCCTTGTTGCGCTGCCCCCATCTCAATGACTCCAAAATCCGGACCACTCGAAAGGCGCGACAGCGTTAAGGGAACACCTAACTCGTTATTTTGATTACCTAACGTCGCAACTGTCTCACCGGCGCGAGAACACATTTCTTCGACATAGGACTTGGCTGTCGTCTTTCCGGCACTACCCGTAATACCAACGATTTTCACCAAGCCGATACGCCGCATAAGCGCGCCAAATTCACCACAGGCACGCTCCACATTGGGCACTTGGAGTGACGGTATTGACTGTTTTACGGCTCGATCACTGATAACAGCCCTCGCACCGTTGGTGATGGCATCGTCGATAAAGTCATGGCCATCGACCACATCACCCTTTATCGCCGCAAAGAGATCACCGGGCTTCACCTGTCGACTGTCGATGGCTAACCCTGTCAGCCCAATATCTGTCGCTACAGGGGAGACGCCGAGTCGTCGAGCGAGCGCCGAAAGCATCACACTATACATGGCCCACCTCGCGTTCTCTCAGAGCCTGACGCGCATGCTCGGCATCGGAAAAAACGAGTCGCTCAGTGCCAATAGTTTGATAGCTCTCATGGCCTTTACCGGCGATCAATACCGTGTCACCCGAATGCGCCGACGTGATGGCAAGTCTGATTGCCAAGGCTCGATCGAGCTCTACAACAACATCTTTACCCTGAACGCCCTCCATGACCTGATTAGCGATGACTTGGGCATCCTCGGTGCGCGGATTATCGTTAGTGACAATGATCTTTGCCGCCAGGCTCGCCGCCACGCGGCCCATCTCGGGACGCTTGCCGCTGTCTCTGTCACCGCCACAGCCAAATACCACCCACAGGTCACCCGCGGTGGCAACAGCAAGCGATCGTAAAGCATTGTCTAGGGCGTCCGGCGTGTGGGCGTAATCGATGACAACTCTAATATCTTCACCCGCGTTCACCGCTTGCATACGCCCCTCGACAGGTCGCACAAAGCTGGCGGCCGCTGCCACTTCCTTGAAACCAAAACCAAGGCCGCAGACAGCAGTGATTGCCGCGACAATGTTGAACGCATTAAATCGACCGTGCAGATTCGTCGGCACCCGAGAGGATCCAAACGGCGAGTGAAGCTGGAGGGTCATCCCACTGGCGCTCTCCGATAGCACTTGCGCAAATACATCGGCCCCAGCATCTCTCAGTGAAATGCCAACTGCCGAATGCGACCCAAAACCACTCGCAGGATGCGTGAAGTCGTCATCCGCATTGAAGATTACTTGTTTGAGTTTGAACTCATCAAAAAGCCGCATCTTCGCCCGCTGATAGGCGGTCATATCACGGTGATAGTCCAGATGGTCTCGCGACAAATTACTGAAAACACCAGTATGCACGGTCAAGCCAGCGAGCCGATTTTGATCAAGCGCATGACTAGAAGCCTCAATCGCAACATAGTTCACACCCTGATCAACCCATGCGGCTAGCTGGCGATTGAGCGATATAATATCGGGGGTCGTATTTTGCGTCTCGGCAGCCTCACCCGAAAATGAGCGAGCGCCTAAGGTACCGATGGTACCTGCGGAACCACCCAGGAGTCTCAGCAACTGTCCCATGTAATCGGTGATGCTGGTTTTACCGTTGGTTCCGGTTACCGCTAGAAGGTGCATATGACTTGACGGATCAGCATAGAATCGTTTTGCGAGGTCACCAACTTTTGCCTTCAGTTTTGGCACATTGATTACTCTAGCGTCAGCGTAAGGCGCTTCTCCTTTGTCGGCGCCTTCTGACTCAGCAAAAACGACGGTAGCGCCGCGAGCAAATGCCTCACCAATAAATTTTCGACCATCGTTTTCGAGGCCCTGAATCGCCACAAAACCGCTACCCACCTCGACACATCGACTATCGAGCGTTAAGTCTTCGATTGGGACAGTCGCAAGTGCTGGCGGCACATCGGCGAGCCCTTGAGCCAACTGTGACAGCGACATACTACCCACCGACGTCACCTCCAATACCTGCCAGCAGAGATGGCTGGGCCTCGCGGCTAAGCATATCGGGAACGGCGTTGCGTATACGCAGCACTTCTTGCGTAATTCTCGAGTAAACGGGTGCTGCAGCGGCACCCCCTCCGTAGACATCACCCCGAGGCTCGTCGATAACAACAACAGTGACGTATCTAGGCGCCTCGATCGGAGATACGCCTGCGAACAGGGCCACATAACGGTCATCGAGATAACCCGAACTGCCCACTTTATGAACGGTGCCTGTTTTTCCACCCACATTGAAGCCGGGCACACTCGCTCGCTTAGCCGTGCCCTCGTCTCCAGTCACCCGATGCAGGACCGTCAGGACTTTACGTGCAATATTTGCTGAGATAATTTGCCGCCCACCAGCGCTGGCGGATTCGTCCTCAACAGCTAACAAGGTAAGTGGTACCAATCTACCGTCATTGGCAAACACGCTGTAAGCGTGTGCCAACTGTAGCGGTGTAACCAACAGTCCATAACCAAAGGCGGGCGTCACCTGATCAATCGCACTCCAGAAATCATGGTCGGGCAACCGACCAGAGCGCTCACCCGGAAACTCCGCCCCAGTACTCTGTCCCAGCCCAAATCGCTCAAAGACATCAATGATTGTCTCGTGCCCGACAGCCTGTGCGATTTTGGTAACGCCAACTTGGCTGGATTTTTCAATCACGCGCGAGACCGTTATGGCACCGTAGTTCCGCGGATCGGGAAGCACCTTATCACCGACCTTAATACGACCCGGGGAGGTATCAACGACGCTATCGATATCGAAGGCTCCGCTCTCCAGTGCTGCGACCAATGTAAGGGGCTTCACCGTTGACCCGGGCTCATAGACGTCAGTGATAACGCGATTACGCATTGCAGCCAGGTTCAACTGCCCACGCCGGTTGGGGTTGAAAGACGGCAGATTCGTCATCGCAAGGACCTCACCTGTCCTAGCATCAAGCGTGACTGCGGAAGCCGCAGCTGCGCCAGTCTCCCTCATCGCTCGCAAAAGCTCTCGGTGCTGCACATACTGGAGCCGCAAATCGATACTGAGACGCAAGCTCTCGCCATTAGCCGCTTCGGTTACGACGCCAATGTCACGAATCGCATCTCCATGTAAATCTTTAATAAAGCGTTTTTTACCCGGATTTCCTTGGAGACTTGCGTCAAATCGCATCTCGATACCGGATGCGCCAGCACCATCGATATTCGTTGTCCCCACCAGCTGAGAAGCCACCTCACCCGCCGGATAAAAACGACGGTACTCCCGCTGCCCGTAGACCCCGGGAATTCCCGACGAGAGCACTGTACGCGCGCGTTCAGGGGTTTGATGACGCGCGAGGTACATAAACTGCTTTTCTTTATAGCGCTTAAGCTTCGATAAAAAGCTCTCTACCGGCAGACCCAATAACTCAGCAAGGTCTGACTCTCTGCCGCTGTCTGCCAGCTGTTGTGGATTCGCCCACAGGGTCACCACCGGTGTTGATACGGCGAGAGGCGCGCCCCTTCGATCAGCAATGAGGCCGCGGTAAGCCGGGATTTCAGCGGAGCGCACCGCTCGCAAATCGCCTTGGTGCTTCAGAAAATCGGCCCCATATTGACTGGCACCGATTTGGAGATGCACCAACCGAAACACCAACATGCCAAATAAGCCTGCGAGCGCGGCACTCACAAACACCACTCGCCACCGATACGGTGCGACACTATTATTCTGAGCACTCATTCCACCACCACTTTGATGGTTGCGGTGTCAGGAGACACCATGGTCAAGGCGCTTGCTGAAAGCTCGCTGACTCTGTGTGGCGCACTAAGAGTTGAGTACTCTATGACGAGTCGGCTGTAGTCTTCTTGAATTTGCCAACGATCGCCTTCCAAAGTCTGTAGTTGTCCGAACAGAAGGCGGGTTCGATGCGTCTCACTCACAATCCAGAGCGCACTTACCACGCAGAACACAAACATCGCGGGCAGACTAAAGCGAGATCTGAAGAAGCCAGCCATCACTATCGGCGCTCCGCCACGCGCATGACCGCAGATCGAGAGCGCGGATTCCTGGCAATTTCGCCTTGGCTAGGCTTAACGGCCTTGCCCACCAGCGTAAGCGTCTTGCCCGTATCGCTGTCAATCACGGGAACGTGGCGCGGTAACTGAACGCCTCGCGCCTGATCACGCATGAATCTTTTGACGATGCGATCCTCGAGTGAATGAAAGCTGATCACAACCAGCCTGCCGCCGACGGTTAGCTTGGTCACCATTTGCTCAAGTGCCAGCTCAAGGTCCTCGAGCTCGCGATTAATAAATATACGAATAGCCTGAAATGCTCGCGTCGCCGGATGCTTGTTAGGCTCCCACTTTGGATTTGCCTCGGCGATAATCGATGCGAGCTGGCGCGTTCGTGCAATGGGGGTCTCGGCTCGCGCTTTTACGATAGCCGCTGCCATTCGCTTTGCGAAGCGTTCCTCTCCATAGGTTTTAATAACCTCGGCAATCTCCTTCTCTTGCGCCGAGGCCAACCACTCTGCCGCCGTGAGCCCCTGTCGCGTATCCATACGCATGTCTAACGGACCATCACCGCTAAAGCCAAAACCGCGCGCAGCATCATCCAATTGCGGCGATGAAACACCGAGATCGAGCAAAATGCCATCAAGTGCGCCATCGGGCACAAAATGTGAAATATCGGCAAAACTGCCAGCCACAAATTTAAAGCGCGGGTCGTCCGAGAGCGCGCTTGCCGCAACTTCAGCCGCAGGATCTTTATCAATAGCCGTCAAGCTACCAGCAGATGACAAAAGCGAAAGAATTTCTCGCGAGTGTCCTCCGCGTCCAAACGTACCGTCTAGATAGGATCCATCTGCCCGCACCGACAAAGCGGAGATGGACTCCGCTAGCAGAACTGAAACGTGTCCGGACTGAGTCACAGCTTCAGCCCCAACAATTCATCGGGCATATCGCCGCCGTCCGCTGCGAGTGCAGCCTCACACTCGACCTCCCACAACATATCCGACCAGAGTTCCAGCTTATTGCCCTGCCCCACCAACACCACCCGCTTTTGCAACTGCGCGTATTCACGAAGCGCGCTGGGGAGCAAGACCCGACCGTTGGCGTCGAGATCGAGATCGCTGGCATAACCCAGCACCAGACGCTGAAACCGCCGAACAGCTGGGTTTAGCGTGGGCAACTCTTGTACGTCGCGTTCGATACGCTCCCATTCTTTTAATGGGTACAACACTAAACAAGACGACTGGGTATCTATGGTGGCAACGATTGATCCACCACTGATATCAAGGAGTGACTCGCGCTGGCGTGCTGGGACAGATAGCCGCCCTTTCGCATCCAAATTGATGTGCTGCACTCCCCTGAACACCACAAACTCCCCTGCTGTCGATTAAAAAAGTACGATAATTCCCCAATTACCCACTTTTTCCCACTTATCACCACTGTAACAACGCAAAATCCCGTGGTCAATCCAAAAAATCGAAAAAACCTCGTAAATTCAGAGCCTTATGAGCGCCTAGCGATCGTTGAAATAACAAAAAAGCAGGGCAATTAATCGCAGTAGAAACAAGAAAAAAGTCAGTCCTTTAGACTGGCTACGCAGATAAAATCTGGCTGTAAAGATAATTAAATGCTAAAAAATATATTTTATATTCTTATTTGATATTTAAAGGAGCGCCCCCGCCAAGTTACTAGCAGGGGGCGCATGATAAGTCAGTCGATAAGCCGGGTTCTGTCGAGAACGGTCATTCATCTGCGACGCCTGTCACCAGACGCCTGTAGCAACCTACCCGGATCCGCCGAGGGTCACGGCATATGGATCCCTATTTGGTCTTGCTCCGAGCGGGGTTTACCATCGCCACGCCTGTTACCAAACGCGCGGTGCGCTCTTACCGCACCTTTTCACCCTTACCTCGACTCACACCGAGGCGGTTTCCTTTCTGCTGCACTTTCCGTGAGCTCACACTCCCCAGGCGTTACCTGGCGCTCTGACCCATTGGAGCCCGGACTTTCCTCTGCACATAGCGTACAGCGACCGTCTAACTGACTCCGTACGACGAT
>CBFIBL010000007.1:0-5054 GCA_965660865.1 Luminiphilus sp.
CGCGTACAGAGTCGTTAATCGACTCGGCCGATGCGTTGGGGAGGGGTAGGTAGACAGCATCCAGTGCGGTAGCAAGCTCTCGGGCCCGAGGGCTCGGGCGGGCTGCAGTATCGACAAGAATACCTCGGTAGTCGGCGCTCGAAATTACTTTTGCCGCATTCATGGCATCTTCGGTTCCCGCACTACGACTCTTGGTTCCGTCTCTTGCGACATTAGCGGCGCCGTCGGTTAGCAAGATAAAACTCGGTGTGGCACCTGAGCCCGCAACTGATAAGGCGAGGTCATGCATGGTTTGCAAAGCCGCGCCCATCGGTGTGCCGCCACCGCCGGGTAACTGCGCTAAGGTGCGTTTGGCTCTCACCAAGGAGCGAGTGGGTGGCAACAGTAACTCAGCGGCTTCGCCCTTGAAGGCGATTAATGCAACCTCTGTGCGATGCGAGTAACAATCTGCGAGTATCAGCTCTATGGCCCCCTTCGCCTCGGCCATGCGTTGATAGGCGCTGCTGCCGGATGCATCCACGACAAAAATCATCACACTAGATTTACGCTGTTCGAACCGCTTAACTCTTATGTCGGCTGGTTCTATGTAGAGACCTCGCTTGGCGCGGCTCGATGTATCCCACTGAGCCCGCGCTCTCTGGAAGGGTGCAGCGGTTCTCAGGGTCGCGGGAATGTCTACACGATGACCTCGCTTTATATCTCCCCGACGGACCCCTACCGGTCTCCCGCGCTGCTTATCCTGCGAAAGGTGTCCTGCATTGCCCGCTTTGTTTTGGCGTTGTCGGCTTCGCTCCGCTCGACTCAGTAGCATCGTAAGAATATCCGGTGGAAGCGCCGCTGCAGCGGCTTGAACCATTTCCTCGGTATCCCGGGGGGACTCAGGGGATTGCTTTTGAGCGTTATTTCCCTCGGGTTCCTCAAGCTCTTGTTCTTCGGCAAGTTGCTCGGAAGTCTCTTGCTGTGGCAGTAGCGTCGCACGCGGAAGTAGAACGAGGCGAATCACCGTTCCGATGACATCTTCGTGTGACTCTGGTAAGTCGAGGAGCAGTGCAATGGCTCTGCAGGCATAGACCGCAAACATGAGTGAGCGTGTGGAATGTATCCCCATCGATGCGGCAAGTTCAGCGAGCAATTTTATGGTCGCGTCACTGGCAGGGTGTCGTCGGAGCTGGCCTCTCACGCGTTTAATATCTGAGGGGGTGAAGTCTGTGTCGTCTACGCCATGAATTGAAATCGGGTCTAGTTGGATGCTGAAAGCGAGGCGCTCCAACAGCGCTGCCGGTGGCGCTTCCTCATCAATGCCCTCATCTAGAGCTATCAAGGTGATCGCAGCGTTCAGCGTGTGCGAGAGACCGTCTCTCGCTACATGAATTTTTCCTGAATCCAATGCACCACACCAATGTCCTGAATATTCTTTGGGTAATCGCTCTGCCATTGGCATTACGATGGTGCGTTCGTTGCACTCTGCGAGGACACCCATTGCCAGTACAGGTTTGCCAAGCCGCATGCTTTCAGTGATATCCATGCCGCCGAGTAGACGGTCGGTGGGGGTGCTTGCAGGTATCTTTCGAGTCGGCGCGTCTTGTAGATGTTCGAGCATGGAGATCCAAAAATCTCTCACGGGGCCGGGTTGTGCCGATACACGGACACCACCACATTGAGGGCCCGCAACAGCTATGGCAGCGGCTGCTAGCTGCGCATCACGCCATAAACTCGAGACTTCGAGTTCAGGGGAGGACGGTTGCGATAGTTCGCTCGACGCGAGCATCGGCACTTGACTCATCCATAGGGTCGCGCCTCAAACGATGGCGCAGTACAAATAAGGCGACATCTTTGAGGTGGTTCATGTCCGCCGCACTGTGGCCCTCTAGCGCAGCGAGCGCGCGAGCGCTTCTGATGAGGGTAAGCTCGCCGCGGAGTCCGTCAGTTCCCAACGCTAAGCACAGCTCTGCTGCCTTCTCCAATACTTCGGCTGGCACATCAACACTCTCAACCACTTCTCTCGCAGCATCAATTTTTCGTCTGAGCGCACCCTCTTTTCGAGAAAATCGCTTACTGAAACCCTCAGGGTCGAGATCGAAAGCATCGCGTAGTTTGATAATTTCGACGCGAGTAGGGATGTCGCGCGGTGTTCTTACATCGAGAGAGAGACCAAAGCGATCGAGTAACTGTGGACGCAGCTCTCCCTCCTCGGGGTTCCCACTTCCAACGAGAACAAATCTCGCGGGATGGCGAATACTTAGGCCTTCTCGCTCCACGACATTTACACCTGAGGCCGCCACGTCGAGGAGGGCGTCGACAATATGATCCTCGAGTAAATTCACTTCATCGATATATAAGAAGCCGCGATTTGCCGCAGCAAGCAGGCCGGGTTGAAAGGCTTTTTCACCACTGTGAATGGCCTTCTCAATATCCAGCGCGCCCAACACTCGGTCTTCTGTCGCGCCCAGGGGCAGGTCTACCACCGGTATGGATATTTTATGGGTTTTCGAATTGCTCGTATCTTGGCAGCTAGGACAGAGATTTTTTTGTGGGGTGTCAGGATCACAATGGTATGGGCAACCTTTTACCGCAGTGATCTTGGGCAGTAATTGCGCGAGTGCGCGGATTGTCGTTGACTTACCGGTGCCGCGCTCGCCAAACACGAGCACACCACCAATGCCAGGGTCTACCGCTGCAATGGCAAGTGCCAGCTTCATATCATCCTGCCCGACGATCGCCGTGAAGGGATACGCTACGGTCATGATAAGTCCCCCAACTTAGGCCTGCTGTTATGCAGGTGAATCGGCCTGATTTATATCAGCCGTATTAGTGTCACTTTATTTAAACACATAAATTGTCAAAATTTATTTATTTTTTCGTGCGTATTAGTCCGGGTTTGCTCTGTGACGTATAGGTCCTATAGACAAGAGAGCATAGAGGGGGGAGGAGTGCATCAATTAGACAGCGCTATCGATTGCGGCGGTGAATATTTCAGCGGGTGCAGGCAGCACGAGCTATATTGGTATTTCTGTGCTGATGAAATAGGTCGTCCCTTGCTGTTCATTCACAGCATCAACGCGGCCCCCAGCGCTATCGAATTAAAAACGCTCTTCAAGCATTTTCAGTTGTCACGACCTGTCTTCGCCCCTGATCTACCCGGTTTCGGCCGCTCTGAACGGGATGTTGGGGAGTTCACGCCGAGCGACTTTGCGCGGGAGATCGCCGCAATGATCGAGTCGCTGCCCGAGGAGGAAGCGCCAGATGTTATTGCGCTCTCATTGGGCTGTGAGTTTGTCGCGCGAGCGATCACGGAATTTGATGCGAAGGTGCGCAGCGTCACTTTCATTTCGCCGACCGGCTTTTCTGCTCGAGGAACACCATCAAAAAAGGCGCAGCAACGTCTCAAAAAGATTTTTGGGTTCGCGGGTTTTGGGCGCAATGCTTTCAAACTCCTCCGTACCGAGCGGAGTATTCGATATTTCTACGGAATGAACTTCTCTGGCTTTATTCCTGATGAGCTTGTGGGTTATGCCCTAAAGACGACCAAGGTGGCCAACGCACATCTCATGCCTTTGCAGTTTTTAGCTATGGGACTGTTTACAGAGAATGCTGTCGAGACGCTCTATAAGCGCTTGAATGTACCGGTGTTGGTAATATTCGATCATGATCCGAACGTGTCCTTTGAGCGTTTTTCCGACTTTGAGCACACCGTTAATTGGCGTTTTCAACGTGTAGCGCCGAGTTTGGGTATGCCGCATTGGGAGCATCCAGAAGAGACGGTGTCGGCGATCGAAAACTTCTATACCGATTGTTAGGCGATTTGGTCGAGAATCTCGCGTGCTGCCAGTGTGCCCGACAGGGTTGCCATCGGAACTCCCGGGCCCGGATGCACACTGCCACCACTCACGTATAAGCCGCGGACCTTCGTCTTTGATGAGGCACGGCTAAAACTCGAAAACATGCCGTGTGATGCTGCACCGTAAAGCGAGCCGCCGCTCGCTGGAAAGCGTCTGTGCCAGTCATCCGGACACGTAGCGAGGCAGTTCTCCTCCTCAAATTCGATGTTTACGCGACTTCGCTTTATGACTTTTAGCGCGCTATCTCTCTGCTCGAGGAGTTTCCCTGGCGTCCACGCTTTGTGATCGCCGTCGGGCGGTGCGTTGATGAGTAGTAACAAGCGCTCGCCTTCAGGAGACTTACACTCGCCATTCACTCGGTCTTGTGCGCAAACGTAGACGGTGGGTTCCGCACAGATGCCCCGATGCTCAAAGATGTTGGAAAATTCCTTTTCATAATCTGTGGCAAAGAAAACATTGTGATGATCCAGGTCTAACCCCGATGTATTCGCCCGCATGCACCAGGTAATAGCCGACAGGCCTCGCTGTTTGCGCGCGCGGGGCGGAACGGCATTGCGAACCCTCTCTCCAAGAAGCCCATCGCTCAATGCAGCTGAGTCGCCGTTAAAAATCACCACGTCCGCCTTATGCCTCTCGCCCGAGGCGAGCGCGATCCCGCGAACATTACACTCATCACCCGTTATCTCGCGAACTGGACTGTCATAGTGGAAGGTGGCCCCATTTTCGGTAGCTACATCCGCCATGGCGTGTGCGAGTGCACGCATGCCGCCCTCGACGCACCACACTCCCTGGCGCTCAACATGTGCAATGAGCATAAGTGTTGAGGGGGTCAACAGTGGCGATGACCCCACATAGGTCGAATATCGGCCGTAAAGCTGACGTAACCGTGGGTCACTGAAGTAACTGCCGAGCGACTGCCAGAGAGACTTATGTGGTGCTACGGCAAGCGCCTTCATGCCGCCATCCCTGAGTAATCGGTAGGCGAGCTTGGCTGGGGAGGGCTGGGCACAGGCCATAAAGTTATCCTTCAGTAAACCGTGGATGATTTCCCCGTCTTTACAGAAGCGTCGATAGCCAGCTACGTTCTCGTCGTCGGAAAATTGCGCAATCGCCTCGCTGGATTGGTCTATATCGTGAAACAAATCCAGATGACTACCGTCTGTCCATGCATGGCGCGCCAGGCGACGACTCTCGGTAAGAGCGACACAATCATCA
>CBFIBL010000008.1:0-31283 GCA_965660865.1 Luminiphilus sp.
GACGCTTTGTGCGTCGATAATCCAAACTCTCAGAGAATTTGGTGGGTGGTGACGGGATCGAACCGCCGACCCTCTGCTTGTAAGGCAGATGCTCTCCCAGCTGAGCTAACCACCCTGGCAAGGAATCGGCGATTATAGAGACGCCTGCTGGTCTGTCAATTACCTTTGGATATTTAATCGTGATTTTTACTTTTTCTGTCACGTCTCACTTCCAACTTGTGTAAACTCCGGCGGCGATTAGAGTTGCTTTACGCAGGAAACACACGGTGGAATTGTACGCAGACTTTCGATTCGAAGCCGCCCATCGGCTTCCAATGGTTCCTGAAGGGCATAAGTGCGCTCGGTTACACGGACACTCCTTTTTTGTGCGTTTAGGTATTGTCGGCGACGTAAATCCGAAAACGGGTTGGGTCTTCGATTTCGAGGATATTCAAACAGCTTTCGCTCCGCTTTATGATCAGTTGGATCATCATTACCTCAATGAGGTTGCGGGGCTTGAAAATCCAACGAGTGAGAATTTATCACGCTGGATATGGACCCGACTCAAACCGTTGTTGCCCGAATTAAATTACGTCGAAATTCGCGAAACCTGCGATTTTGGATGTGTCTACCGCGGGGAGTAACAGGGCGCGCATACCAATAAAATTCGCATCATTCCACCTTTACCTGGCCTTTTTTTTCTTTTTTTTTCAAAAAAGCCTATTGACTCCCAAAAATCTTATTCACATCGGCGCTGTCTTTAGGTCAAGTTGGTCACTTACTCGTCATTATGCAAATTTAATATAAAGAAATCCTCTTAAATTATTGTTTTTATTTGAAAAATTGGTATTGGTTAAATTTTAACCAATCTGTTTGTGACAATAAAGTTACACGGCTTGCTGGTCAAACAAACAAATTACCCACTAAATTATCCACAGGATATGTGGACAGATATGATCTCCCAAACCCCTACACCTTCCTGTCAATAAATCTTTGCGCTTCACGATAGACCTCGGCTGTCTTCTCTTGATGTAGCCAGTGGCCAGCCCCGATTACTGTTCTCACGTCAAACACGGAAAACAATGGCGCAAACAATCGTTCATAAGGTTCATTCACGTAATCAGAGAGCTCTCCGCGCAGGACGAGGGTTGGTGCAGAAACCGGACTTATATCCTCTCCGCTGGCCTTCACCTCCCCAAGAATACGTTCATACCCTGATTGAAGTCCTGGTAGATTGAAGCGCCATTTCAACACGCCATCTGCGCCTAATTCGGCATTAGTGAGTAGAAAGTCTGCAACCCTTGGCTCTTCAAGATAATGCGCCAGTATCGCTCTAGCATCAGTGCGAGAAGTCACCCTCGCATCACTTACCGCATTGAGTGCACGGAAGACCGAATCATGACGACTCGAATAGGTGATGGGAGCGATATCTAGAATAACGAGCTTTTGAACGAGGAAGGGAAAATCTAGCGCAAGTTGCATCGCCACCTTTCCACCCAGAGAGTGACCAACCACGATAGCTTGGGACAGCTCGTGCTCAATCAGCCAATGTGCAACCGCTTTTGCGTATCCCTCAATTGATGGAGCGCTCGACCAAGGTGACTTTCCGTGGTCTGGCAAATCGACACTATAAACGGTGAAGTCGTTGCGGAAGGCACGGGCAAGTTGCCCTAAATTATTACCTGCGCCAAACAGGCCGTGAAGCAAAATCAGATTACTGGAGCCGTTACCGGTAACCTTTACGTGCAAATTTTCTGACACTTCACGGGCTCCTTTGTTAGCATCGCGGTGATATTTATGACGGGGGGAATCATGTCGAATAAAACGATGGCAGGCAAAGCACTGCAAGTAGGCACATTAGCGATTTGTTTTACACTGCTCAACGCCTGCGCGTCTGGTGGCAGTATCGGTGGTAGTGGCTACAACCCTACAACCCCCAGAAACACAATCGATGCTGAGGCGATCGAGCGAGCAGATATCAAGCGCGTGATCATCGCAGACGTAAATTTGGGTTCACCCTCCCGCAAGTATCTCCAAAAAAAGGAGGCTGAGGTCGATGCACTTCTGAGTGAAGCCTTGGAACGTCACGGATGGGAAGTCGCGTCGTCGCGAGAGTTTACCCTGCGCTGGAAAAAAGCTGTTTCCATGTATGGCAACCCGGTAGACCCGACCACGGGGCGAGTTAACGGCCGCACGTTCTCACGGATAGTAAATACCATCAGGGATCAAATGATGGAGTCATCGGACATCGATGCGCTTATCTTCACAGACTTATTGGAAAAAGATGTTTACTTCGCGCAAGGTGTCAACAGAGTGGCTCGTTGGGATGGTGTGTCAAGAAAACCACCCACTCAAGGCGCTGGAAATGGCGTGTCTGTCAATTTTAACTGGGGCGCGCCAGTCGCTGCGACCACCCTCCGAGTCGCGGTTTTCGATAGCGACTTGACCCGCATATTTGTTGGCGAAGGTGGCGTAGCACTCAATGAAGCTGTCGATACGCGCAGTGGGGCAGGCTTTGTACGCCGACGCGAAATTTTAGGTAACGAGACACACATCCGCGAAGGCATAGCGTTGGCGCTACACCCACTCATACCGATGCAAAACTGGCCAGGTGATCCGGACTGATCGCACTACGCGCTTGCGTTATGCGAACAGGGCTCCTGTTCGCTCTAACACCCAAAAGGTAGAAACAGCACCCAAAACATAAACAGGGACTAATCGCAGCCAGCTAGCAGTGTTCATCCGCACTATCACCGCACCAATGAGCGCGAGCATCGCGACGAAGACGATCTGCCCTACTTCGATACCCAGATTAAAAAACAATAACGCGGTCGGCAGGTGCAACTGTGGTAATCCCGTTTCGGCCAGCGCGCCGGCAAACCCCATACCGTGTAGCAATCCAAATCCACCCGCAAGATACCACGGGCGCTCCCAGAGACGACTTTTTCGATCTGGATCAGAGAGCTCGTAGGCTAGCACCCAGATAGACACAGCAATCAACCATTCGATGAGTGCCTCGGGGTTCGCGACAATCCCCAGCGAGACAAGTGCAAGCGTAATGCTATGTCCCACCGTAAAAGCTGTGATGGTGTAAACCAGACGTCGCCCCCAACTCACAAGCAATAAAAGCCCGGCAACGAAGAATAAATGATCAAGGCCAATAGCAATATGCTCGGCACCCAACCAAAGGTAATGGAGCGCGGTTTCGAGCAATGACCTTTGCGCGGGCACATAAAATATCGGCTCTGAGACGGTAAGCACTTCTTGAAAAAAGACATCGGGTAAGGGTCTAACGGAGACAACCGCCGATGATTGATTTGCTGCAAGACCCGAGACACTCAGGGGCAACCCCTCTAATGACTCGCCCTCACATTGCCACTGCTGCCGCAGAACCTTACCCGTCCCCTCAGGAAACCAAGGTGTCTCGGAAACAACCGAACACTGTGACGGCAGTATCGGCAGCATGGGCACATTAGAGGTCGCCTGCGCCGGCGTTTTCCATACGACGGAGATTTCGCCGTTCGACAGTGCTCTTACGTCTAGGGCTGAGGGTGCAAACCGATGAGCTTGCGCGGCTAAGGGCATAAGCGTTACGAGAAAGATCGCAAGTAATCGCATTACAGAACTACCTCATAGCTAGCAAGCCGGGCATCAACCCAGTCATCAATGGCGGCATTATCCGCAGCTCTTTTTAAATCACGCTTAAGATCAAGCACTACTTCATCAAATGTCTTCACCCTGCTTGATTCCCTCTCATCCAACCAGACCCAGTGCTGTCCAAAGATAGATTCTAGCGGCCCAATCCACATGCCAAGGTCGGTATTTTTATCGGCTAACCTCAACGTAAGCTCATCGGCAAACTGATCGCCGAACTGTCGCGAGATTTCCAGTAAGCTCAGATTATTGAACCGGTAACCTGCCAAAAATACATCGCTTTTACTGCGCGCGTCATTGGGCAAGACGCCCTCTTTTATCGCCTTTGTAAGCGTCTCATAGCGCGCGTCCGATGAGTTGGAGCGCAAAAATACATGATCGAAACTAATGCGCTCAGGCTCCTGAAGCTCGGAGAGCCTCTTGTTGTATTCAGCAATAAGCTCCGCTTCTGTTGGCGTAGCCGGTGATTGCGTTGCCACAATGAGCGACTCCATGACCTGCACGGTTCGTCTGCGCACCACCTCGTCCGCGAGATGAAGACGCAAATCCCAGGCCTCAGACAGCAGCGTCTCATCAGACGCTTCGCGCTCAGGGCTCATAAACCGCATATTTCTGATGAGGCGTCTCTGAACGACTAAGTCGTGTTCGATTACACCTCGCTCAATAGCCTCTACAAATAAAAGCTCCTCTCGAAGCTCCCGCTTATTGATGAGTTCAATTTGTTCCTCAGTAAGTGGCCTTCGCTGCAACTGCTGCAGCGCTTGAGTCTGAAGAGCTACGCGCTCTGGATTGAGCGGACCCAATTGAGGTTTTGGTTCTGGGAACAACCACAAATCAAGAATAAAAAGGCCAACACCCGCGAACACAAATTGACTCGCGATAGATTTAAACAAACGCATCTAAGACTCCCCCAAGGAGCGCTAAAAATGCGTCAGGAAGTCGCGAGGGTCAAGTTCAGGGAGCATTTTTGAAGGCCCTTTGCGCGTGCCGACGTAAAGAAACCCAACAACTTCGTCCCGCGGACCTCCACCCAACGCTTCGATGACGTGAGGATCGGTGGCGTATTGGCCCGTTCTCCACATTGCACCATAACCAAGCGCATTGGCCGCCAGGGACATGGCGTATGTCGCTGCCGCCGCGGAACCGATTTGCTCCGTCCTATCAACTTTTGGGTGTGCTTTGAAATCCAGCATTACCGCAATGACGACAGGCGCTCTCAGCGGCGCCTTTAACGCCTTTGATAACTGCGCCTCGTCGGTCACGCCCCTCAAACGGAGACTGTCGTGGAGCACCACTCCTAAATCGCCTCTGCGATCGCCCTCAATTACGACAAAACGCCAAGGCCTCAGTAGCGCATGATCGGGCGCCCTGAGCGCCGCACGGGTAATGGTCTCGATGTCATTAACACCAGGGCCCGGTGCCTCAAGACTGCCGTGCGATACTCGTTCAGTCAGTGTGGTTACAACGTCTACGCTACTCATAGGCGCAGTCTAACAACCGCGTCGCTTTGGTGTTAGTACAAAATTTCAAACACAAAGCCACAGCAGAAAGAAATCAATACAAGAGAACGGCGCACACCTTACTCAAAGGTCAAATACGATAAGCGGTGATTAATAGAGTCTGCCTTTTAAACTCCACTCGTCCGGGACAACACGGTCGGTTGTGTCTATCACGAGGTCACCAATCACCAGCTGACCGGGCTGAACGCAGACATCATCGTCTGAGAGCACGCCGTCATTAAAGCGGTACATGGGTTGCCAATCACCATTAAGGCGCGCGCTTTCGATGTCATCGCGGCTTGTTTCGACCTTTTCCTTAGCTGTCTGCCACCGCAGCATGAGGTCCGCGGAATGACGTTTTTCAAGTAAATTCGCAGTGACTTCAGGACTCAGCACTGTTGCTGTCGCGTTATTACCGCCAAAGCCTTTACTGTTCACGAGCGCATAGGAACAATTCTCGGTCTCTACATCTCTAAGAGCAAAACTCAAGCGCTCGGTTACCACATCATCGGCTAACCTATCTATCGAGCCAATACCCGGCACCCATCCCGATGTCCAAATACCCAAGAGAGCCGACATCTGATCACCCGCGGCTGCACCTAACGAGTGTCCGGTGTGGCTCTTGATCGCCGATACCCGCCAGTCCTCAACCGACAGCGCCTGTGCAACGGTGCTAAATATCGCCGACTCGGAGGTGCGATTTTGAGGCGTGCCGGTGCCGTGCGCCATAATCAGGCCATCGCGAGTAAATACCCTATTTTCGAGAATATCTCGTGCAGCTTGAGCGGCACGCACCATTGTCAAATAGTTGCCAGCGCCAGGGCCGGGAATAGATTTTTTTGCCCCGTCGGCGTGCACCGAAACAAAGGGTACAGCACCGAGGATCGGAGCGCCCTGCTCAAGGGCGAGCTCATCATCCATAAGAATCAAAACTTGCGCCGACTCACCCATGACAAAACCGCAATTTTCTCCAAAAGGCCGACACGCCGAGCGGTAATGGATCAGCCCTTCTTCACCTACGCCCTGTAATTGCCGAAGCTCTTTGTCAGTCGCCAATGCACCCATTGCCACGTACCCGTCCATCAGCTCGGGTACAATCGGCGCCTCTGCCGCGCCGACAACAGCGATACGGGCTCGACCCGACTTAATGTCATCGACACCACGTTGTAAATTGTAAAGAAAGGTTGCGCAGGCTCCCAGCGCCGGACCGGTATGCCCGAGTGACTTGAGAACGTAAGCATTAATGAAGTCGCCAGGCATCTCTGCAAAACCGAGCGGGCAATTTTTAGCACTGACCCGCTCCCCTCTGAGACCCGCCGTCATCATTCCACCCGTCGCTGCCTCGTCGAGCTGACCCATTGAGCTCGAAACGTAGACACTCACCGCGTCAGGTGGCAAAGACCCAGCGAGCCCGTCCCAGTCCAGACCAAGGTCAGCAAGCGCATCTGACATCGCGTATACCGACATCTGCAGGCCACGGGGATGGTTTCGTGAGGTATATAACGCCCCGGGATCGAATCCCATGGGTAGCTGACCCGCGACACTCACATCAAACTCGCGGTGAGTAGGTACAAGCACCGTATCGCCAGAGGATAGTCCGCGCAGCGCGTTCTGAGCGCGCGATGTGGTAAAACCGTCGGGAGACAAGTTAACGACACCATGAACATCATCAATACGATAACGATGATTAATAGCGACCGCAGCAGGGTCAAAATGCTGATGCTCAATCCTTCGGACGAGTGTTCGGTCTAATATTTCGTCTTCAATGTCTGAGTCCATCATGACGCCGAGCGCCTTAATGGTTCGACCTCTCGCTTGTGGATCAATAGCATTAATGACTAAGCGATTGTGAGCGTGACGCTGTGATGAGCGTCCCGCCGTGTTGATCCCCCCGGATGCTACGATGACAGGTAAGTTGGGCATAAATCTTATGAAATTCAGTTACCACGGACTCGTTTGATTGTAGGAACTGCGCCTCTTATACTTTTGTATATTTCAGACACAAACAATGAAAAAACCGACGGAAAAATTTCGCATCCCGCGAATTGCAGCGCTTATCCATAGCGACGCATTGGCAAGTTCCGTGACCTTACCCATGGAACTCTCGATGGCAGCCGCACAAACGGCGGGGCAACTAATCCGTAATGAAAACAATGTGCTACTCGTATCTGAAAACGGCGGGCAGATAACGACAAGTGGAGGTCTGACGGTAGACACGCAAGCCATTGATACGGTCGGTAGGCTTGATCTGCTGGTTATTTCGGCCATCTGGAGGGATCCCAGGCGGGTGCTAAAGCGACAACCCTCGTTGGTCCCCTTTATTCGGAGGGTAGCGCAGTCAGGTGCTGCAATCGCAGCAGTAGGCACAGGAAGTTTCCTGCTTGCTGAGACTGGCCTTTTGAAAAGAAAGGCAGCGACAACGCACTGGTTTTGGTTTGATGAATTTTCGAAGCGCTACCCTGAAGTCGAGTTGCGTCGCGACCAGCTTATCGTTCAATCAGACAACCTGTATTGCGCGGGGAGCGTTAATTCGATCAGCGATCTACTGGTTTACCTCATGGGCAGCTTTTACAACCCAGAGGTAGCCAGGCGTATCGAAAACCAATTCTCACCCGAGATACGTCAGCGGTTTCGTGCAACACAATTGGGATCGCACACATTGCAAGAACATTATGATGACGTCGTGATGGACCTGCAGTTGTACATGCGAGAAAAACTGCGAGCACCTGTTTCCATGGAGGACTTTGCACGCAGATATGATCTGTCCGAGCGTACCCTCTCCAGACGTTTTCAACGCGCAACCGGTACGACTCCTTGGCAATACCTTTTGAGTCTCAGGATGAGTGAAGCGGCATCACTACTTAGAAGCACAAACTTGTCGGTCACTCAGGTAGCGGCTGAAGTCGGGATCACTGATTCGGCGCATTTTGCACGGCAGTTTAAAAAGGCCAATCAACTGACACCTTCTCAGTATCGAAAAGCGGTACGCGGAAAGGTGTTCTCCGCCAATTGAGAGATGTCTTTTCATTGAGACACGGGTGCCAATGTGGCTTAATCCCTCACCTTATTAACTCGCGCTGGAGTCTCGTCTCATGTCCGAAGAAATTTACATTGTCAGTGGTGCCAGAACCCCCATGGGCGGGCTAATGGGTGATCTCGCTGCGGTTACTGCTCCACAACTTGGTAGCACAGCGATCAAGGCCGCTGTTGAGCGATCAGGCCTTGGCGGAGACAAAATTGACGAAGTCTTTATGGGCTGCGTGCTCCCGGCAGGTCTCAAGCAGTGCCCCGCGAGGCAGGCAAGTCGATATGCAGGCCTTCCCGACCACGTCGGTGCAGTCACAGTGAACAAAGCCTGTGGTAGCGGCATGCAAGCGACCATCTTCGGTATTGACAGCATTCGGGCTGGTACCAACCAAATCGCCATAGCAGGCGGTCTTGAGAGCATGTCCAACGCCCCGCACCTCATGCCAAGCGGGCGTGCGGGTCAACGACTCGGACATACGCAGATTTACGACCATATGTTTATGGACGGCCTCGAAGATGCCTACACGGGCGGCGCAATGGGTAGCTTCGCTCAGGCCACAGCTGACGAGCACGGAATCACTCGTGAGGCGATGGACGACTTCGCGATTCAAAGTCTAACCCGGGCTAAGAACGCCATCGACCAAGGCTTACTGAAAGCTGAGACCGCCGCTGTTGAAGTAAAGACCCGACGCGAGACCATTACGGTTGTTGACGATGAGCAACCTCACAAGGGCCGCGTCGACAAGATTCCGGGTTTGCGACCAGCGTTTGCCAAAGAGGGAACCATCACAGCCGCCAATGCCAGCTCAATATCGGATGGTGCCAGCGCGCTGATTCTCGCAAGCGAGTCTGCAGTCAACGAATACGGCCTTCAGCCTATGGCTAAGATCGTTGCTCACTCACGAGCAAGTCGTGATCCTGCAGAATTTACACTCGCACCTGTGGATGCAATTTCTTCTCTGATGGAGAAAACCGGGTGGTCGGCCAATGACGTAGATCTGTGGGAGATTAACGAGGCCTTCGCCATGGTGACCATGCTCGCCATGCAAGCACACGGGCTGGACCCTGCAAAGGTTAATGTTCACGGTGGCGCTTGTGCACAGGGCCACCCAATTGGCTCCACGGGCTCTCGCATCATCATTACGCTAATGCATGCCATGCACCATTACGGCAAAGACAGAGGAGTTGCTGCGCTTTGCATTGGCGGTGGCGAGGCAACAGCTGTTGCCATAGAGAAGTGTTGAGTTAGGAGAGGTTTCATGCCGCTAGATTCGGTTCCGGACATTCTGGACGATATCCGCGAAGGAAAAATGGTCATTCTGATGGATGACGAGGACCGTGAAAACGAGGGTGACCTCGTGATTGCAGCGGAGAAAGTCACGCCAGAAATTATCAACTTCTTTGCGACCGAAGCCTGCGGATTAATTTGCATGCCGATCACCGCGGAGCGCGCACGCCAGTTACGTATTCCTCTTATGGTGCGTGACAATCGGTCTCAACACGAGACCAATTTCACGGTATCGATTGATGCCACGCATGCGGTCGGACCGGGTGTCAGCGCAAAACAGCGGGCTCACACGATCTTAGAAGCGGTTAAGAGCGATGCTAAGCCATCAGATATCTCGCAGCCAGGTCATATATTTCCGCTCGTAGCAAAGCCAGGCGGTGTTCTACAGCGCGCTGGCCACACTGAGGCCGGAGTTGACCTCGCGCGGATGGCCGGTTGTGAGCCGGCAGCCGTAATCGTGGAGATCATGAATGAAGATGGCACGATGGCGCGGCGCCCAGAGCTAGAGATCTTTGCAGAGAAACACAACCTGCGTATTGGCACCATCGCGGACCTCATTGAGTACCGAGCACTGCATGAGCAATCGGTGCGCTGCACGGGTGAATTCCCCATCGACACGCGCTGGGGTCAGTTCACGCTGACTACCTTCGAAGACTTGGTCGATGGACAGATTCAATATGCACTTCACAAGGGTGATCTCGCAGCGCCAGATCTACCGGTTCGGATCCAGCCTATCAACACCTTGCGTGATGTTCTCGGCACCAAGCTTCCGAACGGCTCTCAAGGCTGGTCCTACGAATCTGCAATGGCGTACATCGCTGAGCAGGGGCGAGGCTTAGTCGTGATGCTCGGTGGGTGGGAATCGCCTGACGCCATCATGCGCAACATAGCGCAGCTTGCGGGTACTGCGGAAGTCGAGGCGCCACCTCAAAATTATCGGGTGATTGGCACAGGTGCACAGATGCTCCGCCACCTTGGGGTCACCAATATGAAGGTTATGTCGGCGCCCATCAAATTCAATGCGATATCGGGTTTCCAACTCGAGGTTTCGGGCTTTATTCCACGCCCTTAACTCGCTTGGCATATTGGCTGGCGAAGTATCGCCACGTCAAACGTTAAGAAGCAGCCGCCTGTCAACCCGCCATGCCGTCGGCCCTCACAATCACAGTAAGGTAGCTAGTGGCAATACTAGGGCTGCGAAAGGCAGCCAGAGCCCATTAAGACTAGGCCCCTCTTAGCAAGTGATTAGCTATGGAAAGTGACCGCGGAGCTCAAATCTGTCCGGTCAGTGACTACGTCGTTTATAGGCGTATTGACGGGATATCCAAACGATAAGCCGAACATTAGTTTGTGATGTTCTGGGACCTCGATCACTTCGCGGATTTGCTTTGCCATAAAGCCGAGTGCCGTTTGCGGGCAGGATCCCAGTCCCTGTGCGGTTAATCCCAACATTACGGTTTGAGTAAACATTCCGAGGTCGCAGGCCTCTCTCAACCCAAATCCGTCGGGAAGCATGAAAAAGGCAACTGCGGGCGCGTCGAAAAAACGGAAATTACCAAGGAACCATTCATGCCTTTTCGCTTTCTCCTCTCTGGGGATGCCAAGCGCATCGTAGAGCGCCTTCGCCGCCCCGTACTGACGATCTTTGTAAACGCCCTCGTAGATCCCGTCATAAGGAAAATCGGGCGCCACATCGCCCTTTGCAAATGCTAGGGGGAGCATTTCTCGCAGCGTCTCTAACTTGTCACCCGTGACGATGTGAACAAACCAAGGCTGGGTGTTGCAGTTGCTAGGCGCGCGCAGAGCTGGCGAAAATACAGCATCGATAACATCGCGTCCAACGGGATCGGGTTTGAATGCGCGGATAGAGCGACGTTCATTGACGATCGCTTGAAACGTTTTAGCTGCACTGCTCATAAATCTTCCAACAAATCTAAAAAGTCTGATGCGATGAGGCTACACCGACTCCAAAGGTGAGTGAATAGTTCAAACAAAGTGAGCGCCTGCCCGCCCGCTTTTAGTCTGCCTTTAGAAGGAGCGAACAGTACCATCAGGGTTAAGCGGAGGTTGTTCGTCGGCACGCCAAGCGGCGTCAAAGCCAGCCACACCAATCTGCTCTCTGGTCATCCGCATAGCTTTCGATGAGCGCTTCAGAGATCGGGCTTGACTGCTCGCAACATCGACTCCCAACCAGTTGAGTGCAACTTGCAAGGACTCTTCGCCCACATCACCAAATTCTCTCGTAACATCGTCGGCGGCGGGGAAAAAAGTAAACCGACCGGTGTCCACGAGCCCATTATAATAACCGCCCTCGCCCGAACCATTTTGTATCTCAAAAGCAACCAACCGCAAACGCATTTCACAACGATCACTATTGAGATCCCACGCACCCTGTCCCACCGCTTTACCCGATGTATCTGACCCTATAATCGCTACTTCGATATGTGGCTCTAAGCTATTGATTAGTAGTTCGCTCGCTGAAGCAGAGCCAAGGGTTGTTATGAAGGCTATCCGGTTAAGCGATGGCGAGAAGGACTCTTGCAAGGCGACAAACGTTCCAACATTGTTTTCCTCTGAGTGCTTATCGTTCAGGTTCACAATGTAGCTTGTTTCTCCTTGCGCCACATCACCCGCCAGAAGGTTCAAAAATGTTTCCGCCACTCGGAGTAATCCTCCACCGTTATACCGAAGATCGATGACCACGTCGGTAACGCCGGCGGCGGCAAAGGTCTCCGCCACCTCCCGCAAGGGCTGATCGGCGTCGTCTATGAACGACCGAAAGTGGATATAACCCACGGGGGTGCCACTCTGAGTAGGGATCAGCACAGGTGTTCCGGCAAATGGTGGCATTGTCGTCTCTGCAGTCGTGACCGATATATCTTGTATGCCGCCAGCGGTCTCAACACGAAAAACGGTCGTTTGGAGTTCTCCGCTAGGTCCGAAAACAGCCCGCGGCAGGTCCGTAGAAGTCGTGTTAGCGAATATTTGATCCCAATTAACGAATCCATCTCCTCTATCCACAGCGATCAAACGCTGACCACGCCTGATACCAGCAGCGAAAGCGGGACCCGTTTCGTATGAATCGGAAAAAAAGAAATCACTGCCCACCAGCCGATAGCGTACGCCGTAACCGAAGAAAACACCTGATTCAAAACGCTGTGAGTCTTCCTCGATGGTTGTTAAATAGGAGAAACCGGGGTCTCTACCGGTGCTTTGACAATTTCCAGGCGCATCTACAAGGTCACACCAGATCGGGCGCATGATGGCTCTCAAATAGTCTTGAGCATTCGAAAACTGACGCTTATCGACATCTGCTAACTCGTCATACCAATAGTAGTAATCTGTAGCCAACTTCTCTACGAAGTCTATCTGCGCGGCGACACCGCAGGGATCGGGGCTTGTTGATCCACCCGTGGAATTAGACGCTGACCCGCCACCACCGCCTCCACAGCCAGTGAGCAGCAAATTGAGACCCAAGATAAAAATGAATTGCTTCGACACCGTGCTCCCCGTTTTTCATTGCCAGGTTTCAGACCGATCTAGCCGCAACATGCGCAGTGCCTCGTCCTGCGCGCGGTTCCGTGAAAAACTACACGCTAGATCATATTACTAGGTCATGTTAATTGCAGTCTGAAAACAAGGTCGCTGTGTAATGCGCTCTACGTACGCTTTCACATTGGACATATCATCGGTGACACAGCCCATGCGGTTACTCATGAAGCATGCATGGCCCAGCATGATGTCCGCAGCGGAGAAATCACCAATCAAGTACTCACGCCCCTCCAACGCCTCGTTGACGGGGTGCAGCGCCTTGCTCAGTAAGCGTTGCGCCTGGCCCAATACAACCGGGTCTCGGCGATCTTCAGGCAACAATATCGTATGAACGACGATGGTGTTCATCGGAGGCATGACCATGCCTTCACAGTAGTGAAACCACTGTAGGTATTCGGGAAACATAGGGCTGTCGACAGCCGGCTTTAGACCGCCATCTTTATGACGCGCGAGCACGTATTCAACAATCGCTCCCGATTCGTAAATAGAGACCTCTCCGTCATCGAGCACCGGAATGCGACCCAGCGGGTGCCGGCTTCGATGCTCGTCAGACTTTAAGTCCTTAGGATGAAACGACATTGCATTGAGCTCGTAAGGTAACTCCAGCTCCTCAAGCAACCAGAGAATACGTCCGGCGCGGGAGTTAGGTGCGAAGTGAAGTTTGAGCATTATTGTTCTCCTGATATTGTTGTTTACGTCAGACCCTCCGGTACCCAACAACGATTTACGAGCACCAGAAACCAGACACCAAGCGCGACGTAGATCGTTGAAGATCAAATGAAGGCTGTGACGTCACGCAGATCACGATGATCTTAGCGTAGCGCTTGTGACCCGAAAAATCTTGTCTACGCGTATTCATTTTGCTCACATACAGCTATCTTTGTACCCATGAATGTCGACGCATTGTCCCAGTGCCTAAAGGCTGCAGCAGATCCAAGCCGCATCCGCCTACTTTTTCTTTGCAATCAGGGCGAACTCACTGTCACCGACCTAGTGCGCATTACCGGCCATAGTCAACCGCGGACCTCGCGCCACCTAAAAATATTGCAAGATGCGGGGCTTCTCGAGAGCTTTCGCGAACAGCATTTCATTTTTTATCGAGTCAATCGACAAGCGCCTTACAACAATATCCTCGGTACGCTTCTCGGCAGTATCGATGCGGCGGACAGTACCATCGAAGAAGACAGCCGCAGACTGTCTATGATCCGCGAAGCGCGCGCACAACTCGCCGAGAGCTACGTGGAAGATGAGGTGCCCGAATGGCTCGAACTTCACCGATACCACGGCGACGAGCAAACCTTCAGAGAGCATGTCACGTCTCTGCTCGGGGGACACAGAGTCGGACATCTCCTCGATATCGCTACTGGCACTGGCCGGATGCTGGGTCTGGTCGGGCCATTGGCCGAAAGCGGTTACGGTGTGGATCTCTCGAAAAAAATGGTGGTGGTTGCCAGAGACGCTATCGAGCAAGCGGGATTAACCCACCTGTCGGTTCGGCAGGAAGACATGTATCAAATGCGCTTTGCGGCAAACAGCTTTGATACCGTAACAATCGATCAGGTTCTCTATTTTGCAGACGACCCAGCTGCGCTTTTCCAAGAGGCGAAGCGCGTCCTCAAACGGGGGGGCAAAATGCTAGTGGTGGCCTTCACCCAGCACGAGAGCGAACCTGCTCAGCAGGTCTCGGTCAGTGTTGATATGAAATCGATCATGAACTGGCTGATAAATGAGGACTTGTTAGTAGAGCAAATTGATAAGATCCCGGGTGAATCGCTCGATATCAGTCTCATTATTGCAACAAAGACTGCTTGAAATATGGAAGTCCTTTCTAGTGTTGCGAGACCTGCACTTGTACTGATCTTTTTCACGGGGTGCACTAGCCTCTCTGCCATGCAAACTGTTGATCTTGAAAACACAAGTGATTTCCCGAAATACGAGGTGACAAATGTGCTCGATATGCTGCGCTATTAAACCTTTACTTCGGGCGCAGGCTGGCCCTATGACTGCGCAAAAGATCATCAACCAATACGCGGATATCTATAGTTTCACGCTAAAGAACATGGGCATTGAAACCATCAAAGACTTGGGCGCTTCGCTTTGACCCGGCAAAAGACGTTAGCTGTGGGCAAGAGCAGTAATCCGTGAACTGGTTTCTCGAACATTGGATTGCCAGCACAGTCCTGCTCGCCTACGTCTTGGTGCTCTTCTACAACGCCTATCTGGGCAATAAAGCTGCAACCGGCATGGGCGGCTATTACGTCGGCAATCGTCAAATGGGTGGTGCCATGGTTGGCATCTCATTCTTCGCAACCTTTGCCTCCACCAATACGTTTATTGGTCATGCGGGCAAAGGCTACGAATACGGTGTCGCCTGGTTCACGCTGGCAGTGCTCTTGGTGGTCTTCACCTGGGTCTCGTGGCGCTGGATAGGCCCGCCGCTGAGGCGCTTTTCGGCTGAGTGGGATGCACTGACAATCCCTGATTACATTAAGGGCCGCATTCTCAACAATTCACCCTCTGCCAACCGACACCCTGTACTTCTCCTATCGGCCTCGGTGATTGTCTTTGCGAGCCTCCTGTACCTGCTCGCTATTTTCAAAGGCGCAGGTCACCTCTTCCAGATTTTTCTCGGTGTGCCCTATGAAGTTGCAGTTGGCGTGACGCTGCTGGTGGTTGTTCTCTACACGTCAATTGGTGGTTTCGTATCGGTTGTAAGAACTGACGCCATTCAGGGCATATTTATGCTTGTTGGCGCCATGACCATCTTCTATTTCGTGACAAAAGCAGCAGGGGGCGTTGGCGCCGTAACACGACTGATCGACATGCCAACCAAGCAGCATCTTTTTGATCTCAATGGCGCAGTGCCCTTCGCGGTTTTATTGGGTGTCTCCCTCTCGGGCGCGCTCAAGCTGATCGTTGATCCTCGCCAACTATCCCGCTTCTATGGCCTAAAAAACGATGCTGAAGTGAAGCGCGGGATGTGGATCGCGGTGGTTGGCTTAACACTCATACTCGTCTGCATGTTCCCCATTGGAATTTATGCTCACTTGCTTTTGGAAAACGTAACGGACACCGATCTCATTGTGCCCACACTGGTCAACGACGCGGCGATTTTTCCGTTTTGGGTGACCGATCTGCTCATCGTATCCATCATCTCTGCCGCGATGTCATCGATGGACAGTGTGCTCTTGGTTGCATCGTCTACGCTCTACAAAAACCTAATCGCACCGTTTAAGCACGTCGACAACGAAGTCCGTCTGTCTCGTATGGCTGTCGTCGGTTTCGCCTGCGTTGCGGCATTCATGGCGCTCAATCCACCAGGCGATATTGTAGGAATAACCATCTTTTCCGGCAGTCTCTACGCTGTGTGCTTCTTTCCACCTGTGGTATTTGGGCTTTATGGCCGTATCGCTTCCCCTTTGCGAGTCCTAAGCGCCATGCTTTCAGGTATGGCACTGCTGGTTATCTGGATAGCGTTTGGGCTCAATAGCGCAATCCACGAGGTCTTTCCTGCGTTGCTGTTATCCGCCCTAATTTACTACTCAGGTTCATCAAAATTGGGGAATGAGCTAAGGGTTTGACCTACATTCTTTACCCTATGCACGGTAGACTCAACGCATACTCAAAAGAATAAACGCCCAATGAAAGATGAAACTCAAAAACGGTTACGCGAACTGCCAGCGGTTAGCGCGCTCCTTGACGAGATGTCACCTGATGTCAGTCGATGGGGGCACGACGCGGTTACCAACGCTGCAAGGGATAAACTAGCCTCACTTCGCTCCGCCCTTAAGTCAGGCGAGGTTGTTGAACCCACCGCCGATCATATAGCGCAATCAATCCGTAACGAACTCGAGGAGAAGTCACAGCCCGCACTTCGCGCCGTGTTTAATCTCACCGGCATTGTAATCCACAGTAATTTAGGTAGGGCAAAGCTTGCGGATGCAGCTATTTCTGCTATCAGCGACGTTGTCGCAGGAGCAAGCAATCTCGAATATAACCTAGATGCAGGAAGCCGAGGTGATCGCGATAGTCATATTGAATCCATCATCTGCGAACTGACAGGGGCAGAAGCGGCTACTGCGGTGAACAACAATGCCGCAGCTGTTCTGCTTACGCTAAATACCTTTGCAATGGGTAAGCACGTGCCTGTTTCTCGGGGTGAACTGGTGGAGATTGGTGGATCGTTTCGCGTCCCGGATATTATGAGTGGCTCGGGCTGCAAGTTGATCGAAGTGGGTACAACCAATCGCACCCACTTACAGGACTACGAGAACGCAATCGACGAAAACACAGCGTTGCTGATGCGTGTTCATACCAGCAACTATCGTATTGAAGGCTTCACCGCGGAGGTCTCTGAGCAAGACCTAAGCGCATTAGCACATGAACACAATGTGCCTTTCGTGGTCGATATGGGCTGTGGCAACCTGATCGACTTACAAGCGCTGGGTCTTCCGCACGAGGCAACCGCGCAACAGACGCTCAAGAATGGTGCCGACCTTGTCTTATTTAGCGGTGACAAGCTACTTGGGGGTCCTCAGGCAGGCATTATCGCTGGGCGCGCCGATCTGATCGCTAAGTTGAAGAAAAATCCGCTTAAGCGCGCACTCAGACTCGATAAGATGGCGATCGCCGCGCTGGAGGCCACGCTGCAGCTTTATTACAACCCCGACGAGTTGGTAGCTGAGTTGCCCACGCTTCGACTCCTTACTCGTGAAGTGAGCGATATCAACGAGCAAGCACTGCGACTCTCGGTACCCGTTTCAGGCATCCTGGGGCCAGAGTTCGAGGTAGACGTTGCTGAAGTATCCAGCCAGATTGGCAGCGGCTCACTCCCGGTAGAGGTCTTACCCAGCGCTGCATTACGAATTCGATCCGTCGATGGCAGCGATGAAAGCCTCCGTGACCTGAACGCGCGTTTGAGAGCCCTACCCAAGCCCGTGATCGGCCGACTAAATAACGGTGCCTTACTACTTGATTTGCGATGTCTAGAAGGTGCGGAGGAATACGAGTTCATTGAGCAACTCTCAGAGCTGACTCAGTGATCATCGCAACCGCGGGACATGTTGATCACGGCAAAACGTCGCTGGTTAAGGCACTCACCGGTGTCGATACCGATACGCTTGCCGAGGAGAAGGCCCGCGGCCTGACCATTAATCTGGGGTATGCCTACTTGCCGACAGACACCGGCAAACCGATCGGTTTCATTGATGTCCCTGGGCATCACCGCTTTATCAACAACATGATCGCCGGTGCCTCCAGCATCGATCGCGCTTTACTTATCGTTGCTGCTGACGATGGCGTCATGCCGCAAACACGCGAGCACCTAGACGTGCTAACGCTTTTAGGGGTGCAGTGGATCGACGTTGTTGTTACTAAAATCGACCGCGTACCGAAGAGCGAAGTTGCCTCAGTATCGTCAGCAGTAGAGTCTACCGTTCGTGACGTAACCGGCATCGATCCGAGTATTTTCCACGTCTCAAATACAACAGGTATTGGTATCGATGGCTTGCGCAACCACCTCTTTGATTGCAAGAACGAGATGGCGCTCAAGAAAAACACGGACAATGAAGCGCACGGGTTCCGCCTATCAATCGATCGACGGTTTCACGTCAAAGGTGCAGGGGTCGTTGTTACAGGTACCGCAAGTGCTGGCAAAGTTTGTGTGGGCGACACGCTCCGCTTGCTACCTCGAGGTATCGATGTCCGTATCAAAGAAGTACGCGCCAATGACATTCAAGACGACACTGCAATCGCTGGCCAACGCGTAGCTCTGTGTCTTTCGGGAAAGGTCGAACTAGCCGACATTGACCGCGGCGATCTATTAGTTGATCCCGACCTATGTGAAATGTCAGAGAGAATCGATGTATCGATCAAGCTCTTGCCTACACTTTCGCGTTCCCTCAAACACCTGACCCCGGTGAAACTACATATCGGTGCTAAACGACTTGCCGCTCAGGCTGCACTCATCAATACCGAAACAAATAAACTAGGGCCAGGCGAATCAGGGAAAGCTCAGTTGATTCTCCAAGAGCCACTTTGCGCGACTCACGGTGAGCGCTTAGTGATTCGGGACGACTCCGAGATTGAAACCCTTGGTGGCGGTTATATTCTTGACCCTATTGGCCCCAAGTACGGGAAATCGAAAGCTGAACGCCTACAGTGGCTGAACGCACTGGAGTACGCAGACATCGTTCTTGCAGCAAATACGCTTATACAGCAAGACCACTGCCTTGATGTTGAAAAGCTGACAACCTGCTTCAACCTTAAATCCGTGATGCCATCAACTCTGACGCCAGAGGACTGCATTAATTTCAAGGCTAATGGGAAACGTTGGATCACGAGGAAGTCGAATCTGGCAAAAGTACGGAAGTCGCTGATTGACATAGTTCAACGCAGCGAGGACGGTGGTAGCGCACCGACGAGTGACGCAGATCGGGGGCGTAAACAGCCTGGCGTTATTAAGGACAAATTACTCGCACTGGCCGGACGTACCTCCCACCCCGCGCTCGCAGAAGCAACACTCGCTGTGCTTTTGAAACAGGGCGAACTCACGAACGTAGAAGGAAGAATCAGACTACCAGCCAGTCTCGATGCGCCCAATCCGCACGATGCCCTGTGGAAATCACTTGAGCACTCGCTTCAGGCTGCCGGTGTAACCGTTCCGGTTATTTCAGAAGCCAGATCTCAGGCAAGACTCAGTGATGTCGATATTAAAATTGCTATCAAGCAAGGCCGCGAGCTAGGGCTCTTACACCGCGTAAATGCAGAGCGGTTCGTACTGACCCAAACACTCATACAACTTGCAGAAGCAGCCGAAAAGACCGCTGAAATTGAACCCTTGTCCGTCGTTGCGTTTAAAAACCAGCTCGGTATCGGGCGTAAACTAGCTATCGAAGTACTCGAGTACTTTGATGGTATAGGCTTTACACGCCGCAACGGAGACGAGCGGAAAATCGTTAACAAAGCCGTTATTGAGAAACGCTTCGCTACCTAGCGGCACAACTGTTTTAGGATGCAGCAACCACGCAGCCTTTTAGCGACGCTTATCAGGAAGAGCGACATCCCCGGTGGGGTGCCTGGTCTTCAAAACCAGTGAGGTGCTGAGACAGCGCCTGGTGGGTTCGACTCCTACCTCTTCCGCCATATTTTTAAAATATTGTTATAAATCAAATGCTTAAATTGATAATCCAGTTGCCTGTATTGACCGAAAACCTTGTTTCGATACATCGGGAGATACAACGTGAATACGATTCCTTACCTGTCCGTACGCCATCAAAGGTTCTATTTCCGCCGCAGTGTTCCAAAAAGCTTAAGAGGTTTTTTCAGTCAGCGGGAAGTTATCCGATCATTGATTACTTCTGATCCTAGAGAAGCGCAAAGAGCAGCTATCGCAATGGCCGACCTGTTAGACAAACTATTTGAAAAGATTTCCAAGGGAGCGACCCTACTCACACCTCAGGAGCTTCAACGGTTTTCCGACAGAGTCTGCCAAGATCAAATCTAAGGACTACTTACTGAAGCCCTTGAAACCTTTGAGAACAGATCAGATGAAGATGTGGAACTGGAAGCGTTCGAGGTGCATCATTACTGTTCTACTGACAAGTCAGATCGGCATTTGGCGCTTTACTACTTTGGTGATGCGCTTTTGGCTCATCAAAGTTACGAGGTTGCTGGATTACCGGGTGACTGTCGCAACTCCGTGAAGCCTGAAACCTATGAACTGCCTGAGTCTGTAACCAGTTTGATACAAAACCCTAATTAGGGGAGGTTATGCCCTAGTCACCCAAGTAGACCGTCGCTGGCTCGATGGGTTTATGGCTGCAGGGTTTCACAGCGGCCTTATCAGCCTGTCTGAGCTGAAACTTGAGTACATGAAGGCACACCGTAACGCCTATGGCGAACGCATGACAGAGGCTCAGGAGCAGCAGCTGGAGAGGAGGCTTACTAAGTTGTGTCAGGTGGATTAAAAATCCCTCAGCAGCATCAGACCCGAGATAAAATCCCAGACAGCGCCCTTTGAGCCAAATGAGTCGTATGGGCTAGATTCGTCAGCTACTGCGTCATCCTCTTATCTACATGCTCCGGCGTTATAGATATTAACTTGCTGGTGAAACATGGTGGTGCGCTATCTTCCATTCGCCCTTATCCTTGACCAAGACCATCGAAAACCATGCAGCGCCGGTGTTATTAGCGCGTTCACCGGGTGGTGCAATGTCGAAAAGGCGCATAAAACTTGCAACCGCTACATCTCCATAGACTCTTACCAACGGATCTTCGATTCTGACGATCATCTCTGGCTCACCACCCCACGATTCCATGAGCGCGTTGTATCGCATAAGCTGCACCGCGAGATTTTCGGCTTGATTACTTTGTCTAATTCCACCCCCAATCTGTACTCGATCGTCCCTCACAAGCTCGGCCTGTGCCGTCAGATCATGCTCTAGCTCTGCCCACTTTTCTATAACAGCCATAACATCGGAAACGTCTCCTTGCTTTGCAGATAGGGTATCGGTTAGAGCTATTGGAGACAGCAATATCGCGACAATTGCCACAACAGTTGAACTAAAGATTTTCATAATTTTCTCCAGATTGATTTAGTGGTTCGCATGATGTTACATCACTTTAGCTAAAGGTATTTGGAATGCTAATTTTTTTCGAGATGCCAAACTCACTTGGGGGTTTAATCGTCAGTTGAGTTAGAACAGTCCGATACCGCGTTCACCCATAACTAACAACAGAAAAACCCCTGTTCCTCAATCTCTATTTTTTTCAAATTGGCTTCTGATGTGTCTGGCGTGGAACTACTGCGACAGTGACAACGGTTACGTCCCCCCTGTCCCTAGTTTTTGCTTAGGTTTGCTACATCTGTTGTTCGTTGTGGGATTGCTCTAGGTTATCGAGGTCTAAAATTTATGGAGAGACCGTATGCAATATGACGAGGTGGTGTTAGGACGCAGGAGCATTCGAGGGTACAAGCCAGATCCGGTTCCCCAGTCTCTTATCGAGGAAGTCCTCGCGCTAGCTATGCGATCCCCCTCCTCCATGAACACCCAACCTTGGAACTTTACGGTTGTCACTGGCGAGACACTAGACCTCATCCGCCAAGGTAACACCGAGCGCAATTTAGCCGGCGTGCCACACTCGAGAGAGTTTCGCATAGGGTCGCCCTTCGCAGGAAAACACAGAGCTCGGCAAGTTGGAGTCGCGAAACAGCTGTTCGAGGCGATGGATATCGCTCGTGAGGACGCTGAGAAGCGTCAAGATTGGGTACTTCGTGGGTTTAGACAATTTGATGCACCCGTCTGCGTCATCATCACCTACGATGCGGAGCTGGCCGACAGTGACGATACGGCCTTTGATTGCGGCGCGGTCACAACTGCCTTGGTCGATGCAGCCTGGTCCAGGGGGCTTGGAGCGGTCATCAATAGCCAGGGCATCATGCAATCCCCAGTTGTACGCGAACACGCCAAGATTCCTGAAGATCAAGTGATCATGAAGGCAGTGGCGCTTGGCTGGCCCGACGACTCATTTCCAGCAAATGCGGTTGTCTCGGAACGTAAGACGGTTGGTGAAGCGGCCAGATTCTTGGGTTTTCCCAAATAACCTCAAACTTTCAGATTTGCGCCTAAAAAAGAATGGACTATCGCGCTGTTAACGTTGCCATCAAACCCACTACAGACAACGCTGCACCCACATCCTCGTCTAGCGGGTTGGACTAACAGCTGCTTAAACAGACGCGCCAGCGATAATGTTTCTCGCAAAGGCGATAAGGCTCTTTGACACTGGGTGACCAAGAATCATCACCACCCACTCCCATATGGAAGCCATCGATACATAGCGAAAGATACTCATTAGGCGTGAGGTCGGTAGGGTGTCTCGCATCCCTGAGCTTGATTTGGTCATAGACTGAAACACTAAACTGGAAGTCTCCTACCACTCGGAGGTTGTTCAGTTCGAGTTGGTTGGTATCGCACCTCAAACCGTTCTCGCTGGGAAAAATATAATCGGTGTGCATCTCGCTTACAGGGCGCTCCCAGTCACCTAAATGTGCCGATACTTTCCTATCGGGATAATTCTCATGTGGCCCGCGACCCTGCCACCGTACGGTCGAGTCAGCAGACGCTGCGTCACAGAGCAGGCCAACAGTCAGTCCCACTCTTGGTAACGGCGGCGTCGCTTCGTCCACAAAAATTTCATGTGTGATAACGAGCTCACCCGTGACTGAGAATTGCATGTCCCAAGCAGTTTGGAATACAGGTTTGCCCGCATGGAGATAAGCATGTCGCGCTGCAATCAAACCTTGGGCTCGATCTACCTCCAGAGATAACAGTCGATGCTCTAAATTCCATAGCCCAGCGGTAACCCACCGGCTATGCCACGCGTTTGGGTCCGGGCGGTCGACCTCACTGACACCAATATCATTATCAAGCGGTGCTCTGACGACGTTGTCCGTTAATGGAGTTGCGAATTGAGCGACATCACCTATGCGCCACTGGTCAATGAAACCGGTGTGCTTACTGATGGTCCAGTAGTTACCTTCTGCGGCTATTTTTATCTGCTCGTCGGACTCTGAGAAGCTCGCTGGCGCAATAATCTCAGGCAACTCCACCACCCGCTGTTTGAGAACGAACTGCTCGGTGGCAACGACATGCTGGGCCGCTGACCAAGCAGTCTCCGCAGGTTGCTCAATCGTCAAATTCAAATATGAATTACCGGATCCAACGTCGACATCGGAGAGCGTATAAGCCTCTGACCCGCCGGGCGGCAGCCTGAGCTCGATACGCCCTTCCTGCTCAACCGCCCCCTCATTCATCAACAGCCAGTGTAGGACTTCGTTATCGGTGGTGCGGAATAAGTGCTCGCTGGAAACCCTAATGCTCACCGGCTCGCGAGTGATAAGCTCAAATTGGAATGGCTGCTGGACCTTTTTAGCCTCTAACAGCGCTGGATGAGGGCTGAGATCGGGAAATACCAATCCATTGATGCAGAACTGCCGGTCGTTTATCTCATCGCCAAAGTCGCCGCCGTATGCCCAGAAATGACGACCATCCTCCGTCTCACAATCGAGCCCCTGATCAACCCAGTCCCAAATAAAGCCGCCTTGGAGCCGAGGTTCAGCCCTGAACGCATCCCAATAGTCTTTGAAGTTTCCAAGCGAGTTCCCCATCGCATGCGCGTACTCGCAGAGAATGACAGGGCGATTTTCCTCAGGTCGCTGAATCCAATTCATGATAGACGGTACTGCCTGCGTTGCACCCGGATACCAAATATCCTCATCAACGCGCGCATACATCGGACAGATAATGTCGGTAACCGGTGTATTAGAACCACCGGGCTCGTATTGAATCGGCCGCGACGGATCCAATTTGCGAATAGCGGAATACATGACGTCATGCGCCACACCGTAGCCTGCCTCGTTTCCCAATGACCAGATGATGATGCACGGATGGTTTTTATCGCGCTTGACCATGCGTTCACCGCGAGAGACGAAAGCCGCTTCCCATGCGGTATCCTCTGCAAGTGCATTCATTGGCCGCATGCCGTGGGTTTCGATGTTTGCTTCATCTATCACCAAAAGCCCCAGGCGATCGCACAGGTCATAAAAGCCAGGCTGGTGCGGATAGTGCGAGCAGCGAACCGCGTTAAAGTTATTCTGCTTTATGAGCTTGAGTTGCTGCTCAACCCGCTCAAGCGACTCTGTGTGCCCGGTGGCAGGATCGTGCTCATGCTTGTTCACGCCTCGAATCAGCAGCGGCTTACCATTTAGCCGGAGTAATCCGTCTCGAATCTCTATCTCGCGCAATCCCACGTTGCAGGCTTCGGACTCGATGTCGTTTCCGCCCTTATCAAGGAGCGTGAGTGTCAGTCGATATAAGTTCGGGACCTCAAAGCTCCAGAGCTTTGGCGCCTCGATAGGCAACTCAATCGTCAGCTTGGAAAAATGATCATGATCACAAGGAGTGTCGGTTAGCTGTTCGGCAACGAGCTTATCCTCGAAGTAAATACGCGCCTGCAAGCTACATGAGCTGGCCGCGACAGCCTGATCAGCCCCTTCAATCTCCACCTCAATATTCACAAGCGCTTCTTGCTCAAGACAGCGTGTCGGAGTCACTTTAAAGTCGGAAATGTGCTGATCTGGCTTGTGCAGCAGCTCAACAGAGCGAAAAATACCGCTCAGCCACCACATGTCTTGATCTTCGAGGTAGCTCCCATCTGACCAGCGTAAGACCATCACCGCGATACGGTTGTCTCCACTCTGTAAAAAATCCGTGAGATCGAAATCCGCGGGCAGGCGGCTGTCCTGCGAGTAACCGACAAACAGCCCATTACAGACGAGGTAGAACGCGCTATTCACGCCGTTAAAGATGACGCGTGTGCGTCCCGAGGAGAGCCATTCATCAGGGACACAGAACGCCTTAGTATAACAGCCGGTAGGGTTTTCCGTGGGAACACGCGGAGGGTCCACAGGAAACGGGTACTTCACATTGGTGTAGATGGGCTTGTCGTAGCCTTGCAGCTGCCAGTTGCTGGGCACGTCTATGTTGTCAGCGTCCTCAATATCCTGCGTCAACCACGATGCAGGAATATGCTCTGGCCTATCAAAGAAACTAAACTGCCATTGGCCATCCAAGGAAAGCGTTCTCGAGCCCGCCATTCCGGTGCGCGCATCATCCTCGCCTCGAAATGACCGCAGGGGCGCGTGTGCAGGCAGACGATTAATTCCGAAACACTCTGGGTTTTCCCAGTCCCAAGACGGGCGTGGGCACAAAATATCGATAGCGCGCTCAGTCATGATTGAAACGCTGCTTGGGGCATGTGCCGCGAAAACCTCGAGTTAGCACACACAAATCCGAGAGGACCCATTTTTGAGCAGGTCACTCGCAATCCTCAGGGTCCGTTTTGAAGGTTTGCCAGAGGGTATCGTCGTAGCTGTGCCACCGTCGCATTTCGCTGACACCATGACTCCGTACAAAGCCATCGGGCTTGCATGCCATATCATCTTGAATGGCTTTAAACGCGGCGAGTTCACTAGGAGACGAACGCTTGAGTAATTGGTAGGAAGCCTCTGCAGTACCTGGCTTGAGCGAATAAATAACCGTTCCAGTATCGCAGTCGAACCCTACCTCCGTGTATGTCGTGGGCAACCATACAAGCGCGTTCGATTTATCTACTTCCCCGCGAGTCGCATTAGACGGCATGCTCACCGTAATCGGGAGCTTCGCAATGAACTCCGCCATTGCGTCAGTGAACGCTGTGCAGAGGGCCTCGCTAACGGCAGCAGTCGCCTGCAAAGGCAGCAGCATGCAACACAGTCCTACTGACACGCCCCTCTTTATCGCCTGCATCATCGCTCCAGTTTACTCCCCCAGCTGATAATTCCGTCTGACCAACGGTAACCGAAGACTCTCTCCTTGAGAACAATCGGCCATGTCTAATCGCGTAAACTCGGTCTTCAGATCCGCAACGCTTTGTGGCATCGTCACGCCATGAAAGCTCAACGCGATGAACTGGGATTTGATGCACCAGCCCCCTTGGGGCATCCGGTGCGTGCAAGCATGCCCGAAGAACATGCCACGGGCCCTCAAATAGGAGAGCGCCTACCTGACTTCAGCGTGAGCGACGCTTTTGGGAATCGCGTCAATTTCCATGAAGATCGTGGTGTCAGCAAAGCAGCGCTCGTATTCTACCGCTCCGCCGTTTGGTGACCCCCCTGCTGGACGCAGCTAGGTGAGTTGCGAGATTCTTATGCGAAGTTTGAAGCTGCTGGCATCAAGCTATACGCGCTGTCGTACGACGATCAGGAAACCTTAGCTGAGTTCGCCGAAAACCAGCACATCCCCTACACCTTACTCTCGGACACGCGCTCGTCGGTTATCAAGCAGTATGGCCTGCTCAATGAGCAGCTGACCGCAGCAGACGGCCCGCTGTACGGAATTCCCTATCCCGGCGTTTACGTGTGCGACGAGCAAGGAGTCGTAACGTCGAAGTTTTTCCACGACTCCTACAAGAAACGTGAAAGCCCTGAAATGCTGATTGATGCGGCGCTTGGAAGGATTCAAATTGATGAGTCCGCACCGAAAGCGACATTGGTGGATGACGGCATTGAGATCACAGCTGCGCTCCACGGCGGCAACGGTAGTCTGCGCCAGGGCATTGTGCGACAGCTTGTGGTGACGTTTGATCTACCCGAGGGGCTTCACATATACGGCGAACCTGTGCCTCAAGGTCTGACTGCTACACGTATTGAAGTTGAAGGCCCCGATGGTCTCATTTTACTGCCGATGCAATCGCCTCCAACCCACTCGCTTCATCTTGCGTCGATCAGCGAGACACTCGAGGTGTGGAGTGGTCGAGTGGATCTACTTATACCACTCTACCCTGTCGGTGAATTGGTGAGTGAATGCCGCCCGCTGGACGTGCCTGACATCGAAATCACTGTCAATGTGACATTCCAAGCCTGTGACGAGAGCGAGTGCCTGTTACCGAAAACACGACACCTACAGTTAACCCTGCCACTTGATGTTGTTGATGTCCCGAATCTAGCCATTCACACCGGTCACGGCCAGCGTGAAGGAAATTACGACAGTACCCCCGCAATGAAGCGCCTCGTGTGGCGCAAAACACGTGGTAATCCTCTGCGTCTTGTGCAATTTTTATGGCGGCAAATGAAAATGCGCCGGTAGCTTAAGCGCTGAGTGTTCCGGTCACTGAAAGATTGCGGGCCTGCGAGCTTCAGAACCGAGACAAATACAGATGATTGGTAGCTTATAGCTTCGCCCTATTACTATGGTTGGAATATCGGCGGCACAGCCATTGTCATTGGCTTTGTGGCATTAGATCTAGGTCCGCTCCTGCTACCCAAAGCTATAGGCACCGGGTGAGGTACTGGGAAAGATTACTCCAAGGTATCGAAGTGGGCCTCCATGGCCGCCAAAACAACCGAGGGATCTGATCGTCGCTGGTAATTTTCGGAGAGATCGCGCCACAAAACCGTTCCATCACGATCGACCAACAGCGTTGCAGGAACAGGTAAAGCCTTGGCGGGTTCGCTGCTGGGGGCAGAGTGAATACCCTGATTACGCAATCCAAATGCGTCGGTAACGACCAACTGCTGATCCGACAGCATGGTGGCCTGCAGTCCGTGGAGGTGACGGCGGTCAGCAATGACCTCAGGGAGGTCAACACTCACGGTGATAACTCTGACACCGCGCTTATCCAATTCCGGTCTTAACTCTTCCATTCGACGTAACTCGCCGATGCAGTAGGGTCACCAGTGCGCTCTGAAGAATTTTATGAGTACTAGGTGACCATTGAGCGATCTGGAGTCAAAATCGGTGCCCGAATCATCAACCGAGACGAATCGGGGGATCGTATCCCCAACCTCGATGGCTGAGTCGCGGGCAACCACCTGCTCACTGATCATCATTGTGAACGGAAAAAATAGACCCACGGCAATCGCAAATAGAGGCGGCAATACGCCCCACCAACTCGTGCGCTTTACAAAAGCGAGGACACCAAGCGCCACACACCCGAGAAATAAGAGGACGAACCCTGTGCGATCAGCAGGTATTGACACCTCACTGGTCAAGCGAAACCAATACCCAGCCGTTAGCGCTGCGATTACAGCGGCTAAAAGTCCAATCTTGGTACCAGGCTTCATATTCCCCATGTGTCAAACCTACAGAAAAAGCCTAAGTTTTCCTAGATATTTTCGGCTGAACCCCCGCGTTCTAGCATCTGAATATATTTAGCGAGAAAATGCCGTCTAGCCAGTGTCTGCTGCGAAAAACGGTTAAGCTTAGCCGACATCGCCATTACCAAGCGGATCGTCTCAACTGCGGATAACTGCGGCCTGCCGCAGTGTTAATAAGGAGTTTTCAATACGCCCATGTACGTCACCAACCCCACGACGCCCCTAGTGGCAGCCAGCTTTATTGAACATAGCGAGACGGCGATACCGATTGAACTTGTCAAAACGACAAATTTTGAAGAGCGGCAAGCGCTTCTGGATGACGAGCAAAAGGCCTCTTTGAAACAGCAGCGGTTTACTGCGTCCAAAGGGCAAGTTGCTTGGCTGAAGGACGGAGAGATATCCAAAGTGCTTGTGGGCTGGGACGGCAAAGATGACCTAGCCACTCTGGGCGGACTATCGATGAACCTCATGGAAGGCGACTACTGCCTCGAGAATGCGGTTTCAGATCTTCAACTGATTGGCTGGGGTATGGGCAGCTATCAGTTCAACCGTTACAAAAAAGCATCTCGCTCTCCGGCTCGCCTCGTTATGCCGAAAAATGCGAAAACGAGTTTTGTAAGCAACAGCGTTCGAGCAGTCGCACTCTGTCGTGATCTCATCAACACACCGGCGCAGGATATGAATCCCTCGAGCTTGGAAGCTGAAACACGCGATATAGCCGGAATTTTTGGCGCAAGCATCGACGTAACTGTGGGCGATGACCTACTCAAAGCGGGCTGCGGCGCGATTCATGCAGTAGGCCGCGCCGCAGAGGATGCACCGCGCTTAATTGACTTGAGTTGGGGCGACGCGGCAGCGCCTAAAATCACGATTGTCGGTAAAGGCGTCACCTTTGATAGTGGCGGGTTGGATATCAAGCCTGGCTCAGCGATGCGCATGATGAAGAAGGATATGGGCGGTGCCGCTAACGCGATTGGCCTTGCCTATTTGATCATGGCGGAAAACCTTCCTGTTCGATTGCGCTTGCTGGTGCCCGCCGCGGAAAACGCTATCGCCGGTAACTCCTTCCGTCCGGGCGATATTCTGCATACCCATAAAGGGCTGACGGTAGAGATCGATAACACCGATGCCGAGGGGCGTCTGCTGCTCTGTGACGCGCTCTCTATTGCCACCGAAGACAAGCCTGAGGCCATCTTCGACTTCGCCACGCTAACAGGTTCTGCACGCTCTGCCGTGGGTGCCGAGCTCTCGGCTATGTTCTGCAATAACGACGCGCTGGCAGATGCGGTTTCGCAATCGGGCCGAGAGGCCGATGACGCTGTATGGCGAATGCCGCTTCACAGTGACTATAACCACATGCTCAACTCGAAGGTGGCCGACATGGTGAATTGTGCGCCGTCGCCTTACGCGGGTGCCATTACGGCCGCGCTCTTTTTAGAGCGTTTTGTTGACGATACACCCTGGATGCACTTCGACATCAATGCGTTTAATGTCCGAAATAGACCCGGCCATCCCGAGGGTGGCGAGGCTATGGCGCTTCGTGCTGTCTTTGAACATCTCAATCGCCGTTACGCATAGCTTAAATTCCACGCAGGGTAGTACCGGGCGTGAGTACAGACGCAAAGCGATCAGAGGTCAGAGCTGCATTGCCCTAGTATGAAGTACGACAGTACCCCCGAATACGGCATATTGGGGTAGAATCCCGGCGCGTAACGTATAGAATGCGCAGTCTTTAGACGTCTGGCCAGCGGGGTTCAGTGATAACTCAGACCCCCTTATATCGAGATTTAAGGAACAGTTAATTACCGAGTAGAGCTTTCGAGCGCTCAAGCGAGTGAACCGCATCTGGCCTAGCGCTGTAAGGATGACATCGAGCCAGTGGTTTGCCAAATCGGGCTAAATTGTAAATAGGATCTTTAGGCAGTTTAGCCTTAAGTAAATACGAACGGCACGAGAGCGCATTTAGAGAGTGTAACCCGCTGCCAAACTAAGACTAGCGAAACGTTAAATGAACTCTAACGCCCTTCCTGACATCACCAGTGAAGCACTTGCCCAACGCGGTTTACCGCTACAGTGGGTGGGTATGGAGCAGTTGGACCTTCCGGTGTCTGTCAACCTCGAAGACGGCAGCACTGTGCAAGCGCCTGCCAAAGCCAATGTGTTCGTTAGCCTTGATGACACGACGAGTAAAGGCATCCACATGTCTCGACTCCACGCGCTGGTTCAGAAGCTGGGTCGTGAAGTGTGCAGCAGAGAGACATTGGAGCGCTTTCTAGCAGATTGCATAGAGTCCCAAGCAGGCATCAGCACTGACGCAAAGGTCGAGCTGAGTTTTGACCTACTGCTCGAGAAACCCGCTCTTCTGAGTGGTGAAGTTGGCTACCAAGCCTATCCGGTGTCCGTAGTAGGAACCGCTGTAGAGGGCGAGTTCATATATGAACTCGGACTGACAGTGCCCTACTCCAGCACATGCCCTTGTTCCGCATCGCTTGCACGCCAGCTGTTCGCGAATGCCGTCGATGAAGAGTTCGAAGGCGATGTTATCGACAAAGCGAGTTTGCTCGAATGGATGCAGTCCGAATCGGGAAGC
>CBFIBL010000009.1:0-113920 GCA_965660865.1 Luminiphilus sp.
ACCCGGAGATTTCCACTTCTGGCTGTTGTGCAAGCCCGGCGCGACCGGGACGCCTGATGCAGAATGGGGATCACCACCTTGAACCGCTACGGTTCAAGGGCGACACCGTCGGCGGTACTCTGGGTCACACCTAATTCAAAAACGGCTCACGCTATGTCATCAGTGAAAGATGTCTTACGCCGCGAGGCGTTGAACCGACGCGCTGCTCTCAGCGAAGAGGAGCGGGCGCAGAAAAGCGGTGCAGCAAGGCAATATTTAGTGGACGCGCCTGTTTTTCAGGCAGCACGCACCATCGCGATTTACTTGCCACTCAAAACCGAATTGGCCCTCGACTCCCTGTTAGAGACCGCTGAGCGGCGGACGCATCGCTTTGTAGCACCGAGGACGCTACCCAATAAACAAATGAGCTTCCATGAGATCTCAGAAAATACCCCCCTCGAGAAGGGTTTCGGGAATATTAGAGAGCCAGAGGTTGCCGCACCACAAGTTAGCGCAACGGAAATTGACTTGTTTTTAGTCCCGCTAGCTGCTTGCGACCGGAATGGAAATCGCCTCGGATTTGGGGGTGGCTTTTACGACCGCGCCTTAACCAATCAGCGCGGGTTTAAACTAGGCGTCGGCTTCGCCTTGCAACTCTTGGTGCATATTGAGAGGGAGCCCCATGACGTTACGCTGGATGGCTTCTTGAGTGAAGAGGGGATGGTTTATTTCGATTGAGGAAGACACCGTAACAACACCCTTCAAATGGATGGTGTTGTCGTGTAATTCGACCAACCTCTTTTCGATGTGCGGTTTATTTTTAGAACGGCAACAACGGCTACCCCACTGGCGACTACCGTTGATTAGCCGAAGTTACGGACTCGACAGCATGAGAGGGATTTAGTCGATTAAAGCTTGAGCCGCGGTGCTCTCTATCGTGCTATCTATCGTGCTATCGTGCTATCTCGCTTCGTATCGTGCTTTCTGCGGTAGCTGAATTATTGTTCGCCGTGAGTGCACTGGCAGCGATAAGCAGTACAAGGCCTAGTGTCAATGCACTGAACAGTCCTGGTTTTGACTTTTTCACGATTCCCCCGTCTCGCTTTTCTTTTAATATGTAATGCGAAATGTGCAATGCGGTGCGGTTTTTATTTTCATTGATCGAGACAGACCTCAATCACCACTGAGCATAATGGTAATTTTTCACATTTCAAGCGTGTTACTGAAGATAGGCTCTATACGCTGGGTTGTCTGACTCCTCCCAGTAACGAAAGCCAACTCTATCGAGGGTTTCATTGAGTGATGCGGAGTACGCGATATCGCCAGAGAAACCAACGAGAATCCTGCCATAAGCAGCCCCGTGATTACGGTAGTGGAACATCGAAATATTAAAGTCGTCTCCCAGCGCGTCGAGGAACTTCATCAATGCACCCGGGCGCTCTGGAAACTCAACCCGGAAAACGCGCTCGGTCACGTCATTTCCGGGTTGCGGGCCACCGATCATATAGCGCACGTGCACTTTGGCCATTTCATTATCCGTTAAATCTAGCGTTTGATAGCCCTCGGCCAATAGCTTTGTGGTCAGCTCGGCCACATCATTACTCATCGGTGCGACCGTCAAACCCACAAATACATTCGCAGCACTATCATCGGTTCCGCGATAATTAAATTCCGTAATGTTGCGTTTACCAATCGCACCACAGAAGGCCCGGAAGGCGCCGGGTGTTTCTGGGATTGTGACGCTCAAAATGGCCTCTCGGCGCTCACCAATATCGGTGCGTTCTGAGATGTAGCGCAGGCGATCGAAATTGGTGTTAGCGCCACTCAATACAGCAATGACCGATTTGCCCTGCAACGCATGCTCGCTTAAAAAGGACTTCATACCCGCGATAGCAAGCGCGCCCGCAGGCTCTGCAATCGCGCGGGTATCATCAAAAATGTCTTTGACCGCAGCGCACATTTCATCGGTTGTAGCCGTAATGATCTCATCTACATATTGGCTGATTACTCGATGTGTTTCCTCACCTATACGTGCAACGGCGCAGCCATCTGCGAACAGTCCTACTTCATCGAGCGTTACCCGACTTCCATTTTTTCTGGCGGCCAGTGCGCAAGCCGCATCGGCCGGCTCAACACCAATAATCTTAGTCTCTGGCCACACGTGCTTGAGGTAAACCGCCATACCTGAGAGCAGGCCACCGCCACCACACGGAACAAATACATAATCTGCCGGCGTCACTGCCTGCTTGGCAACCTCAACCCCGACAGTACCCTGACCCGCGATAACGCTCGGGTCATCAAAAGGATGAAGGTAAGTCGCACCGCGCTCCTCGACGAGGGTGCTAGCGAACTCAGAGGCCTGATCGAAGGCATCGCCATGAAGGACGACATTGGCACCTCTGCGGCGCACTGCGTCGACTTTGATAGACGGAGTAGTGAGCGGCATAACGATGGTGGCATCGACGCCCAGTTTTTGTGCTGCCAACGCGACGCCTTGCGCATGATTTCCAGCGGAGGCGGCAACAACGCCACGAGCGCGTTGCTCGGCCGACAGCAACCTCATCTTGTTGTACGCCCCTCGGCACTTAAAACTAAAAATTGGCTGGAGGTCTTCACGCTTCAGCTGGACATTGCACAACAAACGCTCCGACAGCGACGGCGCATCGGTCAGCGGTGTTTCAGTGGCCACGTCGTAAACGTCAGCACTCAGAATATTATCGATATAAGGATCGGTCATTGTTAGGCGCGAACAAAAAACAAAAGTTTACGTGATTGCGTGAGCCTACGCCGCTTTTTATCAATGCAATTTTTGTCTCGCGACCGATTTCACGGTGCGAAAGCGCAACGCTCGCGGGTGAATTCAAACGTTAAAGGCTGCTGATACACTCCCAGAAGACTTAATCCACACGGTTGAGGGTCTGAGTAATAGACGAGGATTCCCGTGTGGCAAAATGTACTTTTCTGTAAGAAGACCCTTTTGGTAAGTGGCTATCAGAGGCTGCCATCACTGTATCGCTCTTGCATTTGCGCGAGCGATACTGGGGTTATTTTTGAGGCATGACCTGCACAGCCGAACGCCTCAAATCGAGCACTGCAAATATCGCGCATTGCGATAAGACTCTCTTTAAAATATTTGCGGGGATCAAATTCGGCCGGGTTTTCGGCCAAAAAACGCCGGATCGCGCCCGTCGAGGCAAGCCGCAAGTCGGTATCAATGTTTACCTTTCGGACACCGTGTTTAATCCCTTCAACAACCTGTTCGACAGGCACGCCATACGTTTCGGGAATCTCGCCACCGTGTTCGTTTATCACGGCTAGCCATTCCTGAGGAACTGCTGACGAGCCATGCATAACAAGGTGAGTATTGGGGATATTGGCATGGATGGCCTTTATCCGGTCAATGGCCAAAATATCGCCCGTAGGTGGTCGAGTAAACTTGTAAGCGCCGTGACTAGTTCCACAAGCAATGGCGAGCGCATCGACTTGTGTGTCAGCAACGAATTGCTTCGCCTCATCAGGGTCCGTCAGCATTTGATCATGGGTGAGTTTTCCAGCCGCACCAACGCCGTCCTCCTCACCAGCTTCACCTGTTTCGAGCGACCCTAAACAGCCCAGCTCACCTTCGACAGAGACACCACAGGCATGTGACATGTCAACAACCTGGCGCGTGACACCTGCGTTGTACTTGTAGTCCATTGGCGTTTTACCGTCGGTCCCTAAAGAGCCGTCCATCATGACCGATGTAAATCCCAGTTGAATTGAGCGCTGGCAGACAGCGGGGGAGGTTCCGTGATCCTGATGGACCACGATCGGGATATGCGGAAACTCAGTGGCAGCGGCTTCCATCAACGCTCTCAGAAAAGGCGCTCCCGCATACTTCCTAGCACCCGCACTGGCCTGCATGATAACCGGAGAGTCGCACTGATCAGCCGCCTCCATAATGGCTCGGGTCTGCTCGAGGTTATTCACATTAAATGCAGGAATGCCAAACTGATGTTCAGCAGCGTAATCAAGTAGCTGTCGCATGCTGATAAGCGCCATTAACGTCTCCTCATGGTAATTAATTCAAATACGCGGTCAGCCGTGTATTTGGTCTTCCAAGATTGCAACCGAAGGCAAGATTTTACCCTCTACGAACTCCAAAAAGGCACCGCCGCCTGTCGATATGTAGGACACGCGATCCGCGATTTGGAACTGGTCAATCGCCGCCAGTGTATCGCCACCACCTGCAACCGAAAAACCAGTACTCTCTGCAACTGCATGGGAGAGCGCTTGTGTGCCGCTAGCGAAAGCATCGAACTCGAACACACCAACGGGCCCATTCCATAAAATGGTACCCGCATCCAAAATGACCTCTGCCATACGAGCCTGCGAAAGTGGGCCGATATCCAAAATCATATCGTCATCAGCGACCTCGGCCGCCAATTTTACGGTCGCCTCTGCCGAGGCCGAAAACTCTTTGGCCACAACTACGTCAATCGGCAGCGGTATCTGTGTTTTTGACATGAGCGCCTTTGCAGTCGCTATCAGGTCTGTCTCGCACAGTGATTTGCCAACAGGGTAACCCGCCGCCGCTAAAAAAGTATTCGCAATGCCCCCACCAACTACCAGCTGGTCGCAGACCTCAGAGAGACGCTCGAGTACAGCGAGTTTTGTTGAAACCTTCGATCCACCGACCACAGCCACCATGGGTGCGGCTGGCGCGCTCAACGCTTTTGCCAAGGCCTCTAACTCTCCAACAAGTAAGGGCCCAGCACAGGCCTCCGAGGCAAATTTTGCCACGCCGTGGGTAGAGGCTTGCGCGCGATGCGCAGTACCAAAGGCATCCATTACGAATACATCGCAAAGTGCTGCGTAGCGCTTTGCTAGTTCATCGGCATTTGACTTCTCACCCTCGTTGAATCGCACGTTTTCAAGAAGCCAGACCTCGCCTGATTGAGGTTCGCCGAGCGGCCAGTCGGACTGCAGACGCACGGGTATCTGCAGGAGCTCAGATAGCGCATCGGCAACAGGTGCCATCGAATACTGCACATCGAATTTGCCTTCGGTGGGTCGACCTAAATGCGACATAACGATGACACGACCGCCGGCCTCGAGCGCAGCCAGAATTGAGGGCGCGGCGGCGCGCAACCGCGCATCATTGGACACCTTGCCATCTCGAATCGGAACATTCAGATCCTCGCGTATCAAAACCCGCTTGTTTGAAAGCGATACCTGATTCATGGACCGCATATTTCCTCCCACAAGGCAGTGACGTTTAAGTCGTAATAGTGTGCTGGCCAGATGCTTTTTCGTCTTTGAAATTCGACATTGCGATGGCGATATCGACCATTCGATTGGCAAATGCCCACTCATTATCAAACCAAATCATCAATTTAACGAGCCTCCCTGCGCTTACCTGGGTCTGCGTCGCATCGACAACAGACGAGGCATCCATACCCAGGAAGTCGCATGACGCCAGCGGCTCATCGTTGACAGACAAAACACCGGAGAAAGAGGGACTTGCCTCGCGGATAACTTGATTGACTGCCGCGGCGGTCGTGTCAGTATCAACGGCTAGCACCACGTCAAGCGAAGACACGTTCAGTGTCGGCACACGCAGTGCGCGCGCTTGAATTTTCGGTGCAAGGTGGGGCAAAAAACGCTCCACACCCTGAGCTAAGCCTGTCTCGACAGGAATAACCGAGTTAAAAGCGGCCCGCGTTTTTCGCAAATCGGTGTGGTGATAGGCATCGATCACTGGCTGATCATTCATCGCAGAGTGAATCGTCGTTATGATGCCGGCGTTGATACCGAGCGCCCTGTCTAAAATGAACAGAATAGGCATCAGTGCATTACTGGTGCATGAGCCCGCAGAAATAATGGCCATGTCACGCGTCAAAATCTGCTCATTAAGGCCCCAGATAACCGTTGCATCAACATCGGCGCTAGCCGGCTGTGACAGAAGCACACGCTCGACCGACCCTCCCAGGTGTTCAGAGGCTTTTGCTCTATCAATTTCTTCACCCGTGCAATCGATGACAAGCTCGACACTCTGCGACGTCCAAAGCTTGTGATCAAAAGCAGCTCGATGGGTCAAAGCTACGGTTTTTCCGTCAATCTGAAGACCGGCATCGGTCACCTCGACATCCAGCCCGAAGCGCCCATGCGTTGAGTCGTATTTGAGAAGATGGGCCACTGTCTCAGCGTCCGCTATTTCGTTAGCTGCGGCCAATGTCAGTGATGCACCCGCATCGGGGCGCTCGGATATTCGCCGCGCTAGCAAGCGCCCTATTCTGCCGAGCCCGTTAATCCCAACGCGAATCATCAGCTGAGAATTACATCCTCAATTGCATCGACAACGTTATCGACCGTAAAGCCGAACTCCTTCATAAGCAGTGGGCCGGGTGCTGACTCACCGAAGGAATTCATACCGATAACGCGGCCATCAAGACCCACATATTTGTACCACCAGTCCATGTGCGATGCCTCGACGGCTACCCGCGCTAATATGTGGCTGGGCAGTACGGACTCTCGATAAACAGCATCCTGCCGCTCGAAAACATCAGCGCAGGGCATCGAAACGACACGGACACCTCGACCCGCCGCCGAGAGCTTTTCAGCCGCCTCTATCGCAAGAGCGACTTCAGAGCCTGTGGCAATCACAATTGCCTCTAACTCACCTTGCTCTTCACGAAGAATGTAGGCACCCCTTGCTACATCAGCGACGCGCTCCGCAGCACCAACCTGATGAGGCAGGGTTTGTCGTGAGAATACGAGGGCAGAAGGGCCGTCTTGTCGAACAATAGCCTGTTTCCAAGCCACTGCAGACTCAACAGCGTCACAGGGGCGCCACGTGTCAAGGTTGGGCGTTGAGCGCATTGCCGTCAGCTGCTCGACGGGCTGATGTGTGGGACCGTCCTCGCCAAGGCCCACCGAGTCGTGAGTAAATACGTAGATAGCGCGTTGCCGCATTAACGCGGCCATACGCACAGCGTTTCGCGCATACTCCATAAAGATCAGGAATGTACCACCAAAGGGGATGAAGCCACCGTGCAAGGCGATGCCATTCATTATGGCCGCCATGGCGAACTCACGGACACCGTAATAAATATAGTTTGCTTGGGCGTCTGACGAGTCGGCACCCTTGGCCTCAGGCCATAATGTTAAATTGGAGCCCGCCAGATCTGCACTACCACCGAGGATCTCAGGGAGTGTCGGTGCCAGCGCGGCGATCGCCTGTTGGGAGGCCTTGCGTGATGCAACATCGGACTCGTTAGCAACACATTGCGCAATAAATTCGTCCGCGCCTTTCATAAACGCCTCGGGTAACTCGCCCTTCATTCGACGCTCAAATTCGGCCGCCAACTCTGGTTGCTCAGTGCGGTAAGCGTCTAACGTGGCATTCCACGAGGCCTCGGCTTGCGCGCCCGAGTTTCGTGCGTCCCAGTGCGCATAAATCTCGTCGGGCACGACAAATGGCTCGTGAGTCCAGCCAAGCGCCTCACGTGTCAAATCGATCTCACCATCACCCAGCGGGGCGCCATGACACGATTCGGTTCCCTGCTTATTGGGGCTACCTTTTCCAATCGTGGTCTTACAGCAAATGATTGTTGGGCGACCGGTTTCGGCTATTGCTGCGTCTATCGCTTTTGCTACCGCCACTGGATCGTGACCGTCGACATTCGGAATGACATGCCAGCCATAGGCGGCAAATCGGGCAGGCGTATCATCGGTGAACCAGCCTTCGATTTCACCGTCAATTGAAATGCCGTTGTCATCATAAATCACGGTCAGTTTATCCAGACCAAGCGTTCCAGCAAGAGAACAGGCTTCGTGGCTAATGCCTTCCATTAAGCAGCCGTCACCAACGAAACACCAGGTTCGGTGATCGACAAGCGTATGGCTTCCTTTATTAAATCGTGCGGCCATGAGCTTTTCCGCAGTGGCCATGCCAACCGCATTGGCCAAGCCTTGTCCCAATGGTCCAGTCGTCGTTTCTACACCGGGTGTATAGCCATACTCGGGGTGGCCCGGCGTTTTGCTATGCAGCTGGCGGAAATCCTTGATGTCGTCGATCGAGAGGTCATAGCCGGTCAGGTGCAAAAGCGAGTAAATCAACATAGAGCCATGACCGTTCGAGAGCACAAATCGGTCTCTGTCAGCCCAATTGGGGTTATTGGGGTTATGCTTCAGATACTGCGTCCACAAAACCTCGGCGATATCGGCCATGCCCATCGGCGCGCCGGGGTGGCCTGTGTTCGCCTTTTGAACCGCGTCCATCGACAGGGCTCGGATCGCATTCGCGGCTTGTAGTTGGGTGACGGAAGTGGCGGCGGCTTGTTGCAAAACGAAGTCCTCAATAGGGGTAAGATCGTGGGACGTAATCATCGCATGGATTGATCATAAATTCGTGATTTATGACGCAATTTGTAGTACCTACTTTGTATTAGCAGCCGCCCAGCCCCTTCGATCGGCTGATGTTGGGCGCCTGTAGTCGAGGCGGTGCTTTTTCATGCGTTGAAGGCAGCGCAGATTCCATGATTAAACAGCCGACCTCTCCTCGCTTCTGGTACTCGCCTCTGACATGTTTGGTGAGCTCGTCTCTCGTATGAAGGTCAGACTCGCGTTAGAACAAGACACGTGTTCGCAACGTTCCCTCGATGGCAGACAGCCTATCAATCAACGTTTTTGAGTAATCGGTCTCAATATCGATGACGACGTAGCCCGTGTCGCGCATAGTTTGCAGATACTGTCCGCTGACGTTGACCGCGCTGTCGCTGAACACTTGATTGATCGCACTCATGACGCCCGGAATATTTTGGTGTACGTGCAGCAAACGGTGCTTACCCTCGTGCTCGGGCAACGCCACCTCGGGAAAGTTCACGGCAGAGGTCGTCGTACCGTTGTCACTGTAGCGAGTAAGCTTTTCGGCCACCTCAACACCAATATTTTCCTGCGCCTCTTGGGTAGAGCCGCCAATATGAGGCGTGAGGATGCATTGATCGATGCCTCTAAGTGGCGAGTTAAACTCGTCGCTATTTGAACGAGGCTCGACCGGGAAGACATCGATAGCGGCGCCACCGACATGGTTTCCCTGCAGGGCCTCAGCAAGAGCGTCCAAGTCAACGACATTGCCTCTCGACGCGTTAATTAGCATCGCTCCGGAGCGCATCGCTGCAATTTCTCTCCGACCAATCAACAACTCGGTGCTAGCGTGTTGAGGCACATGCAAGCTAACCACATGTGACTCCTCAAGCAGCGCTTCTAACGTTGCCTTGGGCTGGGCATTTCCAAGCGGCAGTTTAGATTCAACGTCAAAATAAACGACCTTCATACCCAAACTCTCAGCAATGACGCCGAGCTGCATGCCAATATTGCCGTACCCGATGATGCCAAGTGTTTTACCTCGGCATTCAAACGACCCTGCGGCACTTTTTTGCCACTCTCCACGATGTGCCGCCGCACTGCGCTGTGGGACGCCTCTAAGCAATAAAATCACCTCAGCCATAACGAGCTCTGCGACACTGCGGGTGTTCGAGAAAGGTGCATTAAAAACAGGGATACCACGGCGTGCAGCGGCGTCCAGGTCAACCTGATTTGTCCCAATACAAAAACAACCTACCGCAACCAGTCGATCCGCGACAGCGAGTACATCTTCAGTAAGCTGTGTCCGTGACCGTATTCCAACAAAGTGGGCATCTCGAATCTCTTTTTTCAAATCTTCGGTAGAAAGCGCCTTTGGATAAGTCACGACATTGGTGTAGCCAGCCTTCGCCAGTGCATCGATTGCGCTTTGATGAACACCCTCAAGCAACAGGAACTTAATTTTCGATTTGTGCAGCGATTGTTGTTTCATCATTTCAGTCTGTAGGTGAGCGTGAAGGGCGCAGATGATAGCATTACGGCTCCGCGTGCTCTGGAGTTCAATGTGTCCGCATCGTCAATAGCCGTTATCAATGCACTCAGATCTGCACTGTCAGAGGATCAAGTGTCCACAGAGGAGTCGATGCTGGAGAGCTATGGTCAGGATTGGACCCGCTTCGCTAAACCAGCGCCCGTAGCGATCGTTTTTCCTCGCTCCACGCCAGAGGTGGCTGATGTCGTAAAATGTGCTCGGGAAAACCAATTTGCACTTGTTCCATCAGGCGGCCGCACCGGCCTGAGCGGAGGCGCAGTCGCTGCCAATGGCGAAGTCGTCGTCTCGATGGACAAACTGAATGCGATCTCGGCGGTTAATGCGACGGATCGAACGATTCACGTAGGTGCAGGCGCTATCACGCAAGCCATCCAGCATGCAGCGAGCGAAGCAGGGCTGTTTTATCCGGTCGATTTTGCATCGAGCGGCTCAAGCCAAATCGGCGGAAACATTGCCACCAATGCTGGTGGCATCAACGTGATTCGTTATGGAATGACACGAGAGTGGGTGGCAGGCCTAACCGTTGTTACGGGCACAGGTGAAACGCTAGCACTCAATCGGGGGCTGATGAAAAACAACACGGGCCTTGATTTTCGACACCTATTTATTGGTTCTGAGGGCGTACTAGGCTTCATCACAGAAGCGACGCTGAAACTTTGCTCACCGCCCAAGGATCCAACCGTCTTAGTGCTCGGGCTCTGCGATATGCATGCAATTATGCAGGTCTTGCAGCGGATTCAAGCGACAACGCCACTGCTCGCTTATGAATTCTTCTCGGAGCTGGCCGTATCGAAAGTCGTGGAATACGCCGGCGTCGCCCGTCCCTTTGAGACTGAAACACCCTTTTATGCACTCATTGAATTTGAACGCGACAGCGACGACACCGAAGCGTCAGTTTTTGAGGCGGTGGAAGCATGCATGGAGGCAGGCTGGGTATTAGACGCCGTAATGAGTCAGAGCGTTGCACAAGCAAGAGCGCTTTGGCGACTGCGCGAAGATATCTCAGAGACGATTACACGATGGACGCCGTACAAAAACGATATCTCCTCGACTGTTTCCAAGGTTCCCCAACTCCTATCAGCTGTTGATGATGTGGTGCACCAGCACTATCCGGACTGGGAAGTGTGTTGGTACGGGCATATTGGCGACGGGAATTTGCACCTCAACATTTTAAAGCCTGACTCGCTCGATATCGGGGACTTCAAAACCCGCTGCGGTGAGGTCTCCATCGATATCTTCACCGCCATTAAAAAGCTCGGCGGGAGTATTTCCGCAGAGCATGGTGTAGGCACGTTAAAAGCACCCTACCTTGAGTACACACGCTCGGCGAGCGAGATTGCTTCAATGCGTGCAATCAAAGCGATTTTTGATCCCGATGGGATAATGAACCCAGGTAAAATCTTCCCAGCGGAATGAGCAAAACGACAGAGTAAGGATGTCCCATGGACGCACAAACCTTAAAAAAAATGGTGGCCCGCGAAGCAATTGATCGAGTGTTAAGCGCGCATGGGGATAATCTCGTTGTCGGTATCGGTACAGGAAGCACAGCGGAGTGCTTTATCGCGGAATTACCGCGGCTTCGAGACAGGATTCAAACGACCATATCGAGCTCAGAGCGATCATCCGAGCTGCTCCGCGAACTTGGTTTTGAAGTAAAAGACCTGAACGAAGTTGATCGTGTCGACGTTTACATCGATGGGGCCGATGAGTCGACAGAGGATGGTTTCTTAATCAAAGGCGGGGGCGCAGCGCTCACACGCGAGAAAATTGCCGCCGCGAAGGCCAAGGAGTTCATCTGCATCGCGGACAACAGCAAGATGGTGACGCAGCTTGGTGCGTTTCCGCTGCCTGTTGAGGTCATTCCTATGGCGCGTACGCTTGTCCGTGATGCCTTAAACAATTTAGGTGGTAATGCTGTTTGGCGAGAGGGCGTCATCACTGACAACGGCAACATCATCCTCGACGTTCACGGATTACAGATCAATGAACCCAAGGTATTAGAGGCGACGATAAATAATATGACCGGTGTAGTCACTAACGGTATCTTCGCCAACAGGCCCGCAGATATATTGCTCATCAGTACACCGGGTGGTGTTGTTCGCGTTTTGTGACAGCCTGCCAACAAATCTACATTGACACATAAGGATATCTTTATATAGTAGCCCCACGTGAAAGCGGGGGGATATCCTGTGAGCTCTTACACATTGTTTACGTCAGAATCTGTTTCGGAAGGCCACCCCGATAAAGTAGCCGATCAGGTGTCTGATGCAATTCTCGATCTTTATTTATCCAAAGACGCCAATGCGCGTGTGGCCGTAGAGACACTGGTGAAGACAGGCATGGCCGTACTTGCGGGAGAGGTGACATCGTCAGCCACAGTAACACCGGGTGAAATTGAAAATACTGTCCGCAGCGTTATCTGCGACATTGGCTATGACAGTTCAGACATGTGTTTTGACGGCAATACCTGCGCGGTCATTAACGCCATTGGCTTACAATCTCCGGATATCGCCATGGGAACTCATGAGGCAGATGAGGCTAATCAGGGCGCCGGCGATCAGGGCTTAATGTTTGGTTATGCCGCTGACGAAACCAAAACGCTAATGCCCGCTCCCATTTTTTATTCTCACCGGCTGGTTGAGCGGCAGGCCGAACTCCGCCGATCAGGCCAGGCTGGTTTCTTACGCCCCGACGCAAAAAGTCAGATATCTCTTCGATACGACGGCAATGGTAATCCGCTTACCGTTGACGCGGTCGTCCTCTCTACCCAGCACTCGCCTGATATCGATCAAGCCTCGCTTCGAGATTTTGTGAAGCGCGAGGTCATTGAGGCGGTTCTTCCGGCTGACTGGCTCACTACGGATACGCAATATCACATCAACCCCACCGGGCAGTTCATTATTGGCGGACCCATGGGCGACTGCGGTCTCACTGGAAGAAAAATTATCGTTGATACCTATGGCGGTATGGCACGCCATGGTGGTGGTGCATTCTCAGGCAAAGACCCGTCAAAAGTCGACCGATCAGCGGCCTACGCAGGTCGCTACGTGGCAAAGAATATTGTTGCGGCAGGGCTCGCAAGCCGCTGCGAAATTCAGGTTTCCTACGCAATTGGCGTGGCGGAGCCCACCTCAATCTCGATCGATACATTCGGAACTGCAAACGTGCCAGAGGCTCGTATCGTAGAGTTGGTGCGAGCGCACTTTGATCTTCGCCCCAAAGGCCTTATCAATATGCTCGATCTCAAACGACCTATTTACCAGCCCACAGCAGCCTACGGCCACTTTGGGAGAGAGCACGCAAACTTTACTTGGGAACAGACCGATAAAGCCGATGCGCTTCGCGCTGCGGCGGGACTTTAAGTTAACTAGACACCGGGAGCTGTCATGACAACCGCCATCGACTCAGCAACATTTTCAGATTACAAAGTAGCGGACATCACTCTTGCCGAGTGGGGCCGCCGCGAACTCGCCATCGCGGAAAGCGAAATGCCCGCGCTGATGACGCTGCGCGACCGCTATCGTGATGAACAGCCATTAGCCGGCGCCAAAATTCTCGGTTGCATCCATATGACGATCCAAACCGGTGTGCTCATTGAGACCTTGGTCGACCTTGGGGCAGAAGTGCGATGGTCAAGCTGCAATATATTTTCGACTCAGGACCACGCGGCGGCTGCTATTGCAGCGCGCGGCATCCCCGTCTTTGCATGGAAGGGCGAGACCGAACCAGAGTATGAGTGGTGTATCGAGCAAACTATCTTGCAAGATGGAAAGCCTTGGGATGCCAACATGATTTTGGATGACGGCGGCGATCTCACCGCCATGCTTCACGAGAAATACCCGGAGATGCTCGAGCGTATTCACGGCATTACCGAGGAGACGACAACGGGTGTTCATCGTCTTTACGAAATGCTGGAAGAAGGCTCACTCAAAGTACCCGCCATTAACGTTAATGACGCGGTTACTAAGTCAAAAAATGACAACAAATACGGCTGTCGCCACAGCCTAAACGATGCCATTAAACGCGGGCTTGACCATTTGCTCGCAGGAAAGCGAGCACTGGTTCTCGGCTACGGCGATGTGGGTAAAGGATCCGCGCAGTCACTCCGTCAGGAAGGTATGATCGTCCGTGTCACTGAGTGCGACCCCATTTGTGCCATGCAGGCCTGCATGGATGGCTACGAAGTCGTGTCACCGTACATCGATGGTATTAACGACGGCACTGACGCCTCAATCAATATCGACCTGCTTGCCCAGACAGACCTGCTGTGTTCCGCAACCGGTAACGTTGACGTGTGTAACGCCGCTATGCTCCGTGCTCTCAAGCCAGGTGCAGTCGTCTGTAACATCGGACACTTCGATAACGAGATCGATACGGCCTACATGCGCGAACATTGGGAGTGGGAGGAAGTTAAGCCACAAGTACACAAGGTGTACCGCGATCGAGATACGAATGACCACCTGTTGCTCCTTGCCGAGGGTCGTCTCGTGAACCTTGGTAACGCAACTGGCCACCCGTCTCGTATTATGGACGGCTCGTTTGCCAACCAAGTACTTGCGCAAATCCACTTGTACGCGAAGCGTTTTGCAGATTTACCTTCCGCCGACAAGAGCGATGCGATCAGTGTCGAAGTCTTACCAAAGCACCTCGATGAGCAAGTCGCGGCCCTGATGGTCGAAGGCTTTGGCGGTGTCATGACCAAACTGACGCAGCAGCAAGGCGATTACATTGGCGTAAGTGTCGACGGACCTTTCAAAAACGACAGCTACAAGTACTAAAAATCGACTGATAAACTGCGCGTCATGCGCAATTATCGAGTTCATTCAGATTCTGATTTTATAGTGGGGCAGTCCGCCAATCTTGATGAGCGGTCGAGCCATCACCTTGGTCGTGTCCTCAGAGTAAAAGTTGGTGATGCCGTCACTGTTTTTAATGGCGACGGCTACAACTACGACTCGCACATATCTGCCATCACCAAATCAAGAATCACTGTGGACCTTGTGTCAAAAGAAGATCCAGGTAATGAGTCGCCACTCTGCACTCATCTTGGACTGGCCGTATCAAAAGGAGACCGCTTCGAGTGGGCGATCAAGAAGGCAACCGAGTTAGGAGTGTCTTCAATTTCTCCAATACTCAGTCAACGGGTGGACGTCCGGCTCGCACCCGAGCGCTGGCAAAAGAAAAGGGATCACTGGCAACAAGTCGTAATCAGTGCCTGTGAACAGAGTGGCCGCGCCATGGTTCCCGAGGTGGCTCCTCCACAGCCGATTAGAGGCTGGCTCGAAGCATCTGCAGCAGACTACAAATTCTGCTTACACCCGGGTTTGAGCAGTGCGCTCCCAACGGCTCAGCCAAGCAGTATTGCTCTACTTATTGGTCCCGAAGGGGGGTTAACCGAGGATGAAGTGGCTCTGGCCATAGACTGTGGATTTCAAGGCCTAAATCTCGGGCCGAGAATTTTACGCACCGAGACCGCCCCGATTGTTGCGTTGTCTGTCGTCGGTGCGCATTGGGGTGACTTAAGAGCAATATAAACGCTTGAACCGGCAGTGTCGTGGACTCACACTTGCCCAAGTTAACAAGCTGGTGAGCACTGAATTATGGGACTGCGTATTGGGGTATTAATGGACCCCATTTCTAGCATTAATACCAAGAAAGATACGACATTAGGCCTGCTCCGTGCGGCGGCAAAAGCAGGGCATGATCTGGTTTACTTCGAGCAGCAGGATCTGTCCATAAAAGCTGGGGAGACGTTCGCCAATCTCCAGCCACTTAAAGTTTTTGAAAGCGATGATCATTGGTATTCGCTGGGTGATACCTTTACAGCGGCGCTGTCTTCGCTAGATGTGGTTCTCATGCGCAAGGACCCTCCATTCGATATGGAGTTTTTTTACACCACTCAGTTGCTTGAGGATGCTGAGAGACGAGGGACCCTAATCGTTAATCGGTGTGAGAGTTTAAGAAACTGCAACGAAAAGTTATTTGCCACCCAATTCCCCCAATGCTGCCCGCCGCTTCTGGTTTCTCGTGACCAGAACGCGCTCAAGCAATTCCACGACGAACACGGCGACGTCATCTATAAACCGCTCGATGGTATGGGGGGACAATCTATATTCCGCGTGAGCAAGAATGATCCCAATCTCAATGTCATTTTAGAAACGCTCACGAGGAATGGCCGCGAAACAATCATGGCACAGCGCTACCTCCCCGAAATTAAAGAAGGTGACAAACGCATCCTGATGATCAATGGTGAGGCCGTGCCCTACTGCCTAGCCCGACTGCCCATGGCCGGAGAGAATCGTGGAAATCTTGCAGCTGGCGGATCTGGCCGAGTGCAACCCCTTTCGAAGCGAGACCAGTGGATCGCCGACCAAATAGGGCCGACGTTGCGAGACAAGGGCTTATTGTTTGTTGGACTCGATGTCATCGGCGACTATCTCACAGAGATCAACGTCACAAGCCCTACCTGCATGCGCGAGATAGATCGCGCAGAACAGACGCAAATTGCAGAGAGGGTCATTGCCGCTGTCGAAGCGGCGCTTGTGGAGCACCGTGCGAACTAACTATCGCGAAGCAGGGTATATGCCAACGGCGACCGGTATTTCGATATTGGTACACATCGCCATCGTGCTTGTTTTATCGAGTTCAATCCTGTCATCAACGCCGACCTATCAGTCACGTGAAATTTCCGTTGTGTTGACATCGAGTAACCGCGCACCATCCAAGGTAGAGCACACATCGAGCGAAAAAAAGACAGCGCGCATCGGTGACGAGCAGCAACGCTTGCGACCGTCAGCATTCACCACGTTTAACATTATGGAGGCCCTCGCTGTAAGCGAGAGTGAATCGTTTGATATCGCCACCGAAGTGGAAAAACTGCGAGGCGAGATTGCGCAAGCGCAGGAATCGCGTCAAAACACGCGCCTTGGCAGTGTCGCGTCGCGCAGAGCGCTCGATGCTGAATACCTCCGCCGCTGGGTGCGCCGTGTTGAGATCTTCGGGAACGCCGCCCTCGCAAACGTGGGAAGTGCTCGAGGTGATGTTCGCCTGCTCGTCGTCGTCAATCAGATGGGTATATTGCTCGATGTAGAGCTTTTGGCGTCATCGGGCTTTCCGCATTTAGATCGCGCAGCAATTAAATCAGTGCAAGATGCGGCGCCATACCCTACATTTCCCCCCGCATTAAGCTCACAAGTCGATAAACTAGAGATCGTAAGGACTTGGCAATTTCGCCCATAGGCGGCTCAGGCCGCTAGGACCCAAAACGAATTCGGACGCAGTGATGGAAATGCAGCGAACCACTGATAGCTTGAAGGGACACTTTCTCATTTCGACACCCACGATAGCATCAGGGTTTTTTAACCAAACTGTGACCTATATCTGTGAACATGGTGAGGCAGGCGCTATGGGTATCACGGTAAATAAGCCTCTCGATCTACATCTTGCCGATATCTTCGAGCACCTCAATATACAGCCCTTACTGAGCTATGATGAAGTACCGGTGATGGCGGGTGGCCCAGTCAAGATAGACCGAGGTTTTGTTCTGCATTCGCCGCAAAAAACTTACGAGGCCACGCTGAAAATAACCTCGGATGTGTGGTTGACCACCTCAAAGGATGTCCTCTCTGACATCGCCGCCGGCCAAGGGCCAGACAGGCACTTAGTTGCCTTGGGTTACTCGGGTTGGGCCGCGGGGCAACTCGAGGAAGAAATTGTCACGAACAGCTGGCTCACAGTGGCAGCTGATCAGAACGTGCTTTTCGAGACGGCTGCGGAGAATAAATTTGAGTCAGCCGGTCAATTGCTCGGTATCGATGTACGGCTGCTTACGCAACAAGCGGGGCACAGTTAATGACTGCAGCCGGTCACTATCTATGTTTTGACTTCGGTATGAAGCAGATTGGTGTCGCCGTAGGAAATACCCTGACCCGAGAGGCGCGACCCTTGGCTGTGCTACCAGCGACACAAGGTAAGCCTCGCTGGGAAGACGTTGAGATGCTCTTAAAAGAGTGGCAGCCAGAAGCAATCATCGTCGGCAACCCACTCGATGAGGACGGTACAGCAACTGAGCTATCGTTGAAGGCAGAGCGGTTTGCCAGGCAGGTGACGGGGCGCTTTGGCACATCAACGTTGCTGCATGATGAGCGCTTTAGCTCAAAAGAGGCGAAAATTAGGGCGAAAGAACTCGGTCACAAAGGCGATTACATTAAAAACCCGATAGACGACCTGGCAGCAGCGATTATTTTAGAAAGCTGGCTCACTCGCTAGAACTATTTTTTGCGCCACCAATTGTCGGTGTGGGTGCCCGAGGGCGTCTCGACATCGAACGACTGACGCGCGCCCGAACTATCGACAGGATCATCGAGTTTAATCGCAAGTCGAACATCATTTTCAGAATCAGCACACCTTAATGCTTGCTCAGCACTGATTGACCCCTGTTTAAATAAAGCTACTAGCGCTTGATCAAAGGTCTGCATGCCATATTCGGAAGAACGCTTCATAAGTGGCGCTATTTTGTCTAAGTTGCCCGCACGAATGTGTTCCTGCATCAAGGGTGAAGACAACAGCAACTCGACCGCTACAATCCTACCGCTTTTGTCGCGTTTAGGTATGAGTTGCTGCGCTACGATCGCGCGAAGGTTAATAGAGAGGTCCATCCACAATCTGCGTACCTGCTCCTCGGGAAAAAAGCTTTGAATGCGCTCAAGTGCTTGTTTGGAGCCACCCGCATGAAGGGTGCATAGGCATAGATGGCCCGTCTCCGCATAAGACAGTGCGATGCGCATTGTGTCTGCATCACGCACCTCGCCAATCATTACGACATTGGGTGCTTGGCGGAGCGCGGTTTTCAACGCAACCTCGAATGACTCGGTATCAACCCCCACCTCGCGTTGACTGATAATCGACTGCTTGTGGCTATGCACAAACTCGATGGGATCCTCAACCGAAATAATATGATCACGACGATGCTCATTCCGATAATCAACCATGGCCGCAAGTGTTGACGACTTCCCCGATCCGGTCGCTCCCACAATCATCACGAGACCCTGTTTCAAAAGACTTAAGTCCTTTAGATGCGATGGCAAGGACAGCTCCTCGAAAGTAGGGATGTTGTCATGAATTCGGCGGACAACGAGTGCTGGCTGCTCCCGCTGAACGTAAGCACTTGCGCGAAAACGGCCAAGGCTAGGATGTTCTATCGCGTAGTTAGCATCATGGGTCTTGCCGAATTCCTCAAACTGCTCTGAGGTCATGCTTGCTTGGATCAAGGCCGAGACATCATCAGCGTTCAAGGACTTACCATCATGTCCTAATAAGTCGCCGTTAACCTTGACGACAGGTGGCGAGCCGACAGCGGCAAAACCATCAGACGCGTCCCTCTCGACAATGAGCCCCAGAAATTCAGTTAAATTCATGGCGACTGAGCTCATACAAGACTGTCTGGTTGACGCGCTTTACCGCGAGCCACCGCCAAATCAACGAGTCGCTTATCAACCAATTGCTGCAAGCTTTGATCCATTGTCTGCATCCCTACGGACTGGCCTGTTTGTATCGCCGAATACATCTGAGCAATCTTGTCTTCTCTAATCAAATTCCGAACGGCTGCCGTACCCCTCAGAATCTCTAAGGCCGCAACACGTCCGCCCCCGTTTCGCTTCAGCAGCGTTTGCGAAACCACAGCCATCAACGATTCGGACAACATCGAGCGAACCATATCTTTCTCCTCGCCCGGAAATACGTCAATAATCCGGTCGATGGTTTTAGCGGCAGAGGTGGTATGTAGTGTCCCAAAAACAAGGTGCCCTGTTTCCGCCGCTGTAAGAGCAAGCCTGATGGTCTCAAGATCGCGCATTTCGCCCACCATAATGACGTCCGGATCCTCTCGAAGCGCAGAGCGCAGCGCCGCAGTGAAGCTCGCGGTATCACGGCTGACCTCTCGCTGATTGACAAGGCACTTTTTACTTTCATGTAAAAATTCAATGGGATCTTCGATCGTGAGTATGTGGTCAAACCGTTTCTCATTAATGAAATCGATCATGCCAGCAAGCGTTGTGGATTTACCCGAGCCGGTCGGTCCGGTTACCAACACTAATCCTCGTGGCATCATGGCAAACTCTTTGATCACCTCGGGCATGCCCAATTCTTCGAGCGAGAGAATGGCTGATGGGATGGTACGAAAGACAGCACCAGCGCCACGGTTCTGATTGAATGCATTCACCCTAAAACGGGCGATTCCAGGGACCTCGAAAGAAAAGTCCGTCTCTAACTGATCCTCGTAATCTCGGCGCTGTTGATCATTCATGATGTCGTAGATCAAACCCTGCACTTGGGCATGATCCATGGGGGGAACATTGATCCGGCGAATATCACCATCCACTCGTATCATTGGAGGTAACCCCGCGGAGAGGTGCAAATCTGACGCGTTCTGCTGCGCGGTAAACGCCAAAAGTTCGGTAATATCCATGAAACTGACCCTCCCCGTGAGTATCCCAAACGCGGCGTCCAGCGTACCATACGGCCATGAACGTAAGTGACATACATAAAAACATATCTGCGGTCAGAAACCGACTGTCTAAAGCAACAGAATCAGCAGGCAGGGACAAACAAAACGTGAGACTTATCGCGGTCAGCAAGACCAAGCCGGTCGAAGCGATTAAGGCCGCTTATGCTCAAGGGCAGCGCGATTTTGGGGAGAACTACGTTTCAGAGGCCTTGGATAAAATCGACGCCTGTCGAAATTTAAATATCGTTTGGCATTTTTTAGGTCCACTTCAATCGAATAAAACGCGGCTCGTAGCAACTCATTTCGACTGGATTCACAGTGTTGATCGAATAAAAATTGCGCGGCGATTAAACGAGCAGCGGCCTGAAGAACTGCCACCGATCAATGTTTGCTTGCAGGTCAACATACCCCATGAACCGACGAAATCAGGGGTCTCGTCGGAAGCGGAACTGCTCGACCTAGCGCTTGCAGTCAGTGAGATGGAGCGCCTTAAGTTGCGAGGCCTCATGGCTATTCCAGCACCCGCAGACAATCCTGTAAGCCAGCGCGAGCAGTTCAAGCTGATTGCGAAGCTTCTTAGCATCCCGGGAATACCGAGAGAAATGAATGAGCTGTCTATGGGTATGTCCGCGGATATGGAGTCGGCAATTACAGAAGGCGCGACCATGGTCAGAATAGGCACAGATATTTTCGGCGCGCGGTATAATTAGCCAGCGGAAGTAAAGGCGTACTAAAGAGAGGTAAATGCAAGTGAGCCAATCAACGATCACATTTATTGGTGGCGGGAATATGGCTGTCGCTATCTATGGCGGTTTATTAGACAACGGCTTCCTCTCCGATCAGATTAGCGTTGTCGATCCCTCGGAGAAAGCGCGGCAGCAGGCGCAAGGTTTGGGTTTAAGCCGCGTTTACGGCAGTGTATCTGAAGCAATCGAAGATGACTTGGTTGTGCTCGCCGTAAAACCACAGATTGCATCCAGTGTGCTGGCTTCATTAAAAGGTAAGCTATCCTCATCGACCTCGGTACTCTCGATAATGGCAGGTATTGACTCACGGTCACTGGCAACGATGCTCGGGCTGGGCGATACATCAACCATTATCCGCTGTATGCCCAACACACCTGCGCTGGTAAACGAGGGGATGACCGCCCTGCTCTCGAACAGCCGGTGCGCCGAGCACGGGCTTGCGCTGGCGGAGCAAGTCATGGGAGCCGTTGGCAAAACTCTCTGGGTTTCAAAAGAGTCGGACCTTGATACGGTGACCGCGATTTCTGGTAGTGGTCCCGCCTATTTTTTTCTATTCATGGAGAGCCTTACCGACGCCGCTATGCGTCTTGGCATGCCGCCCGAAGAGGCGCGTTTACTCGCGGTACAAACGGCAATAGGGTCTGCCAAGTTAGCGGCCGTAAGCGATGACAAGCTCTCGCAACTCCGCACCAATGTAACCAGTCCGGGTGGTACGACTGAGCAAGCAGTGCTCTCATTCGAGCAGGCGGGATTAAGGGCCGTGGTTGACGACGCTGTTGAGGCAGCGCGGATACGATCAATCGAATTAAGCGAGGAGTTTGGCTCATGAACGGTGCAATGTCCGATATCGCGCTCACGATTGCCTCACCACTATTTAGCTTAGCCCTTTTCTTGATTGCAACGCGCTTTCTCGCCCAACTTTGCGGTGTGAGTCCGTACAACCCAATCTCAACCGGGCTGCGCAAAGTGACCGATCCACTGGTTTCACCGTTTAGCAAAGTGATTCCAACGGGCCGGCGGGTTAACGCCGGCGCGCTTACAGTACTGATACTGTGCCAAATGCTTTACATCGCAGTAATCCTTATGCTTCTGAGCCGCTTTGACGTCTTTAATGTAGGTCAGGCACTTGTCTGGAGTGCACTTGGCGCAGCAGGTTTACTCATCAACATCATCTTTTACAGCGTGATCGCAATGATTGTGGTGAGTTTTCTCGCACCACAGAGTAATCACCCGGCCGTCGAATTCATCTGGCAACTCACCGAGCCTGTCATGGCACCGCTTCGAAATATCATCCCCCCCATGGGTGGACTGGATTTCTCTCCTATTATTCTTTTCATCGGTATCAATGTTATCCGAGTATCACTAAGCCACATGGCGGTAGCGGTCGGTATGCCTGCCTTTGTCATCGGAATATGATCGAATGAGCGATAGGAATAGACAAGCGAGCGTCGGCATTGTGGAGCCTCAGTCCGCGCACTTCGATGAACCTTTATTTCTCAGGTCGGGCGAAGTACTCGAGGAGTACACACTTATCTATGAAACCTACGGCACTCTGAACGCCGAGGGTAGCAATGCGGTTCTGATTTGCCACGCCTTGTCGGGCAATCACCATGCAGCGGGCTATCACAGCGAGACCGACGAAAAGCCGGGCTGGTGGGACACCATGGTCGGTCCAGGTAAAGCCATTGATACCAACCGATTATTCGTTGTCTCCTCGAACAATATTGGCGGCTGCGATGGCTCAACGGGGCCATCAAGTATTAGCCAAAGCTCAGGAAAGCCGTGGGGCAGCCTTTTCCCTCAAGTGACAGTCGAAGACTGGGTAGAGACACAAAAGCGGCTTGCTGAGCGTTTGGGCATATCACACTGGGCAGCCGTAATTGGAGGCAGCTTGGGGGGCATGCAAGCCTTGGAATGGTCGGTACGCTATCCCGATTGGCTCAGTCACTGTGTTGTGCTCGCTGCCGCACCGGGACTGAGCGCACAAAATATCGCATTCAATGAAATCGCCCGACAGGCCATTTTTTCCGATCCACACTGGATGGAAGGAAATTACGCCCTCGCTCAAACGATCCCCGAGAAAGGTATGGCATTAGCTCGCATGGTAGGGCACTTGACTTACATGTCTGCGGATAAGATGTCGGATAAATTTGGGCGTGAGCTTCGTCAGGGCAGCTTCGAGCCCGATGATGATGAGCCAATCTTTCAGGTCGAAAGCTACCTTCGATACCAAGGCTCACAATTCGCTGGACGCTTCGATGCAAATACCTACGTCATTATGACGCGTGCGCTGGACCGATTCGATCTGGCATCGCACGGCAAGGGCAGCCTCACCGAGGCTCTTGCCAAAGCAACAGCGGAGTTCTTGATCGTATCGTTTAGTTCCGACTGGCGATTTGCACCGAGTCGATCACAGGAAATGACTAACGCGCTGTTAGCCTCCGGAAAAAAAGTGACTTATGCGGATATTGAGTCCGATGCAGGCCACGATGGCTTCTTACTCAAGGACGAAAACTATATAGCGCTGGTCAGCGCCTGGATGAAGAGGGTTGCATCATGATGTTGCGCGGTGACATCAATACCATCCTTGACTGGGTGAACCCGGGGAGTCGCGTACTGGACCTGGGTTGTGGCGATGGTGAGTTGCTTGCTGCACTCACCGAGCAAAAGGCAATCTCTGGCCTCGGTGTTGATATCGACGCCAAAAATCTTATTGCGGCAATCGAGAGGGGTTTGTGTGTCGTCCAACAAAATATGGAAGACGGATTATCAAACTTCAATCCCAAGAGTTTTGACGTCGTGATCATTGCCTTCTCACTCCAAGTGCTGACGCGGCCACACGCTGTGCTTGAGCGGGTCGTCGACATTGGGCATGAAGCTGTCGTAAGTTTTCCTAATTTTGGACACTGGCGATCTCGCCTATCGCTTTTGCTATCAGGTCGAATGCCGCAAACCAAGGCCCTTCCCTACAGCTGGTTTGACACCCCAAACATTCATTTTTGTACCGTAGACGACTTTGAACGACTTTGTGACCAACTCGAGATCGATATTATCGAGCGCAAAACATCCGAGAGCGGGAATATGTTGGCTAAGCTTTGGCCGAATTTATTCGCTAAATCAGCCAGCTATAGGATTCGACGCACGTGAAGTATTTACTCAGCCTGATAATCTCACTTTGTGCAGCGCAGGCCCAGGCACAGCAATCCGAGCGCTTTGATCAGTTCGAACTGCATCACAGCATTGTCTACACGACGTTTCTCACTGCTGAAATCGCGGCCAAGTTTGGCATCCCGAGAGGCAAGGATAAGGCCATGCTGACTCTGTCGGTGCGAGATGCACAAGCCGGAGATATTCGTGGCCGCGCGATGGAAATCGAAGGCAGAACTTGGGACTTAATCACCGGTGGCGAAATGAAGGTAAAAGAAATCAAGGAGGGTCGCGCGACCTACTACCTGGTGCCGTTTGAGTTCCTGGATAGGGAGTACCGCTTCTTTGAATTCACCTTCAAGCCCGAGGGCGCCGAAAAAGCATACACATATAAATTCAAAACGCAGCTATGGCGCCAAGAGTAGCTCGCCATGGCGTTCGTACTGGCAAGTAACAATGCAGGAAAACTCAGAGAGTTTGAGCGGCTGTTCGTAAAGCTCAACTTAGAGGTGGTTCCGCAAGCTCAGCTCGGTGTGGAAGATGCCGATGAGACCGGCCTTTCATTTATCGAGAATGCGCTGATCAAAGCACGCCATGCATCAGAGAAAACAAATCATCCAGCGATGGCAGATGATTCTGGTCTTGTTGTACCGGCACTCAACGGCGCACCAGGCATCTTCTCTGCACGTTACTCAGGCCAAGGCGATACCGCTAACAACGAGAAACTGCTCGACGCCCTCAAGGGCGCCGAAGGTGCAGATCGAAGCGCGTTTTATGTTGCCGTTATTGCACTGGTAAAGCATGCGAAAGACCCCATGCCAATCGTTGCCGAAGGACGATGGCACGGGCGAATCGCTGAGGCACCCGCGGGTGATGGTGGCTTTGGCTACGATCCATTATTTATCCCGGACGGCTTTGATATTACAGCGGCACAAATGACACGGGATGAAAAACAATCTTTGAGCCATCGCGCTATTGCGCTGAGCGCCCTCGCGCCGCAACTAAACGTTTTTTGTGAAGCTTCCTGATACGCTCTCGCTGTATATCCATATTCCATGGTGCGAGAAGAAGTGCCCCTACTGCGATTTCAATTCCCATGAAAATTACAGCGCAGATCTTGAGCCGATGTACGTTTCAGCTGTGCTTAATGATCTCGATCAACAGCTCGATTTAGTCGGCGGTAGGTCGATATCCACCATCTTTTTTGGAGGTGGCACGCCGAGTTTATTTTCAGCCGCAGCCATTGCTCAAATCTTGGAGGGGGTCGGGGCTCGAGTATCGCTAACCGAGGATTGTGAAATCACACTTGAAAGCAACCCAGGCAGCGCTGAAGTGGAAAGATATTTTGGGTACAAAGCTGCGGGAGTCAATCGGCTAAGCATTGGCGTTCAGAGTTTCGACGATGACAATTTGAGAAATCTCGGCCGAATACATGGCGCCTATGAAGCAAAGGCCGCGGTTGACATAGCGTTTTCGGCGGGCTTTCAAAGGCTGAATATTGATCTGATGTATGGACTCGAAAACCAAACGCGGGCGGAGGCGATCGCGGATGTGAAAACAGCGCTGAGTTTTGGCATCACTCATCTGTCCTGGTATCAACTCACTATCGAACGAAATACCGCATTTTGGTCCAAGCCACCCGCTCTACCGGACACCGATATTGTTGAGCCTTGGCAGGCGAGCGTTCGCCAATTACTCGAAAAATCAGGTCTTCACCAATACGAAGTATCGGCATGGAGTAGGGACGGCGAGGAGTCGCGGCACAACCTAAATTACTGGCTGTTTGGCGATTACTTAGCCATTGGAGCAGGTGCTCACGGCAAAATAACTGTTGACGGCAGTGTTTATCGGTTTCAGCGTACGCGTCACCCTGCACACTACTTAGAAGAGTTTAAACATGAGCGAGCTGGTGTTGGTATCAACGCACTGAACGCAATTTCAAATGACAACATTGTGGGCGAGTTTATGATGAATATATTGAGATTACGTCAGGGTGCCCCGGTGTCGCTCTTGCTGGAACGAACCGGCAAGGAGCGCGGTTCAATCCAAAAAACGCTTGAATCACTGAAAGCGCGTGGACTGATGGAAAGCGATCAAAATCGACTTGCCACCACACCGCTGGGGTATCGCTATTTGGATTCTGTTGTAGAGGCGTTTTTTTAAGTTATTAGAGATTTAACCGCGATCCGACGTCGCTTTCTCGAACATCAAATCCCATACACCATGTCCTAGCCGATGTCCTCTGCGCTCAAACTTCGTCTCGGGACGCGACTCCGGTCGCAGAATGTAATTGTTCAGTCCTGCCGTATTGATGAGTGCGGAACTGGCCGACAGCACTTCCATCATATGTTCAGCATAGGGCTGCCAATCAGTGGCCAGATGCAAATATCCGCCGTCAGAGAGGCGACTTACAACCAGCTCGACAAACTCTGGCTGTATCAATCGCCGCTTGTGATGACGCTTCTTATGCCAGGGATCTGGGAAGAAAATCTGCATTAAATCAACGGATTGCAGGGGTATCGCTTCATCAATCACCTGAACTGCATCTTCTGCGAAGACCTTCAGATTATTGATCCCGTATTTATCGACTTCTGATAACAATTTACCCACACCTGGTGTGTGCACTTCGATGCCGAGGTATCTATCGGCGGGGTTTTGACGAGCCATAGCAACCAAGCTATCGCCCATGCCAAACCCTATTTCCAAAACGCGACGACCCGCGACCTCAAACGACAGATCCCAGTCAAAATTTTTCTCACTCAACTGAAAGCCGTGTTTTGGAAATCCGGTGTTCCAACCTCTTTGCTGGTTTTCAGTCATCCTACCTGCACGGATGGCGAAGCTTTTAATTCGCTGAGCGAATCGATCAGTCATTTTCAATCAACTCACGAGTCGCGACAAAAGCACATATCCAGCCCAGTAACAGGAAGAGGCCACCAACGGGTGTAATGGCCCCCAAGACACTGACGTCCGTGATAACCAGCGCGTACAAGCTTCCTGAAAAAACAAAAATCCCAACGACAAAGGCATTCAGTGCACGCGTTAGCCAAAGTGAATGCTTATCTCTAAAGAGACCTGACAAGGCCAAAATGACCAACGTATGGAAAAGGTGGTAGTCAACAGCCGTTGACCAAGTTGCCAAGCGGTCGGGCGAGACAACCGTTGCGAGCGCATGCGCACCAAAGGCGCCCAAAGCGACGCCTACGAACCCCAGCGCGCAAGCGATAGTCACATAAGAAACGTTCATAGAAAGGTGTTTAGGCTAGCATTCCCGTTCGCAACTTCTTCATTGCGTTGCTTTCAAGCTGCCTGATACGTTCAGCAGACACACCGTACTCATCCGCTAGCTGATGCAGCGTTGCCTTTGGCTCTGACAACCAGCGGCGAGCGACTATGTCGCGACTCCGCGCATCGAGGGAAGACAGTGCCTGAGATAGCTGACTCTCTTCATGCGCCACATGGTCAGCAGATTCGACCATCATAGCGGGATCCATGGCCTGATCCTCGAGATACTGCTGGGGTGCTTGCCATGCAGACTCCTCGTCAGCATCCACGGGCATGTCAAAAGCCACATCGCGCCCGGATAATCGACTTTCCATCCGGGTGACCTCAGCAGGATCCACACCGAGATCCTCTGCAATCGCCAGTGTCTCGGCCTCGGTAAGCCAATGTGTACCGGCTTTCTGACTACGCAAATTAAAGAACAACTTGCGTTGCGCTTTAGTCGTAGCAACTTTAACGATGCGCCAATTCTTAAGAATGTACTCGTGCATTTCGGCTTTTATCCAATGCACAGCGAACGATACCAAGCGAACGCCTTTCGTGGGATCAAAGCGCTTCACGGCCTTCATCAAACCGACATTACCTTCTTGAATAAGATCGGCTTCCTGTAACCCGTAGCCGGAATAAGAGCGGGCTACATGAACCACAAATCGCAGGTGAGCGAGTACTAACTCTCTCGCAGATTCAACACAGCTCTCGTAAAACAGTCGCTCAGCAAGTTCACGCTCACGTTCGGCTGAGAGAATGGAAATAGAACTGACTGTCTGTACATATGCGCCGAGATTGGCACCGGGCGCCATACTGAGTACGGCACTGGGCGATAACGCGACTGCTGTATTTGTATTGGGCATTCCGGAAACCTCCTTACTGACCCTCAATATTAGCACTCTTGTCTTGAGAGTGCTAACTCACGCTGAAGTTCCGCGATTTCTAACGAGGTTGAATTCGCCCCAAATGAAGCTGAACCGAATAAGCGGCGCTCATTAAACCCAGTATCGTGCCTCCAGCAATAAGAAAAAACAGGTTGGATAAGCCAAAGACAGACAACTCTGAAGAGCGCCCGTAAAGTGCAGCAAGCTGACCTATAGGTGACTTTAACGTCTCGAGAGTAATCAGAACCAAGAGTGCGGCGACACCTCCCCCTAAAAACCCCATCAAAGCTCCCGTGTAAAGGAATGGACGACGCACATATGCGTCACCTCCACCGATTAACTTAATCACAACAATTTCTTCTCTTCTCGACTCAATCCCCAACCGCAAAGTATTACCGAGGGTGAGAATAACTCCCAATGCCATTGCCACCCCCAGCGCGAAAGCAATTGAGCGCGCTAACGCGATAAAAGCCTCAAGACGCGCCAACCAACGACTATCTACAATAACTTCAGACACGCCGGATAGCGCTGACAGATCGGTGCTGAGCTGCTCAAGACCAGCAGTGCGAAGGTTGGAAGCCGGGTAAATCCAAAGCGTATGCGGGAGGGGATTACGCGCTAATCGGCCCGACAGGGTTTCGAGACCCGTAGCATCAATAAACTCTGCCAGGGCGGTATCTCGGTCGATAACTGTCACCGCAGCTACGCCAGGTTTGCGCTCAATACGGTCCGCTAAAACCAGAGCGTCTTCATAGGACAGAGCTGCTTCGACTAAAGCAGAGAGTTGAGGTGGCGCATCGAGCTGGCTAATTTCGTCACTCGCCGTCTGCGCAACGCTGAGTGCGAAAGTCGGTAGTGCCAGGGCAATCGCAATAACGAGAATGGTAATCGTATTAGAAAAAGGCGTTCGAATCAGTTTTTCCAAACTATCGAGGGCAGCTTGCCGATGATGATGTACCCAAGCTATAAACTTTGGCATCGGGCCTGAACCGGTGCCCTGCGGTGACTTTTTGGCCATTAGCTCTCCCCTCGCGCAGCATTGCTGAGGGTAATCAATCGTCCTTCTTTCAGCGTTAGGATACGCTGTGACATACGCGAAATAAGCGCTAAGTCGTGACTGGCGACAAGAACAGTCACACCCACGCCATTAAACGCAGAAAACAATCCCATAATTTCAGCGGACAATTGCGGATCCAAATTACCTGTTGGCTCGTCCGCAATGAGGATCTTAGGTCTCGCAACAACCGCTCGTGCGATACCAACACGCTGCTGCTCTCCACCTGACAACATCTCTGGCGCCGCTCGCTCCCTCTCTAAGAGTCCTACTTTGTCGAGTGCAGCGCGCACACGACGATCTACATCGCGCTTATTAAATCCTGCTATTTCTAGGGGTAGCGCGACATTGTGAAAAACTGAGCGATCGAATAAAAGCTTATGATCCTGAAAGACCACACCGAAGTCCCTCCGGTAGGCCGCCACATCGGAGTCCCGAACTTTTGAAAGTGCCCGTCCACCCACTGACACCTCACCTGAACTCGCGCGATCCAGCAACAATAACAATCGCAAAAGTGTGCTTTTTCCAGCCCCCGAATGTCCGGTTAGAAACGCCATCTCACCACTGGCCAAACTGAAGCTCAGGTCAAGGAGCGCATCGCGCTGATCGAAGCGTTTACCTACACGATCAAAAACAAGGTCCATGATTCACGACTCAACCGGGCTGAAAAGTGCGTCGACAAACTCACCTGCGTCGAAGGGGCGCAAATCCGCAACACCTTCTCCAATACCGATAAAACGAATGGGTCGTTTAATCTGCTCGCCAATGGCGAAAACCACACCACCTTTTGCCGTACCATCGAGCTTCGTCAACGCAATACCTGTCACACCGACGCACGCATCAAACTCTTTCGCCTGTGCAACTGCGTTCTGCCCCGTGCCTGCATCCAGCACAAGAAGTGTTTCGTGTGGTGCATTTTCATCAGCCTTTTTAATTACGCGAACAATTTTTTCTAACTCGGTCATTAAATGCGCTTTGTTATTCAATCGTCCTGCCGTATCGGCAAGCAATACATCGACATTTCGAGCCTTTGCAGCGCTCAAGGCATCGAATAGGACGGACGCACTGTCGGCACCCGTGTGCTGGGCTATGACCGGGACATTATTCCGTTCACCCCAAGTCTGAAGTTGTTCAACAGCGGCCGCCCTGAACGTGTCTCCGGCGGCCAACATCACCGACTTGCCCTCTGATTTATAACGATGCGCTAATTTTCCGATTGTGGTTGTCTTACCCGCACCATTGACTCCCACAACCAAGATCACTAAGGGCCCCTCGCTTGGCGCGGGAAGCTCACTGTTTTCGGATACCAATGTCTCGACCAAAAGGTGCTTGAGAGTTGACATCACGGACTCGGCATCAACAGTGGAGCTCCGTGGGTGCGTCTCGATTAAACGATCCATAATCGTTTGTGTTGTTGCCACACCGACATCGGCCATCAACAACTCGGTTTCAAGCGCTTCAATAACTTCGTCATCAATAGTCGCCCTCGTTCCCAGCGCTGACTCCAGGCCAGATATAAGTGATTGACTTGTTCGACCAAGGCCTGCCGTTAGACGCCCAAACCATGACGTCTGCTCCGACTCCTGACTCTCTACTGCCTCGCCTTTGGCAGCAAGATCGGACACTTCTTGCGCCTCTTCTTTCTGCTTCCGTCCAAACCACTTCATAGTTTTTTAGGCTCCCATAATGGCCGCGCCCACGATCGGCGTTATGCTACGCGAGTCTACCATCAGGTGCCTGCATCATGAGCAAAAGTCGAACGCGAGGCCACTCAAATCAGATCCGGATTATTGGCGGCCGTTGGCGCGGAAGAAAGATAAACTTCTCGGATGCCGAAGGACTCCGCCCCACCGCCGATCGAGTAAGAGAGACCCTTTTTAACTGGCTTGCTAGCGATATTATAGGCTCACGGTGTTTAGACATGTTTGCGGGGTCAGGGGCTTTAGGATTCGAGGCGCTGTCGCGGGGCGCGAGTCACTGCTGCTTTGTGGAGCAAAACCCATCCGTACTGAAGAGAGTTCAAGATAATTGTCGAGACTTTAATGCCACCGATCGGTGTGAGCTATTACTGGCCAATGCGAATGCGCCGCTTCCAACGAAAGGCAGATTCGATATCGTATTTTTAGATCCGCCGTTTCAGGGGTCTTCACTCGAGGGTTGTTTAAACTGGTTGTTAACAAGCCCCCTAATTACGGCGGAGTCCCTGATCTACATTGAAACAGCAAAAAGTTCGCAATGGACGACTACTGCCCTGGACACCATCAAAGAAAAACACGCCGGCGACGTCTCCTTTAGCCTCTCGCGACTTAGGTCGCTCGATTTGTCCTGATGATTTGGGTTGTGTAGTCTCATCGAGTAGAGAGTGAGAGAGCTGCCATGTGTCAACACACGATCGTATATCCCGGAACATTTGATCCAATACATAAAGGCCATGTGGACCTCGTGGAGCGAGCTGCGAGCTTGTTTGACAAAGTAGTTCTTGGGGTTGCCGATAGTGCCAAGAAACAACCTCTTTTCTCGACCGAGGAACGGATTGACCTTGCAGAACGCTCCCTTAGTCACCTGGAGAATATTGAGGTGAAGGGCTTCTCGGGGCTATCGATTCGCTTCGTTGAAGATCAAGGGTCAAACTGCGTGCTGCGTGGTATTCGGACGACCGCTGATTTTGAGTTCGAGTATCAACTCGCCAACATGAACCGGGCTATGAATCCCAAATTTGAGAGTATCTTCCTGACCCCCACGAATAACCTTTCACACATTTCATCTACCCTGGTTCGTGAGATTGCCTCGATGAATGGCGATATTGAGGACTTCGTAACGCCGGTTGTACTGGCAGCATTAAAAGAAAAATTCGCAGCTAACGCTGGCAACTAATGCAAAAGACCGTTGAGCGGTTAGACTGCCGTATCTCTCTCAGTGTTTGATCTTTACAGCGCTTGCAAGGCCTCCCGGCACGCCCATAAACCTGCAAGCTCTGCGCAAAATAGCCCGCCTGGCCATCACCACCCACAAAATCGCGCAACGTCGTACCACCTACCTCAATCGCCGTGGCCAGGACTTGCTTGATGGCTTCAACCAAAAGTCCATAGCGCGCTTTGCTAATGTTATTAGCCGCACGATCCGGTCTTATACCAGCCATAAAGAGTGCTTCGTTTGCATAGATATTGCCAACGCCCACTACGACTTTCGCATCCATTATGAAATGCTTCACTGGCGCACTTCGTTTTCGTGATATTCGATGCAAGTAATTAGCAGAGAATTCCGAGGACAGCGGTTCGGGGCCGAGATGGTCAAGCAACATATGAGAGTTGTCGGCCAGCCAGTGCATGCTCCCAAATCGTCTGGGATCGTGATAGCGAAGCAAACATCCGCTATCAAGGGCTATATCAACGTGGTCATGCTTACGCGGCTGGTCATTCTGGGTGACTATCCTGAGTGAGCCTGACATGCCTAGATGCACAAGGAGACTGCCCGTTTCGAAATCGATGAGTAGATATTTTGCGCGGCGACGAGTCGCTACCACGAGTTTGCCCTCTAGTTGCCGCTCGAGGTTATCGGGAATTGGCCATCGCAATCTTGGGTCACGGATGGTCACCTTCGACACTCTGCGACCGACAATATGGGGCTCGATTCCTCTTCGTGTCGTTTCTACTTCGGGTAACTCTGGCACTTGCCTCTCCAAAAGCCTGGGCGATACGCAAAAAAAACCCCGGCGTTGCCGGGGTTTTTACGTGTACTGCATCTACTTGATTTTACCTTCTTTGTAGATCACGTGCTTACGCGCCACGGGATCGTACTTCTTCATCTCCAACTTATCAGGCGTAGTACGCTTGTTTTTGTCAGTTGTGTAGAAATGGCCTGTGCCCGCCGTAGAATTCATTCGCACTTTTTCGCGCATCGCTAACTACTCCTCAAACCTTTTCGCCGCGGGCACGAAGTTCAGAAAGAACAGTCTCGATCCCACGCTTATCGATGATTCTCATGCCTTTGGGAGACACGCGCAGAGAAATAAAGCGCTTCTCAGACTCCACCCAAAAACGATGATTATGAAGGTTGGGCAGGAAGCGTCGCCGAGTGCGATTCTTCGCATGCGAGACGTTATTGCCCGTCATTGGACGCTTACCTGTAACTTGACATACTCGCGACATCTGTCTGTCCACCAAAAAAAGGAGCGGCAAGATACCAAAGGCCCAGAGCTTAAGCAACACGCAGAGTTACACTAATCCCAAGTTTTTCAGGCTCTCAAAGCGCCCCGCGGCGACAATAACGTGGTCCAACAGTGCGATATCCAATAATTTCAAACATCTCACCAACTCACGTGTCGTTTCGATATCTGCCTGACTAGGGACCAGTGAGCCTGACGGGTGGTTATGAGCAACAACCACAGAAGTCGCTTCGTGGGCGAGCGCTCGCGAAAGGATGACTCGATGATAAACACAGGCGCTGTCAACTGAACCAACAAACAGGATCTCACTGGCGATCAGCCGATATCGACCATCAAAAAAAACCGCCATAAAGGTCTCACGCGCTCTCCCATCCAGGGTTACGACCAAAAAATCCGCAAGCTCACACCAATTAATCATCCCTCTTTGAACGATTAAGGACTCTTCTGCCATGAGCGCCTGTAACTCGAATAACGCATGTAATCGTGCTCTGATTGGTGCAGTGACTAAGTGATGCGAAAGAGTTTTGTCTGCCAATCGCCTCAGGAAGGCTCGCAAGGGTAGGGATTGGGGACAAGTAAGGAGCACCTCCTCAACCTCAGCGGCAGAGAGTCCGAGGAACTGGACAAATAAGTCAATCACAGTTAACGGGTACGCAATGGTGTCCCTTGTTATGGCCATGCCGTCCGTGCCCTTAAAGGTCAATCTGTCCACCACCCAATATTTCTCTCTGGTCTCTCTCTGGTCTCTCTGCTTCCCTCCACTTTTTTTTTGTCACTAGCTCTACTCTCTTGTGTCACTACTAAGTAACGAGGCTGATGCGCGTGGCGGAGAAAGCTACTCAGCTAAAAAAACAGCCTTATCGCGGCGCTTATTCCACGCGGGTTCCATGCGGGCTATGCAACAAGAGGCGCTGATCCATCGGTGCTGAACGACCGTCCTGCCACGAGTGAAATCGCCATTAACACGTTCCCTTGACCTAGACGGGCAGAGGTACTCGGTGAATAGCGCGGCCGGAACACCTTGAAAACCCGCTTAAGGGCATTCTGTGGGCAGTACTACCAGACGAGACTGGTAGGATTCGCGCCGCGTGGATGCTACCTTTGGCATCAACTTTCCCAATTGCGCAGAGCAAATGGCACGACTTTTAAATCGCAATTTCATCATTGGTATCACCGGCAGTATCGCGGCGTATAAAGCAGCAGAGATCACACGCGAGCTGATACGTGAAGGTGCGAATGTGCGCGTCGTCATGACGTCGGGCGCCTGCGAGTTCATCACCCCGCTCACAATGCAGGCGCTATCGGGAAATGCCGTTCATACTGGGCTTTTAGATACTGAAGCCGAAGCGGCGATGGGCCATATAGAGCTCGCGCGTTGGGCTGATGCGCTTGTCATTGCACCTGCAAGTGCCGACTCCATCGCTCGTTTAGCGCAAGGCCGAGCCGACGATCTTCTCGGCGCCTGTGTGCTCGCGACGCCGGCGCCGGTATTTGTCGCACCCGCGATGAATCAAGAAATGTGGGCGAAGGCAGCAACGCAAAAGAACATTGATAGCCTTAAAGAGCGCGGAATCACGTTACTTGGGCCCGATGCTGGTAGCCAAGCCTGTGGGGATATTGGGGCGGGTCGTTTACTGGATCCGAGAGAAATTGTGGAGACCCTTATCGCAAGCGCAGAAACAGGGATACTCACGGGAAAGCGAGTGGTAATCACCGCTGGACCAACGCGAGAGCCACTTTGCCCTGTGCGATACCTCAGCAACCGTAGCTCGGGAAAGATGGGCTATGCGCTTGCAGAGGCCTGCGCGAATGCGGGCGCCCAGACCACGCTCATCTCGGGCCCGGTTCACTGTGAACCCGCCAAGGGCGTCGAGCTTATTCGCGTCGAAACAACGCAAGAAATGCTCGATGCCAGCCTGGCATCTGCAGATAGCGCGGATATCTTTATTGGGGCAGCTGCCGTCGTCGACTTTCGACCCGACGCGGTAGCAACACAAAAAATCAAGCGCGGTGCGTCGAAAACCATGGAGCTCAAGCTGGTATCTAACCCCGACATTATCGCAACCGTGGCAGAGCTGACCGCCAGACCTGCACTCATGTTGGGTTTTGCGGCGGAAACAGAAGATGTCATTACGCATGCGCGCGAGAAGCTGTACAAAAAAAATCTCGATTTCATTTTTGCAAACGACGTCAGCGATTCAGAAATCGGTTTCAATAGCGACAGCAACGACGGCACGCTAATTGGTCAGAACCTTGAAATCCCCATGCCACGCTCCACAAAGCGCGTACTGGCCAATGCCATTATTTCTGAGCTTGCGAAACATTTACCAAGCGTATGAGCCAGTCAGATCAATCAAAAAATGCCATCAGTGGCCGAAGATATGTGAGTGTTAGCGCCCTCGCTGGTATCGCACTTGCTGCGATACCAGCGATCACTGCGGTCCTATATCTCACAGCAGCCTCCGCGCTTTCAGAGGACAATGACTTTTCTAAAAGCCAAGTACAAAAAGCGGTGCGTCAACGCGCTGACGTTATACTCTTTGACATGGAGGCGACAAGGACAAGTTTAGAACGCGCCTTATCTCAACCTCTCGTCGTACAAAATCCGCCCGCGACGCTTTCGTCCATTCCGGGAGGTCGCAGTCTGCAACTTGTCCCTCTGGATAGCATGGGAGTTGCGAGCCTTGACCCCAATGATTACGGCCTCAATTCGCTCGTCTTACTAGACAGGGTAAGAGAAGCGTTTGAAACCGGTGCTGTAGACTTTGAAATCATCAATGCGGGCACAAAACCTCAGCTTGTTGTCACGGGGCGATTCTCAATGCCCAGCCAGCAGGGCGTTGTTATTGTGACGCTTCACGATGAGGTTCTGGCGCGATGGGTAGAAGGTTCGGCGATTGGACAATTTCAGATATGGCAGACTTTCGACAGCGCCCCCAGTATTCAGGTCGCAGGACCCTCAGCGAATAAATTGGTCTCATCAACCTTGGTTGGCACGCAGACACTCGGGGGCTCGCCCTTCGAACTGCGCCTGAATGTTGACCCATCGGCTCTTACCAGAACTCCCGAATTGCCTGTGACATTTTGGTTCCTCATTTTAGCAGGGCTCGCCGGAGCTTATTGGTTAATCGTCACGAGGCGGAGAGACCAATTACACAGTGATGTAACACGCATCATGACCGGAGCGAGCACCTATGAACCGCTGCATCTGTACCACCCCGAGCTAACGGCGCTGGCTGATAGCCTGAGACAGCAAGCGCCCACTCGCACTGCGAAAAAGCAATCTCATAAATCCAGAAAGCAACCAGAACAAACACCTGTGCAGGCTGCTTTGTTAGATGTCCCTGAGCTACAAACTCAGACAAATGATGGGTCCATGATTATCGATTCATGGATACACCTGAAAGCCTGCAAGGAAGATGCAGAGCAACAAGCAACTCTTTTCAAACTTGCCGCAGGAATTGGTCGCGTTGCAGCAAGATCAGGTGCGCACTCAGTTGTTGTGTCTTTTTTGGGGGAGGAGCCAGTGAAGCGGGCAAAAACGCACCTTGTGAAAGCTCTGCTCTCTGTGGGTGTCGATGTTATCGATATTGGACCTGTACCGCCCCCACTCGCTCACATGGCAACGCACAATGGAACGTCGACCGGTGCTGCACTGATCTTAGAGAGCAATGAACATGGGGGCCTATCAATCGGCGCTCTCTTCAATCGACAGTGGGCCGGAGACGACTTCTGGCAACGTGTCACGGCATTGTCAAACGAGAGCGCGCCGGGCGTTGCCAATGGCAGGAGTATCAAGCTAGACCTACAAAAGGACTTTTGCGATCGCCTCTCTGCCGACATCGCTATCGCAGAGCCACTTCGTATTGCGATTGCCTGTGACAACGAGACAACCCTGACGCTGGCCGAGCAATGCTTGCTTAAAACATCGTGCAACGTTGATACTTATTTACAAGATCCGGGTTTCTCACTGGAAGATGTTCGATCAGCTTTTGCCGCCGGTGGTGCACAACTCAGCGTCATTCTCGACTCACACGCCTCACGCTTTATTGCTTTTGACGAGCAGACTAACCGAATAAGAGACGACCACATTTTTATGGCCCTCAGCCAAGATGTCTTGTCAGGTCACCCTGGAGGCGATGTGATTGCAGGATATAAAACCTCTCGTTCGCTCTCGCCCCTTGTCAGGTCCTGTGGTGGCGCGGTAACGCTAGTCAACTCTAAGCCCTCCGTTTTACAGCAGGAAATGCTTGATGCAGGCGCGCTCATTGGTGGTGATAGCGATGGGCATATCTACCTTAAAGACCGATGGTTCGGCTCCGATGACGCAATTTATGCGACTGCTAGACTAGCGGAAATAATCAGTAACCAGGGCCCACTGAAAAACCTATTGGAGTCCCTACCGCAAACATCCTTAAGCGTGTTATCACTCGAGGGTAGGGATCAACTTCATAGCGCACTCGAGACACTCATGTCGGACGAGGCTGCATTTGCGGGTGCACGTATATCCCGAGTCGACGGTACTCGCATCGATTTTGCAGACAGCTGGGTCCATATCGACAATATCGACTGTCGAGTCACACCCACGCTACGGTTTGAAGGAGACGATGATGCCTGCCGAAGTCGGCTGGAAAGCCTTGTCGCCGACCTTTTATCCCAAAAACGACCCGAGCTAACACTACTCATGCCTCCACCTATACCTCCTATACCTCCACCTATGCCATCCAGTTCGAGGAACTCTTAATCCATGTCATTGAATAGATCCGATGCCGAGCAGTTCGCGCGCGTCCTTACTGAGTCACTACCCTACATACAACGGTTCACTGGCAAGACCATGGTCATCAAATTTGGTGGTAACGCCATGACTGACCCAGAACTGCACGAGAGCTTCGCTCGAGATGTCGTGCTCATGAAGCTGGTGGGTATGAACCCAATCGTCGTTCATGGCGGGGGACCCCAGATTGGGCATCTTTTAGAACGCTTGGGTATCGAGTCCAAATTTGTAGGTGGTATGCGCGTAACAGATGAAGAGACTGTCGATGTTGTCGAGATGGTGCTGGGAGCTTCGGTTAACAAGGAAATCGTAAATAGTATTCATCGGAATGGTGGCCGAGCTGTCGGCATCACGGGAAAAGATGGCGAGCTCATTAGAGCCAAGGCGCTGTCAGGCCATATGGGACCAGAAGGTGCAGAAGACATTGGGCTCGTTGGAGAGGTTGAAAGCGTTGATACCGATATTTTGACAATGCTTGCCAACAGCGACTACATCCCGGTGATAGCACCGGTTGCAGGTAGTGCGGACGGCCACACCTACAACATCAACGCCGACCTCGTTGCTGGGAAGCTAGCGGAAGTTTTATGTGCAGAGAAATTGATGCTACTGACCAATGTGACTGGCTTACTAGACGGTGATGGAAACACTCTCACTGGTTTGACCACGCAGCGAATCGATCAGCTTATCGCTGATGAGATCATCACAGGTGGCATGCTTCCAAAAGTGCGCTGCGCTGTGGATGCGGTGAGAGCGGGTGTTACAAGCGCGCATATCATCGATGGACGAGTTCCGCATGCGACACTATTGGAGATATTCAGTGACGAAGGTATTGGCACCTTGATCACCAACAAGAGCATGGGTACGGTTGACCGCCCATGACAGCAAAATAATCAATGGATCGGCGGACAGCATGCCCAAAAAACAAAGTGGTCGAAAAGAACAAATCCTCCAAACACTGGCCGAAATGCTGGAATCGAGTCCTGGCAGTAAAATTACAACCGCAAAACTAGCGGCTAACCTCGGTGTCTCGGAAGCCGCCCTGTACCGTCATTTCCCATCGAAAACGCGCATGTATGAGTCATTGATCGATTTTGTTGAAGAGACGCTCTTCACGCGGATCACGCAAATTCTCAGCGAGGAAACGCAGCAACTCTCGCGCTGTAAAAATATACTGACGCTCTACCTCATTTTTTGTGAGCGTAACCCTGGGATTACACGCATATTGAGCGGCGATGCGCTCATGGGCGAGCACGAACGCTTGCGCGCCCAAGTCAGTCAAGTTTATGACCGTATTGAGACTCAATTACGGCAGTGTCTCCGCATGGCTGAATTTGAAGAAGGTTGGCGAACGGCCATTCCCGTTAATGTTGCTGCAAATATGCTGCTCGCAACTGCTGAGGGACGAGTAGCTCAGTTCGTGAGGTCAAACTTTGATTTATCGCCCACCGAGGGATGGGAAGATCAATGGCAAATCGCAACGGCTGCGATTCGTGTTGATGTACCTAACCACAATTAGTTAGCTTGTTGGCCCCTCGCGTTACTGAGCGATCGGCGCAACAACACTACCTCTTGAAGTTGCTCAAATCGTCCACGATCACGCGCATAATCCTCAGATACTGCGGCCACTTGGCCGTCTCGTTCCTCGATAGATCGGCCAATCGATGCAATCTCAAAGCGCAGGGTATCCACCGCATCAAGGTCCTGTTGAGATGGTTCTATGCCACGACGTTCAAAATCAGCTAAGCGACTCAATGCGTCTTCAAGGCGATCGCGAGCGACACGTTGATTACTCGACAAAATGGACAGCCGAATTTTTAACTCGCGCAACGCCCTGTCACGGGCAGCGTCGATGTCCTCAACCGTGCTGTATCGAAGCAATAAAAATCGATCCCACTCGGCCAAGCGCGCCCGCTCAGCATCGGCGTCGCGCTTCAAACGCTCAATAAGTTCCTTGTCATTAAGCTCGGACACACTTAGCTGCCGGGGAACAACCTCGATTACCTCACCAAGTGGATTAAGCACCTCATAGCCCCGCCCAGCAAACTTGGCTGGCACATGCCAGTCGACAACCGTCCCGCCTTCGTTGTTCTTGTAACGGTACAAGTTATCCGCTGCCGCCGTCGCGCTCATTAGAATTGTCATGAAGACTGCGAGTGGTTTAGACACCGTACTGCTCCCGATAAGCGTTCATTTTCAGCAGACTATTCTCATACCCCGCCTGGGATTCAAGCCACTGAATAATATCATGCATATTTATCACAGATGTCACGGTTAAGCCTAAACTATCCTGCACTTCTTCGACTGCAGATTGGTCACCAACACCGCGCTCACATCGATCCAAACCGATAACGACACCCACGGGATTCGCCCCCTGACCCCGAATTAACTCAACAGAATGGCGTATCGCTGTGCCCGCGGTAATAACGTCGTCAATGATCAAAATGTTGCCCTCAAGCGAGGCGCCCATCAGCACACCCCCCTCACCATGCGTTTTGGGCTCTTTACGATCAAATGTAATAGAGAGGTCCTGAGCGTAGTCGCGTTGCAGCGCAATACCGGTGGCTGTAGCGAGAGGAATGCCCTTGTAAGCGGGTCCAAACAAACCGTTCAAGTCCCCGAGCAAAGGGAGGGCCGCACGGGCATAACAAGCGCCCAAAGTTGCCATTGCCTCACCGGTTGAAAACACGCCTGCATTGAAAAAATAGGGGCTTACTCGGCCTGACTTAAGCGTAAATTCACCAAACTTTAGCGCGCCAAAACGAATCGCTAGCTCAATGAACTGGCTTTTGCTCTGAGATTCCTGCATGACAATCTTCCAACTACGGACAAAAAATATGACGGATAAAGGCTAGCGACACATCCACCTTTCACGTAACAAACCAACTGTCGTAGTATACCCATGTCACTCATTGGGAAACAGAAATGAAGGTTTTGTCACTCGTCGTTGATGGGCTTGAGAGAGCGCGAGAGGAGGGTTTAATTCCCTGGGTCTTTGAGCAGGACGCAGACGTCATTTGCCTGCAGGACACGCGATGCTCCGAATATTCGCTGACATCCAATGATTTTTTTCCGAGTGACTACCACGCCTATTTTGCTGACAACTATGACGATCATCGCGTCAACGGTGTAGCGCTTTACTGCCGTACGATGCCAAAAGCCATCATGTCTGGTCTTGGGTTTATGGACTTTGATCCGTTGGGGCTATATATCCAAGCCGACTACGCAGAATGCAGCATCGGAAGTATTTTGGTGCCTTCCTCGCGAGATGGTGAGGGATCACTGAAAAAGCAGTTCCTAAACCAATTGAGCCCACATTTGCAGAAGGTTCGAAACAAGAAGCGTGAATTTATCCTATGCGGCGGGTGGGAGCTTGCTTGGCAGCCTAGGGATGCGGAGGAATCGGGCAATCGACTCGATATTTCAGGATTCAGCAGTGAAGAGAGAGACTGGTTAGGCTCTCTCTACAGAGCGGGCTATTCAGACGCCTTTCGGCTGATCGAACATGAAGAAGATGATTTTACATGGTGGCCCGAAGGCGATGATAAGCCCGGATTGCGCACCGATACCCATATTATTTCTGATGGACTCAGGGAGCATGTTACAGCCGCTCACGTGGAGAGTGAGGAAGCGTTTTCAAGTCACGCGCCCGTCATTATCGAGTACGATTTCGAGCTATGAGGCAGCCAGTGCGGTCACTTGTGCCGCGTGAAGTTGAGCGCCGGCCGCTTCCGCTAGATCCAGAAGCGCATTCAATTCGCTGCGACTAAACACCTTTTCCTCGGCAGTGCCCTGCACCTCGATGAGGCCCCCGTCGGCTAACATGACGACATTGATATCGCTTTCAGCTGTCGAATCCTCCGGATAATCGAGATCCAGAACAGGTGTGCCTTGCCACATACCGACAGACACGGCAGAAACCATGCTTTTCAGTGGGTCAGATGTTAATTCACCTTTTCGTTGTAGGGCGTTCAAAGCTGATACAACCGCAACGCTTGCGCCCGTGATCGCTGTCGTTCTCGTGCCACCGTCAGCCTGTAGCACATCGCAGTCGATGGTGATGGTCCGTTCACCCAATTTCTTCAGATCAATGCTGGCCCGGAGCGAGCGGCCAATTAGTCGCTGAATTTCAACGGTCCGACCACTCTGCTTACCGCGCACAGCTTCTCGATCCACTCGAGAATGGGTTGAGCCCGGAAGCATCCCGTACTCGGCCGTTAACCATCCCTGTCCCTTACCACGCAAAAAGCCCGGTACCCCATCATTAATGGACGCCGTGCATAGGACACGGGTGTCACCGAATGATGCCAAAACGCTCCCCGTTGCCTGCTTGGTAAATCCCAATTCAAATGACACGTCTCGCATTTGATCGGGTCGGCGACCGCTTGGCCTTTTGCATAAAGTCACTGTCATTTCGTTCCTTTTTTCTCAGGGAGATTTTTCTCAATAGATGTTCATGTCGAGTCTAATTGATAGACTCCTGTCTTTGTTAACTCCTGGAGCATTCCATGGCACAAAGCATGACAGGCTTCGCCAACCACACCGCTACGCTCGGAAAGTGGAAGTTGTCTATGGAGTGCAAGTCTGTCAACAGTCGCTTCCTCGATATTACATTGAAGCTACCTGAGGTATTGAAACCCATCGAGCCACAACTTCGGCAGGCACTGGATTATGCACTCGTCAGAGGCAAAGTCGAGCTGGCCATTCGACTGGAATACGAGGGGACCAATAATGATATCCACGTCGACTCAGAAAAGTTGATAGCGCTAAAACGCGCACTGGATACGGTGCAAAAGGCGTTGCCTAAATCACGCACACCATCAACGCTGGAAGTGCTTCAAATGCCCGGCATTTGGATTGATGAAAAGGCCGACGTAGAGGCCCTTGGTATACAGTGCATGGCCTGCGTGCCGGACTTGCTTAGTTCATTAGTAGAACACCGAAAGTCCGAAGGTGCGAGGCTTGAAGCCATGCTAAAGGAACGATGCTCCGCAGTCACCGGTATAGTTGCCGCGTACAGAGAGCAACTGCCCGAGCTCATCAGCGCTCACGAGACAAAACTGCGGGAGCGCATTGCAACCCTCGCCATCAGCCATGACGAAAAACGGCTTGAAGAAGAATTAGCCTACATAGCCAACAAGTCTGATGTAGCCGAAGAACTCGATCGCCTCGAGGCGCACATAGAAGCTATTTATGAGGCGCTTAACAGCAGCGATCCTTGCGGTAGGCGACTAGATTTTCTAATGCAGGAACTGAATCGAGAAGCGAATACACTCGGATCTAAAACAACGTCACTTACCACCACAAACACCGCGGTAGAATTGAAAGTACTGATAGAGCAAATGCGAGAACAGGTACAAAACCTTGAGTGACACAAAAAACATACAGGGCCAACTTTATGTGGTCTCAGCACCTAGTGGTGCGGGTAAAACGTCACTTGTCAAAGCGCTTGTAGACGCAGACCGTAACCTTACCGTGTCCATTTCGCATACGACGCGCTCGATGCGCCCCGGAGAGACCGATGGTGTTAACTATCATTTCGTTTCAGAGATCGAATTTGAAGACTTAAAGAAACGCGGCGGATTTTTTGAATGGGCACAGGTCTTTGATAACTTTTACGGCACCAGCAAGCATGGAGTGATCGAGCAACTTAGCCAAGGTAGCGACGTCATTTTGGAAATCGATTGGCAAGGCGCCGCGCAAGTTAAGCAACAAATGCCCGAGGCCGTCTCCGTTTTCATCCTACCACCATCCACTGCGGCGCTTCGTGAGCGCCTAATGGGCCGCGGGCAGGACGAGTCCAGTGTGATCGAGCGAAGGATGCAATCAGCGCGAGATGAAATTTCTCATTACGATGAAGCCGACTATGTCGTCCTAAATGATGATTTCAACGTGGCCCTAGCCGATTTGCGAGCGATTGTTAACAGCCAGCGATTAACCCAGCGCCTGCAATCGAAGCGGCTGACACCGGTTATTGCCGATTTGCTGGGCTAGCGATAATTGGTGAAGTATCGACAAAGATAGCAGCCACCCGATATACTGCGCGCCCTTTTAGTTTCAGGACTCCTGTATGGCACGCGTAACCGTTGAAGATTGCTTAGATAACGTCGATAACCGCTTCGAATTGGTGCTTTTGGCATCTAAGCGTGCACGTCAACTCAGTACAGGTGGTAAGGACGCTTTGGTGGAAGTCGACTCGGACAAGGCGACTGTGCTTGCGCTTCGCGAAATAGCTGAGGGCCTAATTACACCCGATATTATGGCTCGAGAGCATGAATTAGAAGCGGAAGAAGAATTCGCTGCGAGCTTCGAGACACCCGTACTCTAAGCCTGTGTGCCCCGGGCTAAAAAGCCAGTTTCGTGTCAACACCGCTGCAAGCTTTAGGTGCCTCCCTGACCGACGTAACGCGTCGGCTGGGACTTCAGACCACATCAAGACCGCAAGTACTCGCCACCCATAATCAACGCCAATCTCTGGCGGGGTTTGAAGAGGTGGTAAACGCCTACCTGCCTGTCGACCAAGTAAATAGCATCAAGCGCGCCTATTACTATGCGGAGCAAGCGCACTACGGTCAGGCTCGTCGAACCGGCGAACCCTACGTAACTCACCCACTCGCCGTGGCAACAGTGCTCGCGCAAATGCACATGGACCACGAAAGTATCATGGCGGCATTGCTTCATGATGTGATCGAAGACACCGGGGTTTCTAAAGAAGACATACGAGCACAATTTGGCGAAGAAGTTGCTGACCTGGTGGATGGGGTAAGCAAGTTGACTCAAGTAGAGTTCGATAGCGCCGAAGAGAAGCAAGCTGAGAACTTCCAGAAAATGGCGCTCGCCATGGCGCGCGACATTCGCGTTATCCTCGTCAAACTCGCCGACCGCCTTCACAACATGCGAACACTGGGTGCTCTCAAGCCCGAGGCAAAAAAACGCATCGCCAATGAGACGCTCGACATATACGCCCCTATCGCGACGCGACTGGGCATGAACGAAGTTCGCATGGAATTTGAAGACCTAGGTCTTCGGACGCTTTATCCCATGCGAGCGCGACGCATCGAGGCCGCCCGAGAGGCCGCCCGTGGCCGGCGTAAACAACTTATCGAGGATATTACTGAGCAGCTAGAACAGGCTCTTAGCAGAGACGCGATTAAAGGTACGGTCATCGGGCGTGAGAAGCATTTGTACAGCATTTACGCGAAAATGCGCGAAAAAAGAAAATCCTTCTCAGACATCATGGATATCTTTGCTTTTCGCGTCATTGTCGACGATGTCGATGCTTGTTATCGCACGTTGGGTATTGTGCATTCAATCTATAAACCTGTGCCTGGTGAATTCAAAGACTACATCGCGATTCCTAAAGCAAATGGCTACCAGTCGCTGCATACGGTTTTACGAGGCATGCACGGCGTCCCGATAGAAATTCAAATTCGAACGCGCGACATGGAAGACATGGCGAACAATGGTATTGCCGCCCACTGGCTCTACAAGAGCAATCAAGAGAACGCTAACATCCCCCAAATGCGTGCTCGAGAGTGGGTAAAAGGCTTGCTAGAAATGCAGCAAACGGCGGGCAATTCGCTAGAGTTCATCGAGAGTGTCAAAGTTGATCTATTCCCCGACGAGGTCTACGTCTTCACGCCACGCGGTAAAATTATGGCTCTTCCCAAAGGAGCATGTGCCGTGGACTTCGCGTATGCAGTTCACACCGATGTTGGTAATCAATGTGTTGCATGCCGCATCAATAACCAGCTCGCACCGCTTTCTGAGCCACTTGAAAGTGGGGTCAGTGTTGAGATTGTGACATCGGCCGCAGGGAGGCCGACGCCGTCATGGTTGAACTTTGTTGTCACCGCGCGAGCACGAGCTCAAATCAGGCACTATTTAAAGCAGCAGCACCGAGAGGACTCCAATGCACTCGGCCTGAAACTACTTAACAAAGCGATCGCCGCCTTGTCTCCAAATGAGGTTATCGATAACGAGAGCATTAAAGACCTCGCCAAAAAGTATTATCCAAACACTGAATACGAAACCATACTCACTGACCTAGCACTCGGTAATCAGTTACCTCAGGTCGTCGCTTCGACTCTGCTGGGACAATCGGGCGCGTCACTGGATAACGACCAAAGCGCGATGGAGATTAAGGGCACAGAGGGCTATGTGCTTGTCTATGCAAAGTGCTGCTGCCCGCTACCCGGCGACCCCATTGAAGGGTTCTTAAGTCCAGATCGTGGCTTGGTGGTGCACCGCGAAAACTGTCGCAACCTTGATGATTTACGCGAGCAACCAGAGCGCCTTATGCCCTTACGCTGGGACGATCAAATTGAGGGGACGTATCCGGTCGCAGTGAGAATTGAGATGGCCAACCAACGCGGTATGATCGCGACATTGGCGACAAAACTGAGTGCCATTGGTCTCAATATCGAGCGTATTTCAACGCAGGACGAAACGGTACATTTTTCAAATATCATTATTGAATTGCAGCTCAATAGTCGAGTTCACCTCGCCCGTGTGATGAAACGCATACGCATTATGGAAGGTGTTCGCAAAGTAGTTCGTTGCAGCCGTCGATAACCAACGGAGCTATCGCTCACAACAGGTAATCCTATGAATAATCGCGCAGTTATCAGCACTCAAGCCGCACCATCGGCGATTGGCCCGTATTCTCAGGCGGTCAAGGTAGGTAATACGGTCTGGATTTCAGGTCAAATCCCGCTAGACCCAGTGACAATGGAAGTCGTACCTGGTGGTATTGAGGCGGAAACACGCCAAGTATTTGCAAACTTGCAAGCAATTGCAGGGGCTGCAGGAGGTAGCCTCGATAACGCTGTGAAAATCAATATTTCACTCACAGACCTAAGTAACTTCCAAGTAGTCAATGGTGTGATGGCCGAAGTGTTCGATGAACCCTACCCAGCGAGAGCCTGTGTCCAAGTGGCGGCGCTACCCAAAGGCGTGCAGGTGGAAATCGAGGCTATCCTCGCAATTTGAGACAGCTCATGGCGCTGCCTCCCGCTGATAATGCGGCTAAGCAGATGATTGGTTTAATGCGCTCTCGTAGCCCTCACGAAAACTAGGGTACTTGAGAGAAAACCCCATAGATAGCAACTTAGCATTACTCACTCGCCGATTAGCACGCGAAGGGTTGTCGCGATGCCCCACGGGCTCGCGACCCAACTCACTAAAGCACCACGCCTCAAGCTCGCGCGTTGTCACCGGTAAATTGTCGTTGAGGTTGAGCGTCGACGGCAAAAGCTCTCCTGCAAAGTCACGCTTAATGAGCCCAGCAATGATGTGCGCCGCATCGTCCCTGTGAATTCGGTTGGTAAAGCCACCGCCAACGCGTGAGGACAAGCCCTCGAGGATCGGCCGTAACATAATAGGATTAGCGCCATCGTAGAGGCCGCTGGGTCGAACAACAGTGCTGGTCGCGTTGCGCCGAAAGCACGCCTCACCCGCCAATAATGCATCGACAAATGGGTCTCCAGCCGCCAACGGTGAGTCCTCGTCCACCCAGCCGCCAGATCGCTCTGCGTAGACACGCGTCGACGACACGTAAATGGCTCTTCGAACATTGCTCAGTAAGCCCGCTCCAGCAATATGCTTTGCAGCCTCTGCATAGCCCTGTTGATAGCCCACAACATCACGGCCGGCGGGAACCGGGGTAAAAACCAGATAATCGGGCTCTATCTCTGCGGCTTGTGCCAAACCCTCAAGCGATCCATAGTCGCCATGAACACGATGGCGCAGCGCATCGGGTAAGCACTCGGGACGGCGGGAAACACCGATTACGTCAGCAATTTCCGAAAGGGCCGGCAGGGCACGTGTAGCGAGGTCGCCAAAACCTATGAACATTACCGTTGGAGTCTTCACCTCAGCACCTTCGTCCCGCTATCATCAAAAGGCAAGGTAACCGAAGCTCACTGTGTCGAACAATATTCTTCAACTGCCAATCCGACAATTTAAAGGCGTTGGCCCGAAAGTTTTTAGCAAACTGGAGTCCATGGGGCTTACGACAGTTGAAGATTTACTGTTTCACTTTCCGCTCAGGTACCAAGATAAAACACGCCTCACCTGCATAGGCGAGCTGAGAGAGGGAATCGATGCGGTAGTCAGAGGCACAATCAGAGCCTCGGGTATCGCCAAAGGCCGCAGGCCCACACTGATCGTAAAGGTAGACGATGGCACCGGTCTTGTGACCTTGCGTTTCTTTCACTTCCGTCGTGCACAAGCCCTTCAGCTTAGGGTCGGCGACACCATCACATTATTTGGGCAACCGCGTCTTGTTGGGGGTGGCCCCGAGTTTGCACATCCTGAGTATACGGTGGGTGATCGAGAGCCGCAGTTAGAAGAGGCGCTAACGCCTGTCTATCCCGTCACCGAAGGTATGGGTCAGTCCACCATGCGTAACTTGACGCAACAAGCTCTGACGTACCTGACCCAGAACCCACCCGAAGACCTTCTCACGGGCCTTCCTAGCAATAGCCCATCAATTGCAGATTCGATCAAGTTCCTACATCGACCGCCACCCAACGCTCATATTTCCGCCATTATTTCAGGCGAACATCCCGCACAGCTTCGCTTAGCGCTGGAAGAGCTGGTTGCGCATCAAATATCGCTTCTGTCTCGGCGCGAACGCACGCGCCAAAAAATAGCAGTATCTGCCGCATCACGGGGAAAGCTGGCCTCGGCTATTGCTGCTGAGCTGCCTTTTGAGCTAACCGCGGCCCAGACGAGGGTCTGCTCAGAGATCTTGGATGACCTGCGCAACCCAACGCCGATGCTGCGGCTATTGCAAGGTGATGTTGGATCCGGAAAAACGCTTGTCGCAGCAATAACCGCCTCACATATGGTTGAGGCAGGGCACCAAGTTGCGTTGATGGCCCCCACAGAGCTTCTTTCCGAACAACATTTTTCTGGTTTCAAGAAATGGTTTGAGCCTTTGGGGGTAAAGACTCTCTGGCTAACAGGTCAGGTAAAAGGTAAGACTCGACAAGCTGCGCTTGCAAGCATTGAAGCGGGCACAATCGATATTGTCATCGGAACACATGCCCTGTTTCAGGACTCTGTTGTCTTCAAGTCCCTGGGGCTTGTGCTGGTCGACGAGCAGCACCGATTTGGCGTCAATCAACGTTTATCCCTGACACAACGCGGTCTGAATGAAATCACACCGCATCAACTAACCATGACCGCCACCCCCATACCCAGAACACTCTCAATGGTCGCCTACGCAGACTTAGACTGCTCGACAATCGACGAATTGCCACCGGGCCGAAAGCCAATTACCACGGTCCTCATTGATAACGATCGGCGGCAAAGCGTTATCGAACGTGTTGGAAATGCTTGCCAACAGGGACGGCAGGCCTACTGGGTATGTGCTCTTATTGAAGAGAGTGAGGCTCTCGATGCAAACGCTGCTGAAGTGACAGCCGCCCAATTGAAGGAAGCGCTGCCTAATCAACGTATTGGCCTGCTCCATGGCCGCATTTCCAGTCGGGAGAAGGCAGAGGTAATGGCCGCCTTCTCAGATGGCAATTTAGATATCCTCGTTGCCACTACGGTGATTGAGGTGGGTGTCGATGTTCCCAATGCCAGTCTTATGATTATCGAGAATGCAGAGCGTTTTGGACTAGCGCAATTACACCAGCTCCGCGGCCGAGTGGGCCGTGGGGCAGTTGAGAGTCACTGTCTGTTAATGTATCAGTCACCATTGAGTCAAACGGCGCGTGACCGGCTTACTGTCATGCGCGAATCGCAAGACGGGTTTGTATTGGCCGAAAAAGACCTTGAGATCAGAGGGCCTGGCGAGGTTTTGGGTACACGACAAACGGGCATTTCATCGTTTCGAGTCGCTAAACTGCCCGAGCACGATAATTTATTAGAGCAAGCACAGTCGATAGCCTCCCGTCTTGTGAGCACCGACGCTGAGCGTGCTAAAAAGATTGAACAACGCTGGACGCGCACGCTCGAAGCTTTTGCACACGTATAATAGAGGCTCGCGTCTCTTAGGATAGGCTTTAAATCATGACCGCTCCCACACCCGGAAAGTTCGTTGCGTTACTGCGTGTCATGCGTTTCGATAAGCCAATCGGTACCTATTTACTTTTGGCGCCGGCGCTTTGGGGACTCATCATTGCCTCGTCAGGCTTACCCTCCATTTTCTTGCTTACCACCTTTGTTGTTGGTGCCTTTGTGATGCGCTCTGCTGGCTGCACGACTAATGACCTAACCGACAGGAATCTCGATGGGTTTGTTGAGCGAACACGAGACAGACCTCTGGTAACGGGTGAAATATCCGTTTACGAAGCGATGGCCTTGCTCGTGGTATTGCTGGCAATAGCACTTTGGTTAGTCATAGAAATTAACTGGCTAACGGTCCAACTCTCCGTCGTCGGTGCATTGCTGACAATTATTTACCCCTTTATGAAGCGGATTACCTACCTGCCGCAGTTGGTATTGGGAGCAGCCTTTTCTTGGAGCGTTCCCATGGCTTTTGCAGCTGCACAAAACCAATTGCCCACGAGTCTGTGGTGGTTATTCGCAGCAAATCTGCTGTGGGTAGTTGTTTATGACACCCAATACGCAATGGTGGATCGTGAAGATGACTTGGCGGTAGGTATCAAGTCCACCGCTATATTGTTCGGTGAGGCGGACACTCGGGTCATCCTCGCTTTACAATTGCTCTGCCTCGGATGCTTCGTGGGAACAGGCGTTAGCTTTGATCTTGGCCCAATTTACTACGTATCGATTGCGGCCGTTGCTGCATTGTTTATGCGGCATCAACGACTGATCGCCGACCGGTCGCGTGACAGATGTTTCCAAGCGTTTAACGAGAGTAAGTGGATCGGCGCCATTGTCGTGGTGGGATTACTGGGACATTTCACCGTCTATTCCGTATAACCCACTACGTACACAAACCGGTCACCCGCTTGGAACTTCGAATCTTTCCCACCGTTAAAGAACTCCCTTTTGATGAATGGGCGCGGGCTTTTTCATCGGGTTACCCTTTCCTTACACAAGGCTTTCTCAGGGGATTAGAGTCTTCAGGTAGCACGGGTGGAAATTCCGGCTGGCAAAACTGCCACTTAATGCTTGCGGACGCCGATAAACCAGTCGCCATGGCGCCTGGTTTTCTTAAAAGCCACAGTTACGGAGAGTATGTATTTGATTGGTCATGGGCCGATGCATGGCACCGAAGTGGCCTTGAGTACTACCCCAAGCTGGTGACCGCTGTTCCTTTCACACCCGCGACCGGCCCACGAATTTGGACCGATGAAGATACAGAAGATGCACTTCCCAGCTTTGTTGCAGCGGTTGCTCATTGGTGCGAGTCAGAGAAAATCTCCAGCTGGCACATCCTGTTTCCAGAGGAAGAAGCATCACGCGAGTTGGCTGATCTGGGCTTAGTCCAACGAATGACCACACAGTTTCACTGGTTTAACCGTGGCTATTCTTGCTTCGATGATTTTTTGAGCGAATTCACTAGTCGAAAGCGCAAAGCGCTCAAGAAGGAGCGAGCAGCAATAGCCGCTCAGAATCTCCGGTTATTTACCAAAACGGGATCCGAAATATCTGAGAGTGATTGGGCATTCTTCTACTACTGTTACCAAACAACTTATCTGAAAAGAAGCGGTCACGAAGGATATTTGACGGGTGATTTTTTCACCAATGTTTGCCCCTCGCTAGATGACAGCACCGTTATGGTGATTGCGCACGAGGGCGATAACCCGATTGCTGCTGCACTTTATTTCGTTGATAAAGACACGCTTTATGGCCGGTACTGGGGCTGCTTAAAGGAGTTCGATTTTTTGCATTTCGAGGCCTGCTACTACCGAGGTATCGAATACTGCATAGAGAAAGGGCTGTCGCGTTTCGACCCGGGTGCGCAAGGCGAACACAAAATTCAGAGAGGCTTTGAGCCCACGCTTACGTACTCAAATCATTGGATCGGTGAGCCAAGGCTTAAAGATGCCGTCGCTGACTTTTGCCGGCGAGACTGTGACCACGTTCGGCGCTATCGCGATGAGGCGGCCACACTGCTGCCCTTTAAACAGCAGGATTCTTAAGCCGGCGCCTCATCACGCAAGAAGACCCATTGATCACCTTTAGAGTCGGCTTCGCTGTAGTAATATCCCGCCTCGGCGAAGGATTTTAGTGCTTGAGGGTCCGTGATGCGGTTATCAATGATATACCTCGCCATGATCCCTCGCGCCTTCTTGGCGAAGAACGAGATCATCTTGTACTGGCCGTTTTTAAGGTCCTTAAACTGCGGCGTAATGACGTCTGCGTTGAGCAATTTTGGCTTTACTGCTTTGAAGTACTCATTGGATGCAAGATTGATCAGAACGTCAGTATTCACGCCCTCAAGATCTGCGTTCAGCGTATCGGTCAGTTGCTGACCCCAAAACTCATAAAGATTTTTGCCACGCTGATTTGCTAATTTAAGGCCCATCTCGAGACGATACGGTTGCATTAAATCAAGCGGGCGAAGAAGGCCATACAAACCGGAAAGAATTCGGAGGCGAGTTTGGGCAAAATCGAGGTCATCCTCAGACAACGTCTCTGCCTGCAAGCCTGTGTAAACATCACCCTTGAATGCGAGCACCGCTTGTTTTGCGTTGTCAGTCGTCGACTCGGGTTGCCAATTCATAAACCGCTCGTGGTTTAGATGCGCTATCTGCTCGCTAACACCCATCAGTACTCTTATATCATCAGGGTTAAGGCTCCTTACATCGTCTACAAGAAGTGCAGACTGATCCATAAACCTTGGGTTGGTCGCTGACTGAGTGATGGGCGGCGTATCGTAATCGAGCGTTTTTGCGGGTGACAGTACAGTAAGCACGGTGATTCTCTCTGCAATTGCGGTTAACTCGATGATAACCTTCAACGTCGTCTTGAGAAACGGGTTAACACAGTGAACTACTGGGCAACTTTTGCGCAGACCATCAATCGCACGACTCTGTTAATCGGCAATACTGTCGCGCTAACGAGTCTGCTGATGGCATTAGTAACAACCGGAGTTGTTGTTCTGCGATATGGCTTCGGACAGGGTGCCATTGCGGCGCAAGAGTCCGTGCTCTATCTCCATGGCACTTTGTTTATGCTTGGTGCGGCACCCACTTTACTCGCCGATAAACACGTTCGCGTCGATGTTTTCTACCGAAACTTTAATCGCAGGCAACAAACCTGGGTGAACACCTTGGGTCACACCTTGTTTACAACACCTATCTGCCTACTCATTATTTTTGGCTCCTGGAACTATGTTTCAGAGAGTTGGTCGATCATGGAGTCCTCACCAGAGCCGGGCGGTATTCCTGCGGTATTCCTACTCAAAACGCTCATTCCTGCAATGGCGTTACTGCTCCTGCTACAAGCCGCTAGCAATATCGTTAGCGGATTAATCGAATTGAGCGAGGTACCCGCGGATGATTGAAGGTGAGTTAGCGCTTGCTCTTTTTGCGAGCGTTTGTTTGCTTCTGCTATTTGGTTTTCCTGTAGCGCTCACGCTCGGCGGTACAGCACTGCTGTTCGCATCTTTTGGCATCATTGCAGGGCACTTTGACGGGAGTTTTGTAGCGGCACTGTCAGGGCGAATTTTTGGCACTATAACCAACGAAACACTGGTTGCCGTACCGCTATTCATTCTCATGGGCGTCACGCTTGAACGCGCAAAGATTGCAGAGGAGTTACTCAGTGCAATGGCGAGCTCAATGGGCCGGCGCAGAGGTGGTTTAGGTATGGCCGTAATCATCGTCGGTGCACTCCTCGCAGCAAGTACAGGAATTGTCGGCGCGACCGTTGTCACCATGGGCGTGCTTGCGCTTCCCTCAATGCTGCGCGCTGGATATGACCCGAAACTCGCGACTGGCCTAATCTGCGCCACCGGGACACTCGGACAAATTATTCCGCCATCGATTGCACTCGTACTCCTTGGTGACATCATGTCGACTGCCTATCAGCAAGCACAACTCCAAAGCGGCATTATCAACACGCAAACAGTCTCAGTAGGCGATCTTTTTGTGGGCTCGCTCCTACCCGGTATCTTGCTTGTCGGACTTTATCTGGGCTATTTACTCTTCATCGGCTGGAAAAACCCCGCTGCCTGTCCTCCACCCGACGAAGAGATAAGTGGGGAGCCAAGTGTTTTAGGCGCCATTATTCCGCCGCTGGCACTGATAACGGTTGTTCTCGGCTCAATTATCTTGGGTGCCGCGACGCCAACAGAAGCTGCGGGCGTCGGCGCGGTCGGCGCAATGATTCTCGCATCATCCAAGTCTGCCTTGAATTTAACGACCTTGAGAGAAATAGCGCATTCCACCATGCAGACAACCAGCATGGTTTTCTTAATTTTGATCGGCGCTGCACTGTTCTCACTCGTGTTTAGGGGCTTCGGCGGGGACGAGATTATCGAGACATTTTTTGAAACCCTGGGCGGGGGACCGCACATCGCACTCTTAGTAGTGATGTTGGTCATGTTCTTACTGGGCTTTATTCTCGACTTCATCGAAATCACCTTTGTTGTCGTTCCCATAGTCGCTCCGATACTTCTGTCTATGGGCTTCGATCCCATTTGGTTAGGTGTGATGATCGCAGTCAATCTTCAGACTTCGTTCTTAACACCGCCATTCGGATTCGCTCTTTTTTATTTGCGAGGTGTCGCTGACGAATCGGTGGCAACGAGTGACATATATCGCGGTGTTATTCCTTTCGTGTTTGTGCAAATCACACTCCTCGCTGCACTTTGGCTGGTACCTGACATCGTCACTTGGTTACCCAGTATGATGGGGCGCTGATCTGAGGTCGTGAATTGGCAGTACATGTGATCACAGACATCAAGCCTCAACCGTCATTTTCGGAGACATAAATGAACCCCATCGACGAAAACCCAAGGCCACAAGGCGAGCTCGCATTGCAAACGGTGGCAATGCCCGCAGACACAAACGCCAACGGAGATATTTTCGGTGGTTGGTTGCTATCTCAAATGGATATCGCGGGGGGTGTGGCGGCAGCAGAGATCGCTAAAGGAAGGGTTGCAACCGTCGCGGTCCAGGGCATGTCGTTTCTTACGCCGGTTCATGTCGGAGCCGTTGTCAGCTGCTACTGTGACATTTTAGATATTGGCCGAAGCTCGGTCCGCGTTCTGATTGAGGTGTGGATCAACTCCCAACACGACGGAGAACCCATTAAAGTGACTGAGGGCGAATTTATTTATGTGGCGATCGACAATGCCAAGCGGACCCGTACTATTGGTCAGTAAAAGAGATTGGCGGTAATACCCTGTCACGTGCGTTGAGATAAGCGCGCTCTGAAATCTCATGGTAAGTGCGGACGCCATCTAGGAATGTTCCATAGGACTCAGCGATCTTTGCTGCCATGGGGTCATCTTGCGTCAACTTATCGAGGGCAATGACCGCATTACTGTGCAAAATATCCATCACGTCATCTGGCAACGGTCGTAGCTTTGTCTGATAGTCATCGAGTAAAGCGGTGAGTGACGAGTTATTTCGCGCTGTAAATTCATCGAGCATGTCTTGGTTCGTTGCTCTCGCGGCGCTTTCAACGATAGCTTGTAAATCCGAGGGCAGTCGGTCAAAGGCGTCTTGATTGACGGTAAACTCGAGCATGGCACCCGGTTCATGCCAACCGGGATAGTAGTAATACTCTGCGACCTCCATAAGACCCAGCGTCCGATCGTTGTAGGGGCCAACCCACTCAACAGCGTCAATCACGCCCGTCTGCATGGAGGTGTAGACCTCACCACCCGCCAGTCGCACAGAGGTACCCCCCGAGGCTGTAAACACCTCACCTGCGAGACCGGGGATGCGCATTTTAAGGCCTTTGAGATCGTCAGCAGACTTTAGCTCTCTGTTGAACCAGCCCGCCATTTGGACGCCTGTTGAACCGCCAGCAAACGGTCTTACACCAAAAGGAGCGTATAACTCACGCCATAGCTCTAAGCCACCACCGTAATGTAGCCAGCCGTTCATTTCCTGCGCTGTCATGCCAAACGGAACTGCGGTGTAAAATACGGCTGCTGGTATTTTTCCCTTCCAGTAGTACGAGGCGCCGTGCCCCATTTCCGCGACACCCTGAGATACGGCATCGAAAACTTCAAAAGGTGGGACAACCTCTCCCGCCCCGTACACCCGAATACTCAGCCTCCCATTGCTCATGTTTTCAACCCGGCGAGCAAAATTCTCTGGGGCAGAACCCAAGCCTGGCAAACCTTTGGGCCAAGTTGTTACTAGTTTCCATCTGATTTGCTCGCCACTGGCTATTTGAGCCGCACTGACCTCAGTAGGTTCTTTTCGTTGAGAATCAAGCGCCCATAGACCCAAGGTGCCAATCCACAAAAGCAGCAGGCCAACGACCGCTATGGGTAAAACAGTTCTCTCTTTCATGAGCGCCTCACAGTGCTTGCAGATTCGCGTATTGCAAAACCAGCCATTTACTTCCCTCAGCGAAGTTTACCTCGATGCGCGCATTTGCACCGCGGCCTTCTATATTCAGAACCATACCTTCACCAAACATGGGATGCAGAACATGCTGCCCTAAACGCAGTCCCGAATCATTTGAACTCGCAACAGGTTGTTGCAATCGGTCCACTAATGGACGCGTCAAACCGCCATGAAGTCTGACCTCTTCAATCAAATCAGCCGGTATCTCTCTGACAAATCGTGAGGGCGTGTTGTAGGTCTCACTGCCGTGCAAACGACGACTCTCGGCATAAGTAATAAGAAGTCGTTGCTGCGCGCGCGTGATGCCCACGTATGCAAGTCTGCGCTCTTCCTCCAAACGACCTGGTTCTTCAACGGACATTCGGTGTGGAAACAGGTTCTCCTCAAGACCTGCGAGGATCACGAATGGAAATTCGAGGCCTTTCGCCGAGTGGAGCGTCATCATCTGGACACTGTCTTCGTAAGGGTCAGCTTGGCTATCGCCAGCATCGAGCGCTGCACTATCAAGAAACTGTTGCAACGGAGAAAGTGTTTCATCCTCGGCTCTAAAGGTCTTAGCGGCAGAGACCAACTCTTCTAAGTTTTCAACGCGAGCCTGACCTCGCTCTCCTTTTTCCGCCTTGTGAAAATCGATAAGACCGGTACGGTGAATAACGTGTTCAACCATCTCTTCCAGAGGTAACTCGAGAGTTTCACTATCGAGCTCGTTTATCAGTGCAGCGAAACCCGCCAAAGACGATCGCGCTCTTGAAGCTAATAGGCCTCGCTCCTGCACCAACCCAATGGCTTGCCACATAGAAATCCCGTGCTCTCTTGCAACCGAGCGCAACTCATCGATCGTCTTACTTCCAATACCGCGGGTTGGGGTATTGATCACGCGCTCCAAGGCTGGATCGTCACCCCGCCCGATTATAAGTCGCAAGTAGGCGAGGGCATTGCGAATTTCAAGACGTTCATAGAAGCGTTGGCCGCCGTAAATTCGATAGGGCAGGCCCACACGAATCAACGCCTCTTCAATAACGCGCGATTGCGCATTAGAGCGATAGAGAATGGCGCTAGATCGACGGGTATTGCCTTCATCGGTCCATGATTGGATTTGCTCAACGATAAATCGCGCCTCGTCCTGCTCGTTAAAGCCTGCGTAGAGCTTAATTGGCTCACCGTCATCACCATCGGTCCAGAGGTCTTTACCGAGCCTCCCAGAATTGTGGCCAATCACACCATTAGCCGCGTCGAGAATCGTTTTCGTTGATCGGTAGTTTTGCTCCAGTCTTACCGTTTGTGTGCCCTTAAAATCCTGCGTGAACCGCTGAATGTTCTCTATTTTCGCACCACGCCAACCATAGATCGATTGGTCGTCATCTCCGACTGCAACAACCGGTATCGCATCGCCCGCTAAGACCCGCAGCCAGGCATATTGAATCGAGTTGGTATCTTGAAATTCGTCGACCAACAAGATGTTGAATCGCTCCTGGTAGTGACGCAGCGTCTCGGGTGAGCGCAGCCACAGTTCATGAGCGCGCAACAACAGCTCAGCAAAGTCGACTAGTCCACCCCTTTGGCAAGCATCCTCGTAGGCTTCGTAGATTCGCACCATTGTCCTTGTGTAAAGGTCACCCATTGGTGGGTCAATATGCTTAGCACGCAACCCTTCGTCTTTCTGGCCATTGATAAACCATTGTGCTTGTCGCGGAGGCCATTTGGCCTCGTCTAGGCCAAGTTCTCGACAGATTCTTTTCACCAATCGGAGCTGGTCGTCACTATCGAGAATCTGGAAGTTCTGCGGCAAACCCGCCTCGGCCCAATGCGTCTGTAACAAGCGATGAGCGAGACCATGGAATGTGCCAATCCACAGCCCATGAGTTGGTCTTCCAAGCATTTCCTCAATGCGGCCCCTCATCTCTTTGGCAGCTTTATTGGTGAATGTCACAGCCATCACCGCGTAAGGCGACACACCCTCAGCGCGAATAAGCCAAGCAATTCTGTGAACTAAAACGCGTGTTTTACCCGAACCCGCGCCCGCAAGGACGAGTTGATTGCCCTGCTCCGCAGCGACGGCTGATCGTTGGGCTTCATTCAAGCCATCGAGAATATCTGATACATCCATCTGCATAGTGTACTAGAAACTGGGATTCGCCTCGTTGCAGTGAACACGCTTTGCCTTCCTTTCTGATAACCTTTCCCCAAGTTCGGGAGACCAAAAAATGGACGAGCGAGACAAAGAAAAGAAACGAGTGTTAACACCACCCGCTGACTGGGCAGACGGTTTAAAGCCGACAAAGGTCTCTACTAATGACGGCGAAGTCGAGAAGAGTGAATGGCCTGCGGATGATAGCTTCGAGGTCCCGCCACACACCATGGACTCAGAAGGCGGGCAGGTTGCCACGAAACCCACAACAAACAGCGCATCTGAAATGGGTCATGTCGAACCTACAATGGGTGATGCGGCCGCAACTGAGCGACCTTCTAAGTTGCCATGGATACTCACTTTGGCTTCCCTTTTACTCGCCGGCGGCCTTTGGCTTTTGTGGTCGAACGAAAAAAGCTCATCGGAGACAGAGATAACAGCGTTAAAAAATACTATTCGCTCCATGAAGCGCGCCGAAAATAAACAGAAAACACAAATAAAAAACAACGCATTTGAAGCAGAAGCACTCAGAAGCCAAATTCGCTCTCTAGAGGAACAAATTAGCGCGCTGTCGCCGGCACAAAAATCTCAGTCCACGAATACGCTAACCATTGCGCCGGAAAATGACTCAGCACAAGAGAAGCCCGCATCGCCCGAGTCAGGGAAGGTATCTATAAAACCTCCCAGTCAGACTGGGGGCGATTGGTTCGTAAACCTCGAGAGTCACCGCTCAGGAAAGGTTGCAGAGGAACGCTTGGCGGCGTTGCGATCAGACCTGTTACCCATGAATATTTCTGTAAGGCGTGCAGAGGTCGATGGCAAGATCTTTTATCGAATTGGGGCGGCAGGGTTTTCCTCCAAAAACGAAGCCGCGACAGCCTCTGATTGGATAGCCAACACCCTACAAGCGGGACCTTACTGGGTAGGAAAAAACCCCAGACCAAAGCAACCCAAATCCGAGCCTCCAAAACAAGCAGTGGTTCTTGCACCTCTCGAACCAGAGGTAGCAACCCCAAAAAACACTACTAAGTCAAAACCCGTGCAACTTCGCTCATTTACTCCGAAGGCGGATAAGTGGTTTATCTATGTTGACACCTATGACAGTGAGCGCACTGCTAGCATTTTGATTAAGGAATTAAAGAACAGAGGCCTCAATGCTGTCTCCAGCGTCGAAGCGAGATTGGGAGAGCTATTTTATTCTGTCCATATTGTCGATATTCCGACTCAAGCGAGCGGTAATAGCATTGCAGGCCAACTGCGCGACGGTGGATTCACCAATGCACGCATGAAAAAGCAGATCAACTAGATGCCCGTGATGTTTGGGGTGGGAAAGGCTCGACGCATCATGTCAGTTTTATCCGATAGCTCCCCCACTCCGAGCGAAATCCACATGATCAAAAAGAACAGCAGCAACATCGTGCGATAATACTTGCGCCTTGATAAATCAGGTTGGCGAACATCAGATTGAACGCTTTGTGCAGCAATGGCTGCCGCTATCAGGCTGATAAACCAACCAAGGTAAGGATCATTTCCCCAGAAGGTTTGAACAAACCCAACATAGAGAAGCGGTATTGCGAGCAACAGCGGAAGCAGCCTAAACATTAAATATTCTCTCCACGAAAGCGCTGGCGAAGGGCTACGGTTGCGAAGCAGTTGGTGCCCAGTTGTGCGCAGATAAAACATAGACTGCTTTCGTCGGCGAGTCGGTGTGACTATATACGCCACCGAGTTTCTTAACGGCGTTTATAGAACGCATATTTTTTGGACCAATATCGAAAAGTACCGAATCACAAAGCTTAAAGGCACGCTCCAGCATGGCGTCTTTTATCTCCCGATTTGCTGAAGTCCCCCAGTGCTTGCGATCAAGAAACGTAAAGCCAATCCGCACGCATTGCGCCGTCTCGTCAAAGCCATAATAACGCGTCGAGCCAACGACCTCTCCAGAAGCACGCTCGCGAATGACGAAACAACCCAGGTCGTTAGACAATCCGCCGTCAAAAAATACGCGAAAAATATCTTCTCTCCAGCGATCTGACTCGGGGTGTTGCTCCCAGAGAAGTGGATCAGATGCGACAACGTAAAGAGCCTCAAAGTCAGATTCTGTCATTAGCTCAAGCGAAAAATGCTTCGTATTAAGCGGTCCACAGAAGATATCAGTGCTGCTAAGCAAGCGGCCTCCGCACGAACACAATCGCCGCCGGACGGTGAATGAGCCACCACAAAATAACGTGTCCCTTGTAAGGTGCAAAGGCCTGGGTCACAAAGGCAAAAAGAGTAGACAAGGGCACGGTACTCATGGATGCAACCAACCTCCCATCAACAGCTGACGGCCCTTGGCGTTCATGCCTTAGGTATCGTGAAGCTCTGAAATTAACGACGAGGCCTCGCGCCGAATTTCTAAAGCGTCCGTGCCAATGAGCGTCATATGCCCAAGTTTCCTTCCTTTACGAATGCCTTTCCCATAGGTTTGTATCAACGTTCTGATAGGGCCTTGAGGCATACTTTTGGGTAGCGCATCATCGAGTAGATTTACCATCGACGCCGCGCCGGAGAAGGTCGGTTGGCGAATGGATTGACCCATCACACAACCTACATGCTGTATGAACTGATCGGGACCAATAGCGCCGATTGTCCAATGTCCGGTGTTGTGTACGCGAGGCGCAATCTCATTCACGATTAGTTCTCCCTCAGTCAGGAAAAACTCAATAGCCAATACGCCCACATAATTCATCGCTGTGACGAGTCGATTAGCGTATTCAACGGCAAGAGCCGCCTTGTCTTCATCGATGCCAGAAGGGACGAAACTACCGATTAAAATACCGTCGCGCATGACATTCTCAGTCATCGGGTAGCACGCGGTGCCACCCTGAGCGTCACGACCAATAATAATCGCGTACTCAAGATCTATGGCGATCTCTGCTTCAGCGATAACAGGGTAAGCATCGTCGGGAATCGCATCGAGAGACTCGCGGTCAACCCGCCACTGGCCACCACCATCGTAACCACCCAGTGTGCGCTTACAACGGGCGTACTGGCCGGGTAACTTATCCAGCGCGCTAACAAGCTGATCACTGGATGACACTAGTGACCAAGATGAGGTTGGGATATCGAGCTTATCCAGCATCGCCTTTTGCGTATCGCGCTCTCGAAGCACGACTAGTGCCTCATAATTCGGCGACAAACCCACTTTAGCGGCTCGGCGTAACATGTCATCCGGTAGGCTCTCGCGCTCAACGGTAATCGCATCACAGAGATCTAAAAATTGATCGAGTTGATCGGGGTAATAAACAGGGCCTAACCCCGCGACAACCGGTGTTTCGTCTACGCACATGTAAGCGACAGTGAAGCCAAGGCGGTTAGCTGCTTCTCCAAGCATTTGGCTCAGCTGGCCACAGCCAATAATTCCTAAGCGCTTAGACATTGACGCCCTCGCTTTCAATCGACCGGGTTAATAGGCACACCTGCAGATTGTGCTTCTCGGTACCGGTCAAGTGCATTGCGGATAGCGGTATCGTCATTGGCCAGCATAGCTGCAGCAAACAATGCGGCATTAATCGCACCCGGAGAACCCACGGCAAAGGTTGCTACCGGCACGCCTTTGGGCATTTGAACAATGGACATGAGCGCATCTACACCTTGCAGCGCTGTTGCATCAACAGGAACACCCAAAACTGGGACGGGTGTCATGGCGGCGGTCATACCAGGAAGGTGAGCTGCGCCACCGGCACCTGCGATAATCGCTTTCAACCCACGGTCTCTTGCAGATCGAGCGTATTCGTAAAGACGATCAGGAGTTCGGTGTGCGGAAACCACCTTTGCCTCATAGGACACGCCCAACTCGTCGAGCACTTTGGCTGCATTTTCCATCACACCCCAATCGGAGCGCGATCCCATAATGATACCAACGGCATTAGCCATGAGCTTCCTCACTTGGCGCTGTGTCAATGATGCGCCAGAAAATGGAAACCGGCGAGTATACCTGAGAAAAATAAGCCTGTAGTGTCAAAACTCACATTGAGGAAGGTGTTGGAATCGACAACACCCTCAAAAGATTATTCGACAGTGACCGACTTCGCCAAGTTACGAGGTTTATCGACGTCGGTGCCCTTAGCAACAGCAACGTAGTAAGACAGCAACTGCAAGACAACTGTGTAAACAATAGGGCCTGAGAGTTCTGATACCGAGGGCACATCGATTACCGTAATGCCCGGGCCGCTGTCATAAGACACGGCTTGATCGGCGAAAACGAACAACTCGCCGCCACGCGCTCTTACCTCTTCGAGGTTTGACTTCAATTTATCGAGCAAATCGTCCTTAGGAGCAACGGCAACGACAGGCATCTTATCGTCAACCAAAGCCAAGGGCCCGTGTTTGAGCTCGCCAGCGGGGTAGGCCTCGGCATGGATGTAAGAGATTTCCTTGAGTTTCAGTGCCCCTTCTTTGGCGATGGGGTGATAGACTCCGCGACCTAAGAAAAGGGCGTGATCCCGCTGGATAAAGTGTGCTGCGAGCGTTTGGATCTTGGTGTCTTGTGCAATCGTCGCCTCAACAGCTGAGGGCAACTCCGAGATAGCTTGCTTGACCAGGGCCTCGTCAAAACTATTCTCAGGTTGTCGTCGAGCGATGCAAGCCATGAGTACCATGAGCGCCGCGAGCTGTGTAGTAAATGCCTTGGTCGAAGCAACGCCAATCTCAGGACCTGCTTTCGTTAGGAATACAAGATCACTTGCGCGCACAATAGCGCTTTGATCGACGTTGCAGATGGCGAGTTTGGCGAGCGCATAGTTATCCGGAAGGTGTTTTATTGCCGCTAAGGTGTCGGCTGTTTCGCCTGATTGTGAAATCGTGACGATCAGCGTGCCGGGCAGTGCAACGGAGCGTCGATACCGAAACTCTGAGGCCACCTCTACCTGACAGGGCACGCCAGCAAATGACTCCAGCCAATGGCGCGCGACAAGTCCAGCATGGTAGCTAGTGCCGCATGCAATAATTTGCACCGCTTGTACCTGGTCAAATACTGCTGCTGCACTGTCTCCAAACAGGCTGTCATCGAGTGACTCAAACGTTAGCGTTTCGCGTAAGCGGTCGGGTTGCTCGCAGATCTCTTTGAGCATGTAGTGCTCAAAATCTCCGCGATCGGCTTGACCATAACTACCAGTCAGACGCGTTTTTTCGCGCTGTACCGGTTGGCCCTGAGCATCGAAGATGTCAAAACCCGAGGGCTTTAATACCGCAAGGTCGCCGTCTTCCAAATATACAAAGGTATCCGTCACCTGGCGAAGGGCAAGTGTGTCAGAACCTGCAAAGATTTCGCCAATGCCAACACCTAGCACCAGCGGGCTTCCCTGTCGCGCGACAACGACTTCGTCTTCGTGCTCCGTGTCTACAACGGCGATGGCGTAAGCCCCTTCCAACTTTACGACCGTTTTTTGGACAGCCTCAAACAAGGTAGCGCCACTTATCAGGGCCTTGTGAACGAGGTGAACAATCACCTCGGTATCGGTCTGCGAGGAAAACTCTACGCCTTCTGCGATTAACGTCTCTCGAAGGTCTGCATGGTTTTCAATTATGCCGTTGTGGACTAGCGCCAGACGATCACCGGCAAGGTGGGGATGTGCATTTTCTGAGGTGGGCACACCATGAGTAGCCCACCGTGTATGCGCGACACCGCGATGACCCACGATAGGGTGCAGTGTGTTTGCATCCTCAAGCGCTTTGACTTTCCCAGAGTACTTGTGGAGCTGTAGCTTGTCATCATTGTTAATGAGTGCCATGCCCGCTGAGTCGTAGCCTCGATATTCGAGTCGGCGCAGCCCCTCAAGTAAGATTTCCGAAACCTCTCGGCCCGCTGCCGCTGCTACTATCCCGCACATATAAAACCTCTATTAATTGCGCTTTCTAGGGCGTTTCCACCCCGAAATATTGCGTTGCTTGGCGCGGCCAATCGCAAGCTCTGACTCACCAACTTTAGAGGTAACCGAAGATCCCGCCGCAACGAAGCCATTGTCTTCAACGGTAAGTGGCGCAACTAACGTACTGTTGGATCCGATAAATACATTCTCACCTAGCTCGGTGCGATGCTTATTAACGCCGTCGTAATTACAGGTAATAGTACCGGCGCCGATATTGGAGCCGGCGCCCACTTCAGCATCGCCTAAGTAAGCGAGGTGATTAGCCTTGGCTCCCTCACCAAAGTGGCTGTTCTTAACTTCAACAAAGTTGCCCACTTTCGCCTTCGCTGACAAATGAGCACCGGGTCGTAACCGCGCGTAAGGACCCACTTGGCAATCAGCCCCAACAACTGCACCTTCAATATGTGAGAAAGCGCGGATTACAGCACCTTCTCCAATCTCACAATCTTTAAGTATGCAGTTAGGTTCAATAAGCGCCCCCTTGGCGATGGTGACGTCACCCTCGATGAGCACATTGACGTCTATCGATACATCCTCAGCGCAATCAAGACGACCTCGTAGATCAAAGCGATGTTTGTCCATGAGTTGTACACCACTCGCCATTAATTCTTCAGCCTGCCTTAACTGCAAAGATCGCTCTAATACCGCGAGCTGATTTCTGTCGTTTACCCCTTGAGTCTCAAATTCGTCATTTGTCACCACAACCTCCACGGAATAACCGTCCTGAACGGCCAGTGCCAACACATCGGGCAAATAATACTCGCCCTGCGCATTATCGTTGGTCACGCGCGCTAACCAGCTATTTAAATCGTGAGATTTTGCCGCGAGGACGCCGGTATTGACCTCTTTGACGAGCAGTTCGTCCTCGTTGGCGTCTTTTTGCTCGACAACTCGCGCAAAAGCACCCGTACCATCGCGAATCACGCGGCCATACCCGTGTGGATTTTCCAAAGATGCAGCAAGTAAAGCTGGACTCGACTTGGCGGCTTCAACGACGCGGCGTAACGTATTTGCTGACAGCAACGGCACATCCCCAAAGAGCACAAGCACTATGCTATCGGGACTACAGTGGGGTGACGCCGCGCGGGTTGCGTGCCCCGTACCCAGCTGCTCTGTCTGTAGGTAAGTCGTAACATCGTCAGCAGCAATGACTTCATCCACACGATCAGCACCGTAGCCGACCACCACGTGAAGTTTTTCTGCTGCCACATTGCGCGCCGTATCAAGCACGTGACAAATCATCGGTTTACCAGCAAGTGGGTGGAGAACCTTTGGTAATGACGAGCGCATTCGAGTACCGCGCCCTGCGGCTAGAACGATTACTTCAAGCATATTTCATCGCAGTACATATCACGACACCGAGAATGTCACAGCGCTATGACAACTACTAGGTGAAATAGGTCTCAGAACGGAACACCCAAAAAACACCCCGTCCCAGACGCTACCGAAACTAGATGGGTGTTGCGGGCTTAGCGGCCCGCGCGATTTTTGAGTTTTCTCAGGGTTGCGAGCTGAGCTGCGGCTTCGGCAAGTTGCGCCGATGCGCGACCGTAATCTAGCTCACTGCTTTGATTAGCCAGCGCTTCTTCCGCTGCTTTCCGTGCTTCTTCCGCAGCAACTTCGTCAAGATCGTCCCCTCGAACCGCAGTGTTGGCCAAAATAGTGACTACGTCGCCTTGGACTTCAAGGTAACCGCCAGAAACATAGTAGACCTCTTCCGTGCCACCCTGTAAAACCACCCGTACCGAACCGGGTATCAGGTTCGTTAATAGGGGAGTGTGGCCGTAGGTAATACCCAGCTCACCGTCAGAGCCGCTGGCAACCAACAGCTCTACCAGGCCCGAAAAAATTTGAGCTTCTGCGCTAACAATATCGCAGTGGATGGTCAGTGCCATTGCCGCCTCCGATTAAGCGCTCATTTTCTCGGCTTTCTCTACAGCCTGGTCGATAGAACCCACCATGTAGAACGCCTGTTCGGGAAGGTGATCATATTCACCCGATAAGATGCCCTTGAAGCCCGCAATTGTATCTTTCAATGAAACGTAAATACCCGGCGAACCAGTAAAGACTTCCGCTACGTGGAAAGGCTGAGACAAGAAACGCTCGATCTTTCGTGCACGTGCCACGGTCATCTTGTCTTCTTCAGACAGCTCGTCCATACCCAAAATCGCGATGATATCTTTCAGCTCTTTGTAACGCTGCAGTACCGATTGAACACCGCGGGCTACTTCATAGTGCTCGGTACCGATGATCAGTGGATCAAGCTGACGCGATGTCGAATCGAGAGGGTCTACCGCAGGATAAATACCTTTGGCAGCAATATCACGACTCAATACAACCGTTGAGTCCAAGTGCGCAAAGGTGGTTGCAGGTGAGGGGTCCGTCAAGTCATCCGCGGGTACGTATACCGCCTGGATCGATGTAATCGAACCTGTCTTCGTTGACGTAATACGCTCCTGCAAGACGCCCATCTCTTCAGCAAGTGTAGGCTGATAGCCCACAGCTGATGGCATACGACCCAGAAGTGCCGACACCTCGGTTCCCGCAAGGGTGTAGCGGTAGATATTATCGACAAAAAGCAGAACATCGCGGCCTTCATCGCGGAACTTTTCAGCCATCGTCAGACCCGTCAATGCAACGCGTAGACGGTTACCGGGTGGCTCGTTCATCTGGCCGTAAACCATGGCTACTTTTGATTCGTCTAGATTTTCGACGTTAACAACTTTTGACTCCTGCATTTCATAGTAAAAGTCGTTACCTTCACGCGTTCTCTCTCCCACGCCCGCAAATACTGACAAGCCGGAGTGCTCAGTTGCGATGTTATTGATGAGCTCCATCATGTTTACGGTCTTACCAACACCGGCACCACCGAAGAGACCGACCTTACCGCCCTTAGCGAATGGACATACGAGGTCGATCACCTTGATGCCTGTCTCGAGCAACTCTTCAGAAGCGGCTAGCTCTTCATAAGTAGGGGCTGCCCGGTGAATTGAAGCGCGCTCTTGCTCACCAATCGGACCACGCTCGTCAATTGGGTTGCCCAATACATCCATGATGCGCCCGAGAGTCTCGGTTCCAACAGGCACTGAAATAGGTGCGCCAGAATTGTCGACTGACAAGCCGCGGCTCACACCTTCTGAAGAGCCCATTGCAATTGCGCGAACTACGCCATCACCCAGCTGCTGCTGGACCTCAAGGGTTAAGCCTTTCTCAGTGATAGTTAGGGCATCGTATACCTTAGGTACGCTGTCGCGAGGAAACTCAACGTCAACAACCGCGCCAATAACCTGTACAACCTTTCCACTACTCATTTTTGAGTCCTCTGTGCAATTTTGCAGCGCAGATTTGTCGCGCCGCTATAAATCTAAGTCCGCGCTTGTGCGCTTATCCAATAGCAGCCGCGCCGCCTACGATTTCCGAAAGCTCTTGGGTAATCGCTGCCTGACGCGCCTTGTTGTATACCAACTGAAGTTCATCAATCAGTTCACCGGCATTATCCGTTGCGTTCTTCATCGCAATCATTCGGGCCGCTTGTTCACAGGCTCCGTTTTCAACAACTGCCTGGTACACCAGCGCCTCGATGTAACGCGCCAACAGGCCATCGAGCAACTCGCGAGCATCGGGTTCGTAAATGTAATCCCAATGATGTGCGTACTGCTCTTGCGCATCTGCTTCCAACGGCAGGAGTTGCTGAACTGACGGTGATTGCGTCATGGTGTTCACAAAATCGTTGGATACAAGGTAAAGCTTGTCGATTGTGCCGCTGACATAAGCATCAAGCATGTGCTTAACGGCACCAATCAACTGCTCAACGGTGGGCTCTTCACCAATATCGCGAACGCTGGCTACGACGTTGCCACCAACAGAGCCAAAGAAGGCCTGTGCCTTTCCGCCGACCAAACACAGATCAACATCGTGTCCAGCGTCGGAATGTTCTTTCATCGATTGCAACGCTCGCTTGAACAGGTTGATGTTCAAACCGCCGCAAAGTCCACGATCTGACGAGACGATGACGTAACCCACGCGCTTTACATCGCGCTGCTGCATGTACGCGTGGCGGTATTCGGCCGAAGCGTTTGCAATATGCCCAATGACAGCACGCATTCGGCGGGCGTAAGGCTTGCCCACCTCCATACGGTCTTGCGCGCGACGCATTTTACTCGCGGCGACCATTTCCATTGCACTAGTGATCTTCTGAGTACTTTGAATACTCGAGATCTTAGTGCGAATTTCCTTACCAGCTGCCATGGCTAATTACCAAGTCTGTGTTGAAACAAAGGTATCTAAACCAGATTTAAACGCCGCCTCGCGGTCGTCATTCCAGTTACCGTCGTTTGCAATTTCCTGCATCAGGGCACCGTGCTCAGCGTGCATGTAAGACAACAGTGCAGCTTCAAAGTCAGCAACTTTCTCGACTTCAACAGCTTTCAAATAGCCTTCGTTCGCGGCGTAGAGCAATAAGCCCATTTCAGCAACAGATTGCGGTGCATACTGCTTCTGCTTCATAAGCTCTGTTACGCGCTCGCCGTGCTCTAACTGCGCCTTAGTGGCTTCGTCTAGGTCAGAAGCAAACTGAGAGAATGCTGCGAGTTCGCGATACTGTGCCAACGCCGTTCGAATACCACCCGAAAGCTTCTTAATGATCTTTGTCTGTGCAGCACCACCAACTCGAGATACCGAAATACCGGCGTTCATCGCAGGACGGATACCCGCATTGAACATGTCTGCTTCAAGGAAGATCTGACCGTCGGTAATCGAAATTACGTTGGTCGGTACAAACGCAGAAACGTCACCGGCCTGCGTCTCAATAACTGGCAATGCGGTTAGTGAACCCGTTTGACCTTTAACTTCGCCGTTAGTAAAGGCTTCGACGTAATCCGCATTCACACGAGCAGCTCGCTCGAGGAGACGCGAGTGCAAGTAGAAGACGTCACCAGGGTACGCTTCACGACCGGGCGGACGACGCAAAAGCAATGAGATTTGACGATACGCAACTGCCTGCTTCGACAAATCATCATAAATAATAAGCGCGTCTTCACCGCGATCACGGTAATACTCACCCATCGTACATCCGGCAAACGGTGCTAAAAACTGCATCGCCGCAGGATCAGAGGCGTTAGCCGCAACAATAATGGTGTGATCCATCGCGCCGTGTTCTTCGAGTTTACGTACAACCGATGCGACCGAAGACGCCTTCTGTCCAACGGCAACATAGATACACTTAATACCTGTGCCTTTTTGGTTGATGATTGCATCTACCGCGATCGCTGTTTTACCGACCTGGCGATCACCAATGATCAACTCACGCTGGCCTCGACCAATTGGCACCATCGCATCGATCGCTTTCAAACCAATCTGCACTGGCTGATCAACCGACTGACGCGCAATAACACCGGGTGCAATCTTCTCAATCGCATCCGTCATCTTCGCTTCGATAGCACCCTTGCCATCGATGGGGTTGCCCAATGCATCGACAACACGGCCTTGAAGCTCTGGACCCACAGGTACTTCGAGGATTCGTCCAGTACAACGGCAAGTTTGACCTTCAGCTAGCTGCTTGTAGTCGCCAAGAACTACCGCGCCAACTGAGTCGCGTTCTAGGTTTAGCGCAAGACCAAATACATTGCCCTCGAACTCAATCATTTCACCGTACTGAACTTCAGTAAGGCCGTGGATTCGGATAATACCGTCTGTTACCGAGACGATAGTGCCTTCGTTTGTCGCCTGTGAGGCAACATCTAGCTGCGTAATGCGCTGCTTGATGATGTCACTGATTTCTGACGGGTTCAGTTGTTGCATGACCGTTTCCTCTGTCAAGATTTCAACGTGGTCGCTAGCTTGTGCAAGCGCCCACGAACTGAGCCGTCGATGACCATATCGCCAGCTCTAATAATGGCACCCCCAATAAGAGAGGGATCTGTTTCAACAGTCATATCAACTGTTTTTCCGAGCTTTGTTGTCAATGTTGCAGACAGTTGCTCAAGCGTTTCTTTAGGGACATCGAGCGCACTCGTAACCGTCACGCTCGCGGCAGCGTCAAGTGCTGATTTTAATTCCGCAAAGAGGGTTGCAACCTCAGAAGCCAGAGATAATCGATGATTCTCAGCCATAACAGAAATAAATTGCGCGAGGCCTGCTGGAATGCCATCGCCCAAGACTGCCGATACGACATCCGCACGCTGTGTCGCCGTACTAGCGGGATCGTCCAACATGTCTGACACGATTGGGTCAGCCACGACCAACGCTAGTGTTTCTAGAGCGCCACTCCATAACTCTACGGCACCGTTATCTACCGCGTGCTGAAACGCTGCCCGAGCGTAAGGTCTTGCCAATGTGGTTGGCTCGATCACGTTTACTGCTCCTTGACCAACTGCTCAAGCAAGGCCGCGTGCTTATCAGCGTCGATCTCAGCTGACAACACCTTTTCCGCACCGGCAATCGCGAGTGTGCTCACTTGTGCCAACAATTGCTCTTTTGCTTGGGCCTTCTCGCGCTCAACTTCAGCTGATGCAAGCTCTTTAACCCGATCAGCCTCTGCAACCGCAGCCGCTTTTGCCTCGTCTACAACCGTTGTCGCGCGCTTGTTAGCAGCATCAACGATCGCAGCTGCTTCTTTTTTAGCCTCGGACAAGCGATCGACCGCTTCTTTCTGAGCGAGCTCAAGATCATGACTAGCACGATCTGCTGCGGCGAGGCCGTCAGCGATTTTCTGCTGTCGCTCTTCCATCGCTGCCAGAATAGGCGGCCAGACGTAACGCATACAAAACGCCACGAATACAAGGAAGGCGATCATCTGTCCGATGATGGTCAGATTAATGTTCACAGTTCTCTCCTGTGGGTTTTACACTCGCCTAAAGCCGGCGAGGAAAAAGTTTTTAGCCTGCAACCACAAAGATGAGGTACATAGCGATACCAACACCAATAATCGGAATCGCGTCTACCAGGCCAGCGCCTAGGAAAAATGTACCTTGGAGACGTGAAGCCAGCTCAGGCTGTCGCGCCGAACCCTCGATGAGCTTGCCGCCCAAAATACCTACGCCAATAGCAGCACCCATGCCGCCCAAGCCCATCATAATCGCAGCTGCGATGTAGATCATTTCCATTGTTGTCTCCTATTGAGTCTTAGTATGGAAGGTCAGAAATTAGTGGTCCTCGTGCGCCATGCTGAGGTACACGATAGTAAGCACCATAAAAATAAACGCTTGCAGCGTAATCACCAGAATATGGAAAATTGCCCAGCCTAGCTGTAATAGTGCGGCTGGAAGCATCCACACAGCACCTGCACCGAAGAGTGCTGCAATAAGAATAAAAATCATCTCACCTGCATACATGTTGCCGAACAATCGAAGACCAAGAGAGAACGGCTTTGCTAGCAAGCCAACCACTTCCATGAAGAGGTTAACCGGAATAAATGCAGGGTGATTAAAGGGGTTCATTGTCAATTCACGAACAAACCCAAACCCTTTCACTTTGATCGAGTAAAAGAGCATCAAGATGAAAACACCAATTGCCATACCCATCGTAATGTTTGGGTCAGTAGAGGGAACAATTTTCTGATACTCAACGCCCGCCAACATAAGTGCTTCCGGCACCAAATCAACAGGGATCAGATCCATTAGGTTCATGAGGAAAACCCAAACGAAGATCGTGAGTGACAATGGGGCAATCAGTTTGTTTTTACCGTGGAACGTGTCTTTCACCTGGTTGTCGATGAATTCGACAACCATTTCGATAAAGTTCAAAAGACCGGAGGGAGTGGTTGCTGATGCACGAACCGCTGCCCACCGAAACAGCCCACAAAAAATGACACCAAGACCAATCGACCAGGCAAGCGAGTCAACGTGGATAGCGTTGAAACCCATTGCTGCGATTTCATCGGCGCCGTGCGCAAATGTCCATTCACCCCCAAGACCAACAACATCTCCGTCGTTACGCACTGTACCTTCAGGCAACTTACCGTACGTAAGATTAGTCAGGTGGTGAACGATATAATCTGAAACTGTCTGTTCTTGACCAGCTGCTGCCATTAAACGCTGCCCCGTTAAAAAACACGCTTTTCGTGCGCGCCTTCCTAATTAACTCTGTATTAACTCTCTTTACTCGAAGCCAGGTAATAAAAAACCGGACTACACATCTGCATTGCTACCGCACCTAGAAACAAAGGCCCCGGCTGCGGATCCTGAGCTTTGGCAAACCAAACCCCAAACAACAACGCACTGATACTAAACTTCGCTATGCCCAATAACGTCGGCATTTGCGAACCAAAGCGGCTAAACATACTTGCCGCCAACCAAATTTGTGGGCCTGCGATAATGGCCGCGCCCGCGCATACTGCAAGGGCCGCGTTGCCTCCCATTACGAACCAAACGGCCATCACGATCACACCAATAACAACGCTCGAGTATGACAACGCTGTTATCAGGTGACGGGCCAGCATCTTCCGCGTGTACTCCATCGCCTAGCGCTCCCAAGGCGCAGGGTTCTCAAGCGCGCGCAAGTCTATTCGAATTGGGATTTGGCATCAACAAAGTAACATGCCTATTTTTAGTGGATGCGACCTATGATTCCGTCTAAAACGTCTAGATCACTGTATTGAATGATCAATCTTCCTCGACCGTTTTTGTTTTCAATAACCACTTTAGTTCCAAACTGCTCTGACAACTTGCGTTCAAGCCTGTCGATATCAGGGTCAGTTGTGCGTAATGTCGACGGTTTGGAGGCAGGATTTAGCAGCGCTTTAACAAGCGCTTCCGTTTGCCTGACGGATAAATTTGATTCGGCGACTTTACGCGCAGCAGCTACTTGCTGATTACCCTCTAACGCTAATAAGACCTTTGCGTGTCCGGCGTCTATCTGACCGGCCTCCAACAAATCAGCTGAGCCTGACTCTAAAGAAAGCAGCCGCAAAAGGTTCGCAATGACTGGACGCGACTTTCCCACTGCATCCGCTACCTCTTGTTGGCTGAGCTCAAACTCCGTCTGCAACCGCTTGAGTGCACGAGCTTCTTCCATTGCATTAAGGTTTTCGCGCTGAATATTTTCTATGAGGGCGAGCGCGATTGCTGTTTCATCGCTAATATTTCTTATCAAAGCGGGAATACTATCCAGGCCCGCCCTCTGACTGGCCCGCCAACGACGCTCCCCAGCAACAATTTCATATCGATCGTCATTTACCGCACGAACAACGATGGGCTGAAGCACCCCCTGTGCTTTTATGCTGTCGGTTAAATCCGCGAGTGCTGCCTCGTCAAACTCAATTCTCGGTTGATATTTACCGCGTTGTAACTTTTCTAGGCGAATTTTTTTTAACACACCATCCGCTGATGCAAGCGATGAAGCACCTGTCGCCTCATCACTTTGATGAGCGCCAATGCCCGTGCCTAGCAATGCATCGAGACCGCGATTGAGTTTTCTTTTTTTCGTTGTCATTCGAAGTACCTTAGCAACATCTTATTGTCGGCGCGAAAATTCTTCCGCCAACGCCATGTAAGCCCGAGCGCCTCGAGAATATCGATCATAAATAATACCCGGCTCCCCATGGCTTGGCGCCTCCGCTAAGCGGATATTTCGAGGTATCACTGTGCGGTATACCAAATTACCAAAATGCCCAAAAAGTTGTTCGGAAACTTCGATTGTTAGTGAATTCCTCGGGTCGTACATCGTCCTCAGAATACCCTCTATCTCAAGATCAGGATTAACCGTCTCATTAATTCGACGAATCGTATTCAGCAAAGCAGATAACCCTTCCAGCGCGAAATATTCGCACTGCATTGTGATGAGTATAGAGTTGCACGCCACCATCGCGTTAACAGTGAGCATGTTCAATGACGGTGGACAGTCGATGAGCACAAACTCGTAGCGATTCTCGCCCGGAATTAACCCGCTTTTAAGTCGCGTCTCCTTCCCGGCAACGTCGATCAACTCAACTTCAGCAGCAGTGAGATCACCATTCGCGGGAATAACATCAAACCCACCTGTCGGTGATGTGACAACACAGCTTTCAAGGTCCGATTCCTGAAGTAAAAGATCAAGGATAGAAAAGTCGACGGTATTTTTCTCGATGCCCGATGACATTGTCGCGTTCCCCTGTGGATCCATATCAACTAGGAGTACACGCTTTCCTACTTGCGCGAGAGATGCCGCAAGATTGACGCTCGTTGTCGTTTTACCGACGCCGCCTTTTTGATTGGCTATGGCTATTATTTTCACTCTACTTTCTCGCCTTGTTTAACGATGGCTAGCATCCTCGCATCGCTAAGAAATGGCACATTTAGATTCACCCGTTCTTGCAAAACGAAAGCTGAATCCAATGCTAATAGCTCACTTTCCGCGGTCTGTGACTTCATGGCAAACCAGCGTCCGTTATCAGCTAACAAATGATGTGTAGCTCGACACATGCGATTCAAGTCAGCAAAAGCACGTGAAGTGATCGCATCAAATAGTGCAGTCGGTTGGAAGTTTTCCACGCGGTCTTGAACAATACCAACATTGCTAAGACCCAGCTGACTTTTAACCTGCTCTAAAAATCGCGTCTTTTTTCCATTGCTATCGAGCAGCACAAACTGCGTGTCTGGGAAATAAATTGCAAGCGGTATTCCCGGCAAACCGGCGCCAGTGCCAACGTCACAAACCCGCTTTAATGAGCCCAGATGAGAGACGATAGAAAGACTGTCTAGGATGTGTTTCACCACCATTTCTCTCTCACTCCTGACCCCAGTGAGATTGAAAGGTTTGTTCCACTTTTGAAGGAGGGCTACATAGTCGCGAAGCAACTGTTGATGTATCGATCCGACTCCTAACGAGGCGATCCCCTGCTCCAATACATCTGACGTAGCACTAGCCATTGCTTACATTGGCTGTATTTGGAAGGTGAGCATCCCTTTTCAAATAGACGAGTAGCAACGATAGAGCAGAGGGTGTAACGCCTTGTATTCTTCCTGCTCGCGCAAGGTTCTCAGGTTGATGATCAACCAATTTTTGACATATTTCGTTCGATAAGCCACTTACTTGTTTGAAATCAAACCCTGCGGGTATGACCGTCTTTTCATGTCGCTTCAACCGATCGATTTCATCCTGCTGACGTGCAATGTAACCGGCATACTTCACTTTAGTCTCAATATGTTCAGCTGTTGCCTTATCCGCGATAGCCTCCCCTTTTAGACTGGCAACATCGACATAACTGAGCTCGGGTCGACGTATTAAGTCGGCCATTGAGTACTCTCTTGCAAGCGACGAGGATAACTTGGCATTCAACGACTCTGCCTGTTCCGTATTGGGGTGAATAAAGGTGTTATCCAAACGATTTAGTTCATCTTTTATGACTGTATGCTTCACTTCATACTTCGCCCAGTGCTCGTCAGTCACTAAACCCAAATTGCGTCCCAACTCTGTCAAACGTTCGTCGGCATTGTCTTCTCGCAACTGAAGCCGGTACTCCGCTCGAGAGGTAAACATCCGGTAGGGTTCCAAGGTCCCTAAGGTGACTAGGTCGTCAACCAGCACTCCGATGTATGCTTCATCTCTTCGCGGTTCCCAGGCCGCAAGCTCACGAGAAAGTCTCGAGGCGTTCAACCCCGCCAATAAGCCCTGTGCGCCTGCTTCTTCGTAACCAGTTGTTCCGTTAATTTGCCCAGCGAAAAACAGACTTGAAATCTGACGAGTTTGTAGATCATGCCGCAGATCTCTGGGATCAAAATAATCATATTCGATGGCGTAACCTGGCCGAGTAATATGCGCATTCTCAAGGCCGGGAATGGTTCGCACCATAGCTTCTTGAATATCATAAGGTAACGAGGTCGATATGCCGTTTGGGTATAACTCTGTCGTTGTCAGTCCTTCTGGCTCTAAAAATATCTGGTGTGAATTTTTATCCGCAAACCGGTGGATTTTATCTTCAATGCTAGGGCAGTACCGAGGACCAGTACCCTCGATAACGCCACTGAACATTGGTGAACGATCCAAACCACTGCGGATAATGTCGTGAGTAGCTTCATTTGTTTTCGTAACCCAGCAGCAAACTTGCTCCGGATGTTCATCAATGGATCCCAGTTGTGACATTACCGGTCTTGGCTCGTCACCCCACTGTTCTGGCAAACCCGAATAATCAACACTATTACCGTCGATTCTGGGCGGTGTTCCCGTCTTCAAACGACCTGTTCTGGGGCAGAGCTCTCGTAAACGATTAGCCAAGGTGGTCACAGCTGGGTCACCCATGCGACCACCTGTCTGTTTCTCAAGGCCGATATGCATTTTACCGTTCAAGAATGTTCCCGCTGTGAGAACACAGGCACTTGTTTGAAAACGGATGCCCGTTGTTGTTCGGACCCCGGACACCGAAGTCCCTTCAAGTTCAATATCGTCTACGGCATCCTGAAAAATCGTTAGGTTTTTCTCTGCAAATAAAATTTGTCTTATGGCATTGCGATAAAGAACTCGATCCGCCTGAGCCCGTGTTGCTCGCACTGCCGGGCCTTTCCTTGCGTTAAGAACTCGAAATTGAATGCCAGCGCGATCGGTTGCTCGCGCCATTGCACCACCCAAGGCATCGATTTCTCGAACAAGGTGTGACTTTCCGATACCTCCGACAGCAGGGTTGCAGGACATCTGTCCCAAAGTATCTATCGAATGCGTAATCAGAAGCGTACGTGATCCCGCACGAGCTGCAGCAAGTGCAGCCTCAGTGCCGGCGTGTCCGCCGCCGACAACGACAACGTCAAATGTACGATTAGCGGTAGTCAATGTTCATCGCCTCCGATGGGGCGCAGAATTATACGGGCATTTTGTTCATAACTTAAGTTCAGTGTAACCGAACAAAGTCGGCTTTCACTCATGAGGAGAGTCAGAGCTTGAGCTAAACATTCGTCATTTAGTCGACGCAGTATCTGTTGCCAATATCGTCCTCTTATTGGGGGACCCTCCAGCGCAAAACAACCTATCTGTTTAAGGTCTTAGTTAACATTAAAAAAAATATTCTTATAAAGAAGATTATTTATTGTTGTAGTAATTAGAGCCGGTTTGTTCTGTGCATATCGCTCTGAAAGTCTTTAATCACGGCTTTTGTAGCGTTGTACAAGTAAGAAGACATAAGTTGTATTGACGCGTTACAAAAGTTTGATAAGGCTTGGATAAGTCAAATTTTGTCGAAACAGAACATGCTTTTGATACATACCCACATATCCAGTCACAGGGTTATGCATATGGTTTTGCACAGTGTTATCAAATGTTTTGCTTGTTGATCGAATGCGCTTAAAAGAATGTTGATAAAGTGACTATAAGTTGTGGATGAGCATTATTTACCAATACAGAACGAGCTGAAAATTTGGCCTAAAATATCGTCGCTCGATACTTTCCCTGTTAGCGTATCGAGGGATGTTTGGACTCGCTTTAAATCTTCAGCTAATAACTCGGCAGCATTGTGGACGTTGTAGGCAGATAATGCCTCGGTAAGTTTTTCATTTGCGGCATCCAGTGCCTCAACATGGCGCTGTCGTGCACTGTATTCGCTATTTTGATGGCCCTCACCTATCAGCATTTCCTCTATGGATGCAGTTAATATTGATAGGCCTTCACCCGTTTTTGCACTGACACCAATCTGCAGTACACGATCTTGTGTGTGATTTATGCCTGGGGGTCTTCCTGACTGATCAATTTTATTCAGAACTCTAATAACCAGACTTCCGTTTGATTCAAGCGGGATGTCGTGGCCAGTGGTGTTATCGGCATCGTCGATAACATGAATAACGATATCTGCTAGCGATACGCTGTCTAGCGCGCGTTTTACGCCTTCTTTCTCGATGACGTCTTGTGTATCTCTGATACCCGCGGTATCAATGATTTGCAATGTTAAAGCACCAACATTGATGCTTTGCTTGAGCGTATCGCGTGTCGTGCCCGGTAAGTGGGTGACTATGGCAACATCTTCTTGGGCGAGTGCGTTCAATAGACTGCTCTTACCTGCGTTGGGTGCGCCAAATAATGCCGCCGTGTAAGTCTGCGTTTTTCTTTGCGAAGTCGCTATATCTGTCAGAAGCGTGGATAAGGTTGTTTGGCAGTCCGTTAATCGATCCAAAACCGAGTGGCGTTCTAGAACGTCAATATCCTCTTCAGGAAAGTCCACAGAGGCTTCGGTGAGTGCTCGCAGTTCGTTAAGCGTGTCAGACAGTGTGTTTACATGATCTGAAAAGGCACCGCGTAGCGAGGCGCTAGCTAGTTTCACAGCGGTCTCGTTTTCTGCAGCAATTAGGTCGGCGATAGCTTCTGCCTGAAGAAGGTCGATTTTACCGTTTAGGAATGCTCTCTCGGAGAATTCGCCAGGTTGTGCGCTTCTGGCGCCAAGGTTGAGACAGCTATTGAGTAAGGTCTGTAATACGACATGCCCGCCATGACCTTGGAGTTCTACAACATCCTCGCCGGTAAACGATTTTGGTCCCGGAAAGTAGATAGCAATGCCGGTATCGAGTGTAGATCCCTTCGAATTTTTAAAGGATGCGTAGTGCGCAAATCTTGCTTTTAATTCTGTTTGGGTAAGCGTTTGCGCTATTTCTAAAGCGCGGGGTCCGCTCAGCCGAATGATTCCCACTGGGCCATTACCCCTTGCCGTTGCAACGGCTGCGATGGTGTCATTCTCTAACCCGGTCAATGTGAACTAGCTCGCGAGCCAACCTATCGGGCGGCTTGCTCTATTTGCCTTGTCACAACATATTGTTGCGCGAAAGACAGCAGGTTATTGCAAAGCCAGTACAGCACTAAACCAGAAGGGAACCACATCATCAGGAAGGTAAATGCGATCGGCATGTATTGCATGATTTTAGCTTGCATCGGATCCGGAGGCGCTGGGTTGAGGCGCTGCATCAGATACATACTTATGCCCATGAGAATGGGGAGAATAAAATAGGGATCCATAGCGGAGAGGTCATCAATCCATAAAACAAACGGTGCGTGTCGCAGTTCCACTGATTCGAGGAGCACCCAGTACAACGCAATAAAGACAGGCATCTGGATTAGCATGGGTAAGCAACCCCCCATAGGGTTGATTTTTTCTTTTTTCCAGAGCTCCATCATCGCTTGTTGCTGTTTGTTTTTATCGTCTGCGTACTGGTCCCGAATGCTTTGAATTTTGGGTTGTACTGTGCGCATTTTTGCCATCGATTTGTAGCTTGCAGCCGACAGCCTGAAGAACGCTAGCTTTACGATAATCGTAAGGATGATAATGGCGGCACCCCAATTGACGACAAACGATTGGATAGTCGTTAGTAGCCAAAACAGTGGCTGTGCTAGCCACCAAAGCCACCCGTAATCAATAACAAGGTCGAGGTTTTCGGCCAGATTGGCGAGAGCCATTTGGTCCTTGGGCCCGACATACAAGCGCTGTGAAAGAGTTGTAGTCTCGTTTGGCTGGATAGTGACTGATGGGTTTTTATATCCGATGACATTGTCGCCACTTGAAAGTTTGCTGGCAAAAAAGTCATGTGATTGATTTTGAGACGGTATCCAAGCCGATACAAAGTAGTGTTGAAGGATAGCGACCCATCCGCCGGGTAGTTTTTTAGCAAAAGGCTCATCGGCAAGGTCGGCAAACGATAGCTTTGTATACCGTTCATCAGGTTGCGTTAGAGCAGCACCAAGATATGGGCTGACACCAAAACCTACACTGGCATCTGGCGCTTCTGTGTTGTCACGTTTTAGTTGGGCAAAGGATGTCATTGATGCAGGGGATCTACCTGCATTAGTAATGACATAATCCACATCGATAAAGTACTGATCGTTTGCCGCGGTGAAGCGTTTAAAAACTTGGAGTCCGTCTTCCTGGTTTCCCAACCAAGCTAGGGTCAGGGTCTGGGTATTATCATCATTTTTGGCGTTTCCCAAAGATACATATTGCGCACGTTTGCCACTTGTATCGATGCCGTCAGGACCAATGAGCCCACTCTGCGCAATATAGGTCCTCAGAGCGCTGGATTCGAGGAGAAGGAAGGGCTGGTCAGGGGTGTCTAGCCTCGTTGGGAATTTGGGCAATGAAGCATTGATAACATCGCCACCATCTGGGCTGATTGCGAGATTAAGGGTGTTCGTTTCTAAGTACACCACACCGGCCGGCGTTTCACTCGGGAGGGGTGGCAATTGATCAGTTGTGATCGTGGGTAAATCAGAGGTGCCGTCAGTTGGGGGGCGACTAATACGCTCGTTGATCTCGGCTGGCGTGGGAGAGAGCGGTCGCGATGCTTCAGCCGCATATTTCTGTGCCTGATCTCTCTGATATTCATCTGAGTATTGATTCCATTCGATCAGAAGCATCAGCGATAGAACTGCAGTTGAACTGATAAGTAGTAGGCGTACGGGGTCCATTAAATCCTCGGTTTATTAATCGGTTTGGCGCGTCTGATCTGTTGTGTTGGGGACAGGATCATAACCGCCGTCGCTCCATGGATGACAGCGACAAATGCGTTTTATGCTGAGAATTCCCCCTTTTATTGGACCGTGGGTGTTTACCGAGTCAACGGCATAGGTTGAGCAGGTCGGGTAAAAGCGGCATCGAGGACCGATAAAAGGACTAATACAAAGCTGATAGAGTTTGATGGGTGCGATCACGAAATACGTTAGCAACACCTTGAGCGTATTCATAGGTTGCGCGCAATTTGTTTCGAGAGTTTTTGCCAGATGGTAGCGAGATCTGCTCGAAGTTCGCTGTTTGTTTTGTCGGCCGCACCGTATCGCGCGAGGAATATGACGTCAGTTGGGCTGGGAAGTGGATTTTGCCGAAAGTGCTCGCGCACAACCCGCTTAATGCGATTTCTCTGGGTTGCGCGACGGACGTTTTTTTTCGCAACAATCAACCCCAATCTGGAGTTTGTTTGGGTCGAGGGGGTGGTTAAAAGCATTCCCGATGCGCCACCCACTTTTAGGGGTTTTCCGCTAAAAACAGCGCTAAAAGCGTGCTTATCGAGGAGTCTGTGTTTTTTTTGGAACGAATCGGTCATGGGCATGCAAGCCCACTGCAATTACGCGGAGAGGCGAGCGCGTCCGCGCGAACGGCGGCGCGCCAATACTTTACGACCGTTTTTCGTAGCCATGCGCGCACGAAAACCGTGGCTGCGCTTACGCTTGAGAACGCTAGGTTGAAATGTACGCTTCATAGTGGATGCCTTTACCAGACGGTCATCAAATCAGGGGGCGCGATTATAGGTACCCGACTCTAAACTGGCAATAGGCAATTCGCCACAAATAGCGGCCATACTAATTTGAAAGAAATATCGAAAAATTTTTTTTGTAAGTAGGTACTAACACCCCAAGGAGCAGTACACGAGCCTTATCACAAAAGGTTTGTCTCGACTTAGGGGGTTTTGTAACAAAAAGCCCATACGTTATACATAACTTATCCACAAGAAGCGGCGGGTAAGCAGTTGCTTTTTTCAAATCCTTGTTTTTTTCAACAAAAACCCTAAACCTTTGAAATATATCAGTTTAATTATCCTTGAACTGAAGATAAATTTGTGGATAACTAGAGGTTTCTTTGGGTCGGTTAAATAAAACTGTGCAAAGCGCACACGCCGGGTCAAAAGCATCAAAATATGAGGCCTAGAAAACATAATAATATGCAATCATCATCCACAGACCACACGTTCACCAACAATCAAAGCCTATGGGATGAGTGTCTGGCGCAGTTGAAACATGAGGTGCCGGAGGTTCAATTTAACACTTGGGTGCGGCCTTTAACGCCGGTTGAGGATCATTCGGCCTTTGTATTAAATGCGCCAAACCGATTCATACGAGATTTCGTTGAGGATAAATACAGCCAGCTCATTACCGAGTGCTTGTCGGCACTGAGCACTCAGATACATCACAGGGTAGTTCGTGTAGTCACTGGTGAGGCGGGATCGTTAAAAACTGAAACACCAGTTTCCACTGCGCCTTTGGATATTGCATCGAGCGCTAAACAAGATGCGTCCGAGCGTTCGTCACTTAACGGGTCAGCCAAACAGTCAGCGAGCCAGTCGGTTGTTAGGCCAGTTGTGGTTCCCTCGCATCAGCATAATTTGGTTGACGGATACACGTTTTCTAGTTTTGTCGAGGGAAAAAGCAATCAATTAGCATTTGCCGCGGCACAGCAAGTGGTCGAAAGCCCCGGGGACGCTTATAACCCGTTGTTCCTATACGGAGGCGTAGGTCTCGGTAAAACCCATTTAATGCACGCTGTTGGTAATGCGCTCAGGCAGCGCAAACCGGATGCAAAAATTGTCTATTTGCACAGCGAGCGCTTCGTAGCTGATATGGTGAAAGCACTGCAGCTGAATGCGATTAACGACTTTAAGCGGTTTTATCGGTCAGTCGATGCGTTGTTAATCGATGATATCCAGTTTTTCGCGAATAAAGATCGCAGCCAGGAGGAGTTCTTTCATACGTTCAACGCCCTCTTAGAGGGTGGTCAGCAAATGATTCTTACGTGCGACCGGTATCCCAAAGAGATCAACGGGGTGGAAGAGCGATTAAAGAGCCGGTTCGGATGGGGGTTAACCATTGCTGTAGAGCCACCAGAGCTCGAAACTCGCGTCGCGATTTTAATGAAAAAAGCAGAGCAAGCAGGCATTACTATTTCGAACGAGGCGGCTTTCTTTATTGCCCAACGGATTCGCTCGAATGTTCGAGAACTCGAAGGTGCCTTGAAGCGTGTTATTGCGAGCGCTAATTTCACCGGCCGCCCCTTTGATATTGACTTGATAAAAGAGAGCCTCAAAGACTTGTTGGCGCTGCAGGATAAGCAGGTGTCGCTCGATAATATCAAGCGCACAGCGGCGGATTACTACAAAGTTAAAGTTGCCGACCTTCTTTCAAAACGACGAAACAGGTCAGTGGCAAGGCCTAGACAGGTTGCCATGGCTTTATCTAAAGAACTAACAAATCACAGTTTGCCGGAAATTGGCGATGCATTTGGCGGTAGAGATCACACGACAGTTCTTCATGCATGTCGTAAGATAGCGGAGTTGAGAGAAACATCGCCCGATATTGGGGAAGACTATAAAAACCTGCTACGTTTACTGACAACGTAACCACATAGCGGGTCGAAAAAAGAGAGAAAAAAGCATGAAATTTTCAGTATCCAGGGATGCGTTGATTCGTCCGCTTAATTTAGTGGCGGGTGTTGTGGAGCGAAGGCAAACACTCCCCATACTTGCAAATGTACTAATGAGCCTTGAAGGCAATAGACTATCCTTAACAGGCACGGATCTTGAGGTTGAGCTGGTTGGCCGTATTGAGGTCGCAAACTCAGGACCTGATGGTGATATTACGGTTCCCGCGAGAAAATTAGTTGATATCTGTAAAAGTTTGCCTGATGGCGTTGATATTGACTTTAGCGTCGAAGATGGACGTGTCACCGTCAAAGCAGGGCGTAGTCGCTTCACCCTGTCGACATTGCCGGCAGCTGAATTTCCCACTGTAGAAGCAGGTGAGGGAGAGATCGATTTAGAGCTCTCACAAACGCTTGTTCGACAGATGATTGAGCGCACAGGTTTCGCTATGGCGCAGCAGGATGTTCGCTATTATTTGAACGGGATGTATCTCGAAATAAAATCCAGCCGGTTGCGATTTGTCGCTACCGACGGTCACCGACTCGCGCTCTGTACTGCGCCCGGTGAACTGTCCGTTGAAGACAGGTCTGTCATTGTTCCTCGGAAGGGTATTTTGGAGTTGGCTCGGCTTCTCGATGGCGATGGCTCAGTTACATTGGTTGTTGGGTCGAACCATATCCGTGCGGCGACAGACCAATATACGTTTACATCAAAACTCGTCGACGGAAAGTTCCCAGAGTACGAGCGCGTGCTACCGAAGGCGCCAGATAAGACTGTTTCGGGCGACCGGTCTGAGTTGCGGCAAGCATTTACGCGGACGGCAATTTTGTCTAACGAAAAGTACCGCGGTGTTCGGTTGTCGTTATCGGATGGCTCGTTAGAAATTACAGCTAACAACCCTGAGCAAGAGCAGGCGGAAGAGTCTGTGCCTGTCGATTACGCAGGTGAGGCCTTAGAGGTGGGCTTTAATGTTAGTTACTTGCTCGACGTGATGGGTGTTTTGTCGGGAAGCTCGGTGCGGATGTCGCTCTCGGATTCTGCCAGCTCTGCGTTGATCGAAGAGGGTGAGCCCGTTAGCGGCGAAGCAGAGGCGCTTTACGTTGTTATGCCCATGCGCCTCTGAGGTTTTTATAAGCGTTGCTGAATCAGCTATCGATTGAAAACTTTCGTAATATAACCTCTATGTCATTGTCCCTCGGCTCCGGGGTGACTGCATTTACAGGCAAAAATGGTGCCGGTAAGACTAGTGTTTTGGATTCGATTCATTTTTTAGGGACTGGAAAGCTATTTTCAACCCATCGATTTGATAACGTGATCCGGCGTGACGCTGGAGCGGTCCAGGTCGTGGGGCGGCTAGCCGGGCCCTCTAAAATTGTTATTGGGGTGCGTCGGGGTCGTGAAGGTGGGGGTGAGGCGCGCATTGCTGGCGTTTCTGTTAAAACACTGTCCGAGCTCGCCAAGGCGTTGCCTTTGGTTGTAATCAATGCAGATGCGCTTAATGTGGTTCGTGAAGGCCCGGATGGCCGTCGTAAATTTATCGATGCATTTGTGTTCCACGTGGAACAAAGTTTTGCTGATAGTTCGCGCCGCTATGCATACGCACTAAAACAACGAAATGCGCTCCTTCGTGAACGGACCAATGCAGACGACAGGGTTTGGCTTAGAGACTTGGCGGTGGCGGGCGAGCTTCTGGTTGCCGCTCGGGAGCGCGCAGTCCTTGCGCTGACCGATGCGCTTAGAGAGGTTTTAGCTGACATGCAAGTAATCTTGCCTGAGTGGCGGTTAGTTCAACGGGCGGGTTGGAGGGCAGGCCTTTCGCTTTCTGAGGCACTGGAAAGCGTGGCATCTAGCGATCGTCAAAGAGGATTTACTCAGGTGGGTCCACATCGAGGTGATGTTCTATTTGTTGTTGAGGATGCGCCGGCTCACGAAGTGTTATCGCGCGGTCAGCTCAAGGTTCTAATGGTGGCAACAAAGCTCGCGCAGGCCCGCGTGATGCGGGATGTGGCGGGTACATCTCCAGTGTTGTTGGTCGATGATGTTGCATCGGAGTTGGATGTTGATCATGCGGCGGCCTTATTTCAAAACATGGTTTCAGATAAGTTCCAGGTGCTTGCATCCATGGTGGAAGCGGAAGGCCCGCTGGTGTGGACGCAAAATCAGCTATCAAATGTGTTCCACGTGGAACAAGGGGCGGTCTTGGATAGCAATTGATGGCATAATAGGCGGGAGTGAAAGGAGATCTCATGGAAGACACAACACCCGGCGCAGAAGAAACGAATTACGACTCATCCAGTATTAAGGTGCTCAAGGGTCTCGATGCTGTGCGCAAGCGTCCAGGCATGTATATCGGCGATACTGATGACGGCACTGGTCTGCACCATATGGTGTTTGAGATTGTTGATAATTCTATCGATGAGGCGCTTGCTGGGCACTGTGCTCAAATTGATATCGTGATTCACCCCGATGAGTCTGTAAGTGTTAGCGATGACGGCCGTGGCATTCCCACAGAGCAGCACGAGGAGGGCGTGTCTGCGGCTGAGGTTATCATGACGGTGTTGCATGCCGGGGGTAAGTTTGATGACAACACTTATAAGGTTTCAGGCGGTCTCCACGGTGTCGGCGTTTCTGTTGTAAATGCGTTGTCTGAAGAACTCCGCTTGACTATTCGTAGGCAAGGTAAGTTACACGAGCAAACATATAGGCACGGCGTGCCCGATGCGCCTTTGGCCATCATTGGCGATACGCAAGAATCCGGCACTTCCGTTCGATTCAAGCCGTCTGCGGAAACATTTTCTAATATTAAATTTCATTTTGACGTTCTCGCAAAACGCTTGCGCGAGTTGGCTTTTCTGAATTCGGGTGTGAGGATTGTGCTTACGGACGAGCGCAGTGGTCAAAGCGAAACTTATTGTTACGATGGAGGACTCAGCGCCTTTGTCGATTTCCTGAACCAAGCGAAGTCACCTATTAATAAGGTTTTTCACTTTGAGGCCCAGGGAGATGATGGTGTTGGTGTGGAAGTTGCCTTGCAGTGGAATGACGGGTTTCAGGAAAACATCTTCTGCTACACCAATAACATTCCTCAGCGCGATGGTGGAACACATTTAGCTGGGTTTAGATCTGCACTAACGCGAGGCCTTAATGGCTATATTGAGCGAGAGGGCATCGCAAAAAAAGCAAAGGTCAATACGACGGGCGATGACGCGCGGGAGGGGTTGACCGCGATCGTTTCTGTAAAAGTGCCAGACCCTAAATTCTCTTCACAGACAAAGGATAAGCTGGTTTCAAGCGAGGTAAAACCTATTGTCGAGCAGGCAATGGGGAACGCGTTTGGCGAGTTCCTCCTTGAAAACCCAAATGATGCGAAATTGATTGTGGGTAAAATGCTGGATGCGGCGCGTGCGCGTGAGGCTGCTCGAAAAGCCCGAGAAATGACGCGCCGTAAAGGTGCGCTAGACATTGCCGGTCTTCCAGGAAAGCTCGCTGATTGCCAGGAGAGAGATCCTTCTCTGTGCGAACTTTACCTCGTGGAGGGAGATTCTGCGGGCGGCTCTGCCAAGCAGGGTAGGAATAGAAAGTTTCAAGCGATTTTGCCGCTGAAGGGCAAAATTCTAAATGTTGAGAAAGCGCGGTTTGATAAAATGCTGGGCTCTGCAGAGGTCGGCACCATTGTTACGGCCCTTGGTTGTGGCATTGGTAAAGACGAGTTTGATCCAGACAAGCTTCGCTATCACCGCATCATTATCATGACTGACGCAGATGTGGATGGATCTCACATACGTACGTTGTTACTGACATTTTTCTTCCGTCAAATGCGTGAGCTTGTTGATCGGGGTCACGTATACATAGCCCAGCCACCGCTTTATAAGTTGACGCGTGGCAAAAACAGCCAGTATCTCAAAGACGAGGAAGCGCTTGCCGAGTACCTAACAAACGCGGCCATGGTGGATACAACGCTCTTTAAGAACGAAAGCAGCGACGGCTTATCCGGAGACGATCTAGCGAATATCGTATCGCGGTATCAACACGTTGAAAACACGATCGATCGTCTGAGCCGAGTGTATTCCTCAGACATTTTATGGGAGTTGGTTTACGCCTCTCGTTTAGAGGTTGAAGCGATGGCGGATGAAGCATCGGTTGCCACGTTTGCCAATGAGTTAAGTGAGCGCTTACTATCCTTAACAGGAAGCAATACCAGCTATGAATGTTTGTTGAGGCGTGATCCAGAACGCGGTAATTACTACGTCGTTGTGAGGCGGACGGCACACAGTGTCGCGACCGACATTGTGTTGGGGCATAACTTATTCAGCTCTAATGAATACCGTGAACTCACAGAACTAGGCGCACTTTTAACCGCGTCTGTTAGTGCTGAGAGCTTTGTGAGGCGCGGTGAAAAAGTCTTCGCTTCCTCAGATTTTTCAAAAATTATGCATTGGCTTCTAGAAGAGGCTCGCCGCGGTTGCTCGATTCAACGTTACAAAGGCTTGGGTGAAATGAATCCCGACCAATTGTGGGAAACCACAATGGATCCTGACGCGCGCAGAATGTTACGAGTCACGATTGAAGACGCTATTCGGGCCGATCAAATGTTTGTGACGCTAATGGGTGACGATGTAGAGCCACGGCGCGAGTTTATTGAGACCAACGCGTTGGCAGTGGCGAATCTCGACGTTTAGATAGGTGACAACCCAGCCAACTCGCGCGAGCAGCTTGTGTCATAGCTATTGTATTGCAGGCGGGTTCGTTGTCACGATGCGTTTGTCGGTCGATTTATTCCGAGATATCGTCATCGGGTTCTGTCGACTTTCCTGTGGCTAGAGATAGCTGATTGGCATCTGTTTGTTCAGGCAAAACGTCCAGGTTATCCGGAAATGACTTCGATACGCGTGTCGAGATTGTTTGAAATCGATCGACCTTGCCGTGAAGCCCTTGTCTTCCTACTAAGCTTTTGACTGCTTCGTTGTATCGTTTAGTAGTTTGAGATAATGAACTACCTACATTCTCCATCCGCTCTGCCACAAGACAGACTGCGTTAAATATATCGCCCGCTCGATTGCTTATTTCTCGAGCCTCTTCATTACTCCGTTCGACCATCCATAAATTAGCCACTGTTCTCAAGATGGGCATCAAGGTCGTATGCGACACTAAAATAACGTTTTTTTTGTATCCGTAATTAAAAAGATCGCGATTGGCCCGCATGATCTCAATATAAGCGGGCTCAACAGGCATAAACATTAAGACAAAATCCGGGCTTTGTAGCCCTGCTAAATTCGCATAATCTTTATCCGAAAGCTGATCGATATGTCGTTTCACGGCATTTGCGTGTGCTGCGAGCGACTGATTGCGGACGGCCTCATCATCTGTGGTGATGGCGCGCTCGTAATCGACTAGGGACACCTTACTGTCGATAACAATATGCTTGGTTTGTGGGAGAAATATTACAAAGTCGGGTAGAAATCGTTGCCCATCTTCACCCTTGAAGGCTTGCTGAGCTTCGTAATGTTCACCCCTGCGTAGTCCAGCCAGTTCAAGTGTTCGCTCAAGCTGAGCCTCCCCCCAATTGCCAACCAGCTTTTTATCGCCTTTCAGCGCTTGGGTGAGGTTACTCGCCTCTGATGACATGACCTGGCCCATATCATGTAACTGCTTAATCTGCGTTTTTAATACAGCGTTTTGGCCTGTAAGGTCCGTATGGACCTGATTGACCCTTGATTGGAATCCATCAATTTTCTCTGAAAGGGGCTTTAGCAACTGATCGAGCGATTCCTGATTGCGCACGGCTAGGGATTTTTCACCCTGGCTTACCAAGGTTTGAGCCGCTTTTTCGAACTCGAGCTTTAACACCTTTTTGGCGTCCTCAAGGAGTGCGACCTTAGCTGCGTGCTCGGTTTCTTTGACAGATAACGTTGCTTTAAGAGCCTCCTCGCGGGCTGTCGCGGCTGATAGCTTTTGGTTGACGGTGATCAACTCGCTCTTCAGGCTTTCAAGCGTTTCTTTGGCAACTTCACCACGGGTCAGGGCTTCAGCTACCTCATCTTTGTATTGGCGGTGTTTTCGGGTGCTTTGTGCCGCGAAAGCGAAAAAAACAACCACGACAAAGACAGCAAAAGCGGCTTCAAGACCCATTTTTAGAAACCTCGATTATCGCGCTAACACCGCCAAATCAGCTACACGCAAAAACTGGCCACGCAGCTTGTTGAGTAACGCCAAACGGTTGAGGCGGGTTGCGCTATCGTCAGCATTAACAAGCACGTTATCAAAAAACCCATCAACATGATCGCGCAACTCCGCTAGGCAGTTAAGTGCAGCCACATAATCAGCCGCCATCAAAGCCGCATCGAGCGTTATTTGCGCCTTTTGCAGCGACTGAAACAGCACTGATTCGGCGTCCATGCTTAATAGTGCAGGATTGACGTCGCCAAGATCTTCATCCGTTTTCCCTAAAATATTGGCCACACGTTTATTGGCAGCTGCCAGTGACAAAGCGGTATCAGACCCTGTAAAGCCTTGCAGTGCCAGACTTCGACCATCAATGTCCCCGAGTGTTTTGGTTCCCACCGCCGTCACTGCCCTCAGAATATCAATGGACACGCCAAGCTCTTCATAGTGCGATGGTAGACGCTCCAATAAATAGTTTAGTACCACCTCCCCCGTCTCTGGGGATAGCGTTTCTGCCTCAAAACCTGAAATCGCAGCATTGATCACGGTTTCCAAATTTGCCTGAGGCGCAAAGGCTAAAAGGAGTCGAATGATTGCGACCGAGGCTCGTCTCAGCGCAAACGGATCTTTTGAACCCGTGGGGCTCTGGCCGATCCCAAAAATCCCGACAAGCGTGTCGAGCCTGTCCGCGAGCGCCAACGCCGCAGCCTCGGGCGATGACGGCAGTTGGTCACCCGAGAATTTCGGCCAATAGTGCTGCTCGATCGCGTCTGCAACGGCGTTTGGCAGGCCGTCGTGGAGCGCGTAGTGCCGTCCCGCAATTCCCTGCAGTTCAGGAAACTCTCCAACCATATCCGAAACGAGGTCGGCCTTTATCACTGCACCAGCGGCGCTTACGGTTGTCTCGTCTGCGCCTAGTGCCTCACACAGGGATACCGCGAGGCTTCGTATTCTTTGTTGTTTCGCTGCAATGGTGCCCAAATCACGTTGAAATAAAACACTTTCCAGGCGTTCAGACTTCTTAGCAAGACTCGTAGCTTTATCGGTCTCAAAGAAAAATGCAGCGTCTGCCAAACGAGGGCGGATAACTTTTTCGTTTCCGTAGACCACGGCCTGAGGATTGGTGCTTTCAATATTGGAAATAGTGATGAAGGCGGGCACGAGCGCACCATCATCCGTTTCGATATGAAAATATTTCTGGTGTTCGCGCATAGACGAGATCAGTGCCTGCCGTGGCACGGACAAAAAGGTGTCGTCAAATGTGCCACGCAATGCCACTGGCCACTCCACAAGTCCGGTCACTTCGTCGAGTAAGGCCTCGTCGATGACAGCGGTTTCGTTCCCTGAGGCAAGCGCTTCAACCTGCTTTCGGATCAATGCTTTGCGCTCGTTATGATTGGCAATCACAAACTCGTCACGCAACATGGTTTCGTAATGACTTGGGCTTGGGATAGTGATTTCACTGCTCCCATGAAATCGGTGGCCGCGAGTAGTGCGGCCGGACTTAAGGCCAAATAACGATACATCAAGAGCGTTATCCCCTAACAGCAGCATCACCCACTGGACGGGCCGAAGAAACTCGTGTCGTTCTCTACCCCATCGCATCCGTTTGGATACAGGAATTTGCGCGACTGCTTGGCCAACGATCTCGGGCAGCACATCCGCGCACACGGCTCCTGTCACGCGTTTAACAACGCCCAGTCTCTCACCCTTATCAGTTCGCACAGTATCGAGTGCATCCACAGCAACACCTTGTTTTTTAGCGAAGCCTAAGGCTGCAGGCGTCCAACTCCCCTCGGGTGTTTTTGCAGCTGCGATCGGCGGCCCCAGAATTTCCTGCTCGGTGTCTGCAGCGTTCTTTGCAACACCTGAAATTATCGCGGTTAAGCGCCTTGGCGTTGCTAAGGTTCTCGCTTCTTCAAATGCAAGGCTGTGATTTTTTAGCCCGTCGCAAATACTTGCCGTCAATGCTTCCGCCATTCCCACGCATTCCCCCGCAGGAAGTTCTTCTGTGCCGAGTTCGAATAAAATCGTATCTGTTTTCACGCGGCTGCTCCCTCTCCCACTGAGGCGAGCGCAGCGTCGGCGAGATCTCGGTCTGCCAGTGGGAATCCCAATTTGGCGCGTGCCGCTACATACGCGTTGGCTGCTGCACGAGCGATAGCTCTGACCCTCAAAATATAACGCTGTCGTTCTGTAACACTGATTGCGTGACGTGCGTCTAAAAGATTGAAGGTATGGGACGCTTTCATTACAAATTCATAGGCAGGAAGCGGAAGTTGTAATGATACAAGCCGTTCCGCTTCACTTTCGCAAAAGTCAAAATGCGCGAATAGATGGTCCACATCGGCCTCTTGAAAGTTGAAGGTCGACATTTCCACTTCGTTTTGGTGGAAGACGTCGCCATATTTGATAACCCCAGTTGGCGTCTCTGACCAAACTAAATCGTAAACGGAATCAACATCCTGAATGTACATGGCTAATCGTTCTATTCCGTAGGTGATCTCGCCGGTGACCGGTAGACACTCGAGCCCGCCAGCTTGTTGAAAATAGGTAAATTGCGAGACCTCCATACCATTTAGCCAGACCTCCCAGCCAAGGCCCCAAGCACCAAGTGTGGGTGATTCCCAGTTATCTTCGACGAACCGGATATCGTGCTCGAGTGGGTCCAAGCCGAGGCGCTTTAAACTACCCAGATACAGCTCTTGAAAGTCAGCTGGCGAAGGTTTCATCACAACTTGAAACTGGTAGTAGTGCTGCAGTCGATTCGGATTCTCGCCATAGCGACCGTCTTGGGGGCGTCGACTCGGTTGGACGTAGGCAGCATTCCAGTTTTCAGGACCTAATGCTTTAAGGAATGTCGCCGGATGGAAAGTACCCGCACCAACCTCTAGGTCTAGCGGCTGCAAAATAACGCAACCGTTCTCTCCCCAGAAGGTTTGTAGCCCGAGAATTAACTGCTGAAATGTTAATGGTGAACTCACGTAAATACCCCGACACATCGAAGACGCGAGTATACAGCGGCAAGCACTGGCATAATATGAACAATCAACAGCAATAAAGCGCATCTAGGTGTCAAGAAGTCAAAATTCAGCAAAATTTTTCGTTAAAGATCGGGTTGCCGCAGGCTTGTTGAAGGTGAGTCTGAGTGTGTCTGCATTGATGTCTCTTGAGGTTGCGCGCGGCTGTGGGCGCTTGATTGGTCGTTTTTTGTATGCGGTTAATTCGACAACGGTCCGTGTCATTCGCCGGAATATAGTGCTCGCTTACAGGGATAGAGCACCAGCTGACCAAGAGGCTCTCGTAAAAGCGTGTATTTGTGAGCAAGGCGCATTGATCGGTGAAATGGGTCATGTTTGGCGGCGCTCTCCGGCATATGTCATGTCAAAGCTGCGGGTGACGGGTCAAGAGCATTTTGACTCTGCCTTGGCAGATCAGCGCGGTGTATTGGTGATTGCGCCACATGTTGGGAATTGGGAGGTTTTGCCACATCACCTCGTGACTCAAGGCAATCTTTTCGGGCTGTTCGAGCCCCCTAAGTTGCCAAGTGTTGGTAATGAGGTATTGGCAAATCGTCGGCGACCTGGAGGTGAGTACGTGCCGACAACACCAAAAGGTTTGGTGCAATTAATCCGACATTTTAAGCGAGGTGGCTTGACGGGTATTTTACCGGACCAGGTACCGACGCAAGAATCTGCCGGCCTCAATGTGCCTTTTATGGGCGTCGATTGTTTCACGGCAAGCCTGTGTGCAAATTTGCTTATTAAGTCGGGCGCAAAAGCAGTCATGGCTGGTGTTTTCAGGGAGCCAGGTGGTTGGGAGGTCGTCTATCAACCCGTCTCTGACGCCCTTTACAGTGATGATTTGGCCTCGGCTTTGCGAGCTATGAATGAAGATATTAAAAAACTCATAAACGAGCGCGATGCGCAATACCAATGGTCTTATAAGCGTTTTCGAACCGTGCCGCGATCATTATCTAATCACTATGCCGGCGTGAAAAACCGCGGAGCAACACAATGAATATCTTCCTTGGAAAAATTTTGGGAACCTTTGTCGGATCCGCCGCTTTGGGGGTTATTGGCGGTCTCGTCGGTTTCTTTGTTGGCCACCTTTTTGACTCGGGGCTTCTTCGCGCAATCAAGATGTCGGGTCCCGATGGGCTTGGAGAGCTGCAAAAAGAGTTCTTTGATACGACATTTGTAATGCTGGGCTATATCGCCAAAGCGGATGGCCGTGTATCAGAAACTGAAATTGCTCAGGCAGAGGCGATGTTTGCGCAACTGAGGCTATCGCCGACGCAGCGCGATAATGCAATTAAACGTTTCAAAGCAGGTGCAGAGGCCGACTTTGATCCAACCCCAGAGCTGTCTCGTTTTAGACGGATTGTCGCGTTGCGCCCTAATACGTCGCACACCTTAATGCTTTTTCTTGTCAGTATGGCGCTTGCTGATGGCCGACTCGACAAGTCCGAGGAGGCGGCACTTACACGCGTTGCTTTGGCGTTGGGCATTTCGGATGCCGCACTACAACGAATAGTCAGTATGGTAGCTGCGCAGGCGAACTTTGGCGGCCAGAGACAGCAGCAGCGTCAACAATATCAACCTCAAAGAAGTCAGTTAGCCGAGGCGTATCAAGCATTGGGTGTTAGGCCTGACGTTGATGATCGAGACCTTAAGAAAGCCTATCGTAGACTGATGAGTGAAAATCATCCTGACAAGCTCAGCGCACGTGGTGTTCCAAAGGAAATGATTGAGATTGCGACAGAACGATCCCAAAACATCACAACGGCGTACGATCTGATCAAGCAATCGCGCGGCTTAAAGTGACTTTGGTTAATGGCTCGGGTCCCACAGGCTAAGGACGCCAGAAGGTGGGTGTAAACAAGATAAGTAAGGTGAAAATTTCGAGTCGTCCTAGCAGCATAGCAATGCATAAAATAACTTTGCCCGCGTCCGATACAACCGCGTAATTTGCGGCTACGGTTCCCAACCCCGGTCCAAGGTTGTTGATCGACGCCATCACTGCACTCACCGCCGATAAAAAGTCGAGCCCTGTGCCCAACATGGCCAGCACGAGTACCAATGATGAAAACATGTAAACCGCACAAAAACTCCATACAGCACTGACGATTTCCGGTCGGACACGCCGATGATCGAGTTTTAGCGGGATGACGGCGTTAGGGTGTAATAATTGGCGTAACTCCCTCAATCCCTGTCTGAAAACCAATAACATTCTCATCGCTTTCATGCCGCCTCCGGTTGATCCTGCGCAGGCGCCCATGACACTCAGCATCAATAAGAAAATAGGCAAAAACGAAGGCCATGCGGCAAAGTTATCACTGGCGTATCCGGTAGTGGTTGCGATCGAGACGGTTTGGAATATGCCGTGAATCAGTGCCTCGTTAGTTGGCAAGACGTCCATTAGCGCAAGGGTAGTACAGGTGATCAGAACCGATATACAGACTACGCCTGAGAAAAACTTGGTCTCAGAATCATGGCGGTAAATTGTGGGGTTTTTCTTTGAGAACGCGACAAAATGCAGCCCAAAATTTACTGCGCTGATCAGCATAAACAGGCTGCTGATGAGCAAAATGATGTTGCTGTTGAAGTAGCCCATACTCGCATCGTGGGTCGAAAATCCGCCGATCGCAATGGTAGAAAAGGCATGACAGATCGCATCGAAGAGGCTCATGCCTGCAAGGAAATACGCCATTGCACAGCTGATGGTTAGCCCTAGATAAATGCTAAATAGAGCTTTGGCGGTCGATGTTATCCGAGGTGTGAGGCGGCTCTCTTTAGCTGGTCCCGTGCTCTCTGCACGATAAAGCTGCACGCCACCAATACCCAGCATAGGTAAAACTGCAACCGCCAAAACGATGATGCCGATACCCCCCAGCCATTGGAGTAATTGGCGATAGAGCAAAATAGATTGTGGTATCTGGTCTAGACCAACCAATACCGTAGCCCCAGTTGTGGTAAGGCCCGAGACTGACTCAAAAATGGCGTCAAATACAGAAACCTCAATTGCTTCACTCAACAAAAAGGGAAGTGCCCCGTAGATACTAAGAACAATCCAGAAGGCCGCTGTAACCATGAAGCCATCGCGAATTTGTAATTCCGATTTAGCGTGCTGTGTTGCCAGCCACAAAACGACACCGGACGTTGCTGTCGCTGCAAATGCCAGACCAAAGACGGTTGCTGTCCCGTCATTCTGGACCCAGCCAAGTGTCATGGAGGGCAAGGTGCCGAGGCTGAACAGCATCAGCAATAAGCCAACGATGCGGATACAAAGGCCAATATTCATTAGATGAAGCTGCCGCCCACAATAAATAGCTTTTCAACGAGACTTATTTTCGATGGGTCAGTAAGGAATACGATGACGTGATCATCCTCTTCAACAACAACGTGCCGGTGTGCAATGATGACCTCGTCACCACGTAGGATCGCGCCTACTGTTGCACCGGGTGGTAGATCTAGCTCATCGAGTCGTCTACCTACCACTTTTGATGTTTTTGGATCGCCGTGCGCGGTCATTTCCAGGGCCTCGGCCGCCCCTCGTCGTAGAGAGTGCACTGTGCTGATATCGCCCCGTCTTACATGGGTTAACAAGCTGCTGATGGTAATTTGCTGAGGTGAAATGGCGATATCGATCTCCTGACCCACCAATTCAGCATAAGCCGAGTTGGTGATCAGCGTGATCACCTTTTTTGCGCCGAGTCGTTTTGCCAACATCGACATCATGATATTGGATTCACCATTATTGGTGAGTGCACAAAACACATCAGTATTGGCAATATTCTCCTGTTGAAGGAGCTTAGGGTCGTTAGCACTGCCATTGAGAACGATGCTTTCCTCAAGTTCTTCGGAGAGTTTGCGGCAGCGATCGTAGTTTAGCTCCAGGACTTTGACCTGATAATCTCGCTCGAGCCGTTTTGCCAGTGAGGCACCAATTTTTCCGCCGCCTGCAATCATCACGCGTTTGTAAGGCGCATCTAATTTACGCAGCTCGGAGGTAACGGCGCGGATGTTCTCGCTGGCCGCAATGAAGAAGGCTTCATCGTCTGGTTCTACGACGGTTGAGCCTTCTGGAATAATGGCGCTTTGGGATTTACGAAAAATAGCCGCTACCCTAGTGTCCACACTGGGCATGTGCTCGCGAATTTCCTGAAGCTCCCTACCGACAATGGGTCCGCCTTCAACCGCTCGGACGGCGACGAGCCTGATTCTTCCTCCAGCGAAATCGAGTACCTGAAGTGACCCCGGATTGAGGATGAGTTGATGGATAGCATCGGTAACCAAGTGCTCTGGGCTGATGGGGACGTCGACAGGAATCGCGCCAGACTGAAACAATTGCCTGTCTTCTTTTAGGTAGTCAACTTCGCGAATCCGACAAATCTTGGTGGGCGTGCGGTACAGGGTAAAGGCGATTGTGCAGGCTAGCATGTTGACTTCGTCGCTATCAGTGACGGCGATGAGCATGTCCGCGTTTTCGGCACCTGCGTCTGCTAGCGTTGTTGGCTTTGAGGCGTCCCCCTTTACGGTTCTGATATCCAAGCGCTCTTGCAGCCGTCGCAATGCGCTGTCAGAGCTATCGACGACTGTTACATCGTTTTGTTCGTCGGCAAGGTGTTCGGTGAGCGTGCCGCCAACTTGCCCAGCTCCCAAAATAATGATCTTCACGACGTTTTCGGTTCCTTGAAAAACGTATGATCCCTTTCAATTCCCACAAATGGTACTCCGATTTCCCGTGAACTCCAGATCAAGCAACTTTTTCCAGCATGCAATAATAAAGCCCGTCGCCACCGGTCACGGATGGCAGGACCTGCCGTCCCACTTTTTTCTCGATGCCAATCCTCTCTGAGAGTGATATAGCCCTTGCATCGTTTGTCATTGCTAGAAACCCGTCGATCTGTTCCTCGTTTTCTGCAGGTAGCAGAGAACAAGTCACGTATAACAGCAGACCACCCGGCCGTACTTTTTGCCATGCGCTATTTAGAAGCGCATGCTGTAACTCAGCAAACTGTGCGATGTCGCTTTTCCGCCGAATGAGTTTCACATCGGGGTTTCGTCTCATGACACCTGTTGCAGAACAGGGAACATCGAGCAGTACCAAATCAAAATCGCGGTCTATTGCCGCACTATCCAAATTTCGCCCGTCACCAACCAGCGTATCGATGGATAACGCTAGCCGCCGTGTGTTTTCTTCGACACGTGTGAGCCTTGAAGCTGAAACATCCATTGCAGTAACTCGAGCACCGAGTTCAGCGAGGTGGCAAGCCTTACTGCCAGGTGCAGAGCAGACGTCGAGAACACGGAGGCCTTTATTGACCTCAACCACAGCACCGGTCAACTGCGCTGACTGGTCTTGGACGCTCACTGCACCATCTGAGAATAGGGGGATCTGCGCGACTGGTAAGGCGGAGTCTAGGGTCACGCCAAAGTCTCCCGCTGGGGTGCATTTTACGCCGGCCTCCTCTAGGTGACTTATATAGCTACGCGGCGATAACTTCTGGCAATTTACCCTCAGCGTAAGAGGCGGTTTGTACCGGCTGGCCTCAGCAATGTCCTCAATGTGAGTTGGGTAGTGTTTCTGTAGCAACTTGTAGAGCCAACCCGGCAGAGCCGCTCGTTCGCTATCGCCCAACTGCCGTTTCAGTGCCTCGCGGTCTCTTTGATAGGTTCGCAAACAGGCATTTATTAACTTTGTGCTCCAAGAGCGTTTTAGCTCAGAACAGACTTCAACGGCAGCTGAGACCGAAGCATGAGGGGGAGTTGCGCATTCGTCGAGTTCGTAAAGCCCGAGAATAAGTAATGCTTCCAATGGACTGTCTTTCGCTTTTAGAGGTTTATCTAGCAGTTGTCGCGTGATGCCCTTATATAAAGGCCAACATCTTAGCGAGCCGTAGACCAACTCCCTAAAAAATGCCCGCTGCGATTCGTCGACACCGGTTAGGGCGGTTTCAAAATGTGTATTGAGTGAAGCACCGTGCTGGACTTTATCGAGAAGCATTGTCGCCGATAAACGCAGGCTCATTTTGTTTCGCTCATGAACCTGTTACCGGGTGATAAGCGGCCTTTGTGTCCATTCATTACATCAACCAAAGTCATGGGTTTCTTATTCGGTAATTGTAAGCGCGTGATCATGAGGTGGTCTGCGCCGCAGATAACGGTAAGCGCTGTTTTATCAATAGCAATTATTGTCCCGGGGATTTCGTCGCTTTTAGGGATTGAGGTGTCCGCTTTCGCCTCCAAAATTTTGATTCGTTCATCATTGCAGATACCGAAGCAGCCGGGGGCGGGTGATAAGGCCCTGATCTTCCGAGCGATTTCTTCCGCTGAGCGACTCCAGTCAATGGCAGCCTCGTTTTTCGTTATTTTGTGCGCATATGTAACGCCTGCGTCTGGTTGCTCAATGGCTGCACTCAGCCGCAATTCCAAATCGTCTAGTACCTCAATCAACGCCTCCCTACCCAAGTCTTTCAATGCTTGAGTTAGGGTTTCTGTGTTGTGATGCTCGCAAATAGGAATCGGGGCTGTTGACAGCATAGGACCGGTATCGAGTCCTTCATCCATCGCAATGATCGTTACACCTGTGGTGGCATCGCCGGCCTCGATAGCCCTCTGGATGGGTGCTGCGCCGCGCCATCGTGGCAGAAGTGACGCATGAACGTTGATACAACCCAGACGAGGTGTGCGTAAGATGTCAGATGGTAATAAAAGCCCGTAAGCCACGACGATCATCACATCCGCATTGAAGCTAGCCAACTGATCCGCAGCATGCTCGGTCTTTAGGGTGCTGGGCTGCAGAACGGGAATAGCGTATTCGGCGGCTAATTCCTTCACCGGTGATGCTGTGAGTCGCTTACCACGGCCTGAGGGCCTGTCCGGTTGCGTATAAACAGCGACTACCTCATGGTTTGAGGCAATGACGCGTGCTAGGTGCGCGGCCGCGAACGGGGGTGTCCCAGCGAAGACAACTCGTAGTGGTGTGGTCATTGTTTAGGCCCTACGTCGCTGCTCTTTTTCGAGCCGCTGCCGGATCCTCTGTCGCTTCAGTGGGCTTAAATAATCAACAAACAGCTTGCCCTGCAGATGATCCATCTCGTGTTGAAGACAGACAGCTAGCAAGCCCGAGACAGTTTCATCAATCGCCGATCCGTCGCGATCAAGTGCTGTCACGCGGATTGCCTTTGGTCGTTCAACGCTCTCACTAAAGCCGGGTACCGATAGACAACCCTCCTCGAAGCCCTCGAGCGCTTCGTCAATGACCTCAATCGTGGGGTTGATGAAGACGCGTTGAGACGAGCGATCACCCGACAGATCTATAACGATAACCTGCTCATGGACATCGACTTGGGAGGCTGCCAAGCCGATACCATTTGCCTCGTACATAGTCTCAAACATGTCGTCTACCAGCGTTTGAATCCGTTGGTCTACTGTGTCCACCTTTGCCGCTCTCGTGCGCAAACGTGGGTCGGGGAATTCAAGAATTTTTCTGATGGCCATGCTGTGCTCTCAACCGCTGATGTGGACAAATAAGCAGAGTTTTGCTCCGAAACGCGCTTGTTTTGACCGCCCGCTCGTCGCACACTCTCATTATACCGTTAAGCGGGAATACGCCAATTTTCTTTGGTGGGGCTCAACGCTAATCTCAATCTTTAGCCGTGTTGAGTTGATGGGCATCTTGAGTGTGGCGCTAAATCGAGTGTCTGATGAACCCCAACGCCATAGATAGATCGGAGAGCTGACATGGGTGGTAATCGTTTCTTTTATGCGACGTGTGAGCCGAGTGCGCGGGTAACCTTGCGACATTTGGTTTGTGGCTTCTTATTGCTACTGATCGCCACGTTGACGACGCCAGCTTACCCACAGTCGGAGTTGCCTCGACTTGCAGACGGGGCGCCCGACACCTATGTGGTTCAGCGCGGCGATACGTTGTGGGACATCTCCGCGCTGTTCTTAAATGAGCCCTGGCGGTGGCCTGAGTTGTGGCGTGTAAACCCTGAAATTCGTAACCCTCACCTAATCTACCCCGGCGATGTGCTTTACTTGCGTTGGACCGATGGCCAACCGGGTATCTATCTCAATAACGGGAGTGGTGCTAATAGATCCTCCGATATTGTGCGCTTGAGTCCCAAAGTCAGGGCTGAACCCCTTGATGCTGCAATAAAGGCACTCCCAAGAGAGGCAATCGACCCGTTTATTGCAAACCATCGCTTTGTGACGCAGTTCGATTTGGAGTCTATGCCTCGCGTCATTGCCGGGTATCGAGGACGCCTGATATCCGGGATGGGGGATTCGGTGTATGCGGTCGGCGATTTCCCGAGTGACGCGCAGCAATTTGATGTCGTCAGACCTGCCAGAGAAATATTTCACCCCGAAACGAAGGAGTATCTCGGGACGCTTCTTGCATCGATTGGCAGGGTTACGCTTTTGCAGCGTGGCAGGGATGATGAGGAAGCGAGTCAGCTTGACGTTGTCACTTCGCGGGAAGAGTTGCGGGTCGGGGACGTCTTGTTACCCGTTGAAGATCGAGAGCTTGTTGCTCGTTTTATACCCCGCCTGCCTGCGACTGCAATGAAATCCAGTTACATGCTCTCGTTAGACGCGGGCGCGACGCAGATTGGTGCGCTGGATATTGTTGCAACCACATTGGGAGAGCGTGATGGCGCAGAGGTGGGTACCCTACTCTCCATTGTTAAGATCAGCGAGCCGGTTGTGGACAAGGTAAGCGGAAAGACCTTCAAGCTTCCTTCTGAAAACGCCGGTGTCATGATGTTATTTGCGGTCTACGAGAGAGCGAGCTTTGGGCTTGTGCTCGAGGCGAATCAGCCGCTGTCGGTCGAAGACAGGCTTACAAATCCATAACAATTGATTAGCTACAGGGACGTAGCTACACAACTCAGGGACGAGTCATGGTGATAATGCTAGACGACGAGGGCGTGATGCCCGAGCGTTGGATAGGTTATGCAAGCTACTTGCAGTGTGTTAAAGGCTCCAAGATTGAGCTGATGAGGCAGTTCCCGGATCCTGAATCCGTACTCAACTGCACCACTAATGACGAACTATCACTTTGGCGAGAGGCGATTAACGAGGCGAGCCTTCCGAATGCGAGAACCGCGCTCGAGCGAGCGTGGCTGTTGTCATTGCCTGCAACGGCCTACCCCGCCCCCCTTGCTGATTGCGCAGACGCGCCCGCTTGCCTGTTTGGTCGTGGTCATATGTCTTGCTTGTCGTCGCCGGCTATTGCCATTGTTGGAAGTCGCAAACCCTCACTGGACGGTTTAAAGCTCGCTGAGCATTTTGCGTTCGAGCTCGCTAAGGCCGGGTTTGTTATTGTCAGCGGACTTGCCCGAGGTATTGATACCGCTGTACATCGTGGCGCACTGATGGCAGGTGGTAAAACCATCGCCGTTATGGCCACGGGCATCGATCGTATTTACCCAGCTGAGAATCAAAATCTCAGTTCGCAAATTATCTCCTCCGGGGCCTTGGTGTCGGAGTTTTTGCCCGGTTGCGCACCTAAACGACATCATTTTCGACGCCGCAACAGAACAATATCTGGATTGTCGGTGGCTACTGTTGTTATCGAAGCAGGTTGTCCTAGCGGAACGTTGATAACAGCAACCGCAGCTGCTGAGCAAGGGCGCGACGTCTATGCCTTACCTTGGTCTATTAACCACCGCCAAGGCGAAGGTTGTCTAAAACTCCTCTTGGAGGGTGCTTTGCTGGCAACCTGCCCAAAGGACGTTGTTGACGGCAGTGTTTGGCAACATCCAGTGGCGGAGACCGTTACAGTTACTAGCGCTCAATCAGACTCCGGTCTAACCGTTACGGACCAGGTAAAAGGCGGGGCTGATAATGCCTCATTGAGGAGCAACGGTGTTGATAAGCGCGAAATGCTAGCTGGTACGGATGAATACCAGCAGTCTCTCCTCAGTATGATCGGTGATGGCTATCATTCGGCCGAGGCGTTGGCAACGGCGCTAAAAACGGATGTGCGTGACATCTATCGGCTGCTCACTAGCCTAGAGGTATTGGGCTTAGTCGCGAGGCATCGGGAGGGATACATCAAATTGTAGGTATGACCGATGCGGTATTATCTCGCAGCTAGCGCTCTAGTTATGCCAGTTAGAGCGAGCGAGGATGGGCGATAAACTCAGACTGCTCTCTGAGGCCCAAAGGCTGGCACACTTAGGTTCGGCACTATCTATAAAATTCCTATAATGTTTACCTAACGGTATTCGCCGGCTCATTACGCAAACCAACATTTGGTCCCAGAAATCAGGTCCTCTGAAAAAGCAAGTAGCAAATAGATAATACAATAGTAAATAGGTAGTAAAGGAAGCTTAGATGCCCAACTCACTTCGCATACAACATGCGGCTCAGCATGTAAGAGCTGGGGCTGTAGTTGCTTGCCCCGCGGAGGCGGTATGGGGCTTGTCGTGTGATCCGTGGAATCAGATTGCGGTAGAGCGGCTCTGCGCTATGAAGCAGCGCCCGGTTTCTAAAGGGGTCATTGTTGCGAGCGGCAATGTTGCAGATTTTGCACCCCTACTCGAGGGTCTGACAGACGAGCGACGCGAGGTGGTATTGAATTCGTGGCCAGGGCCAGTTACCTGGCTGGTACCGCATGGAGGATTTTTTCCTTATTGGGTGACTGGAGAGAGCACTGAGGTAGCAATACGTGTAACCTCTGCACCTGCGTTGTCTAGTTTATGTCGCGAATTGGGTGGTCCAGTTGTAACAACAAGTGCGAACTGGGCGGGGGCACAGCCAGCAAAGTTTGGTTTTCAGGTGGTGCGCTATTTTGGCACTCATGTATTTAGGGTGCCCGGTTTGGTAAATCTGCAGGGGCGACCGTCAACGATAAAACGTGCGACAACAGGGGAAGTGATGCGTTGAGCATCTCAATGACCAAACAGTAGATTAAAAGAAGGACGCCACATGGACTTGCCAGCTGTTGAGCAGTATCTAAAAGGTCTACAGACATCAATTTGCGATGAGTTGGGTGCGATCGATGGATTAGCAGAGTTTGCCACAGAGTCCTGGGATCGCCCTGAGGGCGGCGGTGGCATAAGTCGCGTTTTGGCAGATGGCGCAGTCTTTGAAAAAGGTGGTGTGAACTTCTCCTACGTAGAAGGCACCCAAATGCCCGGCAGCGCCACACAGCACAGGCCCGAATTGGCAGGGCGCAGTTTCAAAGCAATGGGTGTATCGCTGGTCATGCACCCAAGAAATCCCTACGTACCAACATCCCATGCCAACGTACGGTGTTTTGTGGCAGAGAAGCCGGGCCACGACCCTGTTTGGTGGATGGGTGGCGGATTTGATTTGACGCCCTATTACGGGAGAGATGAGGACGTTATTCATTGGCACCAAACCGCCAAGGACGCCTGCGACCCGTTCGGAGACGATGTGTATTCCCGCTATAAAAAATGGTGTGATGAATACTTCTTTTTACCGCATCGCGATGAGCCACGCGGCGTTGGTGGTCTTTTCTACGATGACCTCAATGAGTGGGGTTTTGAGAAAACATTCGATTTCATGCGTTCCGTAGGAAACGCCTTCTCAAAAGCTTATGTCCCGATCGTCATGAATAATAAAGACCGCGAGTATGGCGAGCGTGAACGGCAGTGGCAGCTTTATCGTCGCGGCCGCTATGTCGAATTCAACTTGGTCTTTGATCGAGGCACGCTCTTTGGCTTGCAGTCGAACGGTCGTACTGAAGCAATTCTTATGTCGCTGCCTCCCCTTGTTCGCTGGGAGTATGGACTCACGCCAGACCCAGGCACGCCGGAAGAAAAGCTGCTCGAATATTATTTAAAGCCCAAAGACTGGCTGGGATAAAATCGCCGTATAATTGAAGCGATTTCGCTTGTTAAATTTTGGAGCATTTTATGAGGCGCTTTGCCGTACTGGGCAATCCAATCGCTCACAGCAAATCGCCCGAGATTCATCACGCGTTTGCCACCAGCTTGAATCACGAGGTTGATTACAGCCGTATTTTGGTTGAACCAGGCGACTTCAACGCCGTTGTTACCGAGTTTTTTTCAGCCGGTGGCATCGGCCTAAATGTTACAGCCCCATTCAAAGGTGACGCCTTTGAGATCGCGGACAGTCGCACCGATGCTGCCGTAGACGCTAAGGCGGCTAACACGTTGTGGCTGGATAGTGACGGGCGAATTTGTGCCCATACCACGGATGGAAGCGGCTTATTGCAAGACCTTGAGCACAATCTAGGATGGGCCATCCGAGGACAGAATATTCTGCTGCTGGGTGCTGGCGGTGCCATGCGCGGCGTTATGGGTCCGCTCTGCGACCGCAATCCAACGGCAATTCACATTGCAAATCGCACGGAATCTAAAGCGTCCGAACTTGCGGACCTATTTGGAAGTCGTGGCAGTTTGAGTGCGGGTGGGCTAGATGATATTCCCGATAAGCCCTGGGATTTAATCATTAACGGTCTTAGTAGCGGCTGGGACGGCAGCTTTCCCGATCTCGCTATTAACAAAATGAGCTCTTCCACCGCTGCTTACGATCTGATTTACAGCGATCAAGACACGCCGTTCATGACCTGGGCTCGCGCCAAAGGCCGAAGTCGCGTTCGAGATGGCTTGGGCATGTTGATTGAGCAGGCGGCCGATAGCTACGCAATTTGGCAAGGCCAACGACCCGAGACCGCCGGCGTTTTCGCTCTGTTGCGACCGAGCAGCTAGGCGCTCGATTCCGCGAGAAACTGGTTTTTCAGTTTGACGTAGTTTTTCGCTGAGTACGCTAAAAACGTGCGTTCCCGTTCAGTAATCTCTCGGACAGGCCTCGCGGGTGATCCTGCATAGAGCCATCCACTTTTAAGTGTTTTACCCGGTGTAACCAGGCTTCCGGCACCGATCATCACCTCATCCTCAACGGTCACGCCGTCCATCACGACTGAGCCGATGCCGACAAGTACTCGATTTCCGATGGTGCAGCCGTGTAATACGGCGTTATGACCTACGGTGACGTCATCACCGATGGTTAACGGGTACCCTGCTCCATTGAAGTCGCTTGCATGTGTGATGTGCAGAATCGAGCCGTCTTGAATGTTGGTGCGCTTCCCAATGCGAATACTGTGCATATCAGCCCGTATCGCGCATTGCGGCCAGACACCTACGTCATCGCCCATGACCAGATCCCCGAGCACGACCGCTGACGGGTCGATCATGACACGTTCACCCAATTTGGGCGTCTTGCCTTGATATGACCGAATATTGTCGGGACCGTTGTAGTTCGTGCACGTCATTTCAAAGTTCCTCGACTATTTGTGCTGTTAACATTGGCACAAGGGTAAGTGCATATTCAAACCGTAAACAACGGAAATTAAAGGCGACATGACAAACGATGCTACACCGCAAGCTCCACGAAGACCGCGTTTTATCGCGGGCGCTGTTTGCCCAAGCTGCAAGGCGATGGATCGCATTGTGGTGGATATGGAGACTGACGAACGCTCGTGCATCGACTGCGGGTTTTCCGAAAAACGCCCTCAGTCCGCGACTCAAGAACCGGCTACGCGTGTCACTCGTGGAAGCGCCCGCTTGGTGGAAACTGACGCCGAGCCCGTTCGTTTAATGACTCCACCCCCACAGAAAGACTAAATTCCTGTTAACAAATGCACGGTATTTGTCTAACTAACGTCTTTGCGCTGTGAATCCAACCTGACTTCGTTATAATCGCGCCGCTATAAAAAGCGTGGTCCAACCATGGGGGGCGGGACCAGCAGAACGCTTAAATGGGGAAGAAAAAATGCTTAACGCACGCGCACTAGCCGCGGCGGCATTCTTGCCGCTATCCGCGAATGCACAGAATCAAGTCAACATGTCGACTGGGGTATCTGATGCAGGCGCAGTCATCACTGAACTCGGTGTCGAAATTTTTGACCTTCACATGCTGATCTTCTGGATCTGCGTTGTGATTGGTATTGGCGTTTTCGGTGTCATGCTCTATTCGATCTATGCACACCGTAAGTCGAAGGGTGTAGAGCCCGCTCAATTCCACGAGCATACCGGAGTCGAAATCGCATGGACCGTGGTGCCGTTCCTTATTTTGATCGGAATGGCCGTACCTGCGACTTCAACGCTTCTCGAAGTCTACGACAACGACGATGCTGAAATGAGCATCCTCATTACTGGTTACCAGTGGAAGTGGAAGTATGAGTATCTCGATGCCGATGGGGAGAACGTGTCGTTTTTCTCAAATCTCGCGACATCGCAAGAGCAAATCTACAACACCGACGACAAGGGTGAGAACTACCTTCTCGAAGTAGACGAGCCACTCGTTATTCCCGTCGATACCAAGGTCCGTTTCCTAATCACCGCGAATGACGTTATCCATTCATGGTGGGTGCCTGAAATTGCGGTCAAGCGTGACGCGATTCCGGGTTTCATCAACGAAGCTTGGACCCGCGTTCTTCAAGAAGGCGTCTATCGCGGTCAGTGCACCGAGCTTTGTGGCTCATATCACGGATTTATGCCGGTAGAGGTCCACGTCGTCAGTCGCGAAGAGTTCGACGGTTGGATGGCAGCCAAACAGGGTGCGGCTGCGGCGGACGCTGCACTCGCTGCACAAGAGCTCTCTTTCGATGAGCTGTACGCACGAGGCGAGGACGTCTATAACGCAAGCTGCATGGCGTGCCATGGTGCCGCCGGCGAGGGTGGTCTTGGCAACGCGATTGCGGGCAGTGCCATTGCCACTGGCGGCCTCGATGCGCACTTGAGCGTTATCGTGAACGGTGTCGCTGGCACTGCAATGCAGGCATTTGGTGCACAACTATCAGAAGTAGACGTAGCTGCGGTTACAACGTACCAGCGCAATGCGTTTGGAAATAATACTGGGGATGTGGTTCAGGCGTCAGACGTCGTGAGCTACAAAGAAGGGTAATTGGAGGAAATAGAAATGGGCGATCATCACCACGGTCCAGCCAAAGGCCTCTCTCGCTGGCTGTACACAACTAACCACAAAGATATCGGAACCATGTACCTATGGTTCTCGTTTGCGATGTTCCTCCTTGGCGGTGCGTTCGCCATGGTCATTCGCGCCGAGCTTTTCCAGCCCGGCATGCAACTAGTTGAGCCTGGTTTCTTCAACCAGATGACAACACTTCATGGCTTGGTGATGGTATTTGGCGCCATCATGCCGTCGTTTGTAGGTCTCGCTAACTGGCTCATTCCTATGATGATTGGTGCCCCCGACATGGCGTTGCCACGCATGAACAACTGGAGTTTCTGGATTTTGCCTCCAGCGTTCTTGATGCTGGCGTCTACCCTGCTTATGGAAGGCGGTGCTCCGGCCTTCGGTTGGACATTCTACGCGCCACTCTCAACGACCTACGCACCACCCTCGGTGACGTTCTTTATCTTTGCAATCCACATTTTGGGTGTTTCATCCATCATGGGTTCAATCAATATCATCGCAACTGTCATGAACATGCGCGCCCCTGGCATGACGTACATGAAGATGCCCCTGTTCGTTTGGACATGGCTCATTACCGCCTTCCTGCTTGTCGCGGTTATGCCAGTTCTGGCCGGTGCAGTAACCATGATGCTCATGGATATCCACTTCGGTACGAGCTTCTTCTCTGCCGCGGGTGGTGGTGACCCCGTTCTGTTCCAGCACATTTTCTGGTTCTTCGGTCATCCTGAGGTGTACATCATCATTCTTCCTGCGTTCGGTGTGATTTCTCAGATCATTCCCGCGTTCTCGCGCAAGCCGCTCTTTGGTTATGCGTCTATGGTTTACGCGACAGCGGCGATCGCCTTCTTATCGTTCATCGTATGGGCTCACCACATGTACACGGTTGGCATGCCGGTGGCAGGTGAACTCTTCTTCATGTATGCAACAATGCTGATCGCAGTACCTACAGGCGTTAAAGTCTTTAACTGGGTCACAACTATGTGGCGCGGAGCTATGACGTTTGAAACTCCGATGCTGTTTTCGATCGGCTTCTTGGTGTTGTTTACGATCGGCGGCTTCACAGGATTGATGCTGTCGATTGCGCCAGCTGACTTCCAGTACCACGACACCTATTTCGTAGTTGCGCACTTCCATTACGTGATGGTGGCAGGTGCAGTGTTCTCTATGACCGCTGCTGTCTACTTCTGGCTGCCTAAGTGGACTGGTCGTATGTACAACGAAACCATGGGTAAGGTGCACTTTTGGGTATCGTTTATCGGCTTCAACGTAACGTTTTTCCCGCAGCACTTCGTAGGTCTTGCGGGCATGCCTCGACGTATTCCGGATTACGCGCTGCAATTTGCTGACTTTAATATGATGTCGTCTATCGGTGCCTTTATTTATGGCGCATCTCAGCTGTTGTTCCTGTACAACGTCGTTGCAGCTATTGTTGCCGGTAAGCGCGTCTCTGATGAGAAGGTATGGGATGGCGCTGAAGGCCTCGAGTGGACACTGCCATCACCTGCGCCTTACCACACGTTTGAGACACCGCCTAAAATCGAAGAGCAGCCCGCTCACTAAGTTAGGGGTGTAGTCTCTCGTGCGGCTTAGCCAAAACCCAACAACAGACACGGTTGCCAAACTCGGCGCCGTGGCTGTTGCTATGTTCGCCTTTGTATTTGTGGTGATGGTGCCGCTGTACAATGTCTTATGCGACGCTTTGGGTATCAACGGTAAAACCTCCTCGGAAGCCTACACGTCAGTTGTTGCACAGGTGGATGAGTCGCGTTCGATAAAAGTGCAGTTTATTGCTACCAATAACGATGGTATGCCATGGGTATTTTCGCCCGACGTGACCGAGATGGTTGTGCATCCCGGCGCGGCAAACGACACCATTTTTTTTGCGGCTAACCCGACATCAAATTCAATGATTGCTCAGGCAATCCCCAGCGTTTCACCTTCGCGTGCCGCTGAATATTTTCACAAGACTGAGTGTTTTTGTTTCGAGCAGCAGCCTTTAAACGGCAATAGCGAGGCAGAGATGCCTTTGCAGTTCATCGTCGATCAGGACCTTCCTGCTGATATAAAAACCATCACTCTTTCTTACACATTGTTCGATGTGACTGCGCTGATGCGCGACAAGGTCGCTTCGAGATAAACTAAAAGGGGGCCCCGGGGGGACGGGGTATAACGGAGAAAAATATGTCTAGCGCCCAATCAACATCAGAGTACGAAAAGTACTACGTACCCGAGAGCTCTAGCCTCGCGGTGCGAGCAACTATTGGCCTTGTGCTGTCTGTCTTCGGAGGAGCCCTGGTTTTAAATGAGATGACCTTCGGTGGTACACACGACACCGGCGGCACGGCAAAGTATGTGTTGTTTGCCGGTCTTGCCATGTTTATTGCAACGTTGACTTACTGGTTCCGAACGGCGATCACTGAGAACAAAGCGGGCATGAACAGTGCTCAGCTGAGCCAGAGCTATGTACTTGGTATGTTTTGGTTCATCTTTTCCGAGGTAATGTTCTTCGCGGCCTTCTTTGGCGCACTGCTCTATGTTCGTCAATTTGCGGGGCCCTGGCTTGCAGGCGAAGGTGAGGGTGGACGAATGAACTTCCTGCTTTGGGAAGGCTTCGAGTACACCTGGCCGCCGGTTACAACGCCACAAGAAGTGGTTGGTGGGGCCCTGAGTCAGCCTATTGCCAATAACGGTGAGTTTGTATCGCAGGAGACATCGATGGCTTTTGCAGACGCACACCACTGGTACGCATGGTTGCCGCTGTGGAACACTATCATCCTACTGACCTCCAGCGTTACGTGCGAATTCGCTCACCGCGGCCTTTCAGCTGGCAATATCAAGAAGTTCGAAGCGTGGCTCGCGGTTACGGTGGGTCTGGCGATTATCTTCCTATTTTTGCAGGCGGCCGAGTATTACGAGGCTTACCAGCTCTTTGGTTTGACGCTGAATTCCGGTATCTACGGATCAACGTTCTTCATGTTGACTGGATTCCACGGCTTCCACGTTGCCATGGGTATGACCATGCTACTGATTCAGTTGATTCGATCGGTTCGTAACAAGCACATGACACCTACCGACCACTTCGGTTTCTCAGCATCGAGCTGGTACTGGCACTTTGTAGACGTTGTCTGGGTTTTCCTCTTTATCTTCGTCTATATCATCTAAAGGTAAAGCGGATTTTTAGAAAGGGGCGGGTTTAACCCGCCTTTTTTTTACTCTGTGCTTTCTGCGGCGGGGCGAGCATCCCAAGGACTTTGATGACCTAACTGGCCGGTCGCGACGCCGTAGATAATGAGCGCCATGAGGGTGCCCGCTATACCTACCCTGACACGAAGCGAATTGACTAGCCGGGTTTTTTTTACGTCGCCGCGATCAATCATCAAGAAATAGAGGCCAAACCCTAGAGTGACTACCAAGGCGATCATGAGTAAGACAATAAGTCCTTTGAGCATGCAAAATCCTTACACTGTGGGGCGCGGTGTACCTAAGTTTCAGGTAAGGCCGAGCTATCTAAACGAGACGGGAGTGTAACCAAACCACGATGAAGTTGCGCGTTGAACTTGACTGGCGAACAACATTAGCCACGGTTTTGTTGTTACCGACATTGCTGAGTCTAGGGTTCTGGCAGCTCGAGCGCGGTAACGAGAAAGCGGCGTTAATTGCAAGGTTGGAAGAGCGCCGGCTAGAACCGCCAATGTCGCTACCGGCTGTGTTGCGTCTACCCTCGAGGGACTTAGCGGACCGGCAAGTTGTGTTTACAGCAACGTTTGATGAGGCTAACTACGTCTTATTGGATAATCGCTTGCGAGACGGTCGCTTCGGTTATGACGTTGTGGCCTTCGTTTCCGTTGGTGAAGCATCTGCCGGAACCTTAATTGCGCCCCTGAACCTTGGTTGGATTGAGGGTGACCGTTCCCGCATGACAACACCCACGCCGCAATTACCCAAGGGGGAGCATCGGGTTTATGGACGGATTTACCAGCCCGCCGGTGAAGCCTTTCTCTTGGGTGATAATGCATTTCCTCTCCAGCGACCAGCGGTTGTTCAGCAATTGACGCTCGAGCCTTGGGCGGAATCAATGCGCGAGACATTCGCTAGCCCTGTTTTTCCCTATGAGGTGCGCGTCTTACCGACAGAACCTACGGCGTTTAGTGCGGATTGGGCCGTAGTGAATCAGACGCCTGCAAAACATCGGGGATACGCCGTGCAATGGTTTACTATGGCAGCGGCTCTGGGACTGGCCTTTATTTTTCGAAGCACCAACCTCGCTACGTGGTTGCGGCATCGACTCGTGAGTAACGGCGATTAGGCCGTATTGGGGGATACATCGTGACCGAGACAAATAACCGAACTGGCGGACGCGCGATTTTATTACTGATCGCCGGCTTGCCCGTGACGATGATTCTGGCGTCGACTTGGCTATGGTATTTCGTCGAACGCGGTGACATCGATATTATTGGCGCGCTCGGCACAGCAAACAGTGGCGAACTTCTGCCTGAGCCTCTGAATATTCGAGAGCTTGAGTTCGAGACTGCCGATGGCACTAAAGCAAGCCTCTCCACCGGCGAGCCTAAGTGGACGATGATGCTGGTAAATGATGGCCCCACTTGCGATGCGGATTGTAACGAACTGCTTTATTTGACTCGCCAGATCCGTATTGCGATTGGCCGAGATTATCAGCGCACCCAACGTCTTTTGGTGGTAGACACACCTATCGACACGATTCAGTCGAGTGGCGAGGTAGCTGCTACCGGAACTGAGAGTAGTAATAGCAACAATGAAAGCGCGAGCAATCAGTCAGGGGCGCTCATACCTCAGCTCCAAAGCGACCACGTCGATCTGAAGGTTTGGCGCCGAGCAAGTCAAGTGGTGGTTCCAGAGGGCCAGCTTAAGCCTAATTCGTGGTATCTCGTCGACCCCTCAGGTTGGGTAATGATGCGGTACTCCACCGAGGTAAATTACAAAGATGTGATCGGAGATCTTAAGTTTTTGCTTAAGAACTCAGGGAGTTGATCATGAGCGATACATTGATGGCTCGATGGCCAGACTTTCTAGAACTTACCAAGCCGCGGGTGGTTGCACTTATGCTGATCACTGCATTGATTGGTATGTGTATGGCAGTCCCGGGCTTTGTTCCTTGGGAACCGCTTATCTTAGGTAATCTCGGCATTGGTTTGTGTGCAGGTGCTGCAGCGGCGATTAACCACGTGGTCGATGAGCGGATTGATCAGAAGATGTCGCGAACGACCAACCGACCTGTAGCAACCGGGCGTGTCAGTCAGATAGAAGCGTTGATATTTGCAGCGTTATTGGCGCTGTTAGGCGCCGCACTGTTAGCGTGGACCATCAACGTGCTAACGGCTGTTTTAACCGTTGCAAGCCTGGTCGGATATGCCTTCATCTACACCATGTTCTTAAAGCGGGCGACCCCGCAGAATATTGTGATCGGTGGTTTGGCTGGCGCGGCACCTCCGCTTCTAGGGTGGACTGCTGTGACAGGGGAAATCCACGCGCACGGACTGCTTTTGGTGCTAATCATTTTTGCCTGGACCCCTCCGCATTTTTGGGCGCTGGCTATTCATCGAAAAGAGGAATACGCGGCGGTTGGCATACCAATGTTGCCGGTGACACACGGCAATCGGTTTACGGCCCTACATATTCTGCTCTACACCATACTCATGTTTTTAATCACGCTGTTGCCGTTTGCCACCATGTTGAGCGGCTGGATTTATTTAGTATCTGCCGTCGTACTCGGCGTGATTTTTCTCTATTGGTCGATTGAGATTCTCCGCGAGAAGAACCCAAAGGCGCCGATGGAGACCTTTAAATATTC
>CBFIBL010000010.1:0-32268 GCA_965660865.1 Luminiphilus sp.
AGGACCAGGAAAACGGAGCGCCTAGCGCTCGGAAGGGAGAAGTATGCAATGTCGATGATGAGCTTTGAGAAAAAGTATCGAGTCCGGGGGGGTACCCTTCTCGGCGGCGATCTTTTCGATTTCTGGATGGGGCCGTTTTACGTCGGTTTCTTCGGGATAACGACCCTTTTCTTCGCCGTCACGGGGACAGCCCTAATTTTCTACGGTGCAGCCCTAGGCGATACATGGAATATTTGGCGAATAAATATCGCACCACCTGACCTGTCCTATGGACTGGGTTTGGCGCCATTAAAGGAAGGCGGACTCTGGCAAATCATCACGATTTGCGCTACCGGAGCCTTTGTATCCTGGATCCTTCGCCAAGTTGAGATTTCTCGAAAACTGGGCATGGGATTGCATGTGCCGTTCGCGTTCTCTTTTGCGGTACTCGCGTATGTCACCTTGGTCATCATCCGACCTGTGCTGTTAGGCGCCTGGGGCCATGGCTTCCCCTACGGCATCATGAGTCACCTCGATTGGGTGTCGAACGTGGGCTACCAGTTCCTTCACTTCCACTACAACCCAGCGCATATGCTCGCGGTGACCTTCTTCTACACCACCGCACTCGCGTTATCGATGCACGGATCTCTTATTTTGATGGCCACCAACCCTCGGGCAGGTGAAACCGTTAAGACAGGGGAGCACGAGAATACTTACTTCCGTGACGACATCGGTTACTCGATCGGCGCTTTAGGTATCCACCGACTGGGCACTTTTGTCGCGATCTCAGCGGCCTTCTGGAGTGCCGTTTGTATCGTCATCAGTGGCCCGTTTTGGACGAGGGGCTGGCCTGAATGGTGGAACTGGTGGCTAACGCTACCAATTTGGTATTGATAAGGGGATCACTACGATGATGGAATATCAAAATATCTTTACAACGGTTCAGGTGGCAGCACCGGACTACGCAGGCGTCCCCGTCGAGAATACTCACGATGATCGGACAGGAATCCTGACTCACAGCTATTGGATGGGTAAATTAGGTGATGCTCAGGTTGGCCCTATCTATTTGGGTCCTCTGGGCGTTGCAGCCCTATTCACGGGAACTATCGCCTTCCTCATTATCGGACTCAACATGTTTGCGTCCGTGAACTGGGATCCAATCGAGTTTGTACGCCAGCTCTTCTGGCTTGCTCTCGAGCCGCCCGGCCCCCAATACGGCCTATCCTTCCCACCGCTCAATGATGGTGGTTGGTGGCTGATCGCTGGAGCCTTCTTGACGCTATCCATCATGTTGTGGTGGTGGCGAACCTTTGCTCTAGGCAACAACTATGGCATGGGCAATCAAATGGCCTGGGCATTCGCCGCTGCAATCTGGCTCTATCTGGTGCTTGGCTTTATTCGCCCTGTACTTATGGGGAGTTGGTCAGAAGCGGTCCCATTCGGGATCTTCCCACACCTTGACTGGACGGCAGCCTTCTCGCTGAGATACGGGAACTTGTTCTACAACCCCTTCCACATGTGGAGCATTTTCTTCCTGTACGGATCAGCAGTGCTGTTCGCTATGCACGGTGCAACCATTCTAGCCACCAGCCGATATGGCGCAGATCGGGAGATCGACCAGATCACTGACCGAGGTACCGCAGCCGAGCGCGGCGCTCTCTTTTGGAGATGGACCATGGGCTTTAACGCTTCCATGGAGTCGATTCACAAGTGGGCATGGTGGTTCGGTGTATTGACCTGCGTCACCGGCGGCATCGGCATCATCCTGACCGGTACTGTCGTTGAAAACTGGTATCTCTGGGGCATGAAGCATGGCCTGGTACCAAGCTATCCAATGATTGGCGAAGCAGTCGTCGATCCACTACTGACTGAGGGTGCACAATGAAAACGCTAACGACCAAACTTTTTGCAACTGTTGGTCTGGGTACTGCGCTATTGCTTGGCGGCTGCGAAATGCCACCACCCGAATCAACTCAATGGGGCTATCGAGGTACCGGTATGGAGGGTGTCTATAACCCTGACCGCCTCGAAGAGCTCGCAGCTGAAAATATCGTACCTGAGTCCATACCACCGGTACCTGCCGTTGGCCCTAAAGCCAAGGATGTGTATCAGAACGTGCAGGTATTAGGCGACCTCTCTGTCGGCGAGTTTACTCGGCTGATGGCGGCGATTACCCAGTGGGTCTCGCCCGAGGAGGGCTGTAACTACTGCCACGTCGCAGGTGAAGGCTTTGCAGCTGACACGATGTACACCAAGAAAGTGGCTCGAGTCATGATTCAGATGACGCAGAACGCTAACGAAAACTGGAGTCAGCACGTCGGTGGCGCAGGCGTAAATTGTTACACCTGCCACCGCGGCAAAAATGTCCCAGAGTACGTATGGAACATTAACCCAGGCCACAAGGTTGCTGGCGGCATGAAGAACCAGATGCAAAACGTTGCATCTGTCGCCGCCGGACTCTCGTCACTGCCTGTTGATCCTTTCACCCCATATCTGCTTGATGCACGAAATGGTCGTCACGCAGGAACAACAGCGCTACGGGATAAGGGTGGTGTATCGCTCAAAGAATCAGAGTGGGGTTACAGCCTCATGATGCACTTCTCCAACTCTCTGGGTGTGAACTGTACTTACTGCCATAACTCACGAGCTTTCTCTCGATGGGAGGAAAGCTCTCCGCAACGCGTTAGAGCTTGGCACGGCATCCGCATGGTCCGTGAGATGAACAACGAATACGTTAATCCCACGACTGACTGGCTACCACCCCACCGTCTTGGAAAGCTTGGCGATCCGCAAAAGGTTAACTGTGAAACCTGCCACCAAGGTGCGTACAAGCCACTGCTTGGCGCAAACATGATCGAGGACTGGCCAAACCTTGCGAAGCTCGCGAAAGCAGAGGCAGAGGCGCCAGCCGAGAAGGCTGACGACACGTCTGAAGCCGCCAGTAGCATGGCAGATATGACCACAGGTGGTGGCCAGTAAATCACTTGGCAGAGAGTGGATGAATTTTTATACGCGAGGGCATCTAGCCTGCCCTCGCAACCACACATAGGTGTGGACATATCTACCCAGGGTGCGCGCTCAGACAGGCGTTTCTCTGGGAAGATCGTATGACTGGCGATGTCTTGCATCAAAGGTCAGATGAAGGATGTCGTAACACGGTATTGATTACTGAGCTGCGACAGATCGCGAACTACTACATGGGAGGTAAAACCATGAGTGATGAAAATGTAGGCATGTCAGGACTCACTGCTAGCGAAGCTAGCGAGTTCATGAAGTCTTACGAAAAAGGCATGTGGACGTTTGTGGCTATCGCCAGTGCGGCTCATATTGCTGTGTGGAAGTGGCAGCCCTGGTTCGGAATGTAATCCGGGACTATCACCTTAACCAAGCGACTGTCCGGCTTGACGGGCGTGTCGTGAATCCAAATGGAGAGATGAAATGATCTTAACGCAACCTTTCTCAAGAATCTGGAGGATCTTTGATCCACGCCGGGTACTTGTAGCGCAAGGCGTGTTCCTGTTCTCAGTAGCCGTATTGATCCACTTCGTCCTGTTGAGCTCTGCGAAGTACAACTGGATCGATGGTCCATATGCGGCACCTGCAGCCATGGCGGAGGCGCTCCCTCCCTCACGGCAGTAAGAACCGTCAAAGAATCGGGCCCGTTTAGGGCCCTAATATTTCGACCCACGCACCGGCTGCCCCCAGACGATGCAGTATGAATCCAAAGCGGGACTTCGCGATCACCCTGCCCCCAGAGCTACGATCGCTGATCTCCACCCGCATTGCTAAGTTCATACGTCCTTCCCCAAGGAGTGGGTCTTTTTATTTTTTACTGCGTTGACGACATAAGGTACTCGCAATGAGAGATAACACCAAAATTGTGTCGTTCGACGACGAACCCCTCATGCTTGTCGATCCAAACGACAATGTTATTGGCTTCGAAAAGAAGCTAAATGCTCATCAAGGTACGGGAAAATTACATCGGGCCTTTTCCATCTTCTTGTTTAACAACCTCGGCGAGGTTCTATTGCAACAACGCAGTACTCTTAAGCAACTTTGGCCCGGATATTGGTCGAATACCTGCTGCAGCCACCCTCGACGTGGCGAGACTCTGAACGAGGCAACCCAGAGACGATTGCGAGAGGAACTCGACCTTTCCGCTAATCTCACCTACTTATTCAAGTTTGAGTATCAGGCTCAATTTGAAAATGTCGGTAGCGAGCATGAATTATGCTCCGTCTATGTAGGTCATGTTGACGGAAGACCGATTCCCTCCTACAACTCATCAGAAATTCAAGACTGCCAGTGGTTAGATTGTGAAGAGATCGACTCTTGGCTAAACAGCCCACTGATAGGGACAACGCCCTGGTTTGCAATGGAGTGGCAGCGACTGCGCACCGATTTCGAGTCAGCGCTCAGGTTATCCGCTTAAGCCATTACAACCAGCGATATCTTGGTGACGAGTCAGACCAGAAGTGCGGCAAAGCTAACCGCCCCAATGAGGTAAGGCACACAAACCCATCTTCCTGCTCTATGTAACCTTGGCTTTCAAGCGAATCGACTAGTTCGGCCAGTTGGGGCTGATCCAATGCGGAAACAGGGGCGCTGGCGTTACACATCAAACGGCGCATAACCGACCTTCTCGCAACTTCAAATTCGCTAGATTCGATGAGCACTTGCGTCGCAAGGTGCCCCTGCTCTACCGCTACTCTCCACGCGTCGCGATCCACATAGTTCTGCGCAACAATCCCGTCGACCTCGCTAACTGACCCGATACCTGCACCCAACGTCTGCTCGCTTTTTACCGCACTGTATCCAAGGGCACTATAGGTTAGAGAACGTTCCCGTTGCGCTATCGCCAGGGGATGCCCTTTTTTGACAAAGGCATTCAGTCCAACCCACTCGTAGCCACGATTCTCCAGTCCAACAACAACCGAATTGAAAATGGCGAGTTTCTCCGCAAGACTGGGCATCGCAGCCTCGTCGATAGCGGCTTGATGAGGGAACTGATTTGGACGCCGGCTGAATTGCTGACAAAGAAGTACATCGGGACCCAGTTCCGCGATCATGGCAACACTATCTTTGACGCTCGCAGCGGTCTGACCAGGCAAGCCGAACAAAAAGTCCATGTTGAGTGAGTCAAACTGAAGCTCGCGAGCCATTCCAAAGACATCCTCCAGAAGACTGAACGACTGCGTTCGCCCGAGTTCGTTTTGCACCTTCGAGTCTACATCTCGCACCTCGAGATGTAGGTTTTTAACACCTAGACCCTGAAGCAGTTCAAACTGAGCGCGCGATGTGCGTCTCGGATTAATTTCCATAGAGATCTTCGCGTCGGGAGTCACCTCAAAAGCTCCGTAAATAGACGCCATCAACTGCGCGAGCTGAATGTCATTGAGGTAATTGGGTGAGCCACCACCAATATAGAGTTGATCGACCTTAATGGCTGACCCAGACGCGCTTGCTATCGTATTCAATTCAGTGTTTAAAACAGAAAGGTAGCTATCAATCACCGCACTATCGTGCTCAATAACGGTGAGATGGTCACAACTCAAACAACGGCTCGGACAAAAAGGTACGTGCACATACAACGCAGATGTCTCGGCGTTCGATTTTGAAATTGCATTTGCAAGCGTTCGGTGGGCATCGCTATCGGCTACAACAACACGATCACCGCCTATGACATGCGGGTTCTGGTTTCTGTCGAAGATATTATCGAGGCCCGGGGGCTTATTCTTTGACCATTTCATCGTTCATGCATCCCGTTTAATACCGCGTTAATCGCTGGCTGGGTTCGTCAACCGAAGACCTCAAACGGAAGCGCTACTGGAGCACCAGTCAGTTGTGGACGCAGAAATTGCGTTCCCACGTCACAACCCTAGACGGCCGAAAAGGTGGCGTCAAGAAAACCTACACATCATTACGACGAATTGTTCTCCGATGGACGATTAATTTTCGTTTCGAACAACCCTCGTTTCGGTGTCATCCCGTTTTGCCCAGCGCCATAAAGCGGCTTCATTTACGGGAAAAAGCAAAAAAATGTGTTCTATTGACGCCAAAAGCATCAAACTGGCAACAAGGTAAAGCGATAGCTGAGAAGCGATAACATTCACCTGATCAGCAAGCGCGTAGATTTCATATGTGACGAGAAATCCCAGTATCGCAGAGGCGGGTAACAGTGCACTGGATTTCCCGATACGCAAATAAGAAGTGAGATAACGCAAATGGTTGGGAAGCCATCGATCATTGAATTCCCGGACACCGAAAAAAAGATTCAATTTTGCGCTCCAACGCATAACACAGAGCACTGTTACAGTGAAAAAGGCCGTCTGATTGGGCTGATCGACGCTCATCACGGCGAGCATTGCCACACAAGCCACAACGGCGGCCTCATGATAAATCGTTGTTGCTAATGCGCCCTTGAAACGTCGCCATGTAGACGGTCCACCTCGATAAACCTGATGGTTCGGACCGCTGACGTAGCCCAAGAGATAACTAAGTTCGAGCCATCCCCAAATGACCAGTCCAAGTAAAAATCCACCAGCCACCCCGATTGGCGAGGTTGATGCAACATTCAAAGGCATGCACAACCAGGCAACTAATGTGAGGATTGAATGGCCAATAAAACCGCGGTGCGCAATTGTTTTCGGTTGATGGACCAACAAAAGCGCGAGTCCGGTCAGTAGCCACCAAGCGGACACAGCGATGACTACTGCCGGAACCAACACTAGCTGCGGTCCGCAAGTGTCGAGGTGGAGTTACGATGAGCGCGGTCGAAGATAGCTCTGAACTCTTTGTAGCTGGTTGGTCCGAATGCCTCGATTGCGATCCAGTAGCCGGTGGTTTGATCTACCAAGATGAGACCACCACGATCGGTTAATTCAAGATCAAATGTAGGTTTACTGTCGATATCGCGTGATGCTCGCTCACGAACCAGTGTGCGAATTACACCGCGAAGAAAGCTTCCTTCACCGGGGCCATAGACGCGAACCTCCGCCGAATTGTCCGCCGCAAGCACCTTGACCTCGCCATTTTCACCATCCAATACGGCCAGCGTCACTGTCGCGACAATATTGGACTCCGGTTTCTCCGGCGGTCCTTGATAACCCTCGTTATTGACAGAAATTAGGGCCCAACCAAGCCCTACTGCCGCGAGCAAAAGGAAGATGGGATGCCGAAGCATCCCGAATAGTATTCCGGGCCAACCCACATTACCCCCCCAGCTAGTAGTGAACTAGCGTATCTAAACTGCTGCGATCTGTGTCGCCTCTATTTCAGTAGATGTCTCGCGAATGTCTTCTATAACATTGACGAGCAAACGCGCTACTGCATCGGGGTCCTCGATACCTCTCAACAACGGCTGAACCCGCTTAAAATGGAACGGCCTTACGTGGGGCCACAACATCATCCAAAAGACTTTCGTACCTTCAGCGGGAAGAAAGCTAATGTCACCTGTGCCGTCTCGAAGTCTTCGCAATCCGGCAGATTCAACTTTTGTGAGTGGCAAATTAACAATCATTGGTAGCGCCACCCCCGACCGAATGATTAACCGTCGGCTTGTAATCGTGTAGAGGGTACTACTGGCATAAACCCTGGCCATCAAAACCAAAATACCAACCACTGTCAGAGCAAGCCCGCCTTGCCATACCACCGTGCCAGTCAACATGGAAAGTGGTGCCCCATCCATTACTCTATAGATCAGGTGCGCCGAGATTAACAAGGCAAAATAAAACGATGCGGTGTACACCTGAAACACGCGCTTTGCCATAGCATCCCAGCTAGGAGAGGCCTGCCAAAGGACTTGCTCGCCCTCCGGAAGCTCTCCTGGCAAGCCGGGAATTGGCTCATGCGAATACTCGTTCACAGCAATGGACCTTGACGACCTGGCATGGCATACATCGTGCCACCACCATAAAAGGCAACAATTTTGTCCTCCTCTTGCAGGGTGACCTGATCAGGATTAGCTAAACCAGGCACTTGCTGGAACTGATCACTGCGAATTGATTTGACGTGAACACTGCCGTCACGCTTTATACGTGCCATCGTCATGGGCAATAGAACGCGTCGCTCACCCACCTCGAGTTCTGCGTAGCGGAAGTGCGGCTCAGCTCGATCAACCCAGAGATCAACAACGGTTGCGCCCTGCTCACCATCACATCCATAGACAGCCTTACCCCGTGGATCGGGATCATTACTGTGGACATGATGGTCTGAGTCGACCCGCAGAGGAACGATGCGTGGCTCGCCATCGACGGTGAGATCGGGTTTCTCGGGGCGGATGGCGTAAGCTGCTGGACCCACACCGTCAACCATTGGGTCGCCTGTTGGCTCCAAGGGCGCACCGGGGTGAGCATGCGTTGGCTTAGCCTTTAATTCGTATTGCTCTGGCATAGGACCAGGAACAGTACGCTCCCCTTGGCCATGCGCCAGTTTATATGTTTTAGGGTCAGGCAGTCCGCCCACCCCATCACTGTAGTTTTCGACAATACCGTCGTGTCGAATTGGGAAACCTTCGCGCTTACCCTCCTTATGAAGGTAGAGCACTAGGTAAACAAACGCACCGCAAAACGCGGTGAACATGATAGCTGCGAAGTCAAAGTAAAGTTCTCCAGTACCCATGGTGTGTCCTCCTGGTAGTGGTTATCAGCTTGGGAAATCAGCAAGTTGCATAGTGAGTGGTTGGGTTTTGTTACTGCCTAACCGTCGCACCAATGGTCCCAGTGCGATGAGAGAGGCGAATAGGATGATTATTTCTAGGTGGTAAACCGCACCATAGGGCGCCGCCGGACCAGAAAGCTCGGCAGATATGACGCCAGCAGCATGAATAAAGGCTTCTGTCGTGTCGCGAAGCGCGCCACCGAGGAAAACTGCGCAACCGGCAGCGGTTGCTTGGACGGCACCCCAAGTGCCAATAACAATCCCGGCGGTCGCGCTACTCGCCAAGAGCATTGCGGCAGTCAATGTGCCTACAGCAAACAAGCCGTTGCCGACACCTATAAGGAAAGTACCTGTCGCAAATAGCGCCAGTGAATCAACGGCACCCGCGATGATGACCGCGGAGAAAGCAAATACGCCAACAACAGCTCCATAGGCCGCGAGTCGGATTGGCTCACCTGCTCTTCCAAGGTAACGAGCAGACAGGGCCATAGCGAATAGCATGCCAATGCCGAACATGGCTGTCAGACGCGTCGTTTGACTAACCGTCATACCCAAGACCTCCGCTCCATAGGGTTCCAGCAGTATTTCCTGCATACTGAAGCCAAGTGTTCCCAGTGCCACTGCAACTAATAAGCGGTGTGCACCGGCACTTGAGGAGAGAGCCTTCCAAGATTCCACAAAGGTTGGTCGTGCGACGTCAAAACGAGTCAAGTCAGGACGTCGGGGCTCCATTTGCCACATAGCAACAATATTCAGAGCGGCAACAACGAGCGCAGACCCCTGAATGACCTGGATGAGACGGAAATAACTAAAGGGCTCAAGAAGCAAAGAGAATCCCAGAGCACCAAGCACCATGCCGACCAGTAACATGAGGTAAAGCATCGTGACCACTTGGTGACGCGTCTTTTCGCTAGCCAGATCGGTAGCAAGAGCAAGGCCAGCAGTTTGCGTCGCATGCATACCTGCGCCGACCAAGAATAATGCCCCCAAAGACATTGCAAAGCCTGTCCAAGCCGCACTGGAGTCCCCGGAGGTCATCAGGATCAAGACAAACGGCATCAACGCTAGACCACCAAATTGCCCCATGGTCCCCATCCAAAGATAGGGCAGTCTTCGAAATCCCAAAAATGATTGGTGATTATCAGACCGATACCCGATGAGCACCCGAGCCGGCGCCAACAATAGAGGGAGTGCGAGCATAGCGGAAACAAGCCATGCAGCTCGTCCCAGTTCAACCACCATGATGCGGTTCAAGGTCCCGTTGAGTAGCACAAAGCAGATACCGACAGACACCTGAAATAAAGAGAGTCGCGCGAGCTTCGATAGCGTCAGGTCACCCTCGACCACATTTAGCCATGGCAAATAGCGCGCGTTAATCCGCGAGCTAAGCGCCATCAGTTGCTCGCGAGAAATCAACATATCCGTGCCAACTCCATCGCCTGAGAGGTGTAGAAGCCTGTTGAAACACGATGCTCCCTCCCAATTCGCCAATCATACAAATCGGTAGATTTTGCTAACGACTTCTGCAGCGAAGCTGGCGAAATCGGTTCTATGGCAGGCGATCGATCCGCTCTTGGAAACAGCTTTCCTGCGGCGTGCATCAAGGAAAGAGGGACCGTCTTAGGGGCAAAGGTAAATATCATCGAGGTATCAACATTATCGGCGAGTGTCTCGAGCGTTCTAATGCCATCGCGTGCCGCGTAATGAATGATCGAATCCATAGCGATAACATGATCAAACCGCTCGCCATGTACCATTCGCATATCACCAACAACAAATTGAATACGGTGATACTCCTCGCAATCGGAATAACGGTCATTGGCTAAATCGATCAGTGACTTAGACAAATCGACTGCGACAACCTCGGCACCTCTTTTTGCAAGTTCAATAGAAATGACGCCGGTTCCACAGCCCGCATCAAGTATCTGTTTTCCGCGCAGGTCGTCGGGCAACCAACTCAGTAGAAGGTTACGCATAGACTCACGACCGGCGCGGACTGTCTCGCGAACACCACTAACTGGCTCATCGGAAGTAAGACGAGCCCAAACGTCGGCAGCCGTTCGATCGAAGTAATCCTCGATCTGTTCACGCCTCTGTTGATAGTCAGCAGTAGCCATCAATCGAACCCCAAGAAGTCAAACAAATCGCGATCTTTCATAGGCTTAACATCGAGCGGTTCTGCACCGTTCCACATTGCCTCAGCCAACTGCATATACTCGTCCTGGACCGCGCTGAGCTCAGGGGAGTCAGGCAGCTCAAACAGCGTCGACTTCTTCAGACGACTCTTTCGAATTACATCGAGATCGGGGAAATGCGCTACCCGCTTTAAACCGACCGCCTCATTAAAACGGTCTATCTCATCGGTGGCCGCACTTCGGTTGGCAATCACACCACCCAAACGAACACCGTAATTTTTGGATTTGGCTTCTATCGCAGCAGCGATCCGGTTCATCGCAAAAATCGAATCAAAATCGTTAGCGGTAACGACCATGGCACGCTCCGCGTGTTGCAGTGGAGACGCAAATCCCCCACATACGACATCTCCGAGTACATCAAAAATAACGACATCTGCGTCGTCGAGTAGGTGGTGCTGCTTGAGCAATTTAACGGTTTGACCGACAACATAACCACCGCAACCGGTGCCAGCAGGTGGTCCACCCGCCTCAACGCACATAACGCCGTTATAACCGACGTGCACGTAGTCCTCGGTGCGGAGCTCCTCCGCGTGGAACTCGACAGACTCTAGAACGTCAATAACCGTTGGCATCAGAGCTTTTGTTAGTGTGAAAGTCGAATCGTGTTTCGGATCGCAACCTATCTGAATAACGCGCTTCCCCAATTTCGAGAAAGCGACCGATAAATTTGACGACGTCGTACTTTTTCCTATCCCGCCCTTGCCGTAGATCGCGAATACTTTGGCCTTTGCAACATCGATTTGCTCGTCGAGATGGACTTGTACGCTCCCCTCGCCATCGCCTCTACCGACGTCTTTAACCGGAATAAATTGATTTGGTGAATTCATGCTGCAACCTCCCCCGTAATCCCCTCAAGAAGGTCTTCAAGGTCCTCACCGGCACGCCGTAGCGCCTCCAGCTGTTCCTCGTCGGCTCCCCAATAGTCTCGTTCTTGTGCTTCGATTAATCTGTTTGCCACACGTGACGCAGCAACCGGGTTTAACTCGGCCAACCGACGCCTCATGTCCTCATCGAGAATGAATGTCTCTGAAGCTTGCTTATAGACCCATGGGGCAACACCACCTGCAGTCGCAGACCACCCCATAGTATTAGTTAGGTGTGCCTCGATCTGGCGCACACCCTCGTACCCGTGATCGAGCATAGACTCGTACCACTTGGGATTAAGAAGCCGAGTGCGTGTCTCAAGCGCAACTTGCTCGTCCAAGGTTCGAACTCTTCCGTCGCCACCACCCGTATGGTCGGCAATGTACACCGGAACAGTATCGCCCTTAGCTCGTTGAACAGCGCTGCTGATACCGCCCAAGGTGTCAAAGTAATGATCAACGGTCGTGATACCCAACTCAACAGAATCGAGGTTCTGATACGCGAGATCTACATTCCCAAGCACGTTGTTAAGAAGCTCAGTTTGCTGCGAAACTGCACCGGATCGCCCGTAGGCGAACCCTTTACGATTGGTGTAAGTATCGGCAAATTGAGACTCATCTTCCCACCGTCCCGAGTCCACAAGTAAATTAATGTTGGATCCATAAGCGCCCTCGGAGTTACTGAAAACCCGAAGAGCAGCAGTTTCAAAATCGCAATCATTGGCCTCTTGATACGCCAGAGCATTGCGCCGTATGGGATTGAGCTCGAGCGGCTCGTCCGCTGCTGCCGCAAGGTAAGCCGCTTCAGCGAGCAGGCGTGTTTGCATGGGCAAAAGGTCTCGGAATATGCCCGATAAAGTCACAATAACGTCTACACGGGGTCGCCCTAACTCCTCAAGATCGATCAAATCAGCACCACTGAGTCGTCCGTAGCTATCGAAACGCGGTTTGGCACCGATTAATGCAAGCGCCTGCCCAATTGCAATACCCTCACTTTTTAAATTGTCGGTACCCCAGAGAACCAGGGCGACCGAAGTGGGCATTAGGCCGGTGTCGTCAAAATGGCGCTGCGTTAGCTGCTCAGCCTGGCGCCGACCCTCAAGTACGGCAAAAGCGCTCGGGAGACGGAATGGATCGAAACCATGGATATTTCGCCCCGTGGGAAGGGTCTCCGGGTTTCTAATAAGGTCACCGCCTGAGACTGGCGGGATGAACTGACCATCCAGCGCGCTAATGAGTGCTGGTAATTCATGGTCAGTTTCCAAATTATTCAATGCTGTCTGTAATCTGCTGGCGAGTTCATCTGTTTCATCGGGTGGAACCCGATGCTCAGCTAGCAATCTCTTCAAAGCCTCAAGATCATTGCCGTGCAGACAGGTATCTAGCTGTGACGGGTCGATATCGCGAGCTCCACCCGCTTCAGCGATGGCAGCGATAGTCTCAGCGCGCTCTGAGGACAGTAGCGAGCCACCAACAACATGCATCCCAAATGGAATTAATGATTGCTCTATTTCATCCAGCTGCGTCCGTAATCCCGCAACCCAAGAATCTGCATTGGCACGATCATTAGCCGGTCCACTATGCTCAAATTCACAGCGGTCAGCTTGCGCCGAGATAGCATCTAGGAGCTGCTCAAGATGTGCATCAGTCGCGTCAGGCTCGCGACCTCTCCAGAGATCGATCATCGATCGAAGCTCTGCAAACTCTTTGTGTAAATCAGCCTTCGTAACCGGTGGCGTAAGGTAACTAATTAGCGTCGCGGCAGACCGACGCTTTGCAATTAAACCCTCGGAGGGATTGTTTGCTGCATAGAGGTAAAAGTTCGGTAAATCAGCAATGAGTCGGTCGGGCCAGCAATTATTTGAGAGCCCCACCTGCTTGCCCGGCATAAACTCTAAGGCACCGTGAGTACCAAAATGGAGAACAGCATCGGCCGCATAATCCTCTCTCAACCAACGATAATATGAGGAAAAAACATGTGTCGGTGCCAAGCCACCCTCGAAGAGCAGTCGCATGGGATCACCCTCGTAGCCCATGGCTGGCTGAATACCGACAAAGACATTGCCAAAAGACTGCCCGAGAACAAACAAGCGCCGACCATCGGTCCAATGTTTTCCCGGTGCCGGTCCCCATTGCGCCTCGATCTCCTCGAGATAGGGTTCGCGGGCAACATGGTCGTCGACCGAAACCGTGGAATAAACATTCGCCTCGGCCCCATACAATTGCGAGTTACCCTCTAGCAGCGAGTCTCGAAGCATCTCAACACTGTCTGGCAAATCGACGTCATATCCGGCGCGACTCAATGCCTTCAAGGTGTTGAACAGCGACTCAAAAACGCTCAGGTGAGCGGCGGTTCCCGTTGCGCCGCTGTTGGGTGGGAAATTAAACAGCGTAATCGCGATTTTTTTCTCCGATCGCTGTTTACGGTGTAGCGTCACTAGCTTTGAGACACGGCTCGCTAAACGCTCAATTCGCTCAGTCTCGGGACTCATGTCAAACGAACGTTTGGGGTCTTCGCGATCACGACCGCTAAACACCATGGGGCCCGTCGCACCATCGAGCTCTGGAATCGCCACCATAATCGTGGCCTCAACAGGCATAAGACCCATGGGCGACTCACGCCATTGGTTGATACTTTGAAATTCAAGCGCCTGCACAGCTAAGTAGGGCACATTGAGCTCGGCCAGCATCTTTTGCGCGGCATCTGTATCGTTGTAAGCAGGACCTCCAACTAACGAAAACCCCGTCAACGAAATCACAGCATCGACGCTCGCTTTACCCTCGTGCATAAAGAATCGTTTGATCGCAGGTCTGGCATCCAAACCCGATGCGAATGCCGGTATCACCCGCAATCCACGTGCTTCCAGCGCACGAATCACCGCATCATAGTGCCTTGTGTTACCTGCCAAGGCGTACGAACGCATTAACAAGAGACCCACGGTTCCCTCGGTTGCAGCTGTCTCCTCCGCGAATGCGACGGCATCGCTAATTCGCTGCCGCCCGTCAGGGTGATAAACACCCACATCGGGATACTCTACCGGTGCTTCCTCGCGCGCGACTTTTCTAAGCGTCTCACGCGGCCCCGCCGCATATCGATGGATCAAAAAGCTCACCAATCGCGTCAGATTATCCTCGGAGCCAGCAAGCCAGTATTGAAGCGTCATGAAATAAGCGCGGACATCCTGCGCAGTACCCGGAATAAATCTGAGTATGCGCGGTAAGCGTCGGAGCATGGCGAGCTGACGCTCGCCCGAGGCGCCAGGCTTACCGTCTTTTGGCGCACCACGGAGACGCTTTAACAACGCAACCGGGCCAGAAGGCTCACCATCCATGGTAAAGCGACCCATACGCGTCAACTGCATGATCTCTGGCGCTGACATGCAACAGACCATCGCGTCACAGTCCTCGCGCCGCGCCTCGAGCGCGTCTGAAATCGCTTTTATATGCGGCTCCATGAAAAGCATCGTGACGATAATGATGTCGCCAGATGCAATCGCGGCTCTACAAGACTTCAGCGCTGAGGGATCTACATCCCACTCGGTGGCGGCAAAACTTTTGAAATTGACACCGGGCATGTCACAAATAAGGCGTTTTTCAGCGCGCTCGATAGCACCATTGACATGGTTATCAAGCGTGACGAGGACGACGTTTAAAGGCGTCGACGCGTCAGTTGCTGAAGTGTGCTTTTGCGTCATAAAGCGTATCTACTTGAATCGTTGAAATACCCTGCTCTTCGGCAAAACGCTCAGTGTTTCGACGCGCCTTACCTCGAACGAAAAACGGGATTTTTTTCAATTCCTTTTCCGCATCGAAGGCCCAAACAATGTTGCTCTCACCCATAAGATCACCCCCTTCGTTCATCGAACGAGCACCTTCTCCCTCGCTTCCAAGGTGTGATGGACCAACGCTGTCATTGAATTCAAAATCGTCTCTGAACATGTGAAGTAAATGTTCCTCGAGGCCCATAATGAGTGGGTGTACCCAGGTATCGAACAAGACATTGGCACCCTCAAAACCCATCTGCGGGGAGTAGCGGGCTGGATAATCTTGAACGTGTGCTGGCGTGGAAATAACCGCGCACGGTATACCCAGCCGCTTGGCAATATGCCGTTCCATTTGAGTGCCAAGCACCATCTCTGGCTGAAGCTCCTGAACTTTGGCTTCAACCTCCAGATAGTTGTCGGTGATAAGCGCCTCCAGACCGTACTCCTTCGCAGCAGCCCTTACATCGCGAGCACGTTCCCGGCTGTAGGTTCCCAGACCAACAACTTCAAAACCCATCTCATCACGCGCAACACGCGCCGCCGCTATTGCGTGGCTGCCGTCGGCAAAGACGAAAACGCGCTTACCCGTTAGGTAAGTTGAATCGATTGACCGTGAATACCACGGTAGTCTCGACGCGCCGACAGCGTCGACATCAATATCGAGATTGAGCACCTCGGCGACTTCGGCGATGAAGTCACGTGTCGCGCCCCAACCCATGGGAATAGTCTGGATGGTTGGCATACCAAAGGTCCTCGCCAACCAACTGCAGGTTAGGTCAGAAACCTCCGGATACAGATTCACATTCGCGTCGGCAGCAGGTATCGATTGCAGATCCCAAGGAGATGCGTCGAGTGGCGCTACAACATTGACATCAACACCCATAGACGCGAGTAATCGCTCGATTTCCACCACATCATCGCGGCATCTGAACCCGAGCTTTGTTGGCCCGAGTAAATTGACGCTAGGCCTCACCTCTGGATCGCGCTTGGGTCGCTCGGTACCGGGCGCGGGTGCCTGTCGCGATAACAAACCCCGAACCAGTTGGTAGAACGTCTCGGACGCCCCCCAATTTTCCTTTCTCGTGTAAGCAGCCATCTCAAGTGGAATGACAGGGACAGGCAAATCAGCGCCGAGCGCGAGCGCACCGGGCTGATCCTGAATCAGCTCAGCCGTGCACGAATCTGCGACCATTAGCACCTGCGGCTTGAAGCGTTCCGCTGACTCACGCAGTGACTGAATCACCATCTCTGCGGTCGATGCGCCAAGATCTCGAGCTTGAAACGTGGTGTAGGTCACAGGAGGTCGTTTACCGTCGCGCTCAATCATCGTAAATAACAGATCAGCGTAGGTATCGCCTTGAGGGGAGTGCAACATCAAGTGAACATCGCGCATAGACGCTGCAATTCGGATGGCACCCACGTGGGGTGGGCCTTCATATGTCCATAGCGTTAACTCCATGAACCCACCTCCAAGATCGACTCGCGGACCAGCGGTTTTGCAAACAAACTCGCTAGATCGCCCGCCTGGTCGAACCCTTGAATCGGCGAAAATACAAGTTCAATGGACCATTTAGTTCTTAGGCCTTCCGACTCGAGCGCGTTGGCGATTCCCATTCCACAAACCGTGAGATCAGGTCTCGCCTCTCGCACACGGCCCAGTGCTGGGTCTAAATCCTGTCCCTCCACAATACGAACATCATGTGGGAGCCTTGCAAGCTCGCCACGCATGACTAACTGGTCGTGGAACGGGGTGCCTATCTCGTTGATCCTCAGACCGCACTCCTCGCTCAAAAATCGCGCCATAGGAATTTCTAGCTGTGAATCAGGAAGAAAGTGAATGCGCTTGCCTTCAAGCTTTAATGCATGGGTTGCAACGGCACGTTTTGCTCTTTGATAAGGCATCTCCAGAACCTGCTGAACGCGCGTGTCATCAATATCATGAGCCTTTGAAATCGCTTCAAACCATGATTTAGAACCCTCGGCACCGAGAGGGAAAGGCGCATTAATCATTTTTGCGCCGCGCTCAATCAGTGCACGTGCCGTCTCACCGACAAACGGTTGTGCAGCAACAAGGAGAGTGCCCTGGCCGACCGCGGGCAGATCCCCAGCCTTGCGACCCGGATAAAAATGGACATTGGCAATACCTAGATCATCGAAAAGGCGCCGGAACTGATCCTCAACAATATCTGAGACAGTGCCTAAAACGATGAGATTAGACTCACCATTTGCTAACGCTGGCAGTTCAGCGACCGTACTTTTGAGACATTGATCCTCACCCTGGGTAAATGTTGTCTCGATACCGCTCCCGCTAAATGCCGATATACGCACTTTGTTTTCATGCTTGGTCTGGAGCTTTGCAGCAGCGGTTTCTAAGTCCAGCTTAATGACCTCAGACGGACACGAACCAACGAGAAACAGACGGTTGATGCCCGACCGGCGAGAGATAAGCTCACCAACAACGCGATCAAGCTCCTCATGGCAATCCGCCATGCCCGCCAGATCCCGCTCACCCAGAATTGCCGTCGCAAATCGAGGCTCTGCAAAAATCATAACGCCTGCAGCCGATTGAATAAGATGAGCGCAGGTACGCGATCCCACCACAAGGAAGAATGCGTCCTGTATCCGCCGGTGAAGCCAGATAATCGAGGTGAGCCCACAAAAGACCGCTCGTTGTCCGCGCTCCTGGCTTTGAGGCCCGGGATGATGCTCTTCGACAGAGCTCGCGATAACACTACTCACGATCGCGCTCCGTCGCGATAAGCAAGCGCACCATAGTCATCAGCGCGATTCGCCTCGGAGGCCCCCGAGCGCGCTTGTTGGAATTTCATCAAGAACTGAATGGCGTTGACGACATAAGCTCCATAGGCTGCGAGCGCAACCAGCATTTGGTCTTGTGGGCTGCCTGAACCCGTCAGCCACATCAATAAATACAGTGTGTGCAATGCGATCACGCCCATACTGACCACATCTTCCCAGAAGAAGGCTGGCGCGAAGAGGTAACGTCCAAATACGACCTTTTCCCAGATAGCGCCCGTCACCATGATGGCGTACAAAATGAGCGTCTTCAGAATCACAGAAGCTGTTGCAACAGCGAGACCTGTGCCGTTAAGCAAAAAGTTTATGACGAACACAGCACTGACAGCGAACACCAAAAACTGCAGCGGCGCTAACACGCCTTGCACAAGTGTCCACACCGTCTCATCGCGGCGCTTTTTTTGCTCGGGTGTATACAGCCCACCAACAACCGAGTCTTTCGCACTGTCAATCACGGCATTAACCCCACTCTTTTATGTAACGTATTTGCCAGTGCGCTAAAGGCACACTTCACGTCATCTTATGAGTTTTCAGGGTAGTGTTAGGCCTAATTAGTGTCAACTAAATTATACGCTGATCTTGAACTAAATATTTTACGTATCAGAGATATTGCGTCATAAGTGTCAACAGACTGATGACGACCTTTAGCACGCTATGTAACATTTGGAGCTGTTAGACAAGAATGCATACAACGTTGCCTACAGCAGTACCGGAGTCACACACCCAGTGAATAACTCATCAGCGCCCTCGTCCGAACTTTTACTTCAGAACCTCGCGAGCATCCAGTTCACTGTTAGCGCCACCGGCTTTATCGCGAATACCGAGGTAAATAGCCCAACTAGCACGATTCAGCCCGATGACCTCGTGGGCAACTCCATCAAAGAAATTGTTGCTGAAGAGTCATTGGCGGCATTCACCACCAAACTCAATGAGGCTCGGCGTAACAAAGGATCAGCATTTCGATGTGATGTGATCGTCAACCCCCGTAACACAAATGCCGTTCCCCTTCTCTGCTGGCTCTGCTGCGAAAGTAGCAATGACGAGGTGCGCGTTGCGGCGCTTGACCTACTGCCCGAAGCAAGCCTGCGGCACCAGCTGCTCAATGCGCAGCACGCAATGGAGCGTGATTACTGGTCAAAGCGACGGCTTGAAGCAAGATACCGAAGACTACTCGACATGGTCTCCGATGGATTTGTAGTCGTCGACGATGCCAGTGGTCGTGTTCTCGAGGCAAACCCCGTCGCCTCCGTATTGCTCGCTGAACCAGGCGCCAATCTTGTTGGCAAGGCCTTTCCGCTCGGTCTCGATGACACAGCCCATGCCAGCGTAGAAAGACTGACCCGAGAAGCTCGCAGCGTCACCACTACGGTAGACGGAATGATTAGGAATAATGCGGGTCTCGAGCTGAATATCGCACTCACCTATTTGCGGCAATCGGGCGAAGGCAGATTGCTGGTTAGACTGCGTGATGACAGTGAGACCGATGTGTCGGGCGCTGAATACGCGCCGTTCTTCAGCGATGCGCCGGATGGCATTGTCGAACTTGACGAACAGGGAATGGTGACCAGCGCTAATGCCTCATTTCTAGAGATGGCTGGCCTGGCTTCCATCGAACTGCTCGAGGGGCGACGTGCCGATCGCTGGATAGGACGATCAGCGGTCGACCTCAACATCGTGCTGGATCACTCTAAACAGGAAGGCGCTGTTCGCCTCTACTCCACTACACTTCGCACCGAAACCGAATCCTCTATCGATATAGAGCTATCCGTTGCAAGGGTAGGAAAAAATGGTTCTACACGGGTACTTTTATTCATTCGGGACATCAGCCGTCGAATCACACCCGATCAATCTGTTGATGATCATTTGCCTCGATCAATCGAGCAGATTACGGATCGCGTGGGTCGAGTCCCGCTAAAAGAACTCGTCCGAGAATCCACCGACGTCATAGAAGCTCTCTGCATCGAAGCGGCACTAAAACTGACTAGCGGCAATCGCGCCTCAGCGGCAGAACTTTTGGGCCTTAGTCGTCAAAGTTTATATACAAAACTCCGCCGTTTTGACCTAGGAGACGCTGAGGTGGACATCGACCGAGAGGCGGTGTAACAATTTAATTACTTATATTTTGTAATGATTAGTTGACTGTTTACGCCAGCATGTACACCATGCTGAGATGATTAATTCGACGGCGGTTACAGCGGGGGCAACGTCCGGATCATCGATCAGTGACTATATTCAGCTCCTCAAACCCATCACATGGTTCCCTCCCATGTGGGCCCTCATGTGTGGCCTCGTATCCGGAGGCATTACCCCTTTAAGCCACCCCTGGCTCTTCGGTTTCGGAATCGTTTTGACAGGTCCGCTGGTCTGCGGTGCCAGTCAGATCATTAATGACTACTGCGACAGAGAAGTTGACTCTATCAATGAACCCGACAGACCGATCCCCTCAGGAAGAGTAAGTGAAAGTCGCGCCCTACAATTCGCCATTGTTTGGTCCCTGCTAGCTCAAATCTGGAGCTTCAGCCTTGGAATATGGGTTGCGTTTGCCACCACTCTCGGGCTGATTCTTGCTTGGGCGTACAGCGCTCCACCACTAAGGCTCAAGCAGAATGGTTGGTGGGGCAATTTATCGGTAGCTCTCAGCTACGAGGGTCTAGCATGGATCACGGGCGCCGCCGTTGCGATCGGCGGCGACTTACCCGCGAGTGACACTCTACTCGTTGCACTGCTCTACAGTTTGGGGGCTCACGGCATCATGACCCTTAATGACTTTAAGGCCATTGGAGGTGATATTACGAGCGGCATTCGAACGCTTCCCGTCCAGCTTGGCCCAGAGCGCGCCGCAAAGCTTGCCTGCCTGGTGATGCTTCTGCCACAAATCATTGTGCTCGCTCTTTTGCAGGGCTGGGGATACACACTAGCCGCCGCGGTGATTACCACGTTGATAGCCGGGCAAATGCTCGCCATGTTGCGCTTTTTGAAAAACCCCAAATTGCTCGCTCCCTGGTACAACGGACTTGGCGTGACCCAGTACGTAGCAGGAATGATGGTGACGGCCTGCGCGCTGGGAGGTCATTTTGGCTGACCTAAAAACATTATCGTGGTTCGCCATTATTAGACTAGGGCTCGTTCAGACAGCCTTGGGCGCGCTCGTTTTTCTTCCAACGAACACCCTTAATCGCATCATGGTCGTTGAATATGCACTCGCAGCCTCGATACCTGGGTTTCTCATCACACTTCACCATGTTGTTCAGTTAGCACGTCCGTATATTGGTTACGGTAGTGACGGGGGTAGTCGGCGGACACCCTGGATTATGGCCGGTATGATCATTCTTGCAGCCGGCAGCGTCACCGCCACATTAGGTGCAACACTCATTCCAACACTCGGCTTGATAGGTCATCTGATTGCTGCGCTGGGTTACCTACTCATTGGCATTGGATCAGGGGCAGCTGGCACCTCACTACTCGTACTGCTTGCAAAGCAAGTAAGCGATCAACGCAAACCCGCTGCCGCATCACTCGTTTGGTTCATGATGATCATGGGGTTTGCGCTCACGGGCGGCATTACAGGACAACTACTCGACCCGTTCACAGAAACAAGGCTACTCAGTGTTGTATCAGGTACAGCGGCTATTGCAATCATCCTTAGCTTTGTTGCCATCATCGGGGTAGAGAGGACACCCTCAAACAAAAGCGCCGTAAGGGAACCAACTGAGGAACCAAAGCCTCCATTCAAGGTCGCTATTAAGGAAGTCTGGCGTGAGGATCATGCACGCCGCTTCACCATTTTTGTTTTCGCATCAATGCTCGCCTACAGCGCACAAGACCTGATTCTGGAGCCATTCGTTGGACTCACATTTGACTGGACCGTAGGCGAGACGACGGCACTCGCCGGCATGCAGCACGCAGGCATGCTTCTTGGCATGTTCGCCATGGCATTTTCAACCTATGCCTTCAAGTCAAAAACGCGCCACATACTGCACCTTTGGATAAGAGGTGGATGCTTGTTATCAGCAATCTGTCTTGCCCTACTCGCCACGGGTGGGCTTTTAGGAGGCACCACATGGCCCATCAATCTCAATGTGTTTCTTCTCGGTGTCGCTAACGGAAGCTTCGCTGTAGCGGCGATTGGCGGAATGATGATGCTTGCCAGCGAGGGACGCTCGCAACGAGACGGCTTGCGAATGGGCCTCTGGGGCGCAGCACAAGCGATCTCCTTTGCGCTCGGCGGCTTTCTCGGCACTGTTGCCGTTGATGTAGCGGGCCTTTGGCTGACGAACTCCGCCGCCGCCTACGGAATAGTATTCTTCGCTGAAGCAGCGCTCTTTATCTGGGCGGCCAGCCTTATCTTTAATTTAGACCAGACCGTGCAAAGCGCAGAGCCAAGTAGCGCAACAGCGACTGGACGCTTTGCACTGAAAAATCCATTAGGGGGTATAAACCCATGACCGATAATAAAACTGACTTCGACGTTATTGTGGTGGGCGGCGGACCATCTGGTGCCACAGCAGCCAATGAAATCGCGCTTGCTGGCCACAGTGTTCTCCTTCTTGAGCGCGCGTTCAGAATCAAACCCTGCGGTGGTGCCATTCCTCCCTGCATCCTAGGGGAATTTGATATTCCAAGATCTCTACTTAAAGCCGAAATTCAGTCGGCAAGGATGATTTCACCAAAAGCACAAAAGGTAGATATGCCGATCGACGGCACCTTCGTGGGCATGGTTGACCGCGACGAATTCGATCCGTGGCTGCGACTCCGTGCCCAACGGGCAGGCGCAGAACTTGAACTCGCCGCCTTCAAGTCGCTCAAATATCTCGATGACGAGACCATAGAAGTCACCTACGTCTCAAAAGATGAAGAATCTGAAGAGCGAAAAGCCACCGCGCGTTGCGTTTTAGGCGCTGACGGGGCTCGCTCTAAAGTCGCGCGTCAGGGCATACCCAAACACGCGGAAATTCCCTGGGTGCTGGCCTACCATGAGATTGTTGAAGCGCCATCAGCGGCCACTGAGGATTACGACCCCGAGCGATGCGAGGTATGGTACCAGGGCAAGCTTTCTCCAGATTTTTATGCCTGGGTTTTCCCGCATGGGAAATCGGCGAGTATCGGTGTCGGAAGTGCATTTAAAGATTTCTCCGCAAAAGACTCTGTCGCGGAGCTGAGAACAATCTCGGGCTTGGACCACGCACCCACCATCCGAAAGGAAGGCGCACCCATCCCCATGAAGCCCATGAAACGGTGGGACGATGGCAAAGGCATACTCGTTTCAGGAGATGCCGCAGGGGTTGTTGCACCCGCCTCCGGCGAGGGTATCTACTACGCCATGCTGTGTGGTCGACTTAGTGCAGACGCCATTAAGGCGTTTTTAGTTACAGGAAAAGCCTCAGCTCTGAAAGTACCGCGCAAACGCTTCATGAAACTACACGGTCGCACCTTCTGGGCCTTGGGTTTACTTCAATATTTTTGGTACCACAGCGATAAGCGCCGTGAACAGTTCGTTGAGATGTGCAAAGACGAGGATGTGCAGACGCTTACCTGGCAGTCCTATACACAGAAAAAGCTGGTTAGGAAAAAGCGGAAAGAGCACCTACGCGTGCTATTGAAGGACGTTGCGCAGTTGCTTGGCCTCTCCAAAACAGCGGCCTAATGCGTGGAGTCACTCCTCGAATCGGGACTTTTGATTGGGCTTATCATCGGGCTGATCATCGTTGAAGCGAGCGTCTTAGTTGGAAGGTATCGCTCAACCGGCAAAGGCGCCCCTCCATCCCGTGTGATTTCTCATCTCGCAGCAGGCGCACTATTAATGGCAGCGGTCCAGCTGGCTTTATGGAGTACAGCACCTGAGTTGATACTCGGGTTACTGTCTCTGGCCGGGGTAAGTCACTTTAGAGAGTTCATGGGATATTGGCGCGGAGATTAGCCATGCGTCGCCGATTCACCCTCTAAACATAAATGGACTCGAACACTTTAAACCTATCTTGCGCACCCTACTGTCGCGCCAAGTGAGCGCTTAAACGAGTTACTGACATAAAAAATCAATTACCCACTTAATCACAAGCGGCAGGGGTAACCTCGCGTAGCGTCGCCCCGCCACACCTACCACGCAGGCTGCATTGCCACCTGTTTGGGCATTTCATTGCGCTCAGCCGGAAGCAGGAATAACCTCAGTAACGTGAACGCCGAGCCCGCTTGAAGCGCAATCCGCCGCAGGCTAATGAGCAAGCCTCGCTCACCCTCTAACCTTTCAAGTCGCATATTGAGCTCTAGTAATCGCTTCAAGCCCTTCTGAAACTTGGGTGATCGGGTATTGAGTGTCAACGGGAACACCTGCTTTGAGATTTCGGTCGTTATATCAAATACCGTGTTGTCGAATTCGGTGACATTCATACCGAATGCCTCATAAAGTTTTGGTCTTGAGTGATCTCGAACGTACATCGTGGTGTAAACCAAAACCAAAAACATCTTGATGTATAACTTGTTAATGCCGGTCAGTAATTTGGGGTTGGCTCGCATTAACAAAGCAAATGCCTCGCCATGCGCAAACTCATCGTTGCACCACTCCAAGAACCACTTGAAGATCGGATGAAATCTGCGCTCTGGATTTCGCTCTAAGTGCCGGAATATTGTGATGTAGCGAGCATATCCGATCTTTTCAGAGAGGTAGGTCGCATAGAAAATGAATTTGGGCCGGAAATAAGTGTACTCCTTGTCTCGTTTTAACACGCTCAGATCGACCGCAACCCCCAGCTTGTTGAGCGCCCTGTTGATGAAGCCGGCATGGCGAGATTCGTCGCGTGCCATGTAGCGAAATAGTTTTGCAATCTCGGGATTATCGACTTTGCTCTCGATCTCCTGGTAGAGCACACATCCTGAGTACTCGGCTGTGATAGAGCTGACGAGTAGGTCGAGAAATTCGGCTTTCAGCTCCGGATCGGCATCTAGTTCTGCTGGATCGAACTCATAATTTTGTTTGAAATGCTCACGGTTTTTATCCAGCTCGAAAGCGGACATCATCGCATCCCACTCTTCTCGCACAGGATCTATATCGTATGCACCCACCTCTTTGCAGTTAGTGGTGTAAAATCTGGGCGCTAAGGCGCGGCTTTCCAGCGCTTGTTGTGTGCTGGTATTCAAAGCTTCTTTGGTTGAATCTTCTGTCATGTTTCCCCCGTATATCCCCTAATTAGGACAGCTTTGTCCAGAGCAAGTCATTTTTTTTAGATAAAATAAACGTCAAGTTTATTTTACATTCGTTGTTCAATCAAGTTGACTGGCATTGTGACTGGTCAAAATGTTCAGGACCCAAATGTCCAGAACCAAACTGTCCAGAACTAGAAAACTGTCCAGAACTAGAAATAGAAACGGGAAATCTGTACCCATGCCAGAAACGAAGTCTGAGCCTATCTTTCATCTCGGTTATGTCAGTACTGAAACCGGTGATTTGAGTACACAGGACATGGTCGATCTGATGACCTTAGCGAGACGCATTAACACCGAGCGCGATATCACAGGACTGTTACTTCATCGAGAGAAGTCTTTCTATCAAGTCCTGGAAGGACCAGAAGCTCAGGTATGGCAAACTTTCGATAGGATCGAGCGTGATGAGCGACACACTGCCGTCGATATACTCTTTGAGGGAGCCACCGAAAAGCGCGAGTTTGCTGACTGGAGAATGGGGTTCTTAAATTTAGATGGCGTAGATCTAGGAACACTACAAGGCTACTCAGACTTTCTAAATCAAGAGGACAATGCGAGAGACTTTCTCGAAAATCTCAGCCGCGGAAAGCGTTTAGCGCTAATGTTCCGTTCTATGGAGTAGGCACGGTATGGGCGCGATCTCATTAGCCCCGTGCAAGCCTGAAACCAATCCCAGCGCACGACCCATCGTCACTTGCTTACGACTTACAAACTGACAACAAAATGGGGCAGCAGGTCTTAGGGTGCAATCGCCCAACTGAGCGACACGGCAGCGCCATAAGTGATTACCCTTTCAGTACTTGTTGATATCGGTTTCGCTGTGACTATCGCCTGCCTTTTGTAATAGTCGTCGCATTGGAACAAGTATGAGTAAGCTTAAAATGGCAAAAAACGTGAGTAACGCTTCCCAATTCTCCGTGTAAGGTAATGGTAGGTCATCTTGGAAAAGGAGTGATGCTCCTGTCACAGCGGACCCGATACCAAAAGCCAGTAAGAAAAAGTCGAGCCCTAGTAGAACATCAATGGCCACGAGCACCAGGGCCGCTATTAGCCAAAACTCATAACGCAATAACCAGTCAGTCATACCTATTGCTCCTGTTTACGACCGAAGAGCTCGCCCAATGTAGACAATCCTCCGATTGTTTTTGTTACGTCAGATGGCACAACAATCGTTTTTGTATTTTCTGATGCAGCCATACGGCCGATAGCATCCACCTGCCGTTTCAAGATCTCAAAGTCGACCGCAGGCTGCCCTTCATTGGCTATGGCTTCAGCCACGACACGCGTCTGCTCCGCATCCGCCTCAGCTTTTTTGATAATCGCGTAAGCCTCTGCATCGGCTGTTAATCGGATCGCCTCAGCCTTTTTTGTCGCCTCATAGAGCTCTGCATCCGCCTCAAGTTCAACGCGTTGACGCTCACCTTCCGCCTTGGCCACCGTCGCGCGTCGCTCTCTCTCAGCATTGAGCTGTTGTCTCTGAGCCTGCTTGGTCGCCTCGTCAACACGAACATCGGTAATCTCAGAGCGCGTGATCTCCAGCCCCCACACCTCTGAAGCATCCCGCAGGTTTTTCAAAATCTCTTCATTCATCTGCTGACGACTACTTTGAATGTCATCTAGTTCGAGCTTACCTGCGGCACTACGAATTACAGACTCTGCGGTCGTTCGCAGTGCCAACGGCACATCGCGAATCCGGTAAACCGACTTTGCTGCGTCGGTAACCCGGAAAAATACGGTTGTCTCTAAAATAATTTCAACGTTGTCACGCGTGATCACAGAAATATCAAACGCGTCGAGCTGTCGCTCGAGGATGACAACCTTGTGTTCGATACGGTCCAAAAAAGGTACCAGTAGGTTGATACCCGCCATTAGGGTCTGGCGATACTTACCAAAGCGCTCTACAACGTACTCTTCCGACTGCGGCACGATTGCGACGCTTTTGACAATGATAAGAAGTACAAACCCAAAGAACACCAGTGTTAACACAACACCAGAATCAAAACCCATATCATCTCCCCCAGCGAAATCCCATCTTAGCTACACGCTATCCTCTAAAGACACGCGTGGTAGCGGATTGACGTCGCGAAACCACGGTTATCAGGTGTCCATTAGGCGACGGCCTACCACCTGTGTTCGCATGTTAAAAACTAAGCGCCTCAGAGAGTACGCCTTAGGAAACGATATGCCGATATGCCGGCGACCGCAAGGCTGTAGGCCAAGGGATGCAGCGACCGTTATTTGGCCTGCATGATGGCAAAGTTTCCGTCAGCCGTGCCGACCAATGCTTGGTCAACATAGAGCTCGCCTCGCACGTTGCCAATACGCTTGCCTTTGCTAACGACGAATGCCTTGCACTCAACCCTTCCCGTAAACACAGGCTTTAAAAAGTTCATGGAAATTTGGAGCGTGGCACACAGCTCGCCCGTCGCGAGTCGTTGCATTAGCGCAGCGCCAAGGCATGTATCAATGAGTGTGAACAGTACCCCTCCGTGCACCACGCCATTAGGATTTAAGTGCTCTTCCCGAACTGTCAGCGAGCCAATGCTAGCGCCCTCTGACTGCGGAAAAATCTCAAGACCCACTAGTTCGGCAAAACCCTCGTGCTGCATATTACATTCTCACTACCACGACGAAAGCGGGCGAGTATATCGTCATTGAAAAATCTGCGCTGACGTTAACTAGAGAGCTTCTTATCGGCAAGGCTCATCGAGGTCGCAAATTCCAGCGGCTTCGCCTCCAGCTCTGACTCCATGGTGTCGCTCCAGCGATTGAGAAAGCCAAATAGACTGATCACAGCCACGAGTTCGACAATTTCTCGCTCGCTGAAATAAGTTGACAACGCCTCAAAATCAACATGAGTAGCTGCATTGGGTTGAAGTGCCGCATGCCAAGCAAGTCGCAGTGCTGATCGCTCTCGCTCAGAAAACAGCGATGAGCTTTCAAACTCGAATGCCGCATCTATCTTCTCTTTGGACACACCTAAATTATGCGCGGAATGTGACGTGTGGGCCTGACAGTAATGACAGCCATTGGCCGCGCTTGCGACCATCGCTACCAGTTGCTTCAGTCCCCCCTCAACTTCGCCTGTCTGCAGTATGGTGGCCGCCAGCCCGCCAACAGCACCCAACAGCTCGGGCCAATGCGCCATCGATAAAAAGTTGTTGGGAATGTAGCCCATGGTGTTATCCAGGATCTGGAACATGGGCTCGAAATCGGGTAAATGATCGCGTGTCAGCGTCGAAATTCTGGTCATCGTAATCTCCTTGTCCGCAACTCGACAGGCGAGCAGTCTACAACTAATTGGGTCGCAACGAGCGCAGGCTATCGTGTACGCCAATAACTCTCGACAGCTTGCTTCTGCTATCGTCGCATAGCAGCAGACTGGGAGCGCCGCCGGTCACCCTAATTGCCAAAACACAAAAACACACATTACAGAATCTTGGATTTGGATTTCGAACTTTGTTGCTCTGGGGTTAGTGGTGCGCATAGTGCATAAGCAAAACCGCACCGAAATCATTGTATCTTGGCACAGCAGACGACGAGAATTTTAAGATTCAGTGCCAGCAGGTCAGGGGCTTTAGCAAAAGCATTATTAACCGCTTTGCGCCGTTCCGGTCTGTGCGTGAGAGGTGCTTAGTCCCGATAAGGCCTTGCAGGCAGCGATATAGTCGTCGTGACAATTAAAGTTGAGACATGATTCCCAACCGCCCTCCAGAGACACTTCCTCAATCTTAAGTGTCTCTAAAAACGTCATAACCGCACGCCCCCCCGATTCAACAAATATTCGAAGCGGCTCAGCGGCGGAAATTGGAAACAATCCATGAACCGGATGAAGACGCTCACCCCTGATCAGTGCAACACCCGGGGGCGTCAACTTAGCACTTGCCAATGCCTCAAGAAGAACACGAGGGGGAACGAGTGTATCGATAGGCATTGCAAAGATATGATCCGCAACGCAAGTTAACCGCTCAGCATCGATAAGCGCTCCAGCAATGCCTGACAGGGGGCCTGCCCCAGCGACAACATCTTGAACATATGTCACATCGCAATCATCGAGTATCTCGTAGCGTCTACCACCCGATGAAATATAGATAGGCACATCGAGGCCCAAACTGCGGATCGCATCGACATGTCGGCGCAGAAGTGGCTTGCCATCGAGCTCAATAAGCGCTTTATCGCTCCCCATGCGACGGCTGTCACCACCACACAAAATCACTGTTGCTTTGATATTGGGTATCGACATTGTTTGCTGGAGCCTCTCACTCCAAGGGTTCAAACCAGGGAAAGACAGATACTGTCACCTCAGCGCCAGCGCGGATCTCGCCTACCGTTGCCGGTATTTGAATAGTGCAGTTGGCTCGAGCCAATCCAAGCACACGGTGGGAATCCTGCCCGCCGAACGCGGCGACACGCCACACCGCAACCCCCGATTCGTCGATTTCTTTACTGAGTACACCACGCTGAAACTCCAATCGCCCAGCGCGGCGCTGGAGGCCTTCTTTAAGCGTTGCGGTGATTTGCTGATTTGGCACGACATTACAACCATTCATCAAGTACCGAAGCAACGGAAGATACAGCTCAGTCAAAACAACGAATGACGAAACAGCATTACCCGGCAACCCCAGAAAGAGTGCACGCCCTTGATCTGCCCGGTTTATATGCCCAAAGCAGACGGGCTTGCCGGGCTTCATGGCGACCTTATAGTCGGTCAGTACGCCCATAGACTCCACGCATTGCCGAACGAAGTCGTAGTCTCCTACTGAGACGCCGCCACTACTGATGACAACATCCGCATTTTCCGCCGCTTGAGCAAGACATGCTGAGATAGCTTCAGGTGTATCCTCGACCACGCCTAGATTCCGGAGATCGAGACGATAGGTCTCCAACACCGCCTGAATCGAAGCAAGGTTACTCTCGTAAATATCTCCCGCGTCTAAGGTTTCACCAGGCGCCTTGAGTTCATCACCAGTCGCCAAGAATGCGACTCTAGGCATCCTGGTTACCTCGACCTCACCAACGCCTTGGCTAGCAAGGAGCGGGACCATGTTCGGTGTCATTTTCTGTCCAGCAGAGGCAATCTCAACACCTGATGTGATCTCCTCACCCCGCAAACGGATATTGGCGCCGATGCGCACGCCCTCATTAATCGAAACTGTCTGACTCGATAGGATCGAGACATCTTCTTGGATAACCACTGTGTTCGCCGAATTGGGCACGACCGCACCCGTGAATATTCGGACGCACTCGCCACTCTTGAGCGCAGATCCGGCAAAAGGCTCGCCAGCACGAGACTCGCCCACCAATGTGTATTCCTCACCCGCGCTTACACCGTCCTCTTCGATAGACGAGAGCGCATAACCATCCATGGCTGATACGTTGTCTCTGGGGAGATCGAGGCTCGCGAACACTGGCGCCGCGAGGTAGCGCCCGAGGGCTTGCTGGAGGTTCACGCGCTCCGTTTTTGGCATCTGCTCAGCAAGCCAAGATGCGAACAATGCTCTCAGATTGTCCTGTGCTTCTGTAAAGCTGATCATAGGAGACCCCCACCGTGTGCGCGTATTGTGGAGAGGGTCTAAGCCGCTAGCAACCTAAACACCAAAGGTGCCTGTCTCAGACGTGGCGTACCGGGCGAGAAAATACCTCGCGTACCATGGGGGCAAAATGCTCTAGGGTGCGCGTTGGGTAATCAGGATCGAAGGATGCTTGGTCCCAAGCCTCGCAAAAATGTACGCAGCGATCGTAGTAAGGATGGTCTTTGTACATACTGCGGGCATTGCGATCGCCGCCTAAGTGATGCGCATAATAGTAAGCCTGAAATATGCCATGTTTCTCGATAACCCAAACGATTTCCTCGCTAACAAAGGGCTTCAAAAGCGCCGCAGCCATTTCAGAGTGGCTGAGCGGCGCAAGCTCATCCCCAATGTCGTGCACGAGAGCGGCAACGATCCAATCGATGCTTGCGCCCTCATCTTCCGCACGTGTCGCTGTTTGCAAGGAGTGCTGGAGCCGATCAATTTTGTACCCTGCAAGTCCGTCTGATAGGGAGGCCAGTGCGGATAAGATGCGGTCAGGCAGTCCTTTGACATGCACCTGCTCAAGACGATCGAGCATCAGGTAATCTTCCTGTGTGCCATCTTTCATTTGAGTAAATGTAACTTCAGACATGTGACCTCTTGAGCACAGTGAGCATGTTTTAGATATTGTCGTGCGCGACATAGGCATCTTGCAAATGCCGTTAACCCGAGCTGGTGATGGCCTCGCGTCCGTGAAGGATTCGATGGTGGGCTACGACCAATAATTTACCGCCATTTAATGAGAAACAGCGTCAGAATCACGAAAAAATCGACACTCAAAAAAGAGGTGAATCGCTTGAAATAAAGCAAAGATAGCGCGGTGAAAGCGCCCAGAAAATAGACCATACTCGCTTCGGTTAAAACAGTAGCACAAACGACTGTTGCACGATCAGAAGGTCAGAAGGTTAAAACACAGCCTCCTACAACCCCGCCACCCAACTTAGCAGTTGCCAGTCCTTGGAACTCTTCGGCCGGTGCCGCGAGCGAAACATACGGTGAGATTTTTCCCGAATCCGCCCAGCCGATAATCTCGGACAGCTGATGCGCTCGCCAGTCGGGATTGGCCATCGAATAGATAACCATCGGCGAACCCATTACCTGCAAGCACTTCATCTGCATGATATTGGTTGGTAGGCGGTCAGGTTCGAACGTCTTTCGGCCACCATCCGCTGACACATTACTCGCCCAACCGACGATAACCATGCGTCCCTCAAATTTTAGACTGCGC
>CBFIBL010000011.1:0-45141 GCA_965660865.1 Luminiphilus sp.
TTACCCAGCGTTTCTTGCGTGGCCTTGGGTTGGATGAAGGCGTAAGAGGCACGGGTTTTCTCGGGAGCGACTGGTGTTACGTTGGCGAGCAAAATGGTGTCATAGATGCCCGTAAAGCGAACGACCGACAGCCCAGCGCCCTGACTCCGGGTTTCAATGGCGCCATCCACCACACCGCGTGGTGTTGGGTTGCGGGTGATGAACTTACCTTCTCTTAAGTGTCCGTCGAAGTTTTGGAAGGCAGCTTCAGGCACTTCATCGGTGCCGTGCACGTAGTGGAAGTGTGCTGCGTCTACCGCGTTTTCACCCATCTCCTGCATGTGCGTATTGATGTCCCAAGTATGGATAATCATGTCACCCCAGTCAGGGTGATTTGCCGCTGCCTCAGCAATGATCTCGGGTTCCCAAGTCGGCGCTTCCTTGTTGGGGTGGTACCAGACCAAGATCTGCTGATTGACCTCGCGTACCTCCCATGCGCCAAGAATGGACTCACCTTTTGCAACGCGTGGCGGCATATTCTTGGCATAGGGGATGTGCGTGCATTGACCCTCGCCATTCCAGCGCCAGCCGTGGAAAGGGCACTCGATGCTATCGCCTACAATACGTGGCCCTTTGCCGGTCTGCTCGCGGATTCCATAACCTAAGTGCGCGCCCATGTGAGGGCAAAAGGCATCGACCACTTTGGCCTCGCCAGCTTCTGTTCGAAACACAACGAGTTCCTGCCCGAAGTATTCCACCGGAATCGCATCACCTACGGCTAGCTCATGCGAATACAGGACCTGAAACCAACCCATTGGCATGGGAAGCGGGCATCGTGGAGTATCGGTTGCAATCATCATGGGTGAAAGTCGCCTGAGTGTTGAAAACGCAGAGTATACCGACTCGGCCACGCCTCCCCAAAAGCTCCACAGATGCAAACGGATTAAGGTGCCCTCAAATGGATTAGACGTTTATAAACAAGTCAATCGATTTATGGATACTTACCTCAGTACACTCGACGAGGGACAATGAAAGATGTCGCCCTCGGGCGATGCAAAAATGGCGAGCGTTATAACGCAAGCGCTAAAGGGCAAGCCAATAAAAAAGGCAAGCCAATAAAAACAAGCCAATAAAAAAGGACCAGAACGTGTCTATTAAAGCAACGATAAGTGAACTCACTGGTGAGGCAGCGTTCTTCGAGGTAGAGCCCTTAAGTACCGATCGCGGTGAAATGCGCGGTTACAAGCACGCGCCAAAAACACTGACCGAGATTATCCAGAATGCGCGTGGTCACGGTGATCAAGGATTCATCGTCGCGGGCGATACTCGACTGACCTTTGCGCAGTTCTTTGAGCGGGCCGATACGCTCCGCGCTTACCTCGAGCAAAATGGCCTGAGTAGTGGCGACCGCTTCGCCATTGCGATGCGCAACAACGCGGAGTGGTTAATCGGCTTTACCGCGGCTTTCTTGGCGGGTGCCACGGTTGTCCCGATCAATAGCTGGGGGCAGGCTGACGAGCTGGCCTTCGCGGTTCGCGACTGCGGTGCCGCCTGGCTTCTGTGTGATGATCAGCGTGCAGCAATGCTCTCAGCTGAGCTGGAAACCGACAGACGGCTCATTGTTTACGACCGTGCGGTGCCCGGGTCGCAGCGAGGTATTGATTTCGTGGCGGCCGTGACTGAAGAGGCTCCGCGAGAGGTGGGGCTCCCCGGTCCCGAAGATGTTTGTTTGATCTTGTATACCTCGGGTAGCACAGGCACGCCCAAAGGGGTGGTGCATTGTCAGCAAGCGCTCTCGCAGGCGGTATTCAACATGATGTTCACGGGCATGCTGACGATGACAGTAGAAGGGGGCTTGCGTGAGTTGCGCGGTGGCGCCACGCAAGAAAAGGCGCTACTTAACGTGCCGCTCTTCCACGCCACAGGGCTGTTAGGGTCGTTTGTCCTGCCGTTGGTGACGGCGCAGGGAATCGTCATGATTTCCAAGTGGGATGCACAGGAGGCGCTCCGATTGATCGAGGCAGAGCGTGTAACGCTGTTCAGTAGTGTGCCGGCTTTGGTCAAGGACTTACTGACACAACCCAATCTGGCGGATTTTGATATCTCGTCTTTACACCGCGTTTCCTCAGGCGGTGCGGCAATGCCCTCGGATCTGCCGTCAATTATCGAGGCAACAATTGACAAAGCCTATGCGTCAGGCGGTTATGGACTGACGGAGACCTTGGCCGTTGGGAGTCAGGCCGCCGGCGCGGTGTTTGATGCAAAGCCCGATGCTGCCGGTGTACAGTCGCCGATTATGGATATTCGCTGCACGGCGCCTGACGGTGCGGTTCTTCCTCAGGGCGAGGTAGGTGAAATCGAGATGCGAGGTGTGGCTTGCACGCTTGGATATTGGAACAAGCCCGAGGCAAATGCCGCTGTGTTTACCGATGATGGCTGGATGAAGACAGGTGATGTTGGTTATGTCGCTTATGATGGCTACGTCCACATCACCGGTCGCATAAAAGATATCGTCATTCGCGGTGGTGAAAATATCTATCCTGGCGATACGGAGCAGGCCTGTTACCAAATTGAGGGCGTCCAAGAGTGTGTTGTCTTTGGCGTGCCTGATGACGCCATGGGTGAAGAGTTAGCGATGGTTGTGAGAGTGGCAGATGTCTTGCTCTCTGAGGACGCGCTGAAAGCGGGGCTTAAGGCCCGTATCGCTGGCTACAAGGTGCCTAAGTATATTGAGCTGACTTCGGAGCCATTGGCGCGAGGAGCTACAGAGAAGTTTGATAAACGCACGATTCAGGCGGCGTTTATCGAAACTCATTTATCGTAAGCGCGTCTTACTCCTCTTACTCCTCTCGCTGGTCTTACTCGGCTTAATCGCATTCGTGGAATTCGACTTCATTTCGGAGGCTGGCTAATCCTCAGTCGGCCTTCCGTTTGGACCCGACATTTTGTGTTTCGACTACTTGTTGCTTTAAACCCCGAAGCCGCCATCGACGGGAATAAGCTGCCCCGTGGTGTAGGCCGCATGATTTGACGCGAGGAATACTGCCATCTTTGCAACTTCCTCGGGCTGACCAAAGCGATTTAGGGGTAGGGCGCTTTTGACGCTTTCAATCCACGCTTCGTCAAAGACGCCCTGATCCCTAAGCCGGAGGAAGATGCCAGTCTCGATGACACCAATGGCGATGCTATTCGCCCTAATATTATTGATTCCTTCCTCTTTTGCGACGCCTTTTATCAGTTCCTCGACGGCCGCCTTGGGAGCAACGCTCAAGATATCCAGCGGCGGATACTTTAAGAGCCCAGCAGAGCTTATATGCACGTAACTTCCGCCACCGCCTTCGCGCAGGTGTGGCAGTGTGGCGTGTATCGCGTTAAACGCGCCCTCAGCGTCTGAGCGCATCACTCGTTGCCAGAGTTCGGGCGTCAGGTCTGATATGGGCGATTGCGGGATGTCATAGCCCGTGGCGATGAACACCGAATGCAATCGGCCGTGAAGAACGCGTCCGCGATCGATAGCATGGTTGAGGGTCGCAAGGTCTTGTAGCGTAACCTGCTCACAGGATACGGAGGCTTCGCCCCCGCTCAATTCATCCACAAGTTGCTCGGCTCGTTGACGGTTACTGTTGTAGGTCAGTACCACCGGTATGTTGTTGGCAACCAACTCGTGGCAAATAGCAGCGCCCACACCACCGCTACCTCCGATGACCAAGGCAAAACCGCTTGGGTAAAGATCACTCATGGTTCTGTATTCCTTTGCTGCTCCTCGTGAGCATATACCGTCTCATTAGTAACAAACAGCCAGGGATTTCAGGCAAAAAAAACCCGCCATGCGGCGGGTTTCTGGTGTGCAGATGATTTAGAAATCAACGATGACGTCGACACCGTAGGTGGCAGGATCGCCCCACTGGTGAACGGCGAGGCCAAGATCAGCGCCGAAGTTATAGCCAAAGGTTCGGTAGTCCTCATCCGTAATGTTGCGGCCCCATGCGGCGACCGACACACGATTGCCATCAGCCAACTCCATGGCCCAAGTCAAGCGCGCATTGACCAATGTACGTGACTGGTTTGCCGCCTGCTGGAAGTTTACGGGCACATCGTCAGTTGGATTGAGGCCGGTGCTTTGGTCGTAGTTACTGGGGGATGAGCCAATGCTGATCGTCCTATCCTGATAGTTGGCTGAGATCTGGAAATCTAATGATGAGTCACTAGAGTTCAAAATTGCCCAATCAAGCGCGATGTAAGCCGCATTTTCAGGAGTGATACCGTTCGTTGGCGTGATCTGCTGCTCTGGAATAGCCGCATTGGCGTTTGGTATCGATGGGAATACATCGAACTCCCTATCAATGTAGGCATAGTTCCCCGAGAGCGAGACCGTGTCAGTAATGAGCCACGCAAAATCCAGTTCGAGGCCAGTGCTGCTTAGCTCGGCTGCATTGTCGATTTCAGTAGAGATCCCGCCGTTGTTGCTCTTAACCGTGCTTACCTGAACGTCATCGTAGGTGTAGTTGTACAAAGCCGCATTAAGCCGAAGCTTACCGTCCATGAGCTGTGATTTCACACCCAGTTCGATACTTTCCAGCGTCTCCTCATCAAACGAATCGCCTCCGTTGTCGTGAGCTCCACCATTGAAGCCACCTGCTCGGTAACCCGTGGTATAGCTCAAATACGCATTCAAATTATCGCTGAAGTTGTGTTTCACAACGAGACGTCCGCTGAGGTTGTCAAAGCTCTGCTCGTTGTAATCGCCATACACGCCTGCGGTCTCGGGGATGCTATCTAGATCATTAAGATCATCGATATATCCGTTACCAAGTCCAAGGAATGCAGGGCTTATGGGTGCGAAATTGGGTAGCCCAAAGAGAACGCTAATATAGCCGCCAACACCCTGTGTTGAACTTCCACCGAGAGCGTCCGGGTAGCTAGGGAAGTCTCTCCAGCGGTAGGTCATGTATTTGTCCTCCTCGGTGTAGCGGAGGCCGAAGGTCAAGTCCCATTTTTCCGAGGCGTGCCATGTATTCTCGGCGAAGAGAGAGAACGCTTCTCCACCGACATCAAAGCCACGGCTCTGAGATGCTGCGAGCCCAAAGGTTGGCGTTTGAATATTTCTAAATTCGCCATAATCGTCCCAGCTATAAGCACCGAAGGACCAGTCGTTATTTCCTGTAGTACCGACGACCTGTATCTCGTGGCTTTCTTGCTGGTAGTCGTTCGCGGCAATGGTACTGAAAACCTCACCCGCGCCATTCGCAACGATGGCATCAACAAGATCCGTTGCAAGCTGATGTTGCTGTGAACTCAGCTGTACACCACCGCTGGATGCAGGGATGATGCCCGAGACCGTACCACCTGCGCCATCTGGTATGCCCGCGGTGAGTGCCCCTCCCGCGGTGGCAATTGAGAGGAAGCTCTGAATGCCGGTTTCTACGGAGTTATCCATACCATCAAGGTCGCTGACGGTGTAGTCATTGAACTTACGCTTACCGTAGATGTAGCGAATTTGAACATCCTCATTGATATCGTAAGTCGCTTTAAAGGTAGTCATCTCATTATCAACGGCTGCGAAACCACCGCCATCAGAAGAGCCTGTGCCGGGATTGTTGTCAAAGTTCGCAAGGCGTTCGTCTGACCATGCAATAAAGTCATTGGCCCACCCAATGACGGTCTGTGCTGTTGCTATAGGATAGGTACCGTCGGTAATAGACTCATTCAAACCAGGCACTGGCGGTGGTGTCGGTGCGGAAGCCAAGCCTATGGCCCCTTGTAAACCTTGGACAATGCCAGCAACGGTATTTCTCTGAGAAGTCGAGTCGATAGGCACGTTCAGCAAATAGCTGTTGGGGTCGGCGCCCGCCGGCAGGTTGGCGAGAACGCCGTTGACAGCGGCGGCGGTAGGGTTGAAGCCAGTAACGACTGCATGATTATCCAGCTCGTTTTTCACTTCACTGCGGCTATACGACGCATCGATCGTCAATTTGTCGTTGACGTCCCACTGAACGGCAAACCGGCCGCCTTCGCGATCGACACTGTTAAACCCATCTTCGTTAGGGTTTGTGTTGTCCCAGAAAGGATCTCGCTCGCGCGTAAAGTACGAGGCAGATGTTCGGACGGTATCGCCTAGAGGAACGTCAATACGCGCTGACACGTTGCCCTGATTGTAGTTTCCGGCAGTTGCTCTAATTTCGAGACCTAGCTCGTCAGCAGGTGCTTTGGTAATGTAATTAATGGCACCGGAAATTGAGTTTCGACCCGACAGCGTGCCCTGCGGACCACGCAATACTTCGATTCGAGCGAGGTCAGTGACATCTACCGAGCCGCCCTGATTTTTCCCGAGGTAAACGCCATCAACGTATCTTGCAGCGGCGGGGTCAACTGATATTTGAGGTGCACCATCACCAATGCCACGAATAGCGAATGCAGTGCTAGACCCACCTTGCGGGGAACCATACCCCTGGATGCCAGCAACCTGATTGATCAGGTCCAAGTTGTTCTGAATACCTCGTTCTTGAATCGCCTTCTCTGACAAAGCATCGATTGAGATCGGCGTATCTTGAACACTTGCTTCGCGACGCTCGGCCGTTACAACGACTTCCTCGAGTTGTGCGAAGGCGGATTCAGCTGTAAGCGCAGCGAGAACAGCCGTCGCAAGCAGCGTCTTAGGACTAGATGGCTTCATATTTTTAACCTCGTTTTTAGAGTTATTTGGCGGACAGACTTTGCCGTCAGCGTTTACCTTGCCAGACATCGTGTTTGAGTCAACCAATTTGGCTACCTCAAATGCGCGTCTGCCACCGTAATTCAGATTCCTGCAACACGGGGCTGTAAGAGTTCTGCCCAGCTAGTGTGTCTCAGCATGCCGAGCGAGGGAATGCCTGTGCGTGCTTATTTTTAGAACAAATGGACTACCTCTTTTATAAGCCGGCGCGCCCACCATTACCATTGATTTTCAGCGCCTTTTGGCCCTGCGATGCCAGCGAGATGTCAGGACGCCCCGGTCAGCGATCGATTCCAGAGAGCCTCCGGACTAAAGGTAAGGCATTTGAATGGTCGAGCTATTGTCGACCCTAATCTCGGCGCCATTGATGTGGCGCGATTCGTGGCTTGCGAGGAAATAAATGACGTCCGTTACGGCTTCGGGTTCGCAGGCGAAGCTAAATGCCTTCATCGCCTGGTGAGGTTCCATTTCAGGGAAAGTGCCTTCCATGTTGTTTGTCATATCCGTCAATATACCGTCTGGGTGCACACTGTTGCAGCGAATCGGTAATTGGTTGGTTTGGCAATGAACGGCAACACTCATCGTCAGGCTTCGCACCGCAGCTTTCGCTGCGCCGTAGGCGATGAAGTGCGGGTAGCCCGCTAAAGCTGAAGAAGAAGAGATATTAACAATCGATGCGGCTTCACTTTTCTTTAGGGCATCGAGCATGAACTTCATACCTAGGAAGACCGAGGTTGAGTTGACTTCCATCATGCGCTTGAAGTCATCAACTGACGAAGTCTCAATCGTGTAGGTCATCAAAATAGCCGCGTTGTTCACCAGCACATCGAGCTTCCCGTGCTCGGCGATAACCGCGTCCGAGAGGGCTTGCCAGTCTGATTCGCTGGTGACATCGCTGGCGCGGTAGGAGACGCTTGCATGTTCAAATAAGCCCTCTGGCACTCTGATATCGGTTCCGATTACCGTATAGCCCTGCTCAGCAAACTTTTTAACGGTTGATTGGCCAACGCCACCTGCTGCGCCAGTGATCACTGCAACCCGATTAGTTTGAGTCGACACCGCATGCCTCCTGTTATTGTTTTTACCCGCTTGTAAGAGGGGGTAGAGTGCCAACCATGCTTGCCGTTTAGCAAGGGTAAAGTCCCTAGCCTGACGCACAAATGGACCATGCTGATGTGCAACGGGCATGGGATCTTAGGCAATGAAGTGATACTGCGCCCGTTGTGAGGTCGACTGAAGTTGCTAATAGCGACGCAAACCCCTAGTTAGGGTGCAGAGTTAGGAGAAATTAAGAAGTAATGGAGCATATACCGGACGGCTAGACCGGTTGAGGCTAGGTGGGGTAAGGAAGGAAACGATGTTACTGAATGGCAAAGTGATAGTGATCAGTGGTGTTGGACCGGGGCTTGGACAGACACTCGCCAAATTGGCGGCCGCTGAGGGCGCTAAAGTTGTGCTCGGTGCTCGCAACCAGGCTTTTCTCGATGAAGTCGCAGAGTCGATCCGCAGTGCAGGCGGTGAAGCTGTCGCGCTGAGTACTGATGTTACTTCCACAGCGCAATGTAAGGCCTTGATTGGCGCGGGCATCGATGCTTTCGGTCGCATTGATGGCTTGGTGAATAGCGCTTATGCCCACGGAGACTGGGCGCCTGCAGACGTTTCTGACCCGGATAAAATGGGCGATGTTATTAACGTGATTTGTCAGGGTGCGCTTCGTATGGCGCAGGCCTGTGCACCGCACATGCAAGCTGTGGGGGGGGGATCGATCGTGAATGTCTCCACGATGTCGACGGTCAAACCCTTCTCTGGCGAGACGATGTACGCAGCGGGCAAGGGCGCCTTGAACGCTCTGACGCGTCACATGGCGAATGATTTCGGTAAATACGCGATTCGAGTCAATGCGCTGCGCATGGGCTGGATCGGTGGTGCGCCCGTTTACGGATTTATCGATCAGCAAGTGCAGGCGGGTGCAAACCGCGATGCCGTTATTCGCGGCATCACTGACCGCATCCCTTTGGGTATTATCCCCCCCGAGGAGGATTGTGCTAAGGCTGTTCTGGCTTTTTTGTCAGATTACTCCGCCGTTATCACCGGCACCTCGGTGGATGTGAACGGTGGTGAGTACATGGCGCCTTAAGTTTACCGTTACGAAATTTACGGTTACGAATTTACCCTGACGCTCAAAAAACCTTTGAAGGAGAGCGATATGACCGAAGATGAGAAGCTGGCAGTCGACCCTAACGCCATAGTCCGCTCAATCACCGTACAGATAGCGGCACCTGCTCAGGTCGTTTGGGATGTGTTGGTTGATTTTGATCGGTACCGCGAGTGGAACCCCTTCTGCGTGGAGGCGTCTGGAGTCTTAACGGTAGGTGAGCCCTTGTCGATGAAGCTGAAAAGCTATACGGAGGAGGGGCAATATTTCGATAATGTTGAGTACATCACCGAAATTGATGAACCTCGTCTCGTCTCTTGGTCTGCGCCATGGGTCGACGAGTGGCCATATCCGGCGCGAAGAGACCAGTTCGTTATCTCAACCGGCCCCGAGAGCTGTGAGTACTATTCGACGGATGCGTTTTTAGGGCCCCACGGCATTCATGTGATGCGTTTTGCCGGGCCCTGGGTAAAGCGTGCCTTTGATGACACAGCTAATGCTTTAAAGGCTTATGTTGAAAGCAAGTAATGGCCTTTAAGGGGTATTACGACATCACATGCCGCGAAATATAGTCTCCAAACTGATCCTCAATCCCCGAGGGTGTAAATCCATAATCGGATAATTGGTAATGGTGTTCAGGTCGGTTCTCTCTGGCATTCATCTCTCGCCACCGTGCCATTTCCGTAAGTGCGGCTTTCGTTAGCGTTTGCCCGGTGAATTCATAAATCCGCCGAATCGTCGCTTCAGGGTCACTGACTGAATCTTTGAACCACAAGTCCAAATAGCGGTGGTCATGCCCGTTGTCGCGAAACTCACGTGTCTTGGCGAGCCCCACCTGCCATTTATTTGCCCAGTGTTGCGCCATCGCAACGGGATCGAGCTCACGAGTGAATGGCGATGCGAGTGCCGACATCATGCTGCCGTACGAGGGAATGACCTCGAGCGGGTGACGGTGAGTCTGAATCACGACTGCATCCGGGAATTGCGCAAAAAGATGCTCCGGGTAGTGTAGGTGGTGCGGTGTTTTTAGGAGCCAGCGTTTCCCAGTCATTCCTTTTCTTCGTTTCTGCCACTGCAAAAACTGAAGCTGCAAATAGAGATAGTTGTAAGCCGCAGACTGATCTTGCTCATAGAGACTGTCGCCATAATCAGGCATGAAGGCGTAGCACTCGGGAACGGTACTCATGAAAGCATGCTCGAGAAGCATGATTTCTTCATCGGCAGCGACGGGATCCATCGGGTGGATGGCCGCAAGTTCAGGTGATGCCTCTAACATGGCAGCCACCTCGGCTTGGGCAATCGGAATTCGTGCGTCGTCTTGCTCAAAGTTGTTGTTCAAGGGGCTAGGCTGGCGAACTTCATACCAAAGAGGTGCTAGAAGTTGGTCATCAGCGGCAATGCTACGGTGCAGCATCGTGGTGCCTGTACGAGGAAGTCCGATCACAACAATGGGACTGAGAATTTCCTCTCCTAGAATCTCAGGATAGCGCTCAATCCACTGCTCAAGCCTGAGTCGGTTTGCGAGCAAATCCGTCAGGCGAGCCGCATGGAACTGTTCGCCAATCTCATTAAGTGCTGCCTCGGTATTCAGTCCCTCGACCAGGGATTCGAGGGGAGGTAAGAAACTCAGATCTCGAAATGCGTAAGCCTTCGTCAGCCTCAGCGCATCGGTTGTGAGTTGATCGGTAGTCAGCACAATAGGGTCCTCACGCAAGTCATAGTTCTGATTAGTTCCGAGTCTCTAGTTCAGATGCCCGCTCTAGCCATTGCAGCCTCGCCGTCGGCGCCGTTGCATTGTCAGACAGTAAATACCTTATCGCTACTAATCCCTCCGACTCGCCCCCGGTGTTCAGCCAATCCTCGCCTTTGGGTGGAGGGGTGTCGCTGATCCACACACGGTAACGACCCTCTCGATTTGTGATGTCACTGCCCTTGAGTGAAGAGGGTTGTCCGTTCGACTCGATAGACTGCATCCAACGGTCTTGTAAGGTGATGCTCCAGAAGGCGGCCGTAGGCACTTCACCCTCAACTACGAGGGCTTCACCCGGCACGAGCGAGAAAGAGCCGCCGTGGTAGTCGTTATCCGGCGTCGGATAAAAAATGCCCACGAAATCCGGTGATACGGTAGCCGGGCGATCAAAACTATTGGTCGTTTCTTGGAGCGCGTCGGCGAGCGCAAGACTGCCTTGCCACGTCTGATTAAAAAAGTTCACAGCGTTCTCTGCGCGCGTTTCAAAAGGGGTGGCGTCCTTGCCCAGGGTGCCTTTCTGATTTTTAACGTCAGCAAGAGCGTCGGCTCGAGTCCCCACGCGTTCAATACTTAGCTTTGAGGGCTGGCGTGGCTCCGACTCAAAGAAATACTCCCGAACCATGATCAGGTGACTGCGATCGCTGAGTGTCAGTGTTAGCTGCTGAGAGCCCGGTTCTGTGCCTTGAACCTGAGCCTCTGAGATACCGTCGTAGGAATGAGTAGATGGCGCACTTTCTGCGCCTTTAATACCTTCAGTAATATCGCCAGCGCCCTTTGTACTTCCTGTGCTTTCCCCAAAAGCGGTCTCTGTTCTCGCGCTGTGGGCGATAGTGCCACTCGATTCGCTGGTCAGCCGTACACGGAAAACGCTTTTTTCGGCATCGGGGACGATACTCATACTGTCCGCCACGCGATTCCAGCCGGTGATGGGATTGTGCTCATAAACAACCAAACCCAGGTAGTCAGCAGAGCCTGTACTGATGGCTACCTCATACGCCATATCACCATCGATTGGCGCTGTTGAGTAAATGGCATCAGGGCTGTCACCCAAGAACTTGCGGTAGTCGCTCATCCAGTCAGTGAACTCTGGCTGTAAAGGATCGCCTTTGGCGATGTGCATCTCCACGGATGCAGCCAACAACCCGCTTAAGTAGTCATAGGCTTTACCCAAGTCGGCCTCCGAAGCCTCGGGATTACGCTTGCGGATGGCGTTTGCCGCGTGCTCGAGACTGATCGATAGATCGCTAATGTTGATCGCAGCCGCCGAGCCCAAAGCCCAGCTCATATCGGGCCTAGTGATCGTGTCTCGGGCATTGAAGTTACCCAGTGCGTAGCTGATCGAGGCCACGATGAACATTGCCGCAGCGATACCTGCCAGCCGACCGAGGCGTTTACTCATCGAGGTTCTAGGTTGAGATAGCTGTGCCTCCTGACTCACACGCTGATATCCGACGAGTGGATAACACGAGTGGTGGGATTGACCGGTTCTTTACAGCCAACCCATCGGAAGCAGAGCGTGCCTTCTACGTGACCGCCGGTACTAAGCCAGTTTGCGTGTCCGGTGTCGTTCGCTGCAATGTGGATTTCGACTGACCCGTCGGTGTTAACGCTCGCCGTGTGTCGGTTGATTGCAATCTTGTGGTACCGGTAGTCGAGAGATTCCATCCAGTAGTTATCAACTTGCAGGTTCCACGTCTGGCATTCAGGAACAGAGGGCAGCATCACAACCATGATCTCATCCGAATTCAGGCGAAAGTGACCGTGGTAGTAAATGATATTTGGATCCCCACCCACGGCTTGGCAAAAAGCTTGATCCCAAAGCGGGAGGCTGTTGGGGTTTTCCCTGATCTCTTTACTCCACTGGGAGAACAAACCAATGGTATTGCGATAAAACGCCATCGCCTTGTCGAAGTCGGCGGCAATCTTTTCCGCGCTCAGGGGCTCAGGCGTTGCAGACCGGTCGAGGCGGTGAATCTGTATATCAGCGGGTGTCTCGAGTGATCTATCTAGAAAGGTCTGACGGATCAGCAACGATTCGGATTCTGTATCCATGGGCAGCCAGTTGCCCGACTGCTTGTTGGCGCTAAGGATGATCTCGAAGCTGCCATCAGTATCGACCTCAATCGTATTACTGTCGAGAAATCCTGTTTCGATTTGTTTGAAATTTTCTGCGTAGCTGCCTTTGCTTGTCGCAAAACTGATGTAGTCGATCGATCCGCGTTGTCCGGTTAATCGGTAGTCGAATCGTCCGTCTATTACAGCTTTCTCGTAAATGTTATCCGGGTTATCAGCGCCGAGCTTAATCGTCTCGTGTGCGGGCTGATAAAGCACCGGAAAAGCGGCGTCATTGAACTCGACGTACCACTCCAGGGCTGCACGCGCCATTCTGGATAAGTAGCGCAGGCCCTCAGCTTGGCTTTGCGCGTCCTGAGGGACGTGATCCTTGGTCAGTTCTTGTCCTGCGGCTTTCAGCGTGTCGCAGAATGCATCCCATTTGGCAGCCATATCGTGAGCAGCCATGCGATAATCCTTATTGCTCAGTGATCAAGCCGGGCGCACTGCCGATTTGTTCGATCGCAACAACACCGTCAGCGGATGACAGGAAGAGATTGGACATCAGCGTGTACTTTGAGACGCGCATCTTCCACTCGCCATTAACCCGCGCATATTCATCTTCGTAGTAACCGCTCATCAGCTGCACTTGCTTCTGCTCGGTTTCAAGGAGCTGGAATCGCATACGCCACCGGCCTTTCGCCATATCAGGCCCGGTCATCTCGATTTCTGGTGCTGTGCCGTGATGCATATCGACGTGAGTGGGGTGGCAGGCGAGTGATTCGAAGACACCAATAAAATCATCCATATCGGTAAATTCGCCAATAAAACCAAAGTCGATGAGGAAGTCATCCTCGTCATAACAGCTGCGCATGCCTGCGATATCGCGTGTGTCACAGGCAAACCACCACCGGGCCTTGAGGCGCTTGATGGCCTCGATGTCTTCGAGGGCCTGGACCCTCGAAGCGAGATCAGACGGTGCAGACATAGTTACTTACCGGGCGCACCATTGACGCCCGGCCATCGCGAACCGGAAATCGTGTCAGCGAAGGGCAGGAATGCTTCGGGGTCCAAAGGCTTGGAGAGCGTGATTGAGCGATCCAAGAATGTTGGCCACCAGAGGTAGGCAGATAGCTGCTCATGCATGGGCAGCTTGCTCGCCAGCGGATCCCAAGGACTGTCACGCAGTACCAATTGGCCTTGAACATTCTCTTTCCAAGCGGTGCCGTACTTGCTCGCTACGTGAACGACGTGCGGCGGGAAATCATAGCCCGTTGCTGGGCCGCCGATGCTGACGGCGCGCGATACCTTGATCCACCATTCGTTTTGTACAAACTCATCACCCGGATCGGCAGGACCCTCGCTCATGCCTTCAAACTCGAGGAAGGTATAGCCCTGGTGGGTACATTTCGCGCGAACCATTGGACCCAAGCGGTGGTAGTCGATCTCACAGGGATACTTGGGCTGACCGTTCATCTCTTGCGAGATGAAAATCGCTGACTCCTGATCGATGCCGTAGCCGAGCGTGAACTCACCCTCAATACCGTCAAAATCAGCGTTTACCGTTGTGACCACACCATACTCGGGCACATCGGGCACCGGGAAGTTATAAACCGTCAGATTGACGTTGGGCTCTTTGCCGACAGTGATGCCAGGAGGCAAAAGCGCTGCGATGGCTTCCGGATCGGTGCGGTAATGTATTTTGAGCATCGGCCAGTTGATGATACAGCCGGGTGCACCCATTGGGGCTTGTGCGTCAGTCATGATGTTCTTCCTTTTTTATCGTTTTTTTGTGCAGCCTATTTATGTTTCGCGAGGTGTTTCTCGCTGTTTCTCACAATGTACTGTGATCGCGAGCACTTTTCTCGAACTGCTTCGAGCGGGAGACCTCGCGTGTGGATTCGCTTAACCCACAGACTCCGGTACCGGTGTCGTTTTGTTGATGATCATATCGGCGCGACGCTGAACCTTGGCCATGCTGTCCTCGGTGTGCGTCAGCAACCAAAAATTACCTTCTGGAATGCCGGCGAGCGCCATCTCGGCAACTTCATCGGGATGTGTGGTCTTGAGATCAAAACCGTACTCCTCGGCCATTCGCTTCATATCTTCGACCGAGTTGATGCCCGTTTCATTGCCTGTGACACCTTTATCAAACTCTTCGGGTCGAACTCGTCCTGAGTTGAACAAGCCGGTTTCCACCACATAGGGACCGGGGAATAGGGCGCTAACAACTACGGGTAAGCCACCCATTTGCACTTGGTAGTGCAGGTTTTCGGTAATGGTATGCACGGCTGCTTTTGTCGCAGTGTAAATAGGCACGTCAGGCAGTACCGTGTAGGCGCCATTGCCCGAGCCAGTAATGATCATGTGCGTTCTGTCGGTGCGCGTAATCAAGTAGGGCATGAACACGTTGATGCTATTCACGGCACCCCAAAGGTTCACGTTAAAGCACCACTGCCAATCTTTCTCTGAGAAGCCCCAGATCGGACCTGCTTCACCCGCACCGATACCCGCGTTAGCAAATACCAAATCGACTTGCGAGAAAGTCTCAAGCGATGCATCCAATAGTCCTTGCAGGCTCTCGGTTGAGGTGACATCACAGCGCTCAACGCGATGCGGGATATTTTCTGCGGCAAGGTCTGCGGCTATGGCTTCCATTGCGTTGGCGTCGACATCGCCAATGACAACGTTGGCGCCTGCGCGGCCGAGCCCAAAGGCAATGGATCGACCAACACCACTCGCACCGCCGGTGATGACAGCTGTTTTACCTTGATAGTAATCGCTCATTGCTGACCTCGCGGACTCTCTGGCAGATAGAACTGACGGACCCACTTTCTAAAGAGCACAAGGGTCTCGTCACCTTTACAGAAAATAGGCTGCTTTCGGTGAACCTTGTTTTCCCAGATCGGGTAGTCGTCTGATAAACCCTCGATAATGCCATCCATAACTTGATCGCCCACAAATTCGGCAATCTCGTTACGGACAATTAGCGTCCAACGGAGCAGGGTCTCGTTGCGAGAGATTGGCTGTGCTGAGTTGTAAACCAACATCTCAGCACCCGGGCCGTAGCTGGTCATTACCCGCGCCAAACCGGGCTGGAACATGGTGGCGTGAAGGCCACCTTTCATGCCCTGCGCTTCGATTTCGGAGCGTAAGTGAACGGCACCGTCATCCTCGACCTCAACGGAGGAGGGAGGTGTCTGATTTTGCTTGTGAACGTACTGGAAATGCTCAGGATCGCAGGAGTTTTCAGCGATATCCTGAATGTGCACCGGTATATTGAACTCAACTTGGCGCGGTTCGGTCCAGTTCTCGTCACCGATTTGCTCAATGACGGGGACTTCACGATCCGGCTCAGCCCCTGTGGGGTGGAACCACATGTAAATTTCGCCGTTTACTTCGCTGGTAGGCCAGTTCTGCACCTTAGCGCGCGTCGGAATCGTGTCGCAGTAAGGGATGTGGTTGCACTTACCGTCGCCACCGAATTGCCAGCCGTGGAAAGGACACTGGATAGATTCACCAACCACTTTGCCGTTGACGCCCAAGTGCGCACCGAGGTGGGGGCAAAAGGCATCGTGAACCCGAGCCTCGCCCGATTCAGTGCGGTATACAACCAGCTCTCGATCGAGAGCGCTGACCGCTTTTACGTCGCCAGGTTCCAGCTCATGACTTCTCGCAACTGACCACCAGCCAATCGGAAAGTCCGGTGCGGTATTCGTTTTTGAATCGCAAACGGCAATGAGTTCCATGTGAGTTTGTTCCTTTGTTTTTGTTGTCGGTTAAGCCGCAAATATATCAGTGGATGGGCCAATATTGGCTGCAAGCCCATCGAGATAAGCGCGATCAAGTCCATAGAACTCGATGGCGTTACCACCCAAGATCTTGCGTCCCGCATCTGCGTCGAAGCCTTTGAAGGTGTCGAGGTAGTACTGCGCTGTATTCGGCCACGTACCCTCAGGGTGGGGGAAATCACTACCCCACATGATTTGCTCGAGGCCAATCTGGTCTTTCATGTCGAGGTCTCGACGCGGCACACAGGATGCACCGATACCGCAGTTGCGCGCGAAATACTCGCTGGGCGCCATCGATAAGTGTGAACGGAAATCACCTAGCTTGGCGGAGAACTGCACGTCTGTGTAGTTGTGATCGAGGAGCATTAGCCATGAAGGCACCATAAACATGGTGCCGCCCTCAACAACCATGGCCTTGAGTCGTGGGAACCTCTCGAAAACACCCCCCCACAGCATGAAGGTCAGGGGTCGATACAGCCAAAACATGACCTCGGAGACGTAGGCGCCCATCGCACCCGGAAGTTCATCGCTCCGGTCTTCGTTCGGGAAAGCAGGACCGAAGTACTCATTGTGCGGTGCTGGACCGGAGTGGAAATGAATCACGATGCCCAGGTCTTCACACACCTCCCAGAAGGGGTCGTACTTCACGTCGTGGTAAGCCGCGTGCTCGCCCCACATGGTCGGGAGCATAACGCCCTGGAGTCCGTTCTCATGACACCAGCGGGCCGCGTCAACGGCTTGCTGCACATCGAAAAGAAGCGGAATAGACGCGACACCGAAGTGTCGTTTCGGGTCGTTGGCGACAAGTTCAGACAGCCAACGGTTGTGCGCCATTGCGCCTGCCCATTGCAATTCGGGGACTGCGTCTTTGGGTGATAAGCCGAGGCCTGCGCCGAAGGGCGGTGTGTTCTGCTCGGTGATACCATCGGGGAAAATAATTTCCGCGGCAATGCCGTCTTTTGCGAGCATCTTGTGACGCTCGCTGTATTCCCAAGCGCCGGTTAACTCCTTTTGGATAGGCGCGCGCCATTCGTCGTTGATTTCTTTGATCAAGAACTGCTGCTCGGCCTTGTCCATCATCTCGATTTGGACGTCTACAGCCATATCGATGAAGTCGTGATACTTCGAATCAACATAGGGTTTGTATTGAGCAATCGGCAGTCCGGCGTGGCAGTCCGTGGAGACGACGGTTAAGCGGTCAGTCATAGGATCCTCGATATGTAAATGTTGTTATTACTGGCTAGGTTGAACATAGGGGACGGGATGCGCAAGAGCAACTAGTAGATAGGTATTGTCCTAGTCCAGTTGAGAGCGCTAAATCTTGGCAAATAGAGCGGCAACTGCAGCTGATACTCATTGAAGCTTTTCAAGTTCGCTATCCAACCAATACAGCTCGTAGTCGTTACCGATAGGTTCCGCCTGTTTTTTGAGTGCGAGCAACGTCTCTGTTCTCAGTGCTCGCTGTGTCTCCGTTACAGTGGCACCCTCGATTAACTCGAGTAAAAGCAGCGCTTTTTCAGGTTGCCCCGAATCAAGATAGCTACGTACCTTTGAGCGCGCCCCCTCGAGATCCAAAAGCTCAGCGACATCCGCCAAAATCGCACGTTGGGATGTTGGGTAAAGCTCACTCGTTCGATCAAAGTGGAACCACGTTGCGTAGTACTCCCAAATGGATTTAACCGCCCAGCTGACTTTGCCATGCGATTGCGAAAGGCTGAGGTCTTCGGGTAGCACAACACTGCTCATGAGCTCTTCAACCGAAAATCCCGAGTTCATGCCTGCCACGGTCTCGTCGTGAACGTATTGGACTGCGTCGCGAATTTTTCGCATATCACGTGCAATTTGCTCGCCACCGACCACGGGGTCTAGATGGCTAGGAAGGATCATTTCCGGCTCGAGCGCTAGGATGCGGTTGAGGGAGGCGACGTATTCGATGGGCTTGCGGACTTTCTCGCCACGCATCGTGAAGATGTTGGGGAATTGTGGGAACTGGGGCCCGAAGAAGTCGCCCGAGAGCAGTATCTTTTCGTCAGGTAGCCATAAGACGATGTTGTCTGAACCCTCAGCACCGGGCGTCCCGTAAACCTCGAATCGTCTGCCACCAAGGGTAAAGCGATAGGGCTCGTCGTTGCCAACGCGAATATCGGGAACCAGACCGCGGAAGTCCATGCCAGGAAGAGTGCGAGGTGTTTCTGGAATCCAGGGGAACAATGTGCGGTTGCGCTGATGGAGATAGGGGTTGAGCTCGGTGAGATAGCGCTGCTCTTCTTCAAACTCCTTGTGGGCAACGAGCTCTGCGTTGCCCTCATCCCAGAGTCGCGTACCGCCCACATGGTCGGCGTGACTGTGGCTTAGGATGATTTTCTTGGGTTCTTCGTCACCCACGGCCGTTTTAAGCTGCGCAATCTGCTCGCTGGCCTGAATAATCAAGCCGGTATCGAAAATGACAGACCCTTCGCTGGTCTTGATTGCGAAGCTGTTGCCCACGCCCGAGGCCTGAAAGATACCGGGTGCCACCTCGTTGACTGTGATGGGTATGGTGATGAGTTCTGCGGCGGCAAAACCGCGCGCATTGTTCTCAGCCACCACGCCAGACATATTGGCCACTGCGGCTTTACCGGCGGCACTTGCAATGGTCTGTCGCGCTTTGCTCTGCAATCTCTCTAGATTCGGCACCACCAAAACCGCGGTTGATACAATGGCAAGCACACCCAAAGCAATTAGAAGATTTTTACGCTGCATGGTTTTCACTCTTATTCTCTGCGCGGTACTCTCTGAGACGCAGTGTGCCACAGCAAGATGATAAAAAAGGAAGGTGGGTTATGGTCCGAATAGGGGCCTTTTTCTTCAGCGCGTTTTTTTCTTTGGTTTCGTTATCCGTGTTTGCGGGGAATAAGCCCAACATCATCGTGATGGTGGCAGATGACCTTGGCTGGGCCGATGTAGGGTTTCATGGCAATCAGGTCATCGAAACACCCTCGCTCGATCGCATCGCTGCCGAGGGAACCCAGCTGAATCGGTTTTACACGACCCCTATATGCTCGCCCACGCGGGCGGCATTGATGACTGGACGGGATCCAATACGCTTGGGCGTTGCCTATTCCACCATTATGCCTTGGCACAATAATGGGATTCATCCAGAGGAGACGTTTCTTCCTGAGTTATTTGCTGGCGCCGGTTACCAAACAGCGATGGTGGGCAAGTGGCACCTGGGGCATGCTCAGCAGACATATCATCCCAATTCGCGAGGCTTTGAGCACTTTTACGGCCACCTTCACACGGAGGTCGGCTTTTTCCCGCCATTCGCAAGTCTAGGCGGTAAAGACTTCCAGCGTAACGGTGTCTCTATCGACGATCAGGGCTACGAGAGCTACTTACTTGCAGATGAAGTGAGTCGGTACATCAGGGAGCGCGACGTTGATAAACCTTTTTTCATTTACATGCCGTTTATCGCCCCGCATACACCGCTTGATGCGCCGGATGACCTGAAAGCTAAGTATGCCGATATGGAAGATGATCGCGGTAAGTCCCGCAGTAAAATGGCGGACAGCACGCGATTCATGGCGAAAGTGACTCGCCGCGAGAGTGCGCGACCGATGTATGCGGCGGTTGTCGACGGTATGGATCAGGCCATCGGTAGGGTATTGGATACGCTGGATGCCGAGGGGTTGACCGAAAACACGATCGTGCTTTTCTTCTCGGATAACGGTGGTGCCGTTTACGCCATTGGTGGTGCTGATAACGCGCCTCTGCGAGGCGGGAAGGGCGATACGTTTGAGGGGGGTATTCGAGTCGTTGCCACTATGCGTTGGCCCGAGAGAATCGCCCCGGGAGGCAAAGTAGAGTCGATTATGTCGGTGATGGACGTTTTCCCTACTCTGCTCGCCGCCGCGGGGATTGAGCCTCGCACGCGCCATCGGCTTGACGGACGAAATTTACTACCCGCTATTGTCGACGGCGAGGACATTACCCGGGATGACCTTTTATTTTTTATCGCTGAGTCGCCGTTTAAGAACACGGTCAATGTCACCGCGTTCAACGATGAATGGAAACTGGTGCAGCGTATCGAGACAGGATTCACCTCGGTCGAAGTAAGCAACTTTCTCTTCGACATAAACGCAGACCCGAATGAGTACCAAAACCTGGCGCTTGAGCATCCTGACGTTGTGGCTGAGCTCACCGATGAGATCCGTCATTGGCGAAACCTCTATCCCGTTGCGGGGACTCGCTCTGAATTGATGCCGCCACCGGGCTGGCGCGCACCCCTGGATTGGGCTGATTATCCGCTGCCCAACACTGCTCTTCAGGGTGAGGCATCGGGCGGTATGCCCCCAGAGAGCGCGATTCGTATGCTCGACTGGCAGTACGGCGAAAATGGACGACTTATCTATAATTGTGAGCCCTACCGCTGGGCTGGAGGGGGTCTGTGCAAGGATAAATGATGGGCGACGAGCTTATCTCAGGACAGGCAAATATTGTTTATCTATCAAGTTCGAGGCAAAGCTGAGCGTCGTCATTTTTCGTTGAGCCAAATAAAGTCTGACTCAGTGCTAGCTCGTATTAAGAATATCGTTATCGTTGATTTAAAAGGGCGTTTACTATGTCTGGTTGTCCATTCACCCATCCTCTCGATCTCGACGCTTACAGCCGTGGTATGCCCTATGAGGCGCTTGCAGAGGCGCGACAACAAGGCAGCTTCGTTCGCTACGAGGATCCAGCAACAGGCGTTCCTTACTGGGCTGCGGTCAAGCGCGACGCCTTGGACTTTGTCTCGCAAAACCCCGCGCTGTTTTCCTCACAAACCGAGGGGCCTTTCCCCATGGAGCCTGAGGATGAGGTGCAGCGTGAGATCAATCAGATCATGCACGACAATAGTTTCATCGCCATGGATCCGCCGAGGCATTTGACCCATCGTCGTATCGTTAAGGATGCCTTTACGCCAAAAGCAGTGGCTGCCATGGAGCCCTGGCTGCGACAGCAAGCGAAGCTGATCGTCGATAGGGTTGCAAAGCGGGGTGAGTGTGAGTTTGTCGAGGAGGTGGCTGCTGAACTACCGCTCATGGCTATTCTCGAACTGCTCGGCGTTCCGCTTGAGGATCGACAGCAATTTTTCAAGTGGACCAACACCATGACGTTTGCCGATGACCCCGATGTCTCGGGTGGCATGGCTGAGGCGCAGACCGCGTCTTTTGAGGTCATGATCTATGCGGCTGAGCTCGCGCAAAAGCAACGTCAGGGCTATACCGGACCCATTATTCAGGCGCTGCTTGAGGGAGAAATTGATGGACAGCCCATCACTGACGAGATGTTCTCGTGGGTGTTTATTTTACTAATGGTGGGCGGTAACGAGAGCACGCGAACCGCGATCGCACATGGTCTGAGGTTATTGATGGAAAATCCTGATCAGCTACAACACCTAGTCGATCATCCCGAGGATATCCCCGAAGCGGTTGAGGAAATGCTGCGGTACAACACAGCGTTTATTGCTATGCGTCGAACCGCGACGCAGGACATCGAGTGGCAGGGCTACAACATCAAGAAAGGTGACAAGGTGGTGATGCACTACCACTCGGTGAATCACGATGAGGACGTTTTTGGTGAGGACGCACTCATCTTTGATATTCATCGCATGAAACGCATGCCGACCTTGAATCGCGAAATTCGGTCCTTCGGTATCGGTCAGCACTTCTGCTTGGGCATCAATCTCGCTCGGCTTGAGATGCGGATCATGTTTGAAGAGCTCCTGCCCAGACTGAGAAACCCGGCGTTGGCTGGAGAGATAACCTACATGCGATCGTATTTCATTAGTACGATCAAGAAGATGCCGATCACGTTTACACCTGAAGCCTGAGCCGTCGGTATGGATTAACGGTAGTGTTATGGGTAGTTTGCAAAGGCTGATATTCGAATAAAAAGATCAGGCGAGCCTGGGGGGCGAAATGGCATTTACGGGACAAGTGGCGGTGGTAACCGGCGGTGGCAGCGGTATGGGCCAGACGTGGGCGAGGAAACTAGCACATGGGGGGGCAACGGTAGTCCTTCTAGACCTGAATGATGAGGGGATGAGAGCAACGGCCTCGGGGTTCGAGCACGTTCATTCGCACGTTATTGATATCACTGACGCTGACGCCGTGAAGCAGATTTTTATCGAGATAGAAACTAACTATGGACCCGTCGAACGCGTTGTTAACGCCGCGGCGATAATGCCGTTTGGGCGTCTCGTTGATGAAGACCCCAAGGTCACGAGCAAGGTGATGTCTGTTAACTACGGTGGTTTGGCAAACGTAGCAACGGCCGCGCTACCTGCGATGCTAAACCGTGGCTATGGCGATTTCATTAGCTTCTCTTCGATGACTGGCATTATTCCGGGCTTGCTGATGGGTGCTTATGCCTCGAGTAAGGCCGCGGTCCAACATTACAGCGAAATCCTTTACCACGAGAACCGCGACAGCGGTCTTCGGTTTTGTTGTGTCTGTCCGCCTGCGGTAGCGACACCACTCTGGCGACAAGCCGAGGCGACCGTGGTGCCAAAACTGCCTTCAAAGGGAGAGACATTGACTCCCGATGAGGTAATTGCCGAGGTTGAGCGTTGCTTAGAGGCGGGTAAGCCATTTGCTTATCCCGGTAAGCAGACCAAATTCGGGGTCCTTATGCGTCGATTATTCCCAGGGCTTGTTTGGAAGGCCTCCCATGACGCAGAGGGTTTCTAGAGAGCCTTCGAGTAATACCAGAAAGAGCCTTCAGCGGAGCGAAAAGCCTTCAGCTAAGTTAGAGTCCTCAACTAGGTGAGAGCCCTCAGCTAAGCAATAAAGTCCGTCGCTAAGAGAGGGCCGTCATCTAAGCTAAAAGCGACACCCGCGCAGGACGGGAGTCCAAGCTCAACCACCAAAACGTTCGTGAACCGCTTTACGTCTGACTTGAATCGCCTCCCAGCGTGCCTTGGGAGATACCTTGGGGAGATCTTTGACAAACGCGGCTAACTCCTCCGAGTTCAATACCCGCGTGCGTGGCTGGTCGGCCTCTGTCGGTGGTGAGTCAAGTCCTTGCCAGCGCATGAATATGAGCCCTTCATCGTGTCCTGCCGGATCAAGCCAGTTAGCGACGCCGGGATCCTCGAGTGAGATCAGCGCATAACAGCGGCTCTTGTCCTCACGACAACCCAACTGATTCATATTCAGGGTACTGGTATGGTTTTCGTAATCTAGGCTGACGAACCAGCGATTACCTAGCTGAATTCCCATGTAAGGCGCGCCAGTGTCTCCAAATTCGATAAGCATGGTCTCATCAGGTGCTAGCTTGAAGTTCCCAAAGGCAGAGTACTGACCGACGAGACCACCGGGCGTCACGCGCATATTAAAAATGGAGTTGTTGGGGACCAGCGACCACATGCGATCGGCGAGTGCGATCCAGCTCGCAGTTCGGTCATACATCGATTGAGAAGCGCGCTCAAAGCCTCCAATCATATCGAGCTCGGATAGCGGTGTCGGTGCGACTTTTTCTGAATCGAGGCGTTCGATGTAAAGCGGATCAAGCCGCTCCGTCTGCCAATCCGAGTGCGTGAAACGAACGAGCAGAGACTCAGCGCCAGGTGCGTTTTTCATCCAGTTCGCTACACCGTCGGGGCGTTCAGGGCTCACGATAATCTCAAAGTTGCCCTCGTCATCCATTTCCATCTCGTCGGCATAAAGCACGCTCACATTGGTGCTACTGCCGGCATTACCTACCCCGGGTACGCCGATCACAAGTTGGAAGATGAGCTGCGTGGTATTACCACGCTTACCCGTCAGCCGGTAAGTGCCTTCGTCATCGAGCAGCGCAAAAAAGTAATTGTTATCGGGGTTGTCTAGACCTGCTTTACTGGTCCAGTCGACACCACGCATGGTGCGTGGGTAGTCATGAGAGGTGAGGGCGCCTGCCTTGATAGATCCGACAATGGTGTACAGAAGGCCGCGATAGGCTTCTGCGCGTGCCAATGGATTGTCAAAATTGCTGTGCGCTTTATAGAGCGCCAGCGTGTCCCGCTGGGCCTGAATAAAGCCTTCAAAAGCCGCGTCTAATGGATCGTCAGCGTTTGTCTGGCTCGGCTCGTAACGCGGTGCAGGCGCTGTCATGCGCCCCGCGTAAAAGCCGACGACGGTCAGAATAAAAACGATGAGTAGCAATATGATCTTCTTCATGGCGTTTCCTACTTGAATTCTTAGCTACGGTTTCGGTACCACTCGATGGCGTCAGACATAGTTTCGCTCAGGGGACGGGGTGACCACCCCAGTTCGGTGGCGGCCTTCGCATGGTTCATTGGGCCAAAGGCTTCCGATAAAAACATCGAGGTTCGACAGAATTTGGCGTCTTTGATCCCTCGGATACGATTGATGGCTTCGGCAATTGTTGCGAAGAAATAAGCTTTGCGCATGGAGAGCACGGCAGGTTTGGCGTATCCCATCGATTCAGCAGCCATGGCGTAAAAGTCTTGCTGTCGAAGGCACTCGCTGACAATCGCGTAGCGCTCCCCAACACGCCCATTGCTCTCCGCGAGCAAACAAGCCTGCGCCGCGTCGCGCACGTCTACTGTCGGTAAACTGCAGTCGAGTGCCGTACTTTTGCTTTTTGTTGCCTGCCAGAGCGCATTTCCATGAGGTGTGGGGCCGTAATCTCCAGGTCCATAGGTGTTGGCTACACAGAGCATGACAGCGGGAAGTCCTCGCTCCGCGACGGCGTCGGTAACGGCTTTTTCCGCGAGCACGCGCGTTTTTACGTAATCAGGTGCTTCGTCCCACCAGTCAAAAGCATGTTCCTCGCGAGCGGGCGACCCCGAGAAGCGAGGCAAGGTGACCATTGAACTCGTAAAGACAAACCGCGTGATGTTCTCAGCTATGGCGGCGTCGAGTACATTGGCGAGGTTGTTGACGTTGGTGCGATAGAGTGGCGCCGAATCAACAAGCCAAGCGCGCGTGTCGACCACGTTGTAAAAGACAGTGCCACAGCCACGCATTGCCGCTTTTACGGAGTCGATGTCGCTAATGTCGCCATGACAGATTTCGACATTCAGGCCTTCGAGGGCACTGAGATCACTCGTGGACCGCACCATCGCCCGGACTTGCCGACCTTGGGCCGCGAGGAGGCGCGTGATATGGCTACCCATAAAGCCATTCGCGCCCATGACTAGCGTCAAAGGTGAGTTCGCATGATTGCCGTTAAACGTATCATTCAAAGTTGTCTTCTCTTGTTGGTTTTATTTTTTTTAATGATTGAGCCTGTAACCGGCACCGGGTGCAATGCTCATTTGCCACCCAAAGGGACGATGGTCACACGTCTAGGGTCGGTATACTGCGTACACACGTTGAGATTGTTCGACCTCATTATTGTTCGAGCTCATTAAGGTGCCGCTACATGCTAGAGACTGCTTTCCAACCGCTTCAACTCGGACCACTGACGCTTCCTAACCGCTTTATCAAGGCGGGTGCTAACGAGAATATGTCAAAGCGGGGAAAACCCACGCGAGCGATGCGCATGCATCACGAAGCACTTGTCAAAGGCGGCGTGGGTATGACGACCATGGCGTATGTCGCGGTCGAGAAAGATGGTAGAACGCTGCCTGATCAGGTGTGGGTGCACGACGAGGCAATGGCTGATCTAAGAGCTGTCACCGACGCCGTTCACCAAGCCGGTGGAAAGATTGCGGCGCAGATCACACACGGCGGTAGCTTTGTGACGGGTGTCTTCATTCCCAAGCGCCTCCAAAGCTCTGTTTCAGGCTTCAATCCAGCGGGTCTGCTTCGCGGCAATATGTTCCGTCGTGCCATGAACGAGCGCGACATGGATCGCATGGTGGACTTGTTTGTCAATGCGGCAGAGCGGTGTTTTGAGGCTGGTTTCGATGCAGTCGAAATTCATATGGGGCACGGCTACCTGCTGAATCAATTCTTATCGCCCCTTGATAATCAGCGTAAGGATCAATACGGCGGTAGTGCCGAGAATCGGGCGCGTTTTCCCGCGCGGGTTTTGCGCGAAGTGAAATCGGCAGTAGGGGACCGCATGGCGGTGATTGCGAAGATCAATGTCGCTGACGGTCGCAGTAAAGGCGCTCAGTTAGAAGACGGTATTGTCACCGCGAAGGTCCTCGAGGAGGCGGGCGCTGATATGTTAGTACTCTCTGGTGGACGTAACGTCGAATCAGGGTGGTTTACCTTTGGCAGTAATATGAATTTAGACGCCATGCTGCGTGTCATTGGCAAGTGGTCTTTGAGCGGCATGGCGATAGCCTCTACACAGGCGGCCGTGCCAAAAATCGACTTTAAACCCCTGTACTTTTGGGAGTATTCGACAAAAATCCGTGAAGCGGTGTCGATCCCACTTGCTTACCTTGGTGGTGTGACCTCTGCAGACAACGTCTCACAGTGTATGGAAGCAGGCTTTGAAGCCGTTCAACTTGCCAGAGCACTTTTGCGTGAACCTGATTTGGTGAATCGATGGCGAGAGGAGGGGGGCGAATCGCTGTGTGATAACTGCAATAGCTGCGTCGCCTATATCTATCATCCGGCGGGGACCTGGTGTATCCACCAACCCGCTAACAAGCTCGAGGATAACCAGATACTGGCGTCACAAGGTTAGACCAAGCTGAGTTGAGGGCGTTACGCTTCTCTTCTGACCATAAAAGCGCCGCAACCAATGCTAAAAATAATGCCGAAAATAATAACGAGAGCATCAATACTATGAAGATCGAGTTTCTCCGCGAGATCGCCGCACCGAAAGAGTTGGTTTGGCAGGTCATTACCGATTTCTCCGCTTACGGTGAATGGAACCCGTTTGTAACGGCCTGCGACGCCGAGCTGCGCGCAGGCGCACCGATCTCGATGACGGTTGTGCTTGGGAGCAATGTCCGAGATCAGGTTGAGTTTGTCAGTCAGGTCATTCCTGGCGAGTTGTTTGAGTATCGCATGAAGCCTGTCGGCCCGCTGCTTCACAGTTATCGTCAGCACGAGGTGACGGCTTTGGAAGATGGACACAGTCGCTATCGCTCTACCTTTGAATTAAATGGCTGGATATCTGGATTAGTTGGCTTGAGCCTCGGTTCTGCATTGCAAGATGGATTTCAGGGAATGACCGATAGCTTGGTTAGCCGCGCAGAGAGCTTGGTATAGCCAAGACTCGACAGAGAGCACTACCAGAGCGATGACTCTTTTGGAAATGGGTTTTTGAACAGAGGTCTTTGGTGCGAGAGCTTTTAAGGCGAGCTTTGAACGAGGATCTCTGAATAAGTACGTGTGAATTGGAGCCTTTGCCTCACGGCTTGATGAGTAACATATCCTCGAATAGTCGGTTTTAAACAACGGTTCTTTGAGTGGGAGTAGACATGGCAGTCACAGAGAAGCGGGTTGCATTGGTTACGGGCGCAAGTCGGGGTGCGGGCGCCGGGATTGCGCGTGCGCTGGGTAGCTACGGTATGCGCGTATACGTTACGGGGAGAGCAGAGACCGTCGGTGAGGCAAAGGGCTGGGACGGCGCGGCGCTCCCGGGAACGGTTCATAGCACCGCCGCGGAAGTCACCGCTTCGGGTGGCGAGGGCATTGCCGTGCGCTGTGACCACGGCGATGACGGCCAAGTTGCGGCACTTTTCGATCAGATTCAGCGTGAGTCAGGACGGCTCGACATTCTGGTAAATAACGCAACGATGATTCATCCCGAACTTATCAGTCCCAAGCCGTTTTGGGAGAAGGAGCTCAGTGCGGTTGGTATTTTGGACGTCGGTCTCCGGTCAGCCTATGTCGCGAGTTGGTATGCGGCGAAAATCATGGTGCAGCAGGGGTCGGGCTTGGTCGCGTTTGGTTCATCCTTTGGCGCAAATTGCTACATGCACGGGCCGGGTTATGGCGCGCAAAAGGCTGGAATCGATAAGTTTGCCCACGACATGCAGCACGATTTTGCCGATACAGGTGTTAACGCGGTATCGATTTGGATGGGACCCCTCAAGACAGAACGCGCGCTCATGGCCGCTGAGGTGCACCCAGAGCAATACGAAGAAATTATGAAGGTGGCCGAAAACCCCGAATACACAGGGCACTTATTGCAGGCTTTGTCCGTCAGTCCTGATATTGCGAAATACGCAGGTAAGACGCTCGTTGGTGCTGAGCTTGGCGTTGAGCTCGGGATCTCTGACGACGGTGAATATCGCATCTCTCACCGTGAGATGCTCGGGGGGCCGCCGGAGCGGTCTCAGGCGGTAATCTATTAAGACACTGTGGGCGGCAGGCCACCGTTAGCACCGACTCACGATGGAATGCTGGTGACTGATGGCCGCTTAGCGATTGCTGGTTAGCGATGGCCCGTTTGTGATTGAGGGGAATAGGGAATGATGAGACGACAGGCCGAGGCCGGTGGAACAAAGATTAGAGCCCTGCTTGTTGCAGTGCTACTCGTCTCTTTTGTGGCTTATCAGTTACTGATCCCAATAGAAGATCCATCGCTGGACGGCCCTGATAACTCGGTGGCGGTATCAGCAAGTGCTAATCAATTGGTTGAGGTTCAGGCTGCCGCGTCCAGTATCGAGGGTGAGCACCAGGTCTACTGGGGCGATCTTCACATCCACACATCTCTATCGAGCGACGCCTTCACTATGGGCGTTCGTGCGGTCCCGGATGACGTCTATCGTTTCGCTAAGGGCGAGACCTTGGAACATGGCGCCGGATACCCCGTCACCATCACACGACCGCTCGATTTTGCCGCGGTCACGGATCATGCTGAGTATTTAGGACAGGCCAAGCTCTCGGGCCTAGATGTTCCCACTACGCGGCAATCACTATCGGATATTCTTCGGCGCGAGAATCGACTCACCGTCACCCAGTCGTGGTGGGAAATCATGAGCTTGATACGTGAGAACGGCTTTAAGTTGACGCTCACCGGTGTCGATGCTGACATCAATCGCGCCGCTTGGGATGATATTGTTGCGGCAGCTGAGCGGCATAATGAGCCCGGGATATTTACCACCTTCCCCGGTTGGGAGTGGTCAGCAGACACAGGAGACGTTGGCACACACCTGCATCGCAACGTGATCTACGGCAGTGATGATTTGCCATCCATTCCCTTCAGTTCAATCGACGGTCCGACACCGCCTGACTTATGGGAATTCCTGCGCAGCGAGCGCGCGATTGGCCGAGCAGTGATGGCCATCCCCCACAACCCGAACCTTAGTGAAGGTCTTGCGTATCGCATCACAGACGAAAACGGTGAGCGACTCGATCTGGTTTCACCTCCTGATCGATCTGATCTAGAGCCCATCAGCGAAATACTGCAGATCAAGGGAAGCTCTGAGACCCATCCCTTGTTGTCCAGTCTTGATGAGTTTGCTGATTTTGAATTAGCAGGAACGGTACCGGGGCGCGAGGTTACGTTAACCAGCGTCAAAGGTGCTTATGCGCGCGACGCGTTGCGAAGCGGTATTTCCATGGCGCATAGCGAGGGTTTTAACCCGTTGAAATTTGGTGTGATTGGCTCGAGCGATAGCCATAACGCGACGTCACCGAGCGATGAAAAAGGCTATACCGGCAAGCTGCCTATGATGGATGGATCTGCTGGTTTGAGAACGGGAGCCGCAGGCTTGGGACTCGACAAAATGACACCTGCGCGTAAGTGGGGCTCGGGTGGCCTTGCGGCTGTGTGGGCGCCTGAGAACACGCGTGAGGCGCTCTTTGACGCTATGCAGCGCCGCGAGACCTTTGCCACCTCGGGTCCAAGAATCGTTGTTAGCTTGTTCGCCGGCTGGAGATTCCCTGAGGGCACGGCAGCGTCGGCCAACTTCGATGAAATCGCGCGTGAGAGTGGCGTGCCTATGGGCTCTTCGTTACCCGAGATTTCCAGAGCCGACTCCGCTGATAGCGACCGGCCCGCACCTGAGTTCGTCGTGGTTGCCGAGCGAGACCCGATAGGGGCTAATCTCGATCGTATTCAAATGATCAAAGGCTGGGTTGATTCCAGTGGGCAAAGTCACGAGCGCATCTACGATCTCGCTTGGTCAGATGAGCGAACTGTTGACGGCGAAACAGGGCGTCTTGCTGCAGTAGGCTCCACCGTTGATCCCGAGAATGCGACTTACGACAACACTATTGGGGCGCCACAGTTGCGCGCCCAGTGGTCAGATCCGGATTTTGACGCTAACCAGGAAGCGTTTTACTACGTGCGGGTTTTAGAAATCCCAACGCCTCGGTGGTCGACATACGACGCAGTGCAGTTGGTTATGGAGCCAATGGCACCTATTGCGATTCAAGAGCGCGCCATCAGCTCAGCGATTTGGTATCAGCCCTAGCGCGCTAAAGCCCTGGAGCAAAGCCCGGTAGTCTTTTGTTCGGCGAGCCTATTCGGCTCTTGCCCTAGGTGCCTACAAAATTCCTGGAATAATCGCTTTGCGTTCTTTCGGATACTCGTCGAAGTTCTTGTGGAACCACTTGTGAGTAAACAAAGCGCGCGGGATTAGGTTACCTGCGGTCATTGCAAGTACGAAAACGGCACCTAAGTTCCACACCATAATGGCGAAACCAGTAAACGACAGAATTTCACCGAAATACTGCGGGCAAGTCACCCACTTAAAGCCGCCACCGTAGGGGATCTTGTAGCGGGGTTCGTCCGGACTCGGGTTGGGTGATCGCAGATTTCTTAGGATGCTGTCTGAGTGCACGTTGAGTGTGAAACCTATGATGTAGATGGCGAGACCAATCTGAAAACGTGGATCGCTAAACCACGCTTCGGTGTACTGCGACCCAAACTCTGTGAGGTAGGCCGCGTTGAAATAACCATGCAGGAACAAAGTCGCCCAACCCGCAATGACAACGCCGAGTGAGAAACTCGCAGTTGATCCTGGTTGCACCCGCATCAGCATCGGAGTGACTAGTGCTCGATTCGTGTAGTGAAACATCCACACAGCGAGGAAAAACAGCGGTACCGTTTGGTCAGCGTTGGGGCCCATGAAAAATACGATGGGGAAAACAATGAGACCCGGCAGCTCCATGAGGATCCACCCGGCTTTGGAACCCAGCTTGATCCCTTTTGCACGCTTGCCACCGCCAAACCGACCGCCGTAAGCCGCTGTGCCAAAGAAGCTAGAAACCATTACGAGCAATGAATAAGCAAAGCCCACGAGAAGGAGCGTGTCGTAAAGTGTATCGCCGGTGTACCACTGCATATGCTATGTCCTGTCTAAGATAAGTTCTGCGGCGCCTAAGGTCGCTCCGTAGCGTTGTGGAAGCAAGCATCGACCATCGTCCAAACGGAGGCAGAGACCTGCCAAGCATGGCGATACATTGGCTGGCATACTGATAAGAAAAGCGGGGGCTTACGGTGTCATTTTCACCCATCTTAGAAAAAGACGTTACCGACTGGGCGGATGAAAAAGATGTGCTCGTTGTTGGCTTTGGTGGTGCTGGAGCCTGTGCTGCTATCGAAGCCTCCGATAACGGCGCGTCGGTTGCGATTTTTGAGGCGGCGTCTGAGAGTGGTGGGTCGACTAAGCTGTCGTCAGCCGAGTTGTATCTCGGCGGCGGAACTAAGGTTCAGAAAGCTGTGGGTTATGAGGATTCGGTAGAGGATGTCTACGGCTACCTCATGGATTCGAATGGTCCTCAAGCTGATGCGGCCAAAGTGCGTGCTTACGCCGAAGGGGGAGCAGCGCATCTCGATTGGTTAATGGAGCTCGGCGTGCCGTTTAAAATGTCCGAGTATCCACAGCGTGCCATGATGGCACTAACCGACGATTGCTTGCTGTACACCGGTAGCGAGAAAGCCTGGCCTTACGCCGAAAAGTACGGGCATGCACCGCGTGGTCACAATCTGTATGTCGAGGGTGACAACGGCGGACCGCTGTTCGTCAAAATCATCACTGAGGCCGTGGAGAAGCGCGATATCGACGTGCACATCGAGGCGCGTGCGCTGAGGCTTATTGTTGATAGCTACGGTCCGGAGCAACGGATTGTGGGACTCGTCGTTCGCGAGGACATGGAAGAGCGCTGTTACCGAGCCAATAAAGGGGTTGTTTTGTGTGCGGGTGGCTTCGTCATGAATCCCGATATGATGCAGCAATACGCGCCCGAGCTGGCAAAGTCAGGTACCGTGCCGATTGGTAACCCCAACGATACAGGCGGCGGTATCCAAATGGGACTCAGTGTTGGCGCGAGAGCGATCAATATGCACGAGGGCTTCTTGAGCGTCCCATTCTATCCGCCGGCCACATTGACCCACGGCATCTTTGTGAATGGTCAAGGACAGCGGTTTATCAATGAAGATGCTTACCACGGCCGCATTGGTTGCTACTTAGTAAAGCAAACCTATCCGGTCTATCTGGTGCTGAATGTAGAGGACTACGCTGACTATGAGACGGCGAGTTGGCTTGCGGCACCGGTTGCAGGGACGGGGGAGACGCTGGCCGAGCTAGCCAGTGAACTCGACCTTCCTGACGGTGCCCTTGCGCAAACCGTGGAAACCTACAATCAAGCAGCGGCAAGCGGTCACGACGAAAAATTCCACAAGTCCACCGACTGGCTAAAGCCACTGACAGGACCTTTTGTTGCGCTCGACTGCACACCGGGAGGTGGCGCTTTCTTCCCACACTTCACGCTCGGCGGTTTGGATACCACGGTGGATGGGCAGGTGCTGACGGCGCAAGGTGAAATTATTCCGGGGCTCTATGCAGCAGGAAGAACAGCCTGCGGAGTACCGCGGCGAGGGGATGGTTACGCATCTGGAAGCTCTGTTGGCGATGCGACGTTCTCAGGGCGTCGTGCTGGTCGGCAAGCGGCCGCGGCGTTAGTGGGCTAGGAGGATATGGACATGACTGACTCAGCACTATTGGCGCGCATCGATCGATTGGAGTCTATCGATGAGATTCGACAACTGGCGGCGAAGTATTCGCTTGCGCTCGATATGCGTGATATGGATGCCATGGTGAACCTGTTTCCTGAGGATGTGCGCGTTGGTAAAGACAAAGTGGGTCGCGCGCATTTCAAGCAGTGGATGGATGAGACCCTCCGGGTTCAATTTACGGGGACGTCGCATCATATCGGTAACCACATTATCGAATTTGAAGATCCGGATCGTGCGGTCGGCGTGGTCTATTCAAAAAACGAGCACGAGACACCGACCGAAGACGGTGGCTGCGAGTGGGTGATCATGCAGATGCTGTACTGGGATCACTACGAGCGCATCGACGGGCGTTGGTATTTCAAGCGGCGGCTTCCTTGCTATTTCTATGCGACGGATCTCAATAAGCCGCCCTGCGGTGATAACAAAATGCGCTGGCCGGATCGTGATCATTACGATGGCGCGTTTCACAGCTTATTCCCGAGCTGGCAAAAGTTCTGGAGTGAGTCACCGTCTGATGAGCTTCCGTCAGTGGCACCCCCAGCGCCCTACGAGCAGTTTTTGAAAACCATGCGGGCTGGCACGGAGAACCCGAGTATTCGCACCCGCTGAAGGTTTTTGTTTAAAGGATTCTATTTATGGAACTTGAGCACTTGCTGTCGCCTGTGACAGTCGGCGATCTCGCCCTTAAAAACCGTGTTGTTATGGCGCCAATGACACGAAGCCGCGCATTGCAAGCGGACGATTGCGTCTCCGAGTTGCACGAGGCGTATTACTCCCAACGCGCCAATGCAGGTCTCATCATCACGGAAGGCGTTCACCCGTCGTTTGATGGCAAGGGCTATAACCGCACGCCGGGTATCTGCAACGAGCAGCATGTTGCTGTGTGGTCCAAAGTGGTAACCGCAGTGCACAACGAGGGCGGGCTCATTGCCTGTCAGCTGATGCACTGTGGTCGGGTAGGGCACCCCGACAACAAAGCCACCGGTACTCGCATGTTGGCGCCCTCGGCGGTTGCCGCGCGCGCTGAAATCTTCACCGAGCAAGGTATGCAAGCCATGCCGACGCCCGAGGCGATGACGATTGAGGAGGTTCAGACGGTTATTGAAGACTATCGTCAGGCCGCAGAGCGCTGCTTAGCCGCAGGTTTTGATGGTATCGAGTTGCACTGCGCCTCTGGTTATTTGCCAGGCCAGTTTCTCGCCTCGGAGAGCAATCTTCGCGACGATGAATATGGTGGGTCCCTGGAAAATCGACTGCGTTTCATCGATGAGGTTATTGATGCCCTAGCGAGCGTGGTTGGTGTCGGTCGAGTTGGTCTGAGAATCTCACCGGGAAATCCTTACAATGATCACGTTGATGCAGATCCTGAGACGACCTATGCCGCGCTTCTCAGATTGGCTGAAAAGAAGGGTGTCGCTTGGGTTCACGCCATCCGCATGGCCTCAACAGGCATTGATAGTCTCGCACTCACCCGAGCCAATTACTCAGGTGTATTGATTGGCAGCGATAGTTTTACGGCGGAAGAGGCGGAGAGTTGCATCGTCGATAAGGTAGTCGACGCGGTTTCCTTTGGTCGGTTATACATCGCAAACCCCGATCTAGTCGCGCGTTTCGAACGCGGTGGCCCGTTCAATAAAATTGATAAGCGCACCATTTACGGGGGTGAGGGCGCTGCCGGCTATACCGACTACCCCCTTCTTTCGGGTGATGCATAAGTTAAGCTGAGCTTGTAACGTACGTCACGATTGAAATCTCAAGGAATGCACCATGCCAATGCCGACGGATGTGCCTGTCATCGACCTGATGCTCGCTGTACCGAATGACGACACCTCAAACTTTTACGACTTCATACGTCCGCTTTTGATGGATGAGCAAAGTCGTCAAATGTTTAAGATGCCGGCGCAGTACATGTTTAAGGACCTCCCGAAGGTCGGTAAACGCGATGACTACATCGCCTACACCTTGGAGAAGATGGACGAGTTCAACATCGAAAAAGCCATGCTCGGCGTCGATGAAGGACAGTACGAGACACAATGCGAGGCGGTAAAAAAACACCCCGATCGCTTCTTTGCCTCCTACGACTGCAATCCTAATAACGGCATGGATGAGGTTCGCAAGATTCGTCGTCTCAAAGAGGAATACGATATTAAGTCGGTGAATGCTTTCCCCTCGGGTTTGTGTCCTCAGGTCTCGCTATCTGACAAGAAGTGGTATCCGATTTTTGTTGCCTGCATCGATCTCGATATTCCGTTTTGTCCCTGCGTGGGCGTGCCGGGCCCTCGTATTCCTATGGAGCCGCAGAAAGTCGAGCACCTTGATGAGATCTGTTGGTTTTTCCCTGAGTTGAAAGTGGTGATGAAGCACGGTGCTGAGCCCTGGACTGACCTGGCTTGGAAGCTCATGCTTAAGTACGAGAATCTTTACTATATGACGAGTGCCTTCGCGCCAAAGCATTACCCCAAAGACATCATTAACTTTGCTAATACGCGCGGCGCGGACAAGATTATGTACGCCGGTTATTTCCCCATGGGGCTGTCTTTGGAGCGCATCTTTGGCGATATGCCGAACGTTCCGTTTAAAGACGAGGTATGGCCAAAGTTCTTACGAGAGAACGCTAAGCGCGTCTTTAAGGTCTGAGTTCCTGCTGGTTGCGACGCATGAAAAACCCCGCATTAAGCGGGGTTTTTTTGTATTTAGACTGCTTATCTCGCGGAGTTAGCGTTTTGGGCGCCGAGAGTCCTTACGCGGGGAAGTAAACGCTTATTGCGTCGACAATACAGGCCGGCTTCTCGGCACCTTCGGCTTGCATCACAATGCGGAGGACCATTTTAATGCCGCCGCTTGCCTCTTCTACGGAAACCACAGTACCCGTTGCCGATAACTTAGAGCCGACCGTGACGGGGGAGGGGAAGCGCGTTTTCTCTGTGCCGTAGTTAACGCCCATGGCGATGCCTTTTATTTCGATGATCTCCGGCATGAACTTCGCAGCGAGCGACATGGTGAGGTAACCGTGGGCAATCGTGGCGCCAAACGGGCCATTCGCAGCTTTCTCTGCATCGATGTGGATCCATTGATGGTCACTGGTTGCGTCAGCGAACTGATTGATGCGCTCTTGCGTGATTTCCATACTCGGACTGGGCCCTAAAGTCTTCCCCACAAGGTCGTAAAGGTCAGCGGGAGATTCGATAACGGTTTTAGTCATGCTTTGTTCCTTACAGATTTCAGCGAAATGCGGTCGCACTATCGCGACGCGTTTTTATTAGCAGGCCTTACTGTGCCACATAAGCTGCACGGGTGTAGCTATCTCAGTGTTGCCGATATCATTGTTTCAGACGATAAATCCGATTGGTGACTCGCCTCCTGCAAAAGGCATAATGCCAATGAAACACAGAAGTAAATGTGCAAAAAATTTAGCTCGCAGCAATTAGTCGTCAGTGCGGCGTCGGTACGTTTTAGATACTGCGAAAACTGGGTGCAAGAGGGTCACGAGAAGCGCGCATAGAGTTTGCAGAAAACGCGCAAAAAGTGCACAAGATGCACGATGGTAAGTGGCAAGTAGGGGACTTATGTCAGATTTATCCGGAAAAGTATGCTTGGTCACTGGAGGTGCCGGTCACATTGGTCGTGCGATCTGTGAGTCTCTTTTGGCCGAGGGTGCTGAGGTGATTGCCGTTGGCCGGCGTGAGCCCGCAGATCCCATCGCATCTCAGGATCGCGAGGCGACTTTCTACAGTGCAGACATCCGAGATCCCGCTGCATCGCAAGCGCTTATCGACTTCGTTGCCGACCGCTTCGGACGACTCGATATTCTGGTGAATAACGCGGGTGGCGGCCCTCCTGTGGCTGCAGCCGATGCGAGCGCGGAGCTGACACAAAAAATCATCTCGCTGAACTTACTGGCACCGGTTGTATTGTCTCAGCAGGCGCATTCACTTCTGGCTCAAGCGCCAGATGGAGGCTCTATCGTCAATATCGCGAGCGTCAGCGGCGCCCGTCCCTCGCCGGGTACAGCGGCTTATGGCGCCGCTAAAGCCGGTTTATTAAACGTAACAAAGTCGCTCGCCATGGAGTGGGGACCACAAATACGCGTCAATGCCCTGATTGTGGGTTTGGTACACAACGCAGCGGGTGTTGAGCACTACGGTGGTGAAGAAGGCTTCAAGCGTGTGGCGGATATGCTCCCACTCAAGCGCATGGCCTCGCCGCAGGATGTGGCGAATGCTGTGATGTTGATGTGCTCCGATCGTGCGTCTTATATCTCGGGCGCCAATTTAGAAGTTGACGGGGGTGGTGAAGTCCCCGTCTTCTTGCATCTCGCTAGCGAGTCGTCGAAAGCCAAATAGGCGAGGTCCAAGCGCGCTCGCGGATCGTGGGCGAGTAGAATGGATCGGTTTCGGGGTTGGTACAGCAGATACCGTAAATATCGCCCGAGTCGCCATTTTCATTCGCGAGCAAATTAGCCGCGTCTGCCTCGGCTGCACAGCTGTCCGAGAGGGGGTTTACCCCTGCCGCCTGGCACTGAAGCGTGCTCCAACGGCAGCTTGGCGTTTCTAAGACGCGCGCGTAATAAAACGCGGACTCGCCCGGTTTGTACGTGGGATCTTCCCAAACGGTACAGAGACTCGCATGCCCCGGCGCCGTCGCGGCACAGCTGTTCATATCGACGCCCAGTCCTTGTGTCGCGCTTCCCAAAACGTCAACAACGCGCTCATGGGTCGTACCGTCCTCATCAACCCAGCCCTTGATGATTTGAACGCGCTCGAGAGGGTTCGCTGGGTGAAGATCGGTACCTTGATCGCGCTGCGCACTGACAAAGAAGCGCGGTGCCGCGTCGCCGTCTTTGCGCTCTAGCACACCGCCCATCGGAACGCCGGATGCGTAGGCTTGATCAAGCGCGTTGGGGTCTTCACACAGGTCTGTTTCATAGTCGCCAGCGAAGAAGCGCACAATCGGGCGCGTTCCGGAGGTTGCATAGGTTTCGCGGTTACGCATAGCTTCGAAAAGCGCATCGCGACGGTTTTCCTCCGCCCAAACCACCGCGAGTCCACCAGGATTTGAAACGAAGTGGTCTTGGATGTTGCGGAAGGTCGCATCGCGAGAGCCCAGATGGCCCACGTAATTCTTTTCCATCGCGCCACCCGACGTCGCTGTATGTGTGTCCGTGCTGCCAATAAAGCCCTGTCTGAAGGGGTTGACGCCCGTTTCTTGCTCGAGCGCGAGACCATCTTTCAGAACGTTTCGCATCATATTGCGGCGATGGAAGCTGGCGACATCGACGGGGAGTCCACGGTCGGACCACATCTTTCCGTTCACACTGCCCAACATCGCTAGGTTGTCGGATGGAATTTGCTCGAAGTCGCAGAGCTCATCTTCGGTATCGATACCAATGCCGGCTAGCCGGTCGAAACGACACTCTGAGGCACCTTTATGCTGTACCAGCTCCACTAAGGGCTCGATCTCAAGCCGGTTAATCGCTTCTTCTTCAGTAGCGGGGTCGGGGAACATGAGTCCGCCGCCCAAGTTTGGGTTGTGCGGTATGGCGAGCACGTCACAGCCAGAATCCGACTCGAGACATTGTGTGCGAAGCTGGCGCCACAGCTCGGGGACTGAGCTGTCGGTATCAAAGACGGAAATAGGCAGACGCGTCACGTCCTCGCCTTTGAAAATCACGTTTCGGTGCAGGTTGGCCATTTCTTGACCCTGGGTGTACTCGTAACCTACAAAGGTAGTGAAGCTGCAGTCCTCAGAGCGATCGTAATGGCGCTCAGCGGCTTGTTGGATGTCATCCCATACATTGAGAGCATTTGCCTCGCAATCACCCAGCGAGCAAACGAGGCCGCGCTCGGGCGCCTCGCCCTCCATGCCGCCGGATACGGTCCATAAACTTGCAGCGTAAAGTTGTATCCAGAGGTTTTGAGCGCGCGACATCAGACAGACGGGGGTCCACCAAGCGGCTTGGGTCCAATCGCTGTCGCACAGTGCGACTTCCCCTAAAAACTGACCATGGTCGGTGACCGCTGCGAAGTCGATAGGGCGGTCGATTTGTGCAGAGATGGTTTGCTCCCCGTAGGCGTCGGGCAGGGTGATGACCTGACCCTTGGCATACTCGTAGGCGCCGTCCGGGTCGTTTTTCTGATTCGAGAGAAAGGAATCGAAGGAATATCGAGTATGAATATGGAGATCCCCGAAAAACGGTAGCTTTGTGTCCGACGAGACAGCGCACGGCGCTTCATTGGCTTGTGTTGAGAGACTGCCGAGCATTCCCAGGGTCAATACTGAGGTAAAGGCGATGCGTTCTAGTGTTTTATTCATTGCTTGTCTGTCTCGTTCTTATTCTTCGTTACGGTTCTTCGACTCGATTACGCCTAGCCCGCTAGGCCCAGTTCTACCGCTTGCCCATCGAGCTGGCTTTGGTGTGCAGCGCTATTGCCGGTATGAGATCGCCCTCGTTTGACCGCAGTTGAAATCTCATCGCGCTCTCTATGCTTTATAAGCTTGCATCTGGCCGCATCATGGCATCGTGCGCGCCATCAATGAATAGCGTTGAACCTGCAATATAAGCGCCCTCGGGCGATAGAAGGAACATAGCAAGGTTCGCGACGTCCTCGGCTTGCCCGGGTCTTCCGATGGGGATGGAGTCCACAAACGCTTTGATCAGTGGTCCGTACTCCTCGTCGTTTTCGACCGCTTGGGTCATAGGTGTTGAAATGTAGCCCGGTGCAAGGGCGTTGAAGGAGATGCCGCGCTGTGCGAGGCGAGGTGCCGTTCGTCGCATATAACGCGCAACAGCGCTTTTGCTGCTGGCGTAACACTCGTGGCCATGGAGCTCGCTACCCATGGCAACGGCTTCGTCTTCTGAACCAGCGAGTAGGTTATCCACAAGATCCGGACGCGTGCTCATGGGCGCTGAATTCGAGCTAATGGCGATAACGCGGCCGCCAGACTTAATATTATCTGCAAGACCCTCGATCATTTCCGTGGTGCCAAAATAGTTGATCTGTAGGATCTTTCCTGAGTCAGGGAACTGAGAGGCTACCCCTGCACAGGTGATCAAGCCGTCGATGTCGGTCACCTCAGCGGCAACCTTTGCAATGACTGTACGGCGGGTTTGGGGGTTGCCCAAGTCTGCGAGGTAATCGCCTTCTTTCAAGTCGATGACGACGACACGATGGCCTTGCGCACGAAGCTTCTCTTTGATGGCAGCGCCGATACCTGTGGCTCCGCCCGTTAGAACATAGGTTCCCATTGTTTTCCCCTGTTGTTATTCATTGCTTATGGCTGATGTGATCTCATCGCCGCGGTTACTCGCTTGCCATGCTCCGCGCGATATTGGCTTCGATAGCGGTTCCCGGTAAAGCCGCCATACCGCCATCCACTTCGATAATTTTGCCACTCACAAACCCAGATGCATTCGACGCAAGATACAGCGCTGCCAGGGCAATATCGTCAGGCTTACCCAATCGTCCCTGCGGTATCCAGCGAACGGTTGCCTTGTACATGTCTTCGTTTTGGGTGATGAAGGACGTACTCGGTGTTTCGATAGCGCCCGGAGCGATCCCATTCACACGAATGCTCGGCGCTAGCTCATACGCCAAAATGCGCGTCATTTGGTCCATGCCGGCTTTTGCTGCACCGTAGGCGGCAAAGTTGCGATCAACCATCCAACCAAGGGCTGAGGAGACGTTGACAATGCTGCTTTGCTGCGCGGCTTTTAAAAGGGGTAGCGCGAGGTGGGTGAGGGTGTAGGCCGATGTGAGGTTGATGTCGATGGTGTCCTCAAATCGCGCCTTGGTGACTTTTTTCAGCGAGCCATAGCCCTGCCCCGGTGCGCCCGCGTTATTAATCAGAATGTCGAGACTTCCCCATGCCTCATTGAGTGTTTGCACCACACTTGTGAGAGCCCCCTCATCGGTGACGTCGCAGGTAAAAGTATGTGCTTCTTGACCGAGATCGCGGACTTGGGTAGCCACCGCGTCAAGGTCCGACTGGGTGCGCGCAACCAGCGCAACGTCGGCACCCATCTCCGCAAACGCGGTTGCGATTCGTGCACCGATTCCCTTACCGGCACCGGTAATCAGGGCTTTCTTTCCTTTGAGGCTGAAATAGTCTGTGATCACAACGGCTTCCTTGACTCTGGCTTTGTGTGGCTGGACGGTTCTAGTCCATTTGGGCTTGTGGATGACACCGTGCACAAGATAGAACGAAGCGTGTAAGCAAGGAACATTCGTTCGCTCAGAGACTTAGTCTAAATTGACCATTAACGACATACAGGTGGTAAACAAAGTGGCAGAGGTAGTAGGAGAGTTGGCGGGTAAGGCATCGTTAGTGACGGGCGCCGGTGTTGGTATTGGCCGCGCGATCGCGATGAAGCTCGCAAGCGAAGGTGCGCGTGTTCTGGTTGTCGATTTCAACGAAGAGACGGCCAATCAGACCGCTAGCGATATTGTCAGCGCCGGCGGACAAGCCGAGGCGTTTGTTGCCGACGTCAGCGACGAAGATCGTGTGGCGAGCATGGTGCAGGCAGCGATCGATCACTTTGGTGCGCTCGATATTGCCTGTAACAGTGCCGCAGTCAGTCGCGGTTCAGGTCCAATCCATACCTTCGACAAGGCCGTCTTCGATCAAACCTTGGATCTCTGTCTCACCAATACATTCCTGTGCATGAAACACGAAATTGACGCCATGCTCACACAGGAATCGGGCGGAAGCATTGTCAACATTTCTTCAAATGCCTCACTGCGCGGTCAGCCCTACAACACGGCTTACGCCGCAGCTAAGAGCGGCGTTAACTTGCTGACCAAGAGCTCGGCCTCAGAGTATGGGCACAAAGGTATCCGGATTAACGCGGTATCTCCGGGTGTGATTCGCACGCCGGGCGTCGAGAAATACTTTGAAGAGCAGCCCAAGATCGCAGAGGGCCTCAAGCAGGCAGCCGTTATGCGTCGTTTGGGGGAGCCCTCGGAGATTGCTGAGGCGGTGTGCTTCCTCGCCTCGGATCGCGCGTCCTTCATTACGGGGCAGCTGCTCAGCGTCGATGGTGGGGCTTCCGTAAAGTAGAGGGCTCTGGGCCCTTGTTGAGGGGGCTCCGCGTTGAGAGGGCCATAAGCTCGTTTAGAGAGCTATCGGCCCAGACGACACACACCCGCTGTTAGCTCTCCCAAACGAGTGAATTTTCGTGAAGCAAGGTTTGTTTTAGACGGGAAGCGCCTAAACGCTGGTTTACCCCATATTGACCTGACCGCCGTCGATCGCGATCGATTGACCGTTAACGTAACGAGACTCGGGTGAGCACAAGAGCGCGACGAATTCACCGATATCATCTTCGCAGTGTCCGATACGCTTCATGGGCACGGTCTCTGCGAAGGCGGCCGCTTCCTCGGGGCGCCACTGCTCCCACATTTCGAGTGCAGGCGATTTCGCTAAAGGTAAAATAGTATTGGTCCGAATGCCCATGCCTCCCCATTCGCAGGCGGCGCCGCGTGACAGCGCACGAATCGCTTCCTTTTCCGCTGCATAAACGCCATAGGTTGAGCTATCCCAACGTTTTGCCGCGGCAGTGGCAAGATTGATGATATTGCCATCGCCCGAGGCGAGCAGGTGGGGTTGCGCGAGCTGCATCATTCGGAGTGTCGCCATGGGACCCACTTTGAGTCCCTTTTCGAAGTCCTCGAGTGTTGTCTCCATGAGCGAATTAATCGTGGTTGTCACCGCGTTATTGACCAAAATATCTAAGCGACCGTGGGCGGCAACCGCTCGCTCTACGAGGCCATCGAGGGCCCCTAAATCAGAAATATCGCACTCAATGGCTGTAGCCTCGACGCCGAAGCGCTCACTGATTTGAGCAACGGTGTTTTCACATTTGCTGAGGGTTCTCCCGACGGCGACGACTTTGACGCCCCGTTTTGCCAAGGAGAACGCGATGCCTTGCCCAATACCTTGCCCAGCGCCCGTGATAAGGGCGACTTTGCCTGCTAACGGGGAGTTTTCAATGTTATTGCTCATGGTGATTCCTCGGTCTCGCGCTCTACCGTAAGCGCTGCTCGGTCATATGGATAACGGAAGACTTTTCCAGGTCGAGCACGCGCTCGCTACTCTCGGTCAGTCGTTGGATGTGATTCATCATTTTTTCAGGGTCGTCGCCGTCGGCAAAGAAGTCGGTCAACGAGTCAGCGGCCTCGATCGGGAAGAGCTCCTCAACAATGCCATCAAGCGCTCTGTGCGAAGAATTCAGCACTAAGTTCTGGCGGTAGCCGACGTTGTTCTGGGTCTCAACGGCGACGGGTGCATGCTCGTTGAACCAGATTTCTTTGAGTTGCTCGTCCGATAGGCCGTCAGCGCGCTCGAAACAACAGAGTTGAAGGGTACCTGAAAAGGTGGAAGGCTCACTAAGCGGGTGTGGTATCGGGCTCGTACCCAGACACCAATGCGCCTCACCACCCAGCGAAGCCGCTAGGGCGGAAGCGACAGGGAGGTCAAGGTCATCCCCCGCGTATTGAAGCGCAAGGCGTCCTTTTGGTAGTCGACCTGTCGGATCGCGCGTCCACATGGAGGCTCGCTCACTATGCGCGTCGCATTGGGCGAAGTGGACCGCCGCCGGCTCGGGTAATTTGTCGATGGCGGCTTCGATTTGAGGAACCTCAGGCGTGGTCTCGAAAAATAAGACGATGAGTCTGTGACAATCGATGGAGGGCGTCGTATCCAAACTAGCCAAAATAGCGCTCCCGGATTTGTGCTTTCAGAAGCTTCTGAAGCGCGTTTCGCTCCAGTGGCTCATCGGTAAAAACGACATGCGCGGGGACTTTGAACCCCGCTAGCCGCTCCTTGCAAAAAGCGGTGACTTCGTCCGCGTCGGAGGGTTGACCCGGCGTCATGCGGATGACTGCGGCTACTTCCTCACCCCATGTGTCGTGGGGGAGGCCGATCACTGCTACTTCCTCACAGCCAGGTAGTTCGAGCAAGCAGGCCTCGACCTCCGATGGATACACATTTTCCCCGCCACGAATAATCATGTCTTTGACGCGTCCGCAGATGTAGAGAAACCCCTCATCGCTGATGTAGCCGACATCACCCGTAGCCATCCAACCCTCAACCGGCTCATCCGAGGGCTTGCCTCCCGAGAAATAGCCTTGAATTGCAGTCGATGAGCGAACCCAAATCTCGCCGGGCTCACCTGCAGGGACAACATTGGCTTCTTCATCGCGGAAGCTGAATTCGACGATGGGGCTTGGGAAGCCTGACGCGTCAGGGCGTTCAGCGAAGTAGCGGCCGGTGAAAGCAGCACCGGAGCCCATAGTCTCGGTCATGCCCCAGCCACCGCCAGACATCGCAGAGCCAGTTTTGGTCGCATAAAGCTCAGAGAGTAGCTCGGGGGTGGCAGCACCACCGGCACTGACATTCGTCAAATACGCGGCGTGCTCGTCACCAAATTGCTCGTTTTTGAGGAGCTCGAGCAACATGACAGGTGCACCCATCAAGACAGTGATTTTCTCGTCTTTAACGATGCGAATGGCCTCATCGATATCCCATTTGTACATCATGAAGAGAGCGCGTCCGTGTCGAAGATTAATCAAGGCTTGTGATAAGAGTCCGCTGATGTGAAAGAGCGGGACAGCCAGCAGCGTTTTTGGCGGAATGGGGCTCGCCAACTGCTGATTCATCTCCTCCATGTTGGTCATGTAGGTGCCCGCACCGATGAACTCGACGTTCATCAGTGCCTGACAGCAGTTGAAGTGGCTAAGCATGGCGCCTTTAGGCCTACCCGAAGTACCAGAGGTGAACATCAAAATAGCGGGATCATGCCGATCGACGGCAACCACCTCCACCGGTGCGACAGTGTCGCGCGCTAAAATAGTGGCCATTC
>CBFIBL010000012.1:0-26779 GCA_965660865.1 Luminiphilus sp.
TCCTTGGTGGAGGGGGGTGGATTCGAACCACCGAAGCTCGCGCGTCAGATTTACAGTCTGATCCCTTTGGCCACTCGGGAACCCCTCCAGAAGGGCGCACATTCTCTAGATGTCAAGGAAGGGTGTCAACACTAAATTTTACCTTCAAAGTACCAAGCTAACGCTTTGTTTCCCTGTCAATTCGAGATCGAGCGCCGACCGGGGTAAAAGCAGTCCCTTAGCGCACCCCCCGCACACCCATATAAACCCCGAATGAGTCATGCCTAAAAGCCTAGTTTGGATATGTTGGTCGTGCGAAGTCGTCCCCGCTCGATCACCAATCTTCGCATCAAGACACAGAGAACATGGGGGGGGGCACCATTGCGTGCTGGCAGTGCGATTAACCACAACAGCCGGTGACCTTGCGCCGATGCCTCATTTAGGGACGCACTAAGAGAAGGTCGCGATGGGCTTCGGGAAAATATGGAGCTGGCGAGAGGAATCGAACCCCCGACCGCCTGATTACAAATCAGATGCTCTACCTACTGAGCTACGCCAGCCAGACGTTGAGACGGCGCCGCCATCTCGAAGGGCGCACATGATCGTCAACACTAAGCCTCAGGTCAAGCCCCATTTAACCAAAAATCTAGGCCGTCAAAAATAAGGTCACTCGCCAATATTCCATCTAGCCCAAGCTCAACGAGTGTTGGTGCAGCACCGCCGGTCAGATAGAGGGGAAGTCCCGGATACTGCAGCGTCACCTCCTTGATCGCTGAGGCAATTGACAGCCAGGCACCGCCCACCACACAAGCACCCGTATCAGTCCCGGGAGCCAAACTGACAGGCGGCTCTTTCGAAAACCGAATCTTGTCCGTATTAGCAACCAATGAATGACAGGCCATACTCGGACCAGGGAGGATGAATCCGCCGACATGCTGACCTCCCTCCAGAATATCTATCGTACAAGCGGTGCCCACATCAGCAACAATGCCACTGTCGTGGCCATGTGATTTAAGCGACAACAGCGCGAGCCATCGATCGACACCCAAATCTGCCGGGTTATCGTAGGCACTGATAATACCCCTGCATTCCCGTGTACTTCTCGCAAACGTTACCGATTCGCAGCCTTTCTCCCGAAGCGCCTGCTCAAGGTCAGCAGCAACGCTTTCGTTGCGGACACAGGAGACACCAAATTCGACCTGAGAAATGTCGCCCAGACCACGCAGCCACCTAAGCAATTCATCAACCGTACCCGCACCACCATTGACCGGTTCGCCATTCAACCGGCCCTGCCACTTGATCGCGGTATTACCCACATCAATCAAAATGGACTCAATTTGGCTCTTTGCTGATTTCTCTTGCCTCGCCGTCGCCGGATCTTCTTTACGCTTCAATTCGCTATCACTCGCATCGCCTTCTCGCACTCACGTGCCATTCACATGCCCCAAGGTGACTTCTCCAGCGTACAGCGTCGCTGTCTTACCACCACGTTCGAGGCGCAATCCACCATCAGGGGCAATACCTCTTGCAATGCCGTCTGAACACACCGCCGTTGTACCCGAGCCTTGCGTTACCGATACATGACGATTGAGCAAAAAGTCCCGAGCAGGCCATTGCATCTGCAGCCGAGTGGCCACTTCATTTTCTGGGCGCTCAACGACATGGGCAATCGCGGTCATTATGGCAAGTGCCGCATCGGCGAGTATTACCGTAGCACCTGACGCCTGCTGGAGACAGGCAGTCGGCCGGCCTAGGGCCGTCTCGCTGGGGTTATTCGCAACGTTGACCCCCACACCCATAACAATACCCGTGATGTCATTAGCCAAAGATTTTGTCTCCAGCAAAATTCCACCACATTTTCTACCCTCAAGATAAAGATCATTAGGCCATTTAATCGCTAGCTCGATCCCCATTTCCACCTCGATGCACTGAGCGATTTCAACGCCGAGTGCTAGAGGCATGAGGGCAATGTCTGGCAACGGTCGCGCAGTGTGAAAACAAAAGGATAAATAGAGGTTGCCCGAGGGAGGACTCTGCCAATTGCGGCCGCGTCGCCCGACTCCAGCTGTTTGCTGTCGCGCAATTAAAAACCGTCCATGAGCATGATCAGCATCTGTAAGCAGCTTTGCATTGGTCGATGGGATGCTGTCGACACACTCGATGCTGTAGTTAGACGCCGCGGGCACCCGCCTTGCAAATTGGCTTTGAAGCATTGCAGCATCTAGCCAACTGTCAATCTGACTCATCAGCCTAATTTCCCAAATTAGATGGACATGATGCACCAATGGTATAACGTTTCATTCGTTCGAAGATAACGAGAAGGGCATGTATCGCAAACTCCGACTTGCCGCAGCCTGTTTGTCCGCCGTCTTGGGCGCCAAGCTTATCGGGCAGTTATGGTTAGTTGCACTTGATGCCAAAAGCTTGGGAGCGGCGGCTTACGGACTCGTATTCCTCCTGCTCGCACTGGGTCTTGTTGGCCGACAGAGCCTGAGTCTTGTGCTCACAGTGCTCGCTTGCTTGCCGGTATTCATCATCGATCTCACATGGAGCGCGGGACAGTTGACTATTCTTGGTCAAATCCTTCTGTTGGTTACATCGCTATTGTTATTGATCACAGACGCGCGGAGCGTGAGATCGAGATAAACGTGAGCACATCAATCATCGACAGCCCGATAGGGCCCTTACAATTAGTTGCCAGCGAGACGGCTGTCTGCAGTCTCAATTGGCCTCTCCAACATAAAAGTCAGGAACCGCAGTCAGCGCGCGCGGCGCGCGTTATTGAACAAGCGGCAGAGGAGCTCAGGCTATTCTTTGCGGGCCGGCTGACGGTTTTCACGGTGCCGCTTGCACCCGACGGGAGTCAATTTCAACAAGCGGTATGGTCGATTCTCAGGACCATACCGTGGGGGGGAACTCTTAGTTATCGGGAAGTGGCGGAAGGCCTGCAGAAGCCATCGGCTGCCAGAGCAGTGGGTACCGCCGTAGGGAAAAATCCGCTCCCTATTTTCATACCCTGTCATCGAATAATAGGCAGTAACGGTTCACTCACGGGTTTTTCTGGTGGGCTTGAAGCCAAACGTCTTCTACTCGACCTAGAGGGCCATAAGACGCCTTGATGCGCCGCTACGCATCAATATCGGGAACGAGCTCATCTTTGAGGAGTTCGATGGCATCGCGCAGGCGAAGCTTCTCACGCTTGAGTCGCCTGATCAGCAACTGATCCGCAAGCGGTTGAAGTTGTAGGTCGATCAACTCTTTATCGAGGGCCCGGTGCCGGTCCTTCAGGATCGATAGCCTCATTTGCGCCGACATGGGCTGATTGGCGGCCGGGCGCCTTTTATCCAAAGTCATGCGCATGCTCCCCTAAGCACACCACACTCCGAGCGAATGTTACCTATTCAGTTAACCAAATGTTACTGATCAGCAAAGATTATTCGCGCGAAATCGATTGTCGGGTCGGCTGCGGCGACGAAGGACTTCGCCAGCAGTGACTCTCTCTGGTTGTATAAAATCTGGCGCCCAGCGCTATCTGTCACAGAGCCACCGGCGGCGCGGACCAGCGCATCGCCCGCCGCGACGTCCCACTCACTGCAGGGCGACGTGCGCGGGTAAATATCGGCGGTACCGGATACGACATCACAAAACTTGACCGCGCTTCCAGAATTAATTCTACTCACAGGACCAAACCTCGATGCGAGACTCGTCATCAATGCATCGACTCGCCGAGGAGAATGCCGGTGACTCGCCAGCATCTTCATTGAATCGCAGGGATCGTAATGGCTAGTTTGAAGGATCGTGCCCTCGAGGCCCTCACCCTCGGTAAAAATTGCAGCACCGTTGTCAACGACACCCACCCAATGCTCGCGACGACATGGCACTGAGATAATGCCCAATTCGGACTTCCCCTCGACGATGAGCGCGATGTTAATCGTGAACTCATCCGTTTTCTCGATGAATTCTTTGGTGCCGTCTAGCGGATCGATCACCCAACAAGCTCGCCAACTTCGTCGCTGAGCAATATCGTCTGCACTTGACTCCTCAGACAGTATTGGGAGCTCGATCGGTAAAGAGCGCAAGCCATCCGTAATCAGATGATGCAATGCGGTATCGGCGGCAGTCAGCGGCGTTGAATCACTCTTTTTGACGACATCCAATTCGTCAGCTTTTCTGTAATAATCCCTAGCAATAGCCGCAGCGTCATCGAGTAGCGACAGCAATGCGGACAACATCGTTTGCTGGTTTAAGCTCGAAGACGCGAGTACGGACTCAAGCCGAGGGTTGCAATTATCAGTAGACCACCACATAGAGAATCAGATTAACACTTGATGAACCGTTGCGGCGTAATTGAAGGCGAGGCTATGAACCAAGCACCGCGGGTAGACTGGACAAAAGTTGACCACGTCTTGCTCGATATGGATGGTACCCTGTTGGATCTCGCATTCGATAACGATTTCTGGGGCTATCGCATCCATGCCCATTACGCAGAGCTACACAAGCTGAATCATCAAGAGGTAGTCGATCAATTTGAGCCAATTTTTCAATCGGTAGCGGGCACACTCTCTTGGTACTCGACCGATTTTTGGAGCCAGCAGTACGGCTTTGATATCATCGAACTATCCCAGCAGTACCGTGAAGGTATTCGTTGGCTACCCCTCGCCCAGGACTTCCTATTAGCACTGCGCACTGCCGATATACGCGCCACTATCCTCACCAATGCACACCCGGACATCGTTACACTGAAACACTCGGTATTGGGCATTAAGGATTACGTAGATCAAACGCTCAGCAGCCATGATATTGGCTATCCAAAGGAACACCCCGCTTTCTGGGAGGCTATCCCGGAAATCACTGGCATATCGGAGGCGCAACTGAAGGGTGACAGCGTTTGGTTTTTTGATGATTCGCCTGCCGTTTTGACTGCGGCGATCAACGCTGGCCTTCACAACTCCGTTATGATGTGCGCTCCAGACAGTACGCTCGCGCCCAAGATGTCAACAACGCCCCACGCCATTCACACATTCAACGACATTTGGCCCTTGAGTCGGCGAAACGAGGGTAATTAATGGAGCGACTCAGAGTTGATAAATGGCTTTGGGCTGCGCGCTTTTACAAAACGCGATCGATTGCCAAGGCGGCGATCGAGAGTGGCAAAGTACACCTGCAAGGACAGCGTGTGAAAGTGTCACGCGAGGTAGCTGTTGGTGAGCGCCTTGCTGTAAAGCAAGGCTGGGATGAGAAAGAAATCATTATCAAAGCGCTGAGCGACCAACGCGGGCCAGCACCTGTAGCCCAAACACTTTATGAGGAAACGCCGCAAAGTATTGAGCGACGGGAACGCGAAGCACAGGCCCGCAAAGCGGCCGGTGGTGCGACCACCCGACCGACGCAAAAGCCCGGCAAGCATGAGCGAAAGGCACTGGAGCGACTTCGCAAACAATTCGACTTATAGCTTTAGCTCATCGGGTCCTTGGACAAGGCGCCAACCGTTACTCGATTTCTGCCAGACGCCTTACTCTCATACAAGGCTTCATCCGCCGCTTTTAACAACTGATCAAAGTCAAGGTCCCAATCGGGCACACAGGATACGACACCGATAGAGGCGGTGACGCAATCAGCGGTCGCTGATTGCTCGTGAGGAATTCGTAAACCATAAATCTCGTCTCGCAGCTTTTCCGCAATGTCCAGCGCAGTGGTGAGCTTAGTAGCAGGAAAAAACAAGGCGAATTCTTCACCTCCCATGCGCGCAGCAAACTCACCGGCGCGGTTGGTCATCGATAGCATGACAGTGGCCATTCGCTGCAGCACCTGATCGCCCGCAGGGTGGCCGTAACGATCGTTGTACGATTTGAAATGGTCTACGTCGAGAACAATGAGCGATATGGGCAACTGTGCTCTCTTCATACGAGCCAATTCATCACCTATGATCGTATTTACCCCACGACGGTTGCGAAGCCCGGTCATCTCATCGATGGTTGCTTGCTCAGCCAATTGCTTTCGAGCATCTTGCAACTCGAGATTACGCGTCTTGAGGTCCTCGGTGAGTGTGGATAGGTCCTTGCTCATTGCAGCGCGCTCGAGACTGGTCTCAATCATCTCAGAAATGGATCGACTCACCCAGTCACTGATAAAAATCAGAACCACCATGAGTGTCGCGAGTAGTAGGGAAAAGCCCGTGTTGAAGGGCCTCTCGTCCGTATGCCAAGCCAACCAAAGCGCAACGATTCCAAGCGAGAAGGCAATCTGGGCGAGGTAAGCGGCTCGCACCACCACCGATACTGACACGTTAACCACACAGAGAATGGCAACGCTGGCAATGCATAGATAGAACAGCAAATCTGGCAGCAGGCTGTCTAACCAAATTAAGGTTGCAGCCCATACCAACCCTGTCAATGCAGAATACAGTATCAGCTCACTGAGCACCGTTGGGCGCTGTGTGAAGTGGCGATTTGTCATCAACGTTTTATTTATGCGCCGTGACCACCACAAATTGAGCATCAAGAAGGAAACCGTCCAACCGATTAAGTAAATCGGATCAATACTGTAAAATGTGGCAGCCCCGAGGCTGACCATACCCAGGATTTGAGTGCCCAATCCCGCATATCGCGAGGCTCGGAGTTGAAACTCCAATTTGGCTGATATGATTTGGGTCTCGGGAATGCGACGTTGATATAACACCAGGGAAGCGGTCCTTGAACTCTGTCCATGCGCCGTTGATTATGCACAAGTGGGCGATTCAGGCCCACCAATGATTGGCAATTTAAAAAGGTAAGTAAAGATGCTGAGGTTTACCTGGGTGCTGACCCTTACCGTTTGTGTCGTCTTGCTCCTAAAACATACGATTTTCAATAACGGTCACCGTGATATCAGCTGCACAGACGCGGAGCGTGCCTTTGAAGCCGCAGACTTTGCGGAAATTACTCGACAACAACCTAGTCTACTTATTGGCAATCAGCGCGTGCGCTACTGGAATGTAAACGAGGCGGCAAGTCCCGATGAGGTCTGGTTCAAACGCTGGGTTAATGGCCTCAACCCCGATCGCATAGCGCAGTGTTTTCCGCGGCTCATTGCTCATTATCAGCCGGCCGTAGTCGTCCTGCCTATCGACACCGAATTTGCTGTTGATACGCCCACAGCAGACATTTTTGACGGATTACAGGCTGTTGTCGATCAACGCTCGGAATACAAGTTAGACTTTGAATTATGGGTAATATCGCCGCTATCAACCCCTCGCTTCGATGGTGTGCACGCAAATCACCTTGCAGCAGTTAACGAGGAGGGCAAACGTTGGGCATCAAATGACTATCGGACTCACTGGCTCGATTTTCAAGCAGTGATCACCGCAGAGTCCGGTGAGCCTGATAGCAAATTATTTTGGGCAAACGGTGATACCCTCAGTAACGCAGGTTATCGAAGGTTGACGGAGAGGCTAGTCGCGTTTTCAAATGGGCGTAAATAATAATTTACAGGTATAGTGTCAATATGAATTTTGATTCACTGCCAACGAAAGTCCCAAATACGCCGCTCCTCGATCAGATAGATGCGGCGCCTGAAGCTATTTCCGAGATGACCAATGAGGAATTGGTTCAGCTCGCTAATGAACTCCGCGAATTTTTACTCTATTCCGTATCAACAACAGGCGGTCACTTCGGTGCAGGACTCGGCGTAGTCGAGTTAACCATTGCGTTACACCATGTCTTTAATACACCGGAAGATCGAGTCGTTTGGGATGTCGGTCACCAATGCTATCCGCATAAAGTATTGACAGGACGCCGCCAGCGCATGTCTTCAATGCGTCAAAAAGGTGGCTTGAGCGGTTTTCCAAAACGCAGCGAGAGCGAGTTCGACACCTTTGGTGTTGGTCATTCGTCGACCAGCATTTCAGCGGCGATGGGCATGGCACTCGCAGCGCGACAGCAAGGCATTGATCGGAAAGTCGTGGCAGTCATTGGTGATGGAGCAATCACCGGCGGTATGGCTTTTGAGGCACTTGCGCACGCGGGTCACGAAAGACCCGATATGTTGCTGATTTTGAATGACAACCAAATGTCTATAGGTCACAACACAGGAGGCCTCGCAAGTTATTTCGCAAGAATCTGGGCTACCCAGACCTACCTCACTTTGCGCGAGACCTCTAAAAAGTTACTTGAGCATGTCAAACCCGCTTGGGATCTCGCAAAACGCACCGAAGAACATATGAAGGGCATGGTGGCGCCGGGGACGCTGTTTGAAGAGCTCGGTTGGCACTATATTGGTCCGCTAGATGGCCATGACCTACCCTCCTTAACCGAGGTGCTCAAACGCGTATCCTCACTTAGCGGACCTCAGATTCTTCATATCCGCACGGTCAAAGGCAAAGGGTTTACGCCCGCTGAAGAGGATCCCGTTGGCTATCATGCCCTGGGTAAGATCGAGCCTAAAAAAGAGAAAGCGGCCGATATCGCGGCATCGTCACCAAAACCGCCGAAGTATCAAGATGTTTTTGGGCAGTGGCTCTGCGACACGGCCGAGGTTGATCCTCGCCTCGCAGGCATTACGCCCGCAATGTGCGAAGGCTCTGGAATGGTCGGTTTTGCGCAGCAATACCCGGATCGGTATTTCGACGTGGCCATTGCCGAGCAACATGCGGTAACACTCGCAGCAGGTATGGCATGCGATGGTGTTAAGCCTGTAGTCGCCATTTACTCCACTTTCTTGCAGCGGGGCTACGACCAGCTAATACATGACGTAGCTCTGCAAAACCTTGATGTCACATTCGCTATTGACCGTGCCGGACTCGTTGGTCAGGACGGTGCGACTCACCACGGCGCCTTCGATCTAAGCTATATGCGTTGTATACCAAACTTGGTTATTGCCGCACCGAGCAATGAAAACGACTGCAGGCAATTGCTAGTCAGTGCTTACAATCATCAGGGGCCAGCAGCTGTAAGATACCCACGGGGAGAAGGCATTGGCATCCGAATTGAACCTGAGTTGAAGGGATTTGCGATTGGAAAGGGGGAAATAGTCCGTCGAGGCTCCAACATCGCCATCGTGAACTTCGGCGTGCTACTGACCGAGGCTATTAAAGCGGGAGATGCGCTGGATGCAACGGTTGCAGATATGCGCTGGGTGAAACCGCTCGATGAGGACTTACTTAGTGAGCTCGCCGCATCGCACGATGTAGTCATCACGGTAGAAGAGAATGCGCTAGCCGGCGGTGCGGGCAGTGGTGTCGCCGAGTATTTTTCCGAGCATGCTATTAACTGTGAAGTGCGCCATATTGCTATCGACGATCGCTTCATCGACCACGCAGGCCAAGGTGAAACTCGCACCGACGCCGGACTCACTGCCGAGGATATTCTCGCGAAAGCCACCGCTTCAGGTAGAATAAAAGCGCAGGCAGCAGCGGTGGCGTTATGAGTGAGACAACGAGCGAAGTCGATAGCGATGGTATAAGCGAAAAAAAGAAACTCAGCGAGCAACTCGAGGAGTTAACAGCCATCGTTAAGAAGCTCGAAGATCCGACGATAGAGCTTGAAGACGCGCTCGCGGTTTATGAAGCTGGCATGAAAATCGCGAAAGCAGCTCAGACTGCTCTCGAGGATGCGGAACAGCGCATCGAGACCGTTTCAGCCACACACACCTCCCCTTAAAGTTCCTCTTACAGACTGAGAATTATGTCCCTGTCATCAAGTATCGTTTGTAGCGACCCTACCCTCAGCGCTGCACTCAGTTATGCGCTTGATAACCCGGGTAAGCAGTTGCGAAGCCGGCTTTGTCACGAGACCGCGGCGATGATCAAGGGCAAATCGGTAGCGAGCGCGAGCCGCATAGGTGAAGCCATCGAATGCCTGCATACCTACTCGCTCATACATGATGACCTGCCAGCGATGGACGACGACGATCTACGAAGAGGAAAGCCGACGCTTCACGTAGCGTTTGATGAGGCTACCGCGATTTTGGTTGGCGACGGTCTGCAGGCGTTCGCCTTTGAATGGGTTGCCGAGACCGAAAGCCTCTCCAATACTCAGAAAATTGAGTTGATAACCCTCCTTAGTAAGGCCGTTGGTTTCAATGGCATGGTGGGCGGTCAAGCCATGGATATCGCCGCTGAGAGTAAGTCCCTCGACGTTGCTGCACTCAAAGAGGTGCACGTCAGAAAGACAGGAGCGCTGATTGAGGCCTCAGTGATCGCCGGTGCTATTTGCGCGGATGCAAGCGCAGCTCAAGTGAAGTCGCTGCATCAGTTTGCGCACAATATTGGCCTCGCCTTCCAGGTCATGGACGATGTTCTCGACGTCACCGCCTCGTCCGAGACACTTGGAAAAACAGCAGGCAAAGACATTTCCGCGCAAAAATCGACCTATGTCGCATGCATGGGGGTGGACACTGCGCGCGCCCATGCAAACGACCTGCTCGATGAGGCTCTTTCCTCGCTGAAGCTTTTTGGGGAAGCGGCGGACTCGTTGAGTCAGTTGAGCCGGTTACTGGTTCATCGGGATAGCTAACTTCTCCCTCATAGGGTCGTTAGCGCGAAGAGCAAATAACCACCTGCTATGAACGGAACTGCGAGCAGCGCAGCAACAACGTCATCGATCATAACACCAAGACCACCCTGAACCTTGCGATCGACCCATCCCACTGGCCACGGCTTAACGATGTCAAATAGTCGGAAACCGGCAAAACTCAAGAGTAGTAATAGGCTCACGCCGACAGTGCCTCTGAGGCATAAATCCAGCAACAGGACGACGAGACATTGACCCACCACCTCGTCGATTACGATCAAACTGGCATCATGCTGCTCAAGCGCCGTCTCAACGGTGTTAGATGCCCAGATGCCGACAAGAAACAACCCAGAAATGAGGACCGTGACGAGCCAAATCGGCATCGAAAGCATGGTGTAGGCGAGGGGTAAGGCCGCCAAACTCCCTATTGTGCCCGGCGCGATTGGAGAGTGCCCTGCCCCGAAAAACGTGGCAATAACCATTGGAAACTTCATCTGCTCAGCGGAAGTGGTCATAACCCTCCCCTTTCATCAATCGATCACAGATGACCCCCTCTCCGGGCTCAGCGGTGCCAATCACTTTGCAGTCCGCAGGTACCTCGGCAGATGCAGGGAGCGTAAATAGCAACTCGAAATCCTCGCCACCCTTTAGCGCGAGATCAACCGCACGTTCACGCCCTACCGCGAGAACCAAGGCTTCAGACAGCGGAACCTGATGGCTGTCGATAACCAACTTACAACCACTTGCTCTGGAAATGTGCGCCGCATCTGCGAGTAAGCCATCGGAGATATCTATACAACTTGTCGCCTGCTCTCGCAGTCTTTCGCCCAGGTGACCTCTCGAGGGCGGTCGGCTAAACCTCGATAATAAATATTGCTGATGATCAAACTCGATATCGAGGCCCCGCTCCTTACCCTGCAGTAATGACAACCCTAACGCGGAGTCGCCCAGTGTACCGCTGACACACAGCAAATCGTTAACGCAGGCACCAGATCGAAGTAGTTTTTGACCCGTTGGGCATTGCCCCATAACAGTGACCGTAATTGAGACCAGACCACGCGTGGTATCTCCGCCAATAAGCGGGAGTTTGTAATCACTGCTTACCGCCGCGAGGCCTTGAGAGAACCCATGCAACCAAAGCGGATCGTGCTCAGGCAAGGAAATTGCCAACGTCATGCCCAATGGACTAGCGCCCATTGCCGCAAGGTCACTAGCCGCGGCTGCAACAGCTTTGTAGGCAATATCCTCGGGAAACAGGTCATCGGGAAAGTGCACGCCGGCTATTGTCGTATCCGTTGAGACAATAAGTTCACAGCCTTTATCAACGCGCAGTGCCGCCGCATCATCCCCAACTGACAGCACTACATTGTCGCCGGCACCAAGGGCCGAAAAATATTGGGTAATTATGGCGAACTCGCTCATATCAAGTGGCACAGATTACGGAGAAGTGCTGCTATCAACACCATTTGGCAGGCGCTCAACCATCCGAAAGCTCATGCGGCCTCAACGATATTCCAACCTGATCAAGAACACCATTAATGTAACGGTAGGAGTCAGTGGCGCCGAACTTCTTGGCTAGCGATACCGTCTCGTTCAGCGTCACTTTTGCCGGCACATCGATCCGCTCTGAGAGCTCATAAGTGCCAAGGCGTAATAAGTTACGCTCTATACAATCGAGTACCTCTAGCTCCCGGTCTAAATGGGGCAAAAACAAGTCATCCAAGTCTTTGGCGCGCTGAGTTATTCCCACTAGTAACTCATTAAAGTACTCCGTATCGACGTTACTGAAATCGTTGTCGGTACGAAACTCGGCCTCAATTGACGCTGGCGTCGCCCCTGTCATCGACCACTGATACAACGCTTGAACACAAAAATGTCGCGCGCGCCTACGCTGCGCGGCCAAAACATTGATGGCGGGCATTAGCTGTTCAATGCACCGAGGAGACTGACCATTTCAAGTGCGCTGGTAGCGGCTTCCGCCCCTTTATTCCCCGCTTTAGTGCCAGAGCGCTCTATCGCCTGCTCGATCGAGTCCACAGTGAGGACACCAAACGCAATGGGCACGCCCGAATCGAGCGATACTTGTGCTATGCCTTTCGTGCATTCGCCAGCGACATGCTCAAAATGCGGCGTTCCTCCGCGGATTACAGCGCCGAGCGCAATGATCGCATCAACACCACCGCACTTGGCCACCGCCTGGCAAACAAGCGGAATTTCAAAGGCACCCGGTGCTCGAACAATGTGAAGTTGATCCTCGTTGACGCCGTGACGCTTGAGTGTGTCGATTGCGCCCTCAAGCAGATGCTCGACAACAAAACTGTTCCAGCGACCAACCACGAGGGCAAACTTTCCTGTCACCCCGTGCAGCTGACCTTCCGTAGTTGTAATTGTTTGTGCTGCCATTTCCTTTCTCCTGTCACGCGCTCTGCGCGGCTTATGGCTCTATGAACTCAACGACTTCAAGCCCGAAGCCCTCGAGCGCATTGTACTTTACTGGTGACCCCATGAGTCGGATTTTACCCACACCGAGGTCGCGTAAGATTTGCGCCCCCATACCTACCTGGGAGTATCCGACCGAACGCTGTTGCGAATCATCCACTGTTTCGCGACCCAATACCGCGTCCACTTGCGTTAAAAGCTCAGCATCGGTCTCTTCCTTGTTAATGAAAACAACGACACCGGCGCCTTCTTTACTCACGCGAGCTAGGCTTTCCTGAATTGACCATGAAGACCGCTCTGGGGCCGGTATCGACATCAGATCTCGCAAGGCCGAAGTCGTATGTACACGCACAACCGTCGGTGTATCTGCCGAGATATCGCCCGCGCTGAGAGCCATGTGGACATGGCCTTGGGTGCTCTCCCGATACACCGAGAGTAAAAAATCGCCGTGGGCGGTTTGCACTGACCCACTCCGAATCAACTCGACAGTTCGCGAATGGTTTAGCCGATAGTCAACGAGATCCGTCACTCGCCCCATCGGAAGCGAGTGCTTATTCGCAAAATCAATCAGCGCGTCTGCACTGGCCATTTCGCCGTGATTGTCTAGAACTTCGGCAAACACCGCAGCAGGCGTGAGACCAGAAAGTGCAGCGAGATCAACACCTGCCTCAGCCGCGCCGGTTCGAATGAGAAGTCCCCCGGAAAGGGTTGCCACGGGGAAGATGTGTCCGGGTTGAACCAGATCGGCGGGTTTTGCATCGGGTGCGACTGTAACTCTGACGGTACGCGCCCTGTCGGCTGCCGAAATTCCCGTATCAATCCCTGTGCTGGCTTCGATAGAGAGTTTTACCGACCCAGAGGTGGCCGGATCAACCATGGGAGATAGGTTGAGTTGTTCACAGCGCTCCTCTGTCAGTGCCAGACTCACTAAACCACGGGCCTGCCTTGCCATAAACGTAACGTCATCGGCCTCACAGTATTCCGCGGCCATCGCCACAACCCCTGTTTGCTCACCATCGCTTTGGTCAAGCACCAATAAAACCTTTCGACCTCGTCGGAACTCGCTGATTAACTGATCAGCAGATGCCGGAGGAACTGAATCAATCACTGCGATACCCCGCGTTTTTGAGGGTGTCTAGGGTAACCCCGTCGCTCGTTGGCACAACACCCGATTGAAGCAAACGCTCTAAATAGCGCGCGATAATATCAACCTCGAGGTTAACTTCAGTGCCTACCGCGTAGTGACTAAAGACGGTCTCTTCCCACGTCTGCGGAATAATATTTAGATCGAAGCGCGACCCATGAACGGAGTTGACGGTAAGGCTCGTACCATCGATACAAATACTGCCCTTTTGCGCAATGTACTTTGCAAGCCCCGCAGGGGCCTCAATACTGACACGCCACGAGCGCGCATCCCGCGTCAGGGCGACGACCTTGCCTAAACCGTCCACATGACCGCTAACCAAATGCCCACCAAGCGCAGTGGTTGGTGTGAGGGACTTTTCGAGATTAACGGCGCTGCCAACCTTGATACCCTTCAGGGAAGTTAATGACAGCGTCTCGTTGGAGACATCCGCCCAGTAGCCATCACCCGGCAGTTCCGTAACGGTTAAACAGACACCGTTCGTCGCGATACTATCGCCCAACTGAACATCAGCAAGCGGTAATTTACCGGTCTTTATTCTGAGTTTGACGTCGCCATCTGCGGGCTCGATGGCAGCCACCTCGCCCACGGCTTGGATAATTCCGGTGAACATATCTATCTCTCTTCGTATCGCGTTTCGTATTACGCTCTTGGGGCAGGGCCTACTTGTCGTCTGCCGCGCGCATGATAATACGTAAGTCATTGCCAATCAGGTCGTGCTGCGCAATAGAATATCTTGGGGCTTCGCTCAGTTTTTTAAAGACCGCAGCGTGGGCGGGCCTTGCATCTGCACCCAACATAACGGGAGCGAGGTAAATCAGCCATTGATCGATTAACCCTTCCCGCTCCAGAGCACCCACTAATGTAGGACCGGCCTCGACTAAAATCTCATTGGCCCCTTCATCACCAAGCGACTTGAGCACTGCTCGGAGATCGATGCCCTCATTATTGCCAGTAACAGATCTGTAACTCACGGAAGTAGGCATTTCTGCGGCGGGCGTCACGCCCGAGCGAGTAAACAAATAAGTGGGCGTCTCGGGGCTGACCACTTTAGCGCTGGGTAGGACCTTCGCTGACGAATCAACTACGGCGCGCGGAGTTGGTCGCGCCAAGGCACGCTGCCAATCGCCGCTTGAAAGCCGATTCGGGCATTGGCGCAAGGTCAACGCACAATCGTCTGTCGCCACCGTACCACGGCCGGTGAGAATGACGTCACTCTCAGCACGCCATGCCTGAACGTCTGCACGAGCCGCTTCGCCAGTAATCCACTGACTTTCTCCCGACGCCATGGCGGTTCTGCCGTCTGAGGACATGGCCATTTTTACAGTGACTCGCCCCCAACCTCGAGACAAGCGGAGAAAAAAACCTCTCAGTTCTTGAAGCGCCTCCTGCGCCATCACACCGATAGTGACCTCGATACCCGCGGATTCAAGGGTCGCAACCCCCTTGCCAGAGACACGCGGGTCGGGGTCAACACAACCGATTACTACCCGAGAGATACCAGCGTTGACAAACGCATCAGCGCAGGGTCCCGTATTGCCAGTGTGCGCGCATGGTTCAAGCGTAACGTAAGCAGTAGCGCCCTTTGCGTCCTCGGTTTGCGATAGCGCATGCACCTCAGCGTGCTGTTCGCCCGTCGGGTGGGTAAACCCCGACGCTAAAACCTGATTATTTCGCACCAAGACGCACCCGACAGCCGGATTTGGCGCAGACCAAACTCTGGCTCGACGACCAACTCTGATCGCCTCAGCCATCCACGCATCGTCGGACTGTCGCATCGTTGAGATCAGGTCTTCGGATCCGCCTCGAGAGAGGCAATCGCGTCACGAAACTCCGACAGATCCTCGAAGCTTTTGTAGACCGAGGCGAAGCGAACGTAGGCGACCTGATCAAGACCTTTCAAAGCCTCCATCACCAACTCACCAACGGCGCGCGAGTCAACCTCTCGCTCTCCCGTCGCCCTCAAACAGTTCTTGATATGACCTAGCTCGCTTTCAACAGCTTCAACCGCGACGGGACGCTTCTCTAAAGCGCGCTGCAAACCCGCCCGGAGTTTCGCCTCATCAAACGGCTCTCGGCTACCGTCCTGCTTTATGACTCGCGGCATAACGAGTTCGGCTGCCTCATAAGTAGTAAAACGCTCGCGGCAGTTAGTACACTCACGACGTCGGCGAACCTGTCCTCCGTCAGCCACTAACCGCGAATCGATGACCTTCGTATCATCGGCGCCACAAAAGGGACAAAACATAACTCAAACCGCCTTTCTATTTTCGTTATGGATGCATGCTAGGCTTAGTCGGCGTAAACAGGAAAGCGCGCACAAAGCGCCTTCACTTTTTCACGCACTGCGTCGATCACCGACTCGGGATCGCTTGATTCCAATCCCTCGAGCACGTCACAAATCCAGTGCGTCATGGCTTGCGTTTCGTCGTCACCAAAACCACGCGTAGTGATGGCAGGTGTGCCCAAGCGCAGTCCAGACGTAACGAAAGGTGAACGCGGATCGTTGGGCACAGCGTTCTTATTGACCGTAATGTAAGCACGACCGAGAGCGGCGTCTGCGTCTTTACCGGTGTACTCCTTATCTCGCAGGTCAAGGAGCATCAGGTGGTTGTCGGTACCACCTGATACCAAATTGAAACCACGGCTCGTGAAGGTCTCCGCCATCACCTTGGCGTTGCGCACCACTTGGTGTTGGTAAGCAACAAAGGCAGGATCCATCGCTTCTTTAAACGCAACAGCTTTCGCGGCGATCGCGTGCATAAGTGGGCCACCCTGGGCACCGGGGAAGATAGCTGAGTTTAGCTTCTTGTGAAGTGCTTCGTTTTCTCGCGCCAAAATCAGACCCGAGCGCGGACCCCGAAGTGTTTTATGCGTCGTTGTTGTAACCACATCGGCGTGAGGAATAGGACTTGGGTATACACCCGCCGCAACCAAACCCGCTACGTGAGCCATATCAACCAACAAATAGGCACCGACAGCATCAGCGATTTCACGGAACTTCGACCAATCCATAATACGGCTGTAAGCGCTGAACCCACCAATAATTAACTTCGGCTTGTGTTCGAGCGCAATGGCCATGAGGTCGTCGTAATCGACCTCACCTGTCGTATTATCGATGCCGTACTGTACGGCGTTGTAGATCTTGCCCGAGAAGTTCACCCCGGCACCGTGGGTAAGGTGTCCGCCATCGGCGAGGCTCATACCCATAACCGTGTCACCCGGCTCCAGCAGAGCGTGAAATACGGCAATGTTCGCGCTCGATCCTGAGTGTGGTTGGACGTTTGCATATGCGGCACCAAACAGCTCCTTAGCGCGCTCAATCGCGAGCACTTCTGCACGGTCAACGAACTCGCAGCCACCGTAGTAGCGCTTGCCGGGATAGCCTTCAGCGTATTTATTGGTGAGTACGCTACCCTGCGCTTCCAAAACACGAGGACTGGCGTAATTTTCAGAGGCAATAAGCTCAATGTGCTCTTCCTGACGTTGTGTCTCCAGTGCCATCGCGTCCCAGAGCTCGCTATCAAAAGATGAGATCGTTTGTGAATACGAGTAACCGTGACCGTAGGGCGTCTTCGCAGCCTGATTCATGGGGTTTATCTCCTGCAGAAAGCGGCGCACACGGGGGTGCGCAATCGATGATGTGCGGATGATAGCGCAGCTCACTACTATATGCAGTGTAATCCGCAGTTTTACCCACACTCACACCGTTTAGGCTCCATGTCAGTCATGTTTTCGTAACAAAAACGTCACACTAGTCATAGATCATCGCACCCAGCACTGGGGAGAATCTAAATGCGAATCAGTATTTTTGGGAGTGGTTACGTCGGGTTAGTGCAAGCTGCGGTATTCGCTGACGTGGGGCATAGCGTGATCTGTATGGACATCGATGATGACCGTATCCAGCGACTGCGTAGCGGTGAGATACCCTTTTTCGAGCCCGGACTCAGCAATATGGTGCTGCAAGCGATTGACGAGGGCCTCCTGACTTTCACGAGTGACACACGAGCGGCCGTGCAAGCGAGTGACTTTCTCTTCATTTGTGTCGGCACTCCCTCAGGCGATGACGGCAGTGCCGACCTCCGCTTCGTGATGAGCGTTGCAGATGGCATTGCAGAGCACATCAACGATCGCAAGGTCGTGGTCAACAAATCCACAGTCCCCGTGGGCACGGCCGATGCGGTGACAGCACGTATCGAGGCAGGGCTACAAAAACACGGGCACAGCTTTCCGTTTGAGGTTTGCTCAAATCCGGAGTTTCTCAAAGAGGGATCGGCGGTAAGCGATGCAAAGAGCCCAGACCGGATTATCGTTGGCGCCCACTCGGATGATACAAAAGCCGACTTCAAGCGCATGTACGCCGCTTTCAATCGCAATCGCGATAAATTGATGTTTATGGATCCACGCAGCGCTGAACTCACAAAATATGCGGCGAATGCAATGCTGGCAACCAAGATCAGCTTTATCAACGAAATCGCCAATATTGCCGAGACCGTAGGCGCCGATGTCGAACTGGTGCGTCAGGGAATCGGCTCTGATCCTCGAATTGGCTACCAATTTATCTATCCCGGAGCGGGCTACGGAGGCTCCTGCTTCCCTAAAGATGTGAGGGCGCTGAAACACCTCGCTCAGAGCGAGGGTTGTCATGCCGCCATCTTGACCGCCGTGCACGATACGAATCAGCGGCAAAAGAACAAACTGGCGGAGCGGGTTATGCAGTGTCTGGGGGCGAACCTTGAAGGGAAAACCATAGCGGTATGGGGGCTGGCCTTCAAACCCAACACCGACGACATGCGGGAGGCACCCAGTCGTTTTCTCTTGGAGAACATTTGGTCCTGCGGCGGCGAAGTGCGCGCTTTTGACCCAGAGGCCATGGAGGCCTGCCATGCAATCTATGGCGATCGTGACGACATAACCTATGTGAATTCAAAAGACGAGGCGCTGGAAGGCGCAGACTGCCTCGTTGTCTGTACCGAGTGGCGGACGTTTTGGTCGCCCGATTTTGATGTGATAAAGAAGGCGCTGAACAAGCCGGTCATTGTCGATGGTCGGAATCTCTATGACCCCAACTATCTGGACAGTATCGGCATCGAATACTACGGCATCGGCCGTGGACTATCGGTAAAGCAACATTGAAAGCTCGCGCTTTTGGGAGGCGCCTAGCCCATTAAGGGCACGTTGACTGAGCGACGTCTGGACCGGAATCTGATCAGCCCTTCACCGTGAGGTACAGGAATATACCCACCAAAAACGCGAGCAATCCCAAGGCGATCAATTGTTGTTTTTGAGACACACGATCTTCCTATTGACCTGTCGCTCAGCTGAGCACAGGAGACACCCGCTTACAATATACAGATAACAGGTCAAAACGATAAAAAGCCCCCAGCATTCCTCAAGCAGACTCGTACGCGAGGCTCCAAATAGCGAATCTCGTCCCGAAATATCGATCGATTTTACGACAAACAGTTATGCGCAGTCTGACTTGGCCCAACACTACAAGGTAGAATTAAAACCAACTAGCCACAGAGCGGCTTCAGCAAAAGCAATCGCAAGGTTAATAACATGAGTGACAACAAACACGGAAAATCAGGTCAGTACGTCTATTCGATGAATCGCGTAAGCAAAGTTGTACCGCCAAAGCGCGAAATTCTGAAAGACATATCACTCTCGTTTTTTCCTGGCGCAAAAATTGGTGTATTGGGGCTAAACGGCGCAGGAAAATCGACGTTGCTGAAAATTATGGCTGGTATCGACACCGATATTCAGGGCGAAGCGCGTCCGCAAGCTGGCATTAAAATTGGTTATCTCGCTCAGGAGCCGCAACTCAATCCCGAGAAAGATGTGCGTGGTAACGTCGAGGAAGGCTTGTCTGACGCCATTGAAGCACTCGCGGGTTTAGATCAGATATACGCCGCCTACGCAGAGCCCGATGCGGATTTTGATGCTCTCGCCAAAGAGCAAGCTCGACTCGAGGACGTGATCCAGGCCACCGATGCGCACAACCTCGAGACTCGACTCAATGTTGCGGCCGATGCTTTGCGACTTCCACCCTGGGACGCCAATGTGACCAAGCTATCAGGTGGTGAGCAACGCCGTGTTGCACTCGCGCGACTCCTACTCAGCGAGCCCGATATGTTGTTACTCGACGAACCAACCAACCACTTAGATGCGGAGTCTGTAGGTTGGTTAGAGCGCTTTCTAGAGAGCTTTACGGGAACCGTAGTGGCCATCACGCACGATCGCTATTTCCTCGACAATGCTGCCGGTTGGATTTTGGAACTTGACCGCGGTCGCGGTATTCCATACGAGGGTAATTACTCTACCTGGCTCGAAGCCAAGGATCAGCGCTTGGCGCAAGAACAGCGACAAGAGGCCTCCAGGCAAAAGGCTATTAAGGCTGAGCTCGAGTGGGTCAGAGCAAACCCCAAAGGTCGGCAGGCCAAAAATAAAGCCCGCCTCGCGCGCTTTGACGAGTTGAATTCTCAGGACTTCCAAACACGTAACGAAACCAACGAGATTTACATTCCCCCAGGACCTCGCCTTGGTGACAAAGTGATCGAAGTCGAGGGGCTAAAAAAGGTATTTGATGATCGACTCCTATTCGACAATGTGACATTTACCGTGCCCAAGGGCGCAATTGTGGGCATCGTCGGTGCCAATGGCATGGGTAAATCGACTCTGTTCCGGCTGCTCATGGGTCATGAGCAACCCGATGGTGGCTCGGTAACGGTCGGTGAAACTGTCCAGCTGGGATATGTCGATCAATCGCGCGATGACCTCGATGGTTCTAAGACAGTCTGGGAAGAGGTCTCTGATGGCCTCGATATCATCCGCATCGGCACATACGAAGTCCCCTCTCGCTCTTATATTGGACGTTTCAATTTTAAAGGCTCAGATCAACAGAAATTTGTAAAAGATCTATCGGGCGGGGAGCGCAATCGTCTGCACCTCGCCAAACTACTTAAACAGGGCGCCAACGTCTTGCTACTTGATGAGCCCACTAACGATCTCGATGTTGAAACCCTTCGCGCGCTTGAGGATGCCATACAAGCATTTCCAGGCTCTGCCATGGTGATTTCACACGATCGCTGGTTCCTCGATCGCATCGCCACTCATATTTTGGCCTATGAGACCGATGGGACGGTGATTTTCCATGAGGGAAATTACAGCGAATACGAGGAAGATCGGCGCGCGAGATTGGGCCGGGATGCCGATGTACCCAGTCGCGTGAAACACCGTAAATTGATGTGATATCTCACGACACTGAAAACAACAGTTCTAGATAGAGGATGTAGACAGTGGGGGAAGACAGAGAGAAGACAGAGAGCAGATAGCGCAATCGTATGATGCCAGACGGTCTGGCTTGTGAAGTGGAAATGCATAGACACGACACGGACGGCATAAAGTAGGCATCAAAGAGAGCTGCGCTTGACCCTAAAGCAGGTAATCAGGATAAGACTAAGCGGGCAGAATGCAAACGCCCGCTCTAGGGTTAACAGTGCGAGCAGAGAGCAGTGCAGCGAGGCATAGTTTCAATCTAAGCCTCAGGAAAAAAGAGACGAGACGTCATGACTGAAGTGCAACCCATCCGACCTGCAAGTACCGTTGTTTTACTTCGAGATTCCGCTGAGGGCATGGAGACACTCATGCTCAAGCGTAACAAAGCACTCATGTTTGCCGGTGGGCTGTGGGTATTTCCTGGGGGCGCGATCGATCAGGAAGATATGGACGCGGGTGGCGGTGACGTTAATGCGGCAGCACGCATAGCGGCAGCGCGCGAGGCTCAGGAAGAATGCGGTTTAACGCCTGATCTCGATCACATGGTTCAGTTGAGCCAATGGACAACGCCAACCGCCGAGCCAAAGCGCTTTCAAACCTGGATCTATGCGGCCCCAATTGCTCATGATGATACGGTGACCATCGATGGTGGCGAAATACACGACCATCAATGGATGCGCATTGCCGATGTCGTTGCCGCCCACAAAGCAGGTGATATGGGCATGATGCCCCCCACATACGTGACGCTGTGCAGCTTACTGCGCTATCAAAGTACTGCAGACATGATTACGGGCGAGAAGCAGATCACACCGCCAGAAGTGCTTCCATTGTTTGCGAAAGAAGGCGAAACCTTTTTGGTCATGTTTGAGGGCGATGCGGGCTATGACAATGGACAGAGCACCACGCCCGGCGCCCGGCACAGAGCAGTCATGCAAAACGGAAGCTGGGAGTACATTTACGAGAGTGTCTCAAGCGACTACCCCACATTTATTCCCGACTGATTAAAGGTTAGGACAGCTTTTTATTGGCGCGCCCCGAGGCGTGAGGGCGGGACAGATCAAGGGTGCTATAGAAGCAGTTAAGCTGCGCCGAGTTCACGCTCACCCCTTTACTCGCTCGCACGGCGAGCTATTATAGACTGCATTAAGTAATGACGAATCAACGACCGTGCAACGAAAACGAACTCGACTCACCCCTGAGGCGCGAGCCGATCACCTGCTGGATTCTGCGGCCGCGCTCATCTGTCGAAATGGGCTGGCCACTTTCACCATGGAGAGCCTCGCTGCAGAGGCTTCTGTCTCAGTACCATTGGTTTACAACTACTTTTCAAGTCGGGTATTGCTGCTACAGGCGCTTTTGAAACGCGAGTACAGCCGCTTCGGGAAAAGAACAGCTATATCTGCGGCCAGTGCAGAGACTTTTAGAGATATTGTCCGTGTATCGGTGCGCAGTAATTTTGAGCACAACGCGCCGGGAACGGTTCTTCCGATGTTAATCACACAACCGGAAATCGCCTGCGTAATCCAAGACGAGCTCAAGCAGAACAGCAGAAACGCCGCTGATTTTTTAATCGAGCGTACCGCGAAGCACTATCAACTAGATCTCGATCGCGCGCGTCTTATTGTTCAACTTTCAAGAGGTGCTGCTTGGGCAGCGGCTGAGTGGTCGGGCAAGCAAACCAAAGATCAAGACGAGATGATTGAAATGACTGTGGATTACATCCTCGCAGGCATCGAGCAGCTCACGACAAACTAGTGAAGGGGATTTTTCAATGACAATTAATCGGCAGTGGCGTTTGGCAAAACGACCCGTGGGTATGGTCGGACGAGACAACTTCGAGTTCGTAGAAACCACCGTCCCGAAGATCCAAGACCAGCAGATACTCATTAAGAATCTCTATTTTTCTTTCGACCCCACTCAACGCGGTTGGATGGTCGACCGCCCAAGCTACCTCCCGCCTGTCGGTATTGGCGAGGTGATGCGCGGCGGGACCGTAGGCCAGGTCGTCTTATCCAATCACCAAGACTTCGCTGAAGGTGATCTCGTGCAAACGATGGGCGGCTGGCAGGATTATGCGGTGATCACACCCGGTGAGGGTGTCACTGGCGTGACAAAAATACCTGACGGTGTAACACCTGAAATGATGCTGTCTGTTATCGGGCTAACAGGCATCACCGCTTACTTTGGCATGCTAGAACTTGGCCAGCCAAAAGCGGGCGAAACCGTTCTAGTCTCGGGCGCTGCGGGCGCAACTGGCTCGGTTGCGGCCCAGATTGCCAAGATCAAAGGATGTCGTGTTGTTGGTATCGCTGGCGGACCCGAAAAATGCGGATGGCTTACCGACGTTGCAGGATTAGACGCAGCTATCGACTACAAGCAGGGCAACTTGGACGAGCAAATTGCCGCTGCCTGCCCCGACAAATGGAATGTGTTCTTTGACAATGTAGGCGGAGTTACGCTCGAGGCTGCGCTAAACCATTTAGCGCTCTATTCCCGTGTTGTCTTGTGCGGCGGTATTTCGGGTTATAACGCCGAGGACCCAATCCCTGGCCCCTCGAACCTTATGAATTTGGTTACCAACCGCGCACGCATGGAGGGGTTCATCATCCTCGATTACATGCCCCGTGCAATGGAAGCGATTCAGGACCTCATGGGCTGGGTGATGGCCGGTGATCTGAAGTTTCAGGTGGATGTGCAAGAAGGGTTTGAAAATATCCCGAGCACGCTGAGTCGACTGTACACGGGCGAGAATCACGGCAAGCAACTACTTAAGCTCGCAGACCCGGGCTAACGGGCATTTAGTGATGGATAGCTTAACCTCCAACACGAACCTCCACAGAGCCCTGCCACGTGGATAACAATAAGGTCGGTTTACTCGAAGTTGCGGACATCATCGATCGCGTTTTTGATCATATCGATAACGGAACAACTGACCTTGGAACGGTGCAGTGGCATGAGCCGGTAGAGCACTACACAAGCCAAAGCCGTTACGAAAAAGAGATCGCGCTGCTGCGTCAGCGACCCGTTGTGTTTTGCCCATCAGCAGCCATCCCCGATGCTGGAAGTTTTATTTCCCGAACTGCGGCCGGTACGCCCCTACTCGTGGTTCGCGACAATGACTTAACAGTCCGCGCATTTATCAACGCGTGTCGCCACCGCGGTATGAAGGTTGCGTCGGGTGTGGGATGCACTCGAACCTTCTCCTGCCCCTACCACGGATGGACCTATAACTTGGATGGCTCACTTCGGGGCGTTCCGGGTGAGGCAGCCTTCCCGGATCTCGACAGTGAAACCTCAGGACTCAAAGAGGTGTTTGCCGTTGAAAAAGGTGGCCTTATTTACGTCCAGCAGGAGGGCGAACCAAGACTCGAAACACTCGAAACGGCACTCGATTTTTTTGAGCCCTCTCAGTCCTTCTTTTACCAGAGCGACACGATAGATGAAGCCAACTGGAAGCTGCTTACCGAGACGTTACTTGAGGGCTATCACATCAAGTCATTGCACCGAGAGAGTTTTTATCCCTTTGGTTTAGACAACATCAACGTGGTGGAATCCTACGGACAAAACTCTCGGGTGATCTATCCGTTTAAGCGTATCGAGAAACTGCGGTCTGTGGCGCGCGATGAACGCAACATAGAGGGCTCAGCGACATTGGTCTATCACCTATTCCCCAACGTCAGCGTCTCCGTCTTGTCGAAGCATACGAGCGTTACTGTTATCGAGCCACTTTCACCGACACGTACCCAAATGTTTTCTTATGCCATCAAACACGCTGCCCAAAACGGTAAGGAAATCAGCGAAGAAGATGCCATGCGGGATGTCGACTTTGTGAATCAATCGGGTCAGGAAGAAGATCGTGCTGCCGCCAGAGACATACAAGAGACAGTCACAACCTCTGCCAACTCACATCTAACGTTTGGCTATTACGAAATGGCGATTGTTAGTTTTCATCAGCAACTTCAATCCGAGTTGGGGGAGACCTAGATGGTCAGGCTCGTTATTGAAGTGGCTAAACCTGTCGTCACTATGACGCATCAGAAAAAGGGATAACCCGGAGAGAAAACAGGATGCAAGACATATCAAAATCGATAGAAGCCTGTGCCGCAAGATATGGCGACCAAGCCGAGGAAATGCGCGATTACCTACTGGCTGGGCAAGCTGCCGCACTTGCACTGGACAATCGAGGGCCGATTGAGTTCGACGCGTCCGGCAAGCTCGCACAATACATTTTGGACGCTTACTCGAAGTACGGGTTTTATGTCTTTACGGGAGTTCTCAGTGACGAAGAATGTGAGGACATTGAAGCAGATATGGTGGCGCTCAAGCGCTCGTTCCCAACGATGCCTGACAGTCCTGTCGACGCCGACGGGCACCCGGCTCTCGGTTCCGATTCAAAAACACCACATCTCATTTGGTCTAAGCCGCTGGGTGATCCACTGGGTGGAACACAGCTGGCCAACGGCAGACATCAGGTCAAAATGTTCGAGCCTGAGGCCACCGGCGATATACCTCTCGCATCCCCCTTTATTTTGCTCGGATCGCTTCGCTTCTCAGATGCCTGCTTGCGGACCTATGCTCATCCACCACTTCTTAGAGTCGCCGAGGCAATAAACGGACCTGACTTCGCCCCCTTTAACGAAGCGCTCTTCATCAAAGAGCCCGGCATTGGTGCCGCTGTGTCTTGGCACCAGGATGGGGTGACACATTGGGACAGCCCGGACTTTGACGAAAACATCCATGGTTTCAATTTCATGGCACAGCTCTATGGCAGCACGGCCGTCAACGGCGTGTGGGTCCTGCCCGGCAGTCATAAGCTCGGGAAGATCGACATCACCGATCTAGTCGCAGAATCTAAAAGCGAACGTATTAAGGGCGCCGTCCCCTTGGTTTGCGATCGCGGCGATGTTGTCATTTGCAACCGCCAAGCGCTTCATGGCTCCTTCCCAAACAGTGGTTTCGAGCCAAGGCTTACGGTCAATTTCGGATTCCACAAACGCTCCTCAGTTCTGGGGGTTAAAGGCGGCGGGATCCATAGCGACGCGCAGGTTTTTGACGAGGAAATAATCGCTCGACGATCAAAGGTACTGGGTTACGCAATCGCTGCGCGCAAAGAGCGCTACCCCGATGAAATGGCCTACACCTATCAACCCTTCGAGGCGACAGGACTCTCCTTTGAGTGGAACGAGGCAGCGCGCCGCGACATGCATGACTACAATCGAGACGACTTAAGTATCTAGATAGTCGCCTGCAGCCGACTACCGACACGCACATCACACCCCGGAGCGCTTGTCGCATCGGCCCCCGACCTCAAAACACAACTTTATGCTGAAATCCTCTGTTGGGTGAAAGCATCGACCTATATTTGTATAGTCAATAAGAATGATTGATTGGGTGCGCGGTTCAGCGTTTCTCGTCACTTATTGCTTGTGAAGGAGATATCGTAATGAGTATC
>CBFIBL010000013.1:0-10938 GCA_965660865.1 Luminiphilus sp.
GAGCTATTCCCGCAAAAAATGGCGTCCCCTAGGGGGTTCGAACCCCTGTTCCCGCCGTGAAAGGGCGGTGTCCTAGGCCACTAGACGAAGGGGACGGAACGTGGTGCACGTAGTGCTCTTCGTAAGGTGGCGCATAGTAGTTAGACTAACTTGCGTCGTCAAGCATTCTCGCAAAGGTTTCGAAAAACTTATCCGATTTAGGTACACTCCCGCCTCTTCTCTGCAACGGAGCTGTCATGGCGGTCGCCCTAGAAATCAACAACCTGCAAAAGACCTATGCAAATGGGTTCCAAGCGCTCAAAGGAATCGATCTCACGGTTGATGAAGGCGATTTCTATGCGCTCCTAGGGCCGAATGGGGCGGGTAAGTCGACTAGTATCGGCATCGTGAGCTCGCTGGTTTCGAAAACGGAGGGCTCGGTAAAGATTTGCGGAATCGATATCGACGAGGATTTTTCTCTCGCCAAAAAACAGATCGGTATTGTTCCACAGGAATTCAACTTCAATGTCTTTGAAAAAGTAGAAGACGTACTGATTCATCAGGCTGGGTACTACGGTATACCAATCGGTCTTGCACGCCAGCGGGCGCAGCACTACTTAGAAAAGCTGGGCATTGCGGATAAGCAACACGTCCAAATGCGCATGTTATCGGGCGGCATGAAACGGCGGCTGATGATTGCGCGCGCCCTGGTGCACGAGCCGCGTGTTCTCATTCTAGACGAGCCAACGGCAGGCGTTGATATCGAAATGCGCCGTAGCATGTACGACTTTCTTCGCGAGACCAATGAAGAAGGCAGAACCATTATCTTGACGACGCATTACCTCGAGGAAGCTGAAATGCTCTGCCGTAATGTGGGCATTATCAATCAAGGAAAGATCGTGACCGACGGTGCGATTAGAGATCTGCTGCGTGACCTCAACAGCGAAACCTTCCTGCTCGACACGCAAGAGGAATTGCCTGCCAGCATCTCCATACCGGGTTATCAGATTCGGCAGGTCGAACCTCAGTGTTTGGAGGTCGAAATTGAAAAAGGGCAGGAGCTTGCGCGCGTATTTACCGCTCTAGGTGAGGTCGGTGTATCGGTTGTCAGCATGCGTAATAAAGAGAACAGGCTTGAAAGGATGTTTGTAAACGTCTTGGAGGGTGCATCATGAGCCCTTATGAGCAGTGGATCGCCTTTTTGACCATCATGCGAAAAGAGGTCCGTCGTTACCTGCGTATATGGACACAGACCCTGTTGCCGTCAGCCATTACGATGTCGCTGTATTTTCTGATTTTCGGCACATTGATTGGGAAGCGCATTGGCACCATGGGTGGCGTCAGCTACATGGAGTTCGTTGTACCGGGCCTGATCATGATGGCGATCATTACGAACACCTACGCAAACGTTGTAGGTTCATTCTTTGGGGCGAAGTTCAATAACAGCATCGAAGAGCTATTGGTGTCACCGACACCAACCTACGTGATCGTCTTGGGCTACGCGGCGGGCGGTGTGTCGCGCGGTATTTTGGTCTCGATTATCGTGACCTCCGTAGCGCTTTTCTTCACCAAACTCGATATTCATAGCTGGTTTGTCGTGATCGGTGTTGTCACCCTGACCTCGATCTCCTTCTCGTTGCTCGGTCTCATCAACGCTGTATTCGCTAATACGTTCGATGACGTCAACATCGTACCCACCTTTGTGCTAACGCCCCTGACTTACCTCGGAGGTGTTTTCTATTCACTCGATTTATTGCCGGACTTCTGGGCGAATATCTCGCAGATCAATCCGTTGGTGTACGTGGTGAATGCTTTCCGATACGGCGTCTTAGGTGTGAGTGACGTCGACATCACTGTGTCCTTTACTATGCTAACGGCACTGACCGTTGGGTCATTTGCTTACGCGATGCATCTACTCGGGACAGGCACAAGGTTGAGAACCTAATCTTGGCAGGTGTTTTAGGGAATGTCGTTGCTGCCCCAGAGGCCTATGCACCTGAGGTCCTCGAGGCAATAGACCGTGAGAGAGGGCGATCTCAGATTGCTCAACCCTCGACTAATCTGACGACCGGTTATGATGTGTGGCATTGCTATGAGTTGAGCTGGTTGCTAGAGACAGGGGAGGTCCGCTACGCCACCGGTGTACTGATTATTCCCGCCTCTAGCCCCAACACCGTCGAATCTAAGTCCCTAAAGCTTTACTTGAACTCCCTCAACGCGCACGTCTTTGCCTCTGATTCCGATGCAGTGGCCTGCATTGAGCGAGACGTTTCCGAACTCACACAGGCGAGCGCGAGGCTCGAGCTTCAAACGTTTGAAACGCTCAAAAAAAGTTCACTTCTCGTTGAAGAGCTCGCGCCTTACCCCTCAAGCGAGGAGGCCTGCGAACGCTTTATATCGATGGGTTTCCGATCGCTGTGTCCAGTGACCTCTCAACCCGACTGGGCTACGCTGGTCATTGATGTCTCAAAAGCACAATTTGATGTCGAGCTAATAAGCAATTCCATCGAGAGTCTTCGCAACCATCAGGGTTTTCATGAGCAGTGTGTAGAGGACCTTTATTCTCGCTTAGATACTGCTTTAAAGCCGGATTCACTTCAGGTTGTTGGCTTTTTCCAGCGCCGCGGTGGCATCGATATTACGCCTTGGCGGTCGTCCATCGAAACTTCCCCTTATGTGACTCGTCTGTTTGAGCAGTAAATCGGCGCGCTGAGTGCGGCTACTCCCTTATCAAGCAGGCGTGAAAAGCGTTATATTTCACGGATAACAAGTATTTAAAGGGCAGGGTAATCATGGCGCAGTGGGATCTCTTAATCACGGGTGCAAAAGTCTACGACGGTGAGGGAACGCCGGGTCGGGTTGAGGATATTGCAATCGCCAACGGTGTTGTTGCCGCGCGCGGCGCAAACCTTCCACAATCTGAAGCCACACAGTGTGTCGAGGCGTCCGGTAAATGGCTGATTCCAGGTATGCTCGATATCCACACTCACCTTGATCTGGAGGTTGAAGTGGCACCAGCTCTCGATGAGGTCGTCCGCCATGGCACAACGACTGTTTTGGTCGGTAACTGCAGTTTGGGAACGTGCTTTGGCCCACAGGAGACGAATGGGCAAGAACCGATCGTCGATTGCTTTACCCGCGTCGAAAATATACCAAAAGCAGTGTTGCGAAAGTGCGCTAAGGCGATGACCTGGGATAACCCGGAGGATTATCTAGCGCACTTTGAAAATCTAAATTTGGGTCCGAATATTGCCGCCTTCGTTCCTCATTCGATGCTGCGCATTGAAGTTATGGGGCTTGACGCCAGTATTAGTCGTGCACCTACTGAGAACGAACTCCAAAAAATGGAGCAGATTCTCGAGGGCGCCATGCAGATGGGCTATCTGGGGCTAAGCACTGATGGGCTGCCTTTCCATTACCTTTCGAATGACCCGCATACAGACAAACGTATCCCCACGCAATTTGCTTCTTTCAGTGAGTTGCGTCGACTGTTAAAGGTGGTACGAAAGTATGATCGGGTTTGGCAAACCACCCCAATCATCGAAAATCGTCTGAAAGCACTTTTCTACTTTACGCTTACTAGCGGCCGCCTCTTTGGGAAGCCCCTCAAAACATCGGCCTTGTCTGCCATGGAGATGACCGCCGCGCCGAATTCCTCAAAGCTATTTCTTGGTGTGGCCAAGCTGCTGAACAGCAAGCTCATAGATGGACGTCTACATTTCCAAGCGCTGGGCACCAATTTCCGAGTGTGGTCTGACGGTATTGTAAGCCCGCTATTTGAGGAACTGACCTCCACCGCTGAGCTGATTGCGCTCGAGTATGATGATTACGAGGGCCGACAGAGGTTGATGCATGACCCTGAGTGGGTAGAGCGCTTCCGCAAGGAGTGGCGTCACGGCCGGACGGGTGATGACTTTGCTAGCTGGAAGGCGGCGCGAGGACTGCCCGATAGCTTGGTCATCCGTGAGCCAGAAAAGCTCATATTTGATGGTGCGCCCTGTACTGATTGGGACGGCGAGAGCTTTGCAGACGTGTTGGTTCGTGCTCAGAAGTTCAAAGCAGGCAATGATTCGGTAGCGCGCTCTGATTCGGAGCGAGAAGCTCTCGAGAAAATCGAGAACGAGCTTAGAGACGACGCAGACTTCCTTCTGCATATGATTCGAACCTACGACAAGAACTTCAGGTTCTACGCAGACGTCGCCAATGCCGGAAACCGCTCGACACTGGAGCTCTTGCTCCACGAGAACACCATGCCAGGCTTCAACGATTCGGGTGCGCACATTACTAATATGGCGTTCTTCGATAGTAATCTCATGTCACTGAAACTGGCAAAGGAACACGGTGATGACACCGTAGCTAAAGTGGTTAAGCGTCTGACCAAAGACCCAGCCGAAACATTTGCTCTAGACGCTGGCAGTCTCGCAATCGGTGCGCGTGCGGATATGGTTTTGATCAACCCTGACGCACTGGACGGGTGGGAGCCGGATCAGACACGTGTTCTGGTGCATCGAGAGATCTTTGAGCACGAGCAGATGGTTAATCGACCCGAAGGCATTGTAGATAGCGTTTACATCTCTGGTGAGATGGCTTGGGATGGCGAGAAGGGCGCAACCCCAGCGCTTGGCAATAAGCCTTTAGGCAGCTATCTCACCAGCGGCGGCGTGGCCTTACTCGGTCAGAAGGCGGCAGAAGCCGCCTAGTGCGGATGGCCCCAAGGCTCAACTGACTCACCTTGTATTTTTTGTGCAACCAGCGGGCTGTGGTTTAGGGCCCGCGGCTACGCATTCTTTGGAGTATTTTTATGTCAACGTTGCTTAATCTTGAGCCAACCATGTCGATTGCGGCTGTGTTTGCTGTACTTCACGTTATCTTTACGCTTCGCGTTGGCGGCTACCGCTTCTCGAACAATATCAGCCTAGGCGATGGCGGCGATAAAGAGCTCCTGAATCGCATACGAGGGCACGGAAACTTTATCGAGCAGGTTCCAATTGCACTGCTTTTGCTTTTGATCAATGATTTAAACGGCTTGTCAGATACAGCAATGTACGCTTTAGGTGGCGTGTTACTGGTTTCACGCGTTGTGCACTACCTGATGATCACGACAAGAAGCCTACCTATGATTCTTAGGCCTCTCTCGATGATCGGTACTCTCGGCACCATCTTAGTCAGCGCATTTTTCTTGGTTGCTTGAGTTTTTTAAATCCATTTGACCGCAGTATTACCCCCCAGCACCGAGCCCTGTGCTAGAATCCGCCGCCACGGAGAGGTGGCCGAGTGGTCGAAGGCGCACGCCTGGAAAGTGTGTATACGGCAACGTATCGAGGGTTCGAATCCCTCCCTCTCCGCCATCTAATCAAAAGCGCCTCCTTAGTGGAGGCGTTTTTGATTAGGGCATAGACAAGGGGGATGAGAACCCTTGGTTCGACCAAATGCGACTCAAGGAGCATTTGGCACCGAGCCGCGGTAGCGGGGAAGCCCGAAGGGTCAGAACAGCCCAGAGGCTGTTCTGAGTAATCCCTCCTTCTCCGCCAAAATTTAAAAAGGGCCCAGACGGGCCCTTTTTTGATTTTGCAGGGGTAGGCGGTGTGGACGACCCCTCTGGTTCGACAAACTCTGCCTACGGCAGAGTTTGGACGCGACGCCCCTAGGCGGAGCGCCCTGCAAGGGTGAGAGCGGCGAAGGCAGCGCCGCTCGAGTGAATCCCTCCCTCTCCACCATCTAATCAAAGGCGCCTCCTTAGTGGAGGCGTTTTTGATTAGGGTATAGATAAGGGTGATGAGAACCGGAGTTTTGAGCAAATTCGACTCGAGACACTCCATGACTGAAATGAGAAATGCACGCCTAAATGTAGTGTTCATGCATTGCGCACAGCGGATTATGGGCGCTAAGCTCTGCAGTGAAACGGGCTGTAGTGACGGTGAAGTTTGAACACTGCGTCTTTCGATAATTCATTAAGGCAATAAGGCGAAATGATTGAAAAAGTATTAGTAACGGGGGCGACAGGATTTATCGGTCTTCACTGCGTCCAACAACTTCTTGATGCTGGGTATGCCGTGCGGGGCACGCTTCGCTCGTTGAGTCGGGAGCAAGAGGTTCGTAATGCGATGCTAAAAGCTGGCGTCTCTGATGAGCACTTGGAGCTTGTTGAGGTGGATTTGATGAGCGATGTCGGCTGGCCGGAGGCTGTGGCGGGTTGCGACTTGGTGATGCACGTTGCCTCACCGTTTATTAAGGGTGTTCCCAAGCATGAAGACGATTTGATCCAGCCAGCAGTTCAGGGAACCGAGAGAGCTCTCTCGGCGGCAATCAATGCGGGTGTCAGGAGGGTTGTGCTTACCTCATCGTGTGCGGCGATTGTGGCTCGCGGTTCCACCGGGCAAACCCATTTTACTGAAGACGATTGGACTGATGCGTCAAGTGACCGGACGCCAGCTTATTACAAAAGCAAAACGCTTGCCGAGCGGCGCGCTTGGGAGTTAATCGAGGCTCAGACTGGGACTCAGAAGACGGAGCTGTCTGTTATTAACCCCGCGGGGGTGGTAGGGCCAATGCTGTCGCGTGATATCGGAACGTCTAACGCTTTTATTGCCGAGGTCATCAATGGTGAGGTGCCAGGTTGCCCCAAATTGCACTTGGGATTTGTCGATGTCAGAGATGTGGCCTCTGCTCACTTGGCCGCAATGACCCGAGACGAGGCTTGCGGCGAGCGATTTATCATTAGCGAGCGGGAGCTCTGGTTCAAGGAAATATCAGATTTGTTGCGAGGGGCTGGGTATGAAAAGTCGCCGACCCGTGTTCTGCCCACTTGGCTCGTGAAGCTGCTCGCTATGTTTAATGCCGATCTGAAACAGATTGCGGGCATGGCGGGGCAGGCCACCTACACGCCTGCGGACAAGGCTCGGAAACTACTGAATTGGCAGCCTCGGAACGTAGAGGTAAGTATCGTAGATACCGCTAAACAGTTAGTGGATGAGCAGCTAATCTAAACTTTGGGTTCGCGCATTCTGTGCGCTATCGATTTGCTAAATATAAAACGCGGCACATCGGGCGGTTTCCGGATGTTCTTGGTGTGGAGCTAGGCCATATGATCGCTAGGACCGAAGATAAGCTCCTGCAATTTAGGATTGCGTCATGAAGCTAGCGGCCTCTGTTGTTGACGCTATCGGTTGCACACCCCTGGTCAGGCTCGATCGACTTACTCGGGCTTACGGAGTCGAGGGCAGTCTTGTGGCTAAGCTCGACTATCTGAATCCTGGGTTTTCAAAAAAGGACCGCGCCGCTCTCGGGGTGATTGAGGCTGCTGAGGCGAGCGGAGAGTTAAAGCCGGGCCAAACGGTTGTCGAGTTGACCTCGGGCAATATGGGGACCGGCCTTGCGATTGTTTGTGCTATCAAGGGCTATCCCTTTGTTGCTGTCATGTCTCGTGGCAACTCAGAGGAACGCGCGCGGATGATGCGTGCGCTTGGTGCTGAAGTGATACTGGTAGATCAGACGCCCGATTCTGAATCAGGCCAAGTATCGGGGGAAGATTTGGCTTTGGTAGAGGAAGCTACTGAAGCAATAACGCGAGAGCGATCTGCATTTAGAGCCGATCAGTTTCAGCGAGACGGAAATTGGCAGACGCATTATGCAACCACAGGACCTGAAATTTGGGAGGGTACTGAGGGAAAGCTAGATGGTTTTGTTGATTTTCTTGGCTCTGGCGGGACTTTCTTCGGTGTATCGCGCGCTTTGAAAGAACATGATCAAGATATCCAGTGCTTTGTCGTCGAGCCTGAGGGCGCTGCAGTCCTTGCGGGGGAGACTGCTCAAAATCCAAATCATCCAATCCAAGGTGGTGGCTACTCAAAGTCTGATCTTGCGTTTCTGGACACGTCAGTCGTTGATGGTTACCTACAAGTCTCTGGCGAACAGGCGACTGACGTGACGCGAGATTTAGCGCGTCTAGAGGGGATTTTTGGGGGCTTTTCCGCGGGTGCAAATGTTGCAGCTGCGTTGAAATTGCTCGCAGGGCCTATGAAGGAGTGCACCATTGCGGTGATTATTTGCGACTCGGGATTGAAATACTTATCGACAGACTTGTGGGGATGAGCCGCTTTGCTTCACGTTGAAATCTCTATCGATGTCGGGTGATTTTGGGTTGTGGCAATAGCGTCGTAGATAAGTTCGTTATTCCCCTGATTTTCCTCAATCCACACTTGTTAATTTCTACCTAAATTTGGACTCTCGACTACGCATAAGGCGTGGTTTTCACGAGTAGCTATGTGTCACAATCGCGCGCGGGGTCGCTGATCATTTTAAAGTTGTGATGCCCTCTGGGGTGAGGCGCTGAAAGCAAAAATTAATAACGTCTACTGAAAAGTCAAAGCGCAATGTTCTGCCTTCAGTGTAAACCCATAACGCAGGCAATTTGGGTAGCTTTAGAGTGCAGAATGTTAAGAGGGAGCTGGTCGTATGCAGCACTATTCTGGTTTTGGGCTGATCAAGCACAGTCTTAGTCATCACGAGAATTGGCAACGCGCATGGCGTAATCCAACGCCGAAGAAGAAATATGACGTCATTGTCATCGGTGGTGGCGGTCATGGTTTGGCAACTGCGTATTACCTCGCGAAAGAATTTGGAGTCACAAACGTTGCGGTAATCGAAAAAGGCTACCTGGGCGGTGGTAACACGGGCCGCAACACAACGATCGTACGCTCAAACTACCTTTGGGATGAGGCAGCTCATCTTTACGAACACGCTATGTGTCTGTGGGAAGGCCTATCACAAGATCTTAACTACAACGTGATGTTCTCTCAGCGTGGCGTACTAAACCTAGGTCATACGCTTCAGGATATGCGTGATATCCATCGACGTGTTAACGCTAATCGTCTAAATGGTATCGACAGCGAGGCGCTCGATACGAAACAGGTGCAAGAGATCGTTCCCCACATGGATTGCTCTGCAAACACCCGCTACCCCGTATTGGGCGCCTCTTGGCAGCCGCGTGCGGGTGTTGCACGTCACGATGCGGTCGCTTGGGGCTATGCACGGGGAGCGGATGCTCACGGCGTGGACATTTTTCAGCAGACAGAAGTGACTGACCTGATTATCGAAGATGGTACTTGTGTTGGCGTCAGGACTAACCGCTACGGTGAGATTCGGGCTGAGCGCGTGGGTTCTGTTACTGCCGGCAACTCAAGTGTTATCGCAACCATGGGTGGTTTTGAACTACCACTTGAATCGCACCCCCTACAGGCGCTCGTATCTGAGCCGATCAAACCGATCTTAGATACTGTTGTAATGTCTAACCACGTACACGGCTATATCAGCCAGTCAGATAAAGGTGACTTGGTGATCGGTGCGGGTATCGATGGGTACAACGGATATGGGCAGCGTGGCTCATTCCCAACGATTGAGCACACACTTCAAGCGATTCTGGAGCTCTTTCCTATCTTTAGTCGTGTACGCATGAACCGTCAGTGGGGGGGCATTGTCGATACCTGTCCTGACGCTTGCCCAATTATCAGTGAAACGCCTATTCAGAACCTCTACTTCAACTGTGGTTGGGGGACCGGTGGCTTCAAGGCAACTCCCGGCTCTGGTCATGTCTTTGCAGCCTCACTTGCTAAAGGTGAGATGCACCCACTCGCTAAACCGTTCTCGATGTTCCGATTCCACACTGGCGCACTTGTCGATGAGCATGGTGCAGCTGGTGTAGCTCACTAAGGGGTCGATGTAATGTTTTATATTTATTGTCCACACTGCTGTGAGCACCGTGAAGAGGAAGAGTTTCACGTTAAAGGCCAGGCTCACATAGCACGTCCACTGGACCCTGAAGCACTGTCAGACGAGGAGTGGGGTAATTACCTCTACTTTCGGAAAAATCCTCGAGGTCTCCATCATGAACTTTGGGTTCACAACGCAGGTTGCCGCAAGTTCTTCAACGTAACGCGCGATACGGTTACGTACGAGATTAAAGAGGTCTACAAAGTTGGCGAACAGCCATCGGTCGTGAGTTCGGCAGACAAGGCTTAGGGGAGCAGCGAATAATGTCACAGAAAAATCGCCTCCAGTCGGGTGGCCGCATCAACCGTGATCGACCGATGTCGTTCACGTACAACGGCAAAAAGCTTCAGGGCTATGACGGTGATACGCTTGCTTCAGCCCTGTTAGCAAACGGCATTGATGTCGTAGGCCGCAGTTTTAAATACAGTCGTCCGCGCGGCATTATGGCCGCCGGCGCTGAAGAGCCAAATGCAATCATGCAGTTGGGCTCAACCGAAGCAACCCAGGTACCAAACGTTCGAGCGACTCAGCAGGAGTTATTCGACGGCCTCGTATCAGGTGCAGTCAATGGTTGGCCCAGCGTCGATACCGACCTCATGAGCTATGTCGGCAAAGTTGGCGGCAAGATGATGCCTCCAGGCTTCTACTACAAGACGTTCATGTTCCCACAAAACATGTGGGAGACTTACGAGAAGTTTATCCGTAAAGCGGCCGGTCTCGGTCGTACATCGTATGAGACTGACCCCGACCTATACGACAAAGTTAACCAGCACTGCGATGTGCTTGTTGTCGGTGGAGGGCCTGCAGGTCTCGCAGCGGCACTTACTGCAGCTCGCTCTGGTGCTCGCGTTATTCTCGCTGATGAGCAGTCCGAGTTCGGCGGTAGCCTGTTAAGCACCAAAGAGACGCTTGATGGCGAACCCGCTGATGTATGGGTTGAGAGCACTGTCTCAGAGTTAGCCGCAAACAAAGACGTAATGTTACTGCCACGTTCAACGGTTAACGGCTACCACGATCACAATTTCCTTACCATTCATGAGCGTTGTACAGACCACATTGCTGATAAAGCGCCAAGCGGTCAGGTTCGTCAGCGCCTTCATCGTGTTCGGACGAAGTGGGTTGTACTCGCCACCGGTGCTCACGAGCGTCCATTGGTATTTGGTAACAACGACGTCCCCGGCTGCATGGTGG
>CBFIBL010000014.1:0-1704 GCA_965660865.1 Luminiphilus sp.
AGGGATTACTTCTCGCGAATGCAGCTGTAAACAAAATTCCTTGGTTTAGCGGGCACGCGGATTTCCAAGGCCCGCTTGCTTTTCTGTCTTTCCCTGCTGCAAAGTGGGCGTCATCGGGGGGCTCATGAGCGAACAGATTAACTTACAAGGCGTTGTTTCAAAGCCGAGGATTGGCGCTTCGTGGGTCTTTCGCTGGCTGGGCTACGCACTGATTACGATAGGCGCCTTAGGGTCCACGGGGAGACTTCTTCCGATGATCGATGTCTCATTCATCGATGGTTTGTTGCCTTTAAGCGGCGGGCTAGCTCTGATTGTAGGTGTCATACTGCTTGCACTGGCGAACGTCACGGCCTTGTTTAGCGAGATTTTTGACGCTAACCACACGATCATCGATTAACACTAAAGCAGTTTGTTGGAGCCCGCACTGAGCACTACAGTTCGGTGGTTGCGGCCTAATCTACCTTCAATTATTGAGAGAAATAGCATGCGTCGAATTGCGTTTGCCTTGGGTTCACTAGTCATCGCTGCCTTTGCCTGGGCATTGCACGGAGCGGCAACAATTGGCGTCGGCTACTCGGCAAAACAATTGTGCTCGGGTGTGTTTGTAAGCCAGCTACCTGCCGAATTTGTACTGGAAAAAGACATTTTGCCGCGAATGGCGACGGTGGCTGGCATGGACCGATTTGTTGATGCCGAGGTGGGTGACCGTGAGGCAACGGTCAATATTCTCACAGCGTCCGCGACTGCAACTTATCGCGATCGCTACGGCTGTACCCTTCATGGTGAGCGTTCTGAATCACAGGCTTCGGAAAAAGGCCAAGTGCGGGCAGATCCTGCGGTGCGATATGTCTCTGGCGATCCGGCGATCGAGCAGGCTGTCGATGCGCTATTTGCAGAGCCCGCGGAGGGCGGACGCAACACCCTCGCTGTGTTGGTCATGCACAAAGGAGAAGTCATCACTGAGCGTTACGCGTCACCGGTGGGACCAAGAACACGACTGCAGGGCTGGTCGATGAATAAGAGCCTCATGGCCTCCTTTGTTGGGGTTCAGGTGGGTCGCGGGCTCATGGACCTCTTATGGCTAGTAAAGGACAGGGTTGATGCACTGGATGCCGCATCGAGCGTCACCGATGTGGTTGCACCCGAGATGACACTCAAACACCTCATGACCATGGCGAGCGGACTTGATTTCGATGAGCGCTATCTGCCCGGGGATGATGTCACTGAGATGCTCTACGGCGCCGTGCCGATGTGGCAGGTGCCTCTCGCACAGGGACAGCGCGTGCCACCTGGTGAAGAGTTCGTTTACTCCAGCGGCGATACCAATGTGGTGTCTTATTTGTGGCAGTCCACCCTTAATGGTGAGGCTTATGTGGACTGGATTGATCGCGAGGTAAATCAGCGGTTAGGTTTGGACGATCCACTGCTTGAGCCAGATATCAGCGGTGTACAGGTGGGCTCGAGCTTTTCCTATCTCACGACACGAGATTGGGCGCGTTACGGGCAGTGGTGGCTAGATGCGTGGCATGGGCGTGACGCATTGCTCTCAAAGGATTGGCAACGTCTGGCTGTTACACCCTCAGATACAGCTGACTTTTACGGCCTGAGCTTTTGGCTTAACACGCGTCTCTCGGACTACCCCGATTTACCGGCCAACACGTTCCATGCGGGCGGAAACTCGGGTCAATTCGTGGTGGTTGTGCC
>CBFIBL010000015.1:0-17055 GCA_965660865.1 Luminiphilus sp.
AACCTAGACCCCTATCCCAACGGCATGTGAGTGGGGTAAGGGCACCAATTCAAATCGGCTGTCTTCGGCCTTATCCGGTGAGTCCTACCTAGTGCGGATTGAGGGAGCGTTACAGAGGGTGGCTGATAGTGCCTGCGAATGCGCCGGCGCGGTTTTCCTCTACGGAGTTGCTGCTGAGTCCGCCTTGCTATCAGCCCAGGTTCTTGTAGCCGCCGCCGAAGAATAAGAGAGGCTCTCCATCAACCGATGTAAAGGCTTCCACCTCACCGACAATGACGTGATGGTCACCACCCGTGTGGATGGCGTTAGTGCGGCAGGAAAATGTCGCCAGCGCACCTGCAATTAACGGCGTTCCGTTAGCGTCTCGCGTCAGGTCTGATGACTCTACAAGATGATCCATAGAACGTGCGTAACGATTTGATAATGCTTCTTGCGAGCGCTGTAGCACAGAGATGCCGTAGCGCTCACATTGTGTGAATTGATCAAAACAGTCCGACGTATTCTGGATACTCCACAACACAAGCGCGGGCTCCAGTGACACCGCAGCAAACGAATTGACCGTCATCCCAATAGGTCCTTCGCTTGATTCCGTCGTCAAGACACAGACACCGGTAGCAAACTGTCCCAGCGTGTTTCTAAGCTCTCGTGTATCCAAAATACGCCCCTTATTTGTCATGCGAGATTATCACTAGCGAAGCACAATTAAGGCGTCCTTTTAGGGTAATGAAGCCATCGTCCAGATGGCCTACGGCATACTCTGCTTTAAAAATTCAACCGCACACTCAACGCTGTCTTGGATTACGCATTGGACCCGGCAGTGAGATCACCTGAGTCGGGAATAATCGTCCACATACCCTCACCTCCACCGTTCTTGTGCGTCCGATGACAGGCAAAACAACTGTGTATTCACCGGCGAATAATCGAACGAGATTATCCACTGCACTGGCTTACCAAGCCAACGAGACTCTCGATAAATTCGCCATTACAAGAATCTTGACCGATTCGCTGGCATAGTAGTCATCTATGTTCGTCGATCGCATTTTTGTCGACGCTTGAGATAAGCGACTACGCAACACTGAGTCTGCAACGTAACATGGTTACCGGAACTTGCGTTGAATTACATTTGTCACCGACGGACGCGGCTTGATTTCATTATAGTGCTAGCCTGTTGGAAGCGCATAAAAGGCAGAAAAACAATGCAAGAAACCTGGCGCTGGTTTGGTCCAGAGGACACCGTTGAATTAGAGCAAATAGTTCAAGCTGGAGCATCGGGTATTGTTACTGCGCTCGATCACATTCCAACCGGTGAGGTATGGCCACGGCGGGACATTGCTGAGCGAAAGGCACTCTTGCAAGCCCACAACTTGGAGTGGTCCGTCGTCGAGAGCGTCCCAGTCCATCACAATATTAAACTCCGCACTGGCAACTACTCACAGTTGATCGATAATTATCGGCTAACTCTGCGTAATCTTGGGTTAGAGGGCATAACCAGAGTCTGTTACAACTTTATGCCCGTCGTCGACTGGACACGAACTAACCTTGACTTTGAGCTGGCAAATGCCGCCAGCGCGCTGCGCTTTGAGATGCCAGATTTCGTTGCATACGACGCCTTTATCCTTCAGCGTAGTGGAGCAAAAGACAATTACTCTCAGGATCTGCTCAGAAAAGCTAAATCGCGTTTCGATAACATGGACGTCGAGGAGCAGGTTGCGCTAGAGAAAAATATTATTGCGGGGCTGCCCGGAGGTGAGGGCTCATGGGATCGAGAGGGCATTCGGTCCGCTATCAAGCAATTTTCAGATTTAGGAACGGAGGGTCTACGAGCCAATTTGATCGCTTTTTTACGCGATATCATCCCCACTGCAGAAGAAGCTGGTGTACTTCTGGCGATACACCCTGATGATCCGCCGTTCTCACTCTTTGGCCTACCGAGGGTAGTATCAACGGCCAATGATGTTCGTTTCATAACGTCTGAGGTGAGCAGTCCGCACAATGGCCTTACGATGTGTGCAGGGTCCTATGGTGCTCGCGGTGACAATGATCTCATTGCCATGGTGGAAGAATTTGCTGATCGAATTCAGTTCGTTCATTTGCGAAATATCAGGCGAGAAGCCGACGGCTCGTTTTACGAGTCCGAACATCTCTCTGGCGATAACGACATTGTGGGCCTTGTAATGGCACTACTTGACGCGGAGCGAGGTCGAGGAACGACCGATAACAGCCTCTCCCGAATACCTATGCGCCCAGATCATGGACATGCGATGGGCAATGAAAAGGGCGACGCTAATGTCAGACCCGGGTATTCATACGCGGGGCGCATGAAGGGACTAGCTGAGTTACGAGGCGTCATTCATACCATTGAAACTCTGCAACAGCGTTAACGGGAGCTTTACCCGAAAGGGTGTCTGAGTCGAGGCAAGTCACGAACACCGAGTTGGGGCTGCCTGACACTTAATCAACTCATATGGTCCATCCGCGCCGACAATCACATTGACAGTCGTAAAGCAGACAATAAGCTGTAAGCGCAAACACAAGGTACCAGCAGTAATGACTAATCCTCTCAAAAGCCTGAACCATGGATTGAGTGAAGAGCTCAATATGCTGCGTGATACCACGCGCCAGTTTGTTGAGAATGAACTCATGCCAATCGCAGATCAGGTCGATGCATCAAATGACTTCCCACATCATCTCTGGCAAAAGATGGGAGAGCTTGGCCTGCTGGGTATCACCGTCGATGAACGTTTTGGTGGTTCAGCCATGGGCTACCTTGCGCACATCATTGTTTTAGAGGAAATCAGCCGCGCGTCTGCAAGTGTTGGCCTGTCTTATGGCGCTCACTCCAATCTTTGCCTCAATCAGCTGCAGCGTAATGGTTCTGAAAGTCAAAAAGAAAAGTACTTACCTGACCTCTGCTCCGGGGCGAAGGTAGGTGCACTCGCGATGAGTGAACCTAGCGCAGGCTCCGATGTCGTGAGTATGAAACTCCGCGCTGAGCGTCGGGACGATCACTTTATCCTGAATGGTAATAAGATGTGGATCACCAACGGCCCAGACGCGGACACGTACATTATCTACGCCAAGACCGAGCCTGACGCAGGGTCTCGCGGTATTACCGCCTTCATCGTTGAGCGCGGATTTCCCGGTTTCACGCAGGGTAAAAAGCTCGATAAGTTAGGCATGCGCGGCTCCAACACCGCAGAACTCATTTTTGAGGATTGCCCGGTCCCGGTGGAGAATGTGCTCGGGGAGATCAATGCTGGGGTTGCGGTGCTCATGTCAGGGCTCGACTACGAGCGTGCGGTGCTGTCAGGCGGCCCCGTTGGGATTATGCAGGCCTGTCTCGATACGGTCGTACCCTACGTTCATGAACGAAAGCAGTTCGATCAACCTATCGGAGAGTTTCAACTTATTCAGGGGAAGCTGGCAGATATGTATGCCTCTACGGCTGCTTGCCGCGCATACCTTTATGAAGTTGGACGGGCGCTCGATCGCGGTGAAGATAGTCGCAAGGATGCTGCTGCTGTAATTCTTTACACGGCAGAGGCTGCGACAAAAGCGGCGCTCGATGCAATACAAATTCTGGGTGGCAACGGCTACACCATGGACTATCCCACCGGTCGTTTCTTACGGGATGCCAAACTCTATGAGATAGGCGCAGGAACCTCTGAGGTACGCCGCATGCTCATTGGTCGCGAGATATTCCACGAAACGGCGTGAACGGGTAATGCGCATCCTCGTTCGCTCCATCAGAAGAGCAAAAACAACATAGAGCAATGAAATAAGCCAGAGCGTATAATGCGCTGGTATTAAAAGCCCAACCCGCTAACTAGGAGTACCTGTGTCCACTCAAGACGCGTCCACCATCGACGATGTAAGAATAGATGGTATCAATGACCTCGTTTCCCCAAGTGAGATCATTGCCCAGTTTCCTGTGCCTGCCGAAACAGCAGCACTTATCGAGGCGACGCGGCGCCGCATAACCAAAATTATGCGAGGCGAGGATCCACGTCTGCTCGTGGTGATTGGACCGTGTTCGATACACGATTCCGATGCAGCTTTGGAGTACGCAGAGAAACTAATGCATGTCCGCACCCGATACGCCGACAAGCTCGAAGTGGTCATGCGCACCTACTTCGAAAAACCACGTACCAGTCTCGGTTGGAAGGGTTACATAAACGATCCATTTTTAGATGGTAGCTTCAAAATCAACGAAGGGCTGGCACTCGCGCGAGAATTATTGCTTGAAGTAAACAACATGGGATTACCGACAGCTGGTGAATTTCTAGATGCAATTACACCGCAATATGTCGCCGATCTCATGTCATGGGGCGCGATTGGTGCAAGAACGACCGAGAGCCAGGTTCATCGTCAACTCGCGTCAGGTCTCTCTTGCCCTGTCGGTTTCAAGAATGGAACCGAGGGAAACGTCCAGATTGCGGTTGATGCCATTAGAGCTGCCGGTGCAAGCCACCATTTTTTGTCCGTAACGAAAACGGGAACAGCCGCAATTGTGAAAACGGCAGGCAACCCCGATTGTCATTTGATCCTTCGCGGCGGTCTGAAACCTAACTATGACGCGGCTAGCGTGCGAGAAGCTGAGCTCTTACTCGAAAACGCGGGGCTGACTTCAGGCTTGATGGTGGATTGCAGTCATGCAAACAGCCAAAAGGATCACGCAAAACAAATCGGTGTTTGCCAGAGCATCGTGGATCAACGACGCAATGGTTCATCGGCAATCAAGGGTGTGATGATAGAAAGCCATCTCGTGGGTGGCAATCAACCTATTGCAGCGCCCAACGAACTGACATACGGGAAAAGCATTACCGACGCCTGCTTGGGGTGGGCTGACAGCGAAATGCTGCTCGAGGCGCTTGGGAACGGCTGAGTAACAATGAGTAACAAATAGTCAGCTAGAACCCGGGCCCGTCGCGCGTCAAACTACCTCAGAGTTTGGGATTATTCATTAGGGAAACGCGGGAGCAGTGATAGGTCCGTCAGGCTCGTCAGACTCGATGAGTTCGATGATCGGCTGATTAAATCCTCGCTTGAGACCCGCCAGCGACCGCCGGTTCTTACCCATCATAGGTGCCGCCACCTGCAGTCCAAGTTCTTCGAGCGAATCCAGCGTACCCGTTGCATCCACGACTTCAAGCTCAAGCGCCCGATCTGCCGTCAGACGCTCGCCAGTGAGTAGCGCTGCTCTGATCGCCATGGGACTCAACTTACTGCAAACCAACTCGTTCATGCGCACCGTCAGCGTCATGTTGAGATCCACTTCCGGCAGACAGAAAAAACCTCTGTCCTCCCTCATTACACGATAATCCGATGCCAATACGATCATGGCACCCAAGCCAAACGCGTGACCCGTTACAAGAGAGACGACAGGAAATGGGGCGTCGAGCACGCGAGCGAGGACCCGCATGCAAATCTCTGTGAACTCTTTGTCTCCACTCGCCATAAGATAGTCTAGGTCGAGACCTTGACTAAAGTTCTTACCCTCGCCCGATAAAATAAGCGCCTGGCACTCTTCATCAGCAATCGCGTTCGAAATAGCCTCGTCAAACTGCGATAACGTCTCGGGGTTAAAGCGTCCCTCCCCCATAAACTGATGGCGGTGAATAGCCGGCATAAAGCACTCTCTCAAAAGAAATAACTGTCGATGGATACTACAGGATGCACACTGCTATGCGGTAAACTTTGCGCCAGGCGCTAAATAAAAGTCCACTGGGGGGATACATGACAAAACTAGAGCAGCTGGCTGCCATGAGTACTGTGGTTGCGGACACAGGCGATATTGACGCGATCGCGAAATTGAAGCCGGTAGATGCAACAACCAACCCCTCACTGCTACTCAAAGCCGCAGGGCTCGCACGCTTCGAAGCCGACGTGCGTGCTCTCAAGGGCAATGCAAACGCTGCGGATGAGTTTGCTGTTCGGGTTGGCTCACAAATTGTTGCGCTGGTACCGGGTGTTATCAGTACAGAAGTCGACGCGCGACTGTCCTTTGATACCCAAGCAACGATTGCGAAAGCGGAGAAGCTGATCGAGCTCTATGACAGAGTCGGTATTTCATCTGACAGAGTCCTGATCAAGATCGCTTCGACTTGGGAAGGCATTCAGGCAGCAGCCGAATTAGAGAAGCGAGGTATTCATTGCAACCTAACTTTGCTCTTTGGCTTTGAGCAGGCACGAGCGTGTGCCGATGCCGGGGTTTTTCTCATTTCACCCTTTGTTGGGCGCATTACCGATTGGTACAAGGCGAATTCAGACATCGTGATTGATTCACCTAATCAAGATCCCGGTGTTCAATCGGTCACTAAGATCTTCAATCACTACAAAACACACGGTTATCAGACGGTCGTCATGGGCGCGAGCTTCAGAAACACGGGTCAAATTGAGGCGCTAGCAGGCTGCGATCGGCTAACTATCTCACCCGACTTACTGGATGCTCTAAATGCAAGCGAAGGCGATCTGCCAGAGGCACTCTCAAAGACCCAGCCAGCCACAGGGGTCGGTCAGCCTATTTCTGAGAGTGAGTTTAGGTTCGCACACAATGAAAGCGCGATGGCCAGCGAGAAACTCGCGGATGGAATACGTCGCTTCGTTGCCGACCAAATTAAATTGGAAACCGCTCTAGCCTAGCTCCCGGGCTGCTAGAGCAGATCTCAAGTATCCAAGTGCCACACCGTCTTCCTGCTCGGCTAGCGTTCGGCCTCTCTTAGACGCTGCTAACCTAAAGTTAACCGAATTTTGCCTCACGCTTTTCAAAATATGCGGCCACTGCCTCGAGTTGGTTTGGCTTGTAAATAATCTCTGTTTGCTCAACAGACTCAGCCATAAGCAACTCTGCATCGGTCGCATCACCCATCATGTTGGAAATACGCTTGGCACCGCGAATGGCGTCCGGATTTTTGCTGGCGATGATTTGGGCAAGTTCCATGGCTCTGGCAAGCGGATCCTCATTCACTTCTGTCGCGAACCCGAAGGTCTGCGCATCCTCGCCTGAAAAGACCTCATTGGTGTAAACGAGACGACGCAGGATGTCATCGCGAACATTCCCGCGCCAAAGCGGATAGCCCGACATATCAGGCACCAAGCCCCAACGCATTTCCATTACGGCGCAGCGAGTCTCTGGATGAATGATCTTGATATCCGAGCCAGCCATAAGCTGAAGTCCGCCACCAAAACACACACCGTGTACTGCTGAAATCACAGGTACAGGTAGTTGACGCCATCCCCACCCCAGCTGTTGCACCCAGTTAGCTTTACCATGTGTGCGTGGTACTAAGTCCGAGGGGGCGTCATCCTTTAGTCCAAAACTCCCGAGATCGAGGCCTGCACAAAACGCATTGCCTTCGCCGCTAAGCACTATCGCCCTGATAGAAGCGTCAGCAGCAAGCTCTTCGAGCGCACTTGTAATTCCTTCGAACATGGCGGAATCAAGGGCGTTCATTTTATCGCCTCGGTTTAATCTGACGTGACAGACACCGTCTCTTGTAATCATGACTACGCGATCAGACATTGTGGCCTCTTTGTGCTGGTAGTTACGGGTTGATAACGACTTGCAGGCAAGCGCTGGCCCATGGCCAGGCAATGATAGCGAGCCCTGACGGGCGGGACAATGCACGGATATTGGGTGATCATTAACGTCCTCTCGACACCCCTTTTTAAGATCTTCTCCGCACCTCTGGCACTACACTGCTAGCACTCCTCTGCGAGCCCTTTTTCTCGCACTTCTTCTCGCAGCTGTACCGACGTTTAAAAACACGTCCAGAACAACCGCACCATACAGCCGCGTGCTATTTGCAATGCGCTAATGGGAGAGGTAAGTTCCAATCTCAATTTACAATAACGAGGCCACCATGAACTCGATCGCTGATATCAACCCAACCATTGCTGCGTCCGTAGAGCAGGCGGAAGCCATTCGCGGCTCAATGCAGATGAAGCTTGACGAGATGCGTCAGGCATATCACAAGGCGCCAAACCCCAGTTTGGAGGAGCGCAAGCACGATTTAAAGCAGCTGAAGAAGTTGATTGCGGATAACACAGAGGCTATCTCTAAAGCGATTTCTGAGGACTACGGACATCGCTCTGAGCACGAGACCATGTTCGCAGAGTTTATTGGTACTGGGGGTGGTATCGATGACATTCTTAAAAACTTGAAACAGTGGATGAAGCCTGAAAAGCGGCACGTCGACGCGACCATGTTCCCCTTTGCCAGCAACACGGTCATACCCCAGCCATTGGGCGTTGTCGGTCTGATTATCCCGTGGAATTTCCCCGTCTTTTTGTCGGTGTCACAAATCGCCACCGCTTTTGCAGCGGGCAACCGGGTGATGGTGAAGATGTCGGAGAATAGCCGGTCGCTTACGCGACTGCTGCGCGAGCTCTCTCCCAAGTATCTGTCAGAGAACAAATTAGTATTTCTCGAGGAGACAGGCGGTGTTGGCATCGAATTTTCCAAGCTCGCCTTCGATCTCATCATCTTCACGGGCTCAGGTGCTACCGGTAAAAAAGTCATGGCCTCTGCCGCGGAAAATCTCACGCCGGTGATCCTAGAACTGGGTGGAAAATCACCTGCCATCATCGACCCCAAATACGATCTCGCAAAAGCGGCCGAACGCATTATGTTTGCCAAGCAATTCAACGCTGGCCAGATTTGCGTCAACGTTGACTATGTGATGGTCCACAAGTCGCAGGCGGATGAATTCATCGAGCACTGCAGTAATTGGTTGAAAGCAAATGTGCCCACGATTAATTCAGACGACTACACCTCGATGATCGATCAGCGAGCCTATGACCGTATGATGGCCACGCTTGACGATGCGCGGGCGTACGGTGCCAAGATCATCAACCCCACAGGTGAAGAGCCCAATGCAGAGACGCGCAAAGTACCCGTGCAATTCGTCGTGGATACCTCACCTGAAATGATCATTCGCAACCGAGAGACCTTCGGTCCACTGCTAATGATTCTGACCTACGAGTCAGAGGATGACGTGATCGCGCATGTCAATGCCGGAGATCGTCCGCTCGCGATGTATCCGTTCACCAAGAACAAGAAGCTTGCCGACCATTACATTACGCATATTATGTCGGGCGGCGTGAGTATCAATGACGCCTTGCTCCACGTATCGCAACACGACCTTCCCTTCGGTGGTGTCGGCGGAAGCGGCATGGGTCATTACCACGGCAAGGAAGGCTTTATGTCCTGCTCGAAGATGCGGCCTGTATTCCATCAGGCCAACTTCACCATCAACAAGTTTATGGGGCCTCCTTACGTGGGATTCAAAGATAAGATGTACCGAGCGCTGACCAAGAAAAACCTTAAGTAGCGCACCGCGTTTAAAGAAAATAAAAAGGCCCCTCTCGGGGCCTTTTTTTATGGGGTTCTTTTGTATTTTCTCGTATGACTTTGAAAATGTGAGCTTGGGGGTCACAGCAGGGAAACTTCCTGCATGATTAGATTCGCTAAGACCGCTTGTCCACAGCCTCGCACCGACTGATCACATCCAGACACACGCCGGTAATGACCGATTCAACGCACAAAACCAGACGGGGCTTACGGCCTCCCGCTAAGGCGCTTACCAAAACGCTGCGTAAATCAGGACAAGGATCAAACCAGTAGCAATCGATGCCACGTTGAACCCCTGCGTCGTGCCGAATTGAATATCGCCTAGCATGACGGGCTGACTCTCCTCGGGTGCCTGCGTCATGCGTGCGACAACAATCCCTAGCATCACGTTGAGCAAAAATACGAGCCAAATACGGAGGACAAAAGGCAGGTCAGGCATCATGATTTTCAGCGCCAAACTCGTCACCACAGATCCAATAAGGACGGCATAAGCGCTGGCCTCATTGGCACGACGATCAAAAAAGCCTAGTAGGAATATGATCACCACGCCGGGTGCAATGAAGCCGGTGTACTCTTGAATCGTCTGGAATGCGCTTTCCATACCGCCAAGAAACGGACGAGCCAAAACCAGCGCTATCAGCATCGCAACAAATGCGACCACTCGGCCAACGGTCACATAGTGCCCCTCGTCACGCCTGGACGCCGTATACTGACGGTAAATATCCATAGTGAATATGGTTGCAATCGAGTTCATCATTGAAGCGAGTGATGAAACGATTGCAGCGATAAGCGCTGCGAAGACGAGGCCACGCAAACCCGCTGGCGCGAGTTTCATCAATTCACCGTACGTGCGATCCGACTTTTCATTCAGCACCTGAGACGCGAGTACACCATCTTGTGCGAGTACCAATGCAGCGATGCCAGGAATGACCACTATCAACGGAATCAACAGCTTGAGAAACGCAGCAAAAGCCAGTCCCTTTTGTGCTTCCGCTAAGCTCTCCGCGCCGAGCGCTCTCTGAATAATGTACTGGTTAAACCCCCAATAGGAGAAGTGCAGCACCCAGAGGCCACCGAGCAACGTCCAGATGCCTGGTAGGTCACCGTAGCTAGGGTGCGATTCGTCAAGGATCATTTTGAAGTGACCAGGAACTTCTTCGCCCAGTCGCGCAAGACCCGCGCCGGCACCGTTACCGGATCCCACTGCATCCAATGCAATCCATGTAATCGCGAGACCGCCCAAGATCAGAATAACGACCTGAATAATGTCGGTTAGCGCTACCGCCTTCAAGCCACCGTAGATTGAATATAAAACTGCAAAGACAGCAAGACCTGCCATGGCGATCATCACATCGAGCCCAGTCACACTCTCTATGGCCAAGCCCCCCAGCCACAGCACAGCGGTCAGATTGACCGCTGTGTACAGCAAAATCCAATAAAACGACATCAGAGACTTCACCCCAGTGCCGTACCGCGTCTGCAGGAACTGCGGCATGGTGTAAATTTCGCGCTTCAAAAAGATCGGTAGGAAATACTTGGCGACAATCAGCAACACAATCGCCGCCTGCCATTCATAAGCTGCAATAGCCAATCCCACCACGAAGCCTTGGCCAGACTGGCCGATGATTTGCTCAGCAGAGATATTTGCCGCTATTAGAGAAGCACCAATCGCCCACCAAGGGAGGGTTCGACCCGCCAAGAAGTAGTCTTCTGTTGTTTTCGCTTGATCAGAGCCCCGTGATACCCACTGAGCCGCCAGAAATAAAACGATGCTGTAAACAGCAACGATCCCAATATCTAATGTCGACATGCCTCAGATCCTTTTGGCTTTTTATTCTTAGTACGTCCCTCGGCTCGCAGCGACAATGCTAAGTCACTTTGATGCCTGGGTATTTTTATAGCAAGGGGCCCTGACAGCAAGGTGCTCTCATGACACTCCCACGACCCGCCCATGGCAGTCTCATGACCCGCTCATGGCACTGTCATCGCACGCTCATGGCACTGTCATCGCACGCTCATGGCACTCTCATAACACTGCGCGCTCAGTACAGGGTGCTTTTCCTACCGCCGCACTTTGTGTTCAGCTGTGCACTCAGCTGTCGGCGCTGCAATAATCTTCTAACAATCCACCATCGAGTCGGGATCCGGATTGGGCACCACAGCAACATCGTAGATCGCGAGACTCATTTTCCGACTGGCAACCAAAACAAACGGCGCGTTAACGCTCGTCAAATCGACCCCAGCCTCCTCAAAGCATGCCAGGGGGAAGGACAGCCTAACCCACTGTTTAGTCGGTAGGCGTTTAAATAGCTTCGTCACGTCCAGATTGCCGCGACAAGGCCACAAACAGTCCATACGCATGCCAACCTTACCCACGGGAGAGGTTTGCATGTTCATCACCAGACTAACCGCACCACCCTGCTCAAGTGCTGAGCTTAAATCCACCACCCGGTCATTGGGTGTCTTCCAGTAGAACTGGGAATCGAAGTTTCCGTTTCCAGACCACGTGACCAATCGCGCATCTTCTTGCTTGCGCACATCGATACTACTGACGGTGATTTCGTTGCCCGCGCCTGAGGCCTTCGCACCCGCAACCGGTAACACCCAGTTGTTCGGATCGCCTAAGTAATTCTTCCAAGGGCGCTGCGTGCCCCCACGAAAGACAACCGCGCCATCATCCATGGTTGCTTTAATAAGAGTCTCTGGCAACCGGCTCGCCAAAGATTGCTCAACATTCGAAGAATAATTCAGTCCGTGGCCGGATTTATAGGCATAAATATCGACCGCTAGACTATCGTCCATCGGGTTAACTTCTTGCATTGGCCATGGGAACGGTAAGGTGGCTGTGAAGTCATATCGGGGCGCACCCTTCACATCGCCAACAAGAAGATCCGCAACGCCAGCGCCTTCGCTACCGGGCAGCCAAGCTGCAACAAATGCGTTTGAGGCGTTTATCTCGCGATTAACCCACATAGGTCGCCCGCTGATGAACACGGCTACCACGGGAATCCCTTTTTCTCGATACCATCGCATTAATCGCAAATCTTCGTGGGGCCCGTTTCTAAACACTAATGTGCCTCGGTCTCCCTGACCCTCCGCGTAGGGCTCTTCACCAAACACGACCACAGCAGCATCAACAGACTCGTCACGAGAATCCGCGGTTACCGCACCGTCCATTGACTCAAGTGCCAAGCGGATACCATCGCGTATAGACGTCGCTCCTGGAAAATCATCGTTATTGTTGTCACGACCCTGCCAAGTGAGCGTCCAACCGCCGGACTGCATCGTGATGTCATCAGCGCCCTCGCCAACGACTGCGATTCGTGCGTTGCCCTTTAGTGGCAATACACCATCGTTTTTCAGTAATACCAGCGAGTTGCGAACGGCCGTTCTTGCCAACGCTCTGTGCTCCTTTGAGCCCACAGAACTTTGCACACTTTCCGAAGTACGTGCCTTGGGAGAAACACCGTTAATTAATCCGTAGCGCTGCTTAAACGCCAGGACACGAAGCACAGCCTCGTCAAGCCGTGCCATACTGATTTCACCGCTAGTCACCTGCTCAACCATGTTGCGTTGAAGTGCACGCCAATCCTGTGGTGCCATGATCATGTCGATGCCGGCATTAAAAGCTTGTACGCAGGATTCGTTGGTACAACCGGCCACCTGACCGATACCGTTCCAATCGCTGACGACCATGCCGTCAAACCCTAACTCCTCACGCAAAAGGTCGGACAAGACCGCCTTGCTACCGTGAACCTTCTGACCATTGAGACTGTTAAATGAGGCCATCACCGAGGGTACGTTTTCGGCGAACGCACCGGCGTATGCATCAATATGAGGTGCCTTAATCGATTCAAGGCTGCCAACAACGTCACCCTGATCAACCCCAGACCGTGTCGCTCCATCACCCACGAAATGTTTTGCGGTTGCGGCAATCCCCTGCGACTCGATGCCTCTTACAAGAGCACCGCCCATGGCACTCACAATATCCGGATTGGAGTGAAAGCTTTCGTAGGTGCGTCCCCAACGATAGTCCTGAGCAACGGCAACGGTGGGTGCAAAAATCCAGTCTATGCCCGTTGCTTTCACTTCCCTCGCAGTCGCAGCGCCAATGGACTCGACGAGTTCCACATCGCCGGCTGCTCCGAGCCCAATGTTGTGCGGAAACAGGGTGGCACCCATCACATTGTTGTGCCCGTGAACCGCATCGGTGCCCCAGATAGGCGCAATATGCGTCCCATCGGACAGCGTTAGCCCAGCATGAAAATATGCCTCGGCCAGGGAGAGCCAATCGTCAACGGACGCATTTTTTCGGCCCGAGGGATGCGAGCCACCACCGTTTAATACCGAACCAATGGCATAGCGCCGCACCTGCTTAGGCGAGATTTCTTTTATCTCGGCTTGGATGACCTGTCCAACCTTCTGCTCCACAGACATCTGCGCAATAAGTTGCTCCAGATCAGTACGACCCTCGGAATCGCTCGTCGACGAGGTAGCCGGCAGCGTCCACGCAAGCGCGCAAAAAAATGATGTTAGGACGAACGGGGTTTTAGTCCACATCCCTCATTTCCCTATAATCAAAATTTATGACTAAAAGGGGCGGCCAAAGCCACCCCTCGTAGGTCATGATTGGGTTTTTAGAAGAAATACTTCAGACGTACACCGTAAGTACGAGGACGCGTGAAGAACCGAGTGTTATCGAACTGAGTAATAATGACCGCCGCGGTAGCCACCTGGTTTTCGACGTTGTTCATAAAGCCTTCCAAACGCAAGCGACCGTCTGGAGATGTATAGCCGACGCCCGCATCAAACGTCCAGTAGGCCGGAACGGAGTCATCCAAACGACCACGGGGATTTTCGGGCTGCGTGAAGTCTTCGCTGTTGAAGATAGACAGGAACTGGCTATCGCGCCAACCCGCTGAAATCACGTAATCGAAGCTACCAAAGTCAGTCGCAATGTACTGCGAAAGCGATGCATTGAACTGGAATTGCGGTGTATGCGGAAGCTGTTTTCCGTCAATAGGACGGAACACGGCCTCGTCAGAGACATCTGCCTGGAAGCGGAAGTCCTGAATTTGTTGAGAGCGCTGGATTTGCGCCTCAATCCACAACGCAGACCAGTTAAAACTGATGTTGTGATCGAACTCGAAGCGTCCGTCAAACTGAGCACCATAGATTTCAGAGTCAGCCGCGTTGTAGCTGAACGAGACAACCAGTGCGCCCGTCTGATCTAATGGATCGCCCTGACCTGTCTGATCAGTTGGCAGCAGTTCCTCCGAAATACCGTCTAACTCAAACTCAAGCGCCTGCTCCACCGATAAAATAGATGTGAAGACTTGGTCTGTGTAGTCGTAGTAGAACAACGAGCCGTTCAAGCGCGTTGGCACGTCGCCGAGGTCAAACTCCGACTTCATGCCCAGTTCGTACATGGTTACTTTCTCGGTGTCGTACTCAGGCGAGATGCTGGCACCGATCTCTGGATCCTTGAAGGTATCGTTAAAGCCGCCTGACTTGTGGCCTGTTGCCACCAGACCGTAGACCAAAATGTCGTCGCTGATGTCGTAGCCATAACGCAAACGCCAGTCAACAAAGCTGTCGGTCATCGAACCGTCCTGCTGAGTGATGGAGTTATTCGGGCTGATAGGCACTGCGTAGCTATGAATCAGCGTTTCACCATCATCAGCCAAAGCACAAATCAAACCATCCGTTGAGCGCGTGTCCGTGCACGGTGCAGCCGTTGCCGCATCCAAACCGCCTGCAATCGGTCCGCCGCCGATGATGTCATCGAGTGTGTCGCGAGCACCAAAGGTCGCAATACCATCGAGATAAAAATCAATGAACTCCTGCTCAGAAACCGCGCCGCTACCATCTGTGTCCGGGTTATAAATGCTGCGGCTAAAGCCTGCAAACTGAAACCCTTCAGTGCCAACGCGCGCGCCCATGCAGCAACCAAATTGACTACCCGAAGCAATGTCGTAACCACCCAAAGCGAATGCGTAGCGTGCGTTCACACCAATACGGGACTTCTCGTCATGTGTGTAACGAATACCCGCAGTGATACGCGAACGCGGGGTTAGCTCGTACGTCAAATCACCAAAGAATGAGTATGACTCAGCATTGGTGTCAGGTTGGTTAAACTCAGCCCCCTGAAAGAAACCACCACGATCGCCAGCAGAAGCGAGGAATGCCTTTTGGTCTTCCTTGAAGTAAAACGCACCGGCGGTGTAGTACAGGCGCTCGTCTTCTGGTGAGCTGATGCGAAGCTCGTGCACCGTAGATTCTGAGTCAGTAATGAACTGAAATCTCGACCAGTCATCCAGCGCCTCATCGAGCGGCCCCAGTGTATCGATAACTCCGGGATAATCAGGAGCCAACGGCGTTGCCGCACTGTAGTCATAAGTGAGGTCGCGGTAGCTACCGATATACTCAACAGAGCCCCAGTCAGCATCGTAGTTTAGCTGCAAGCGAAGTCCCGAGTGCGTCGTGTCTTCAACTGGCTCAAAACCCCTTGCAACAACGTCACGAGGGTCTTCAATCTCGTCCTGAGCAATTCCATTGCCAAGTGAGTTCGCGTAGTTAGTACCCGTGTAGCCCGTACCCTGCTCTGCTACGTGGTCCGCGGCGAGAAGCACCGATAATTCATCGGTGGGCTGCCACAAGAACTGTGCGCGATAACCTTCGTTATCCGCGGCTTCGGCCGTGCCAATTTCCCGGGGACCCACATCGTTGTAATAGCTATCGTGCTCATAGCTGTAAGCAGCAAGACGGAATGCCGCATCGTCACCGATGGGAACATTGACCATACCCGTCGCCATCACCTGATCGTAGTTGGCTGCCTCGATCTCCAACGTTGCATCATAGACGCCTAATCCAGGCTTCCAGCTAACGATATTGACCGAACCTGCCGTTGCATTACGACCACGCAACGTCCCCTGAGGCCCGTAGTTAACTTCAACTCGCTCGATATCGAAGAAAACGGACCCGATACCCGATGGACGCGGTATATAAACGCCATCAAGGTGAGTTGCTGCGGCGGGATCGCCTAGCTCCGTGTTATTTGATGACCCGATACCTCGAATCCAGACCTCAACATTGCCCTGCTTACTGGCGATTTCGACACCGACAGCTTGCTCAGAAATATCAGTCAGATTTTGGATGCCCAAGATCTTAAGGTCGTCACCACTGAACGATACGGCGGTCGCCTCGAGATCCTGAATCGTTTGCTCACGGCGCTCAACCGTAACGACCACTTCTTCAAGACGACTATTTTCTTCTTCGTCCTGCGCAATCGCTGGTGTAGCAAGGGTTGCACTGGCGACAACAATCGCACTTGCGAGCTTGCTGCCAGAGAAGTCCCATCGATTTTTATAAGTCTTCATCATTTTTCCAATTCCCTTGTTTACTTATTGCGCAGCGCGAGAGACTGACACGTTGTCATACAACACACCTGAGTCTTCACCATTCTTGGCCGTTGTACTAAAACCAAACTGCAGAAGCTGACCCTCCTCAGTTGCACTGTCAACATCGAAGTTAATCGTGAACGTCTGCCACTCCGCATCGGGAATCAGCGCTGCATCGACCTCGCCTAAAATAGTTTCCGCGTAGTCGTTGAGTGGATCTAAACGCTTTACGAAAATCTTACCCGTAGCCGGAGACGCAAGAGCAAACTGACTCGGTAATTTCGCATCGACCTTGAACTGATA
>CBFIBL010000016.1:0-6509 GCA_965660865.1 Luminiphilus sp.
TGCTCCGCGATGACCTGGCAGTACTCGAGTGTTTCGGTTGCGTTGGTGTAGCGCTGCTTCGGAATAAACCCCGTCTCCTCAAGGAGCGGAAAATAGACGAGCGATTCGATATCACATGAGGCGCCAGGATAACGGTTCCAATACCAGGTACCACCAAAACCACCGCCCTTCTCAACGATCATCAAATCGTTGATGCCCGTATCACGGAGTCGCGCGGCAGCGAGCATGCCACCAAAGCCACCACCGATGATCAAAACCACCACCTCAGCATCAATGGCTTCGCGCTCAAAGCCAGGCTCTACGTAGGGGTCATCAATATAGTGTGAGAAATCACCCGTGACCTCGATGTACTGATCGTTACCATCAGCTCGGATGCGCTTATCGCGCTCCTGACGATATTTCTCTCGCAGCTGTTCTGGGTCGAAATTGACCGTTTGAGATACTGCCGCCGTCATGTGATGTCCTCACTGCTCGCTATTTTCTTTGGTCACAACGCGTATGGGCTTTCGGGGCTAGGCGCAACCGCCATGTAATGTAGCAAAGTATCACCTCGTTTGGCGCTAATCTCATGTACACCCGCTGGCGTCGCTCTCCGCCTGTAAGATTGCTACGGATGCAGATTTCTGTTTTAACTGGGGAACAAAAATAGGGACGAGCGCAATGAATGATCTAAGCCAAGGTCAACATCAAGAACTCACCGCCGAGCAGCAGTGGCAGCAATTCTCAGAATTGAAGACAGCCGAGGACTATCTAAACAGTCTCCGAGGTCGGAATCTCGATGTGTTCCTTTTGGGCGAGCGAATAGATGAGCCTGTTGATCACCCGATCATCCGTCCGTCGATTAACGCCATGGCTGAATCGTACATCCTAGCTGAAAAGGACCCAGAGCTGGCAACAGCGTGGTCGTCTATCTCTGAGCAACAGATCAATCGCTTTCTCCATGTACCCGAGTCCTCTAAAGATCTTGTTCAAAAGAACAAAATGCAACGTCGAATGGGGCAGCTCACGGGCACCTGTTTCCAGCGTTGCGCAGGATTGGACACGCTGAGTGTTCTTTTCTCGATCACTTACGACATTGATAAGAAGCACGGGACGCCCTATCACGAGCGTTATGTAACCTTCCTAAAGAAAGCGCAGCAGAACAACCTAATCGTCGGTGCAGGCATGACCGACCCAAAAGGTGATCGTAGCAAGCGCCCGAGTGATCAGGCAGACCCTGACCTGTTCATGCACGTCACCCGGCGCACCGAGGCGGGCCTCTACGTCAAAGGTGCTAAGGCGCACATGACGGGCGGTTTGAACTCGCATTGGATCTGTGTAATGCCCACCATGAACATGCTCGAGAGCGATAAAGACTACGCGGTCATCGGTATGATCCCCGCCACGGCGCCAGGGCTTACCTATATCTATGGACGGCAATCCTGCGATACGCGAGCGCTCGAAGCGGGCGACATCGACAAGGGCAACGCGAAGTATGGTGGGCAAGAAACCCTTGTGATTTTCGATGACGTGTTTATCCCCTGGGAGCACGTCCTGATGGACGGCGAATACGAGTTCGCGCAGGAGCTCGTCTCACGATTCACTGCTTACCATCGCGCGAGCTACGTCTGCAAAACAGGCTTAGGCGACGTCATGATCGGCGCTGCTTCGAGTGTTGCTGAGATGAATGGTGCAGAAACCGCCAGTCACGTTCGCGACAAGCTGGTTGAGATGACTCACCTCAACGAGACGATTTACTCCTCAGGTATCGCCTCGTCCTACGAGGCCACGGAACACGAGAGCGGGACTTTCATCAACGACCCCATCCTCGCCAATATTTGTAAGCACAACGTCACACGCTTCCCCTATGAAATTTCGCGCCTCGCGCAGGATCTCGCGGGCGGTCTCATGGTCACGCTGCCCTCTCAGGCGGATTTCGAGCACGAAACCATTGGTCCACAGCTCGAGAAGTACCTCAAAGGAAAAACGTCTGTGAGTACCGAGGATCGAACCCGCATGCTCCGGCTCATCGAAAATATGACCTTAGGACGTAACGCTGTTGGCTATTTGACGGAATCCATGCACGGTGCAGGTTCCCCGCAAGCGCAGCGCATTCAGGTTCTCCGCGAAACTGACTTCGGTAAAAAACAGTCGCTTGCAAAGCGACTCGCAGGCATTATCGCAACCGACGCGGATTCGCTCTGAGTGTCGCAAACATGAGGTAAAAGTGCTGTAGAGCCGAAAGTTGAGGCTCCAAGCGGGCCACATTGTATGTCGCAATTTCATAACATTATCCGCTCGCCGTATTTGCATGCGGCGGCCGCTATCTTTTTTGCTTCATGCATGAACGCGATGATCAAGGGACTGTCGGCACAAGAGAGCGTTGTCGTAGTTACAGCCTGGCGCTACTCGCTTGGCGCCTGTCTGGCACTCATTCTTTGGACTATTTTTCGACCCAAGCTCCCGGGCTGGCGCGCGGTTCCCTTCCATTTGCTACGTGGCTTTTTCCAGATCATGTCGGCCGGCCTTTTCTTTTGGGGCGTGTCCGTCATACCCCTAGCGACCGCTGCAGCGCTTGGTCTCACCGGTACGCTAATGGTCGGACCGCTCGCCTGGCTCTTATTGAGAGAACCGCTCAAGCCACAAGTCATTGCCGGTACACTCCTCGGCTTCGGTGGTGCGCTTTACATCATCAACTTTGAGGCTGACCTTTTTTCGGGAAATCTCGAAGGGCCAATATTTGGCTACCTCGCACCCATATTTGCATCGCTATTCCACTCGGTATCGGTTGTTCTGCTCCGCTTTAGATCACAAAGCGAGGACCCCATCGTTGTCGCGTTTTTCGCCAACACATTGCCGGCCCTTTACGTGCTCCCAATTTTTCTTGCGATGGAAGTTCAGCCGCTCGATGGGCTCATTGGAGGCTACATCATCGCCGCTTTTTTGGGCGTCAGTTTTTGGTCGTTAACCACTTTGGCATATTCGAATGCTCCCGCCGCCAAACTCGCGCCCTTCACTTACACTCAGCTCATTTGGTCGGCACTAATCGGACTGACTATCTTCGGAGAATGGCCAGGAGTTAATACTTGGATTGGCGCTTCGATTATTGTGGCCGCTTGTCTTTACGTCATGCGGGCAACATCAGAAACCGCCCGAGCCACGACCAACAAAACCTGAGCTTTTCGATATTGGGCGCACACACCAAAACCACTCATCGAGCCTGTTGTGCAAGCATTTCCAGATTAGCCTCGTGCTTTTTGCGATCTACTGAATATAGCGACAGACAGGCGATCATGATCATCCATAGTCCGAAGATTACCGGCACGTAAAGCCAGCCAAAGGTGTTGAGTACCGACTCCGGCACCTGATCGGGTGTTGCACCCACTGGGAACTGACTTATCGTCAGCAGGACACCCGCAACGGCAGCGCCAATACCTTGAGTCACTTTCCTGACGAAGGTCACCGAGGCGAAGAAAACGCCCTCATTCCTCCGCTGAGTTTTGATCTCAGCCTCTTCGACCAAGTCGGCAATCATCGACGAAGACAGGGTTTGATAACTAATAATGAGCGCAACATCGATCATAGTGATACCCAGTACGAGCGGGAATAAGACCGGATCTGCATTGTCGGGCATGAGGCCCAGTAACCGGAGCAAAATAGGCGCTGGCGCCACGGTAAAGGCCATCAAGCCAATTGTGATGGCGCCCCGTTTTTTACCGAGGCGCTTTGAAATAACGGGGGATATGAAAAAGGCCATCAACGCTGAAATCACTACGCTTAGCGAGATCAAACCAATCTGCTCCGTAGAAAACCCCCAGAAAAATGTCGAGAGATAAAAGCTCAGTGTTGTCGAGACACCCGATGCAACCGCGCCAAAAAGTGCCGCCAGGAAAAGCGCCAAAAATGATCGACTGGCGAGCGTTTCAAAGACCTCCCGATAAATAAGCCCAACGCTCATTTTTCGCGCCGGTGGCGGCGGTTTTAATTCGGGAATCATCTTATGAGTCCCGAGGGCCGAAATCATGATAGCGAGAAAGATGACGGTGGCGGCAATCGCCCCGACTTGACCATGCCCCTCAACATTGAACATGCCGTTCGCGATGGTTACGGTGGGAACCAAGATGAAAATGGTGGCAAACGCACCCATCAGTGTACCCCCCGTCCACCCGAAAAAATAACGGTAACTCAACATACTTGTGCGTTCGTCGTAGTCATCCGTTATCTCGGCCACCAGCGAGGAACTGGGTATTTCATAAACAGTGATTAAGGTTCGAACCAGTATGGCTACGGTCACGATGTAGGGAAAAAGTGCATCGCCGGAGAGACTCGCAGGGGGGTTCCATAAAAAATAATACGCAACGGCCGCGGGTAGGGCCGCTGCGTACATGAATGGATGACGTCTGCCCCAGCGCGACCGCGTGTTGTCCGATAGATATCCAATAAGTGGATCGCTCAAGGCATCCACAATGAGCGCTACCATTAGGGCGAGGCTGACCAAGTAGGCGCTGACACCCATCACCTGGCTGTAAAAAATCAGGAAGAAGTAATCGAAACCATTACTTTTGACGCCAAAGGCCACAGAACCAAAGCCGTAGGCAACTTTGCGACCAAAACTGACACTGGCTGTTGTTGTCATGCAAGACGCCTCGCGCTCTTTTGACCAGCGCATCTATACGCTAAAGGCACAGTCTAAACCCTAGGCGTGCCCCGCCTCGACACTTACCACGCAGTCTGATTTTCGTAAAAACGATCCTTGCGATGGTCGTGCCATCACTCAACAGACCACTTCCAAGTCCAAATATCAACACTTATAGTGCGACGGACTCGTCCCAACAACGAAATACCTCCGAGAGGTTCTGCTATGAGAGTTCGGGCAATAATTGCCATCGTTTTATTCATGACCGCTACCTATGCATCCTACGCATCGACTGCAGCGTCTGACACCGACGCAAAATTGAAGGCTGCGATTGCGGCAGAAAGTCGTGGAAGCGCAGATATGGCACGCGACGCAAATCGTATGCCTCAACAAACCCTCGCGTTTTTCGGCTTAAGAGACGATATGAAAGTGCTTGAGCTGGTTCCAGGGGGCGGCTGGTATACAAAAATTCTATCGCCTGTTCTTGCTGAGTCTGGAGTCTTACAGGTCGCCATTGGCACGGATCGTGTTCAGGGCATGGTTGAAACTGGTGCCCTTGAGAACGTTGATGTTGTCCCTGTCAGCATGAGCAAAATGGTGCGCGCAGAGAGTGGCCGTCGCTTCGTGATCGAAGATCTTACAATCGATACATCGGATGTCGACATGGTGCTGACTTTTCGAAACCTACATAACTTCACCGAGAGCTCCCGCGCGCAACTAAACGCAGAGGCTTTTCGGGTGCTGAAGAGCGGTGGCCTTTACGGTGTTGTCGACCATACTCGCCGGCACATGCAGTCGGACAATTCTGAAAATTGGCGGCGCATGGACCCCGTTCTGATGATTAAGGAGATTGAAGCAGCGGGCTTCAAATTCGTGGATTTTTCTGATCTGCATTACCGCTACGACGATGAACTGGTCTACGAAGTAGGACGTCGCTCGGTAACAGGAAATACAGATCGCTTCACACTGTTATTCAAAAAGCCTTAACGGCTCATCTCTTACTGCCCACATCTGGACCTACTTCACCGTTTCATTTACCTGAATCGTCTCCTATTTGCAGAGCGGTCGGCAGGCCGCTCCACTACCTTTAGGCAAGAGCCTTCAGGCAGCCGCAGTCGCCACTCAATCCGCGAATCACAGAGCTCCAGCGCACAACGACTGAACACGCTCACAAACCTCATCGAACGCCCGGGTCGGTACAAAACGTACGAGCACTATTAGAGGGAATCCGCCTTACCGAGTGAGGCTCCCACTTACCGAAAAACAACGCGAACTGTGGAAAAGTAACCTAGGGTTTGTAAGGCATCTCGGATACCCTGCGCCCGCATAAAGACTGGCGAGAATAGCCGTCGCACTTTTTTATCAGGGGGTTCGCTGTGGGCGAAAAAATTAAGGTCGAGAAGCCTCTCGTTGTTCTGCATGGCGATGAGATGGCACAGGTTGCTTTCACCGAAATTCTGGCGCGCTTTGTCTCGCTGCCACTCGACATCAATCTTGTCGAAATAGATCTGTCTGCCCCTAAGCGCTTTACCAGTAACGGACGAGTTATTCACGACGCTATCGTTGCACTGAAAGAACACGGTGTGGGTATCAAAAACGCGGGCATGACCGTCAACCGTGCACAGCTTGATGACCTCCTCGCCAAATATCCGGAGGTCAACGAATCTGAACTCGATCCACTCGCGACAAAATCACCCAATGGCGCCATCCGAAAGGGTATCAGCGGCAACATTACCCGCGAGGACATCGAGTTTAAAAACCTAAAAAGCGTTCGCCCTGACTGGGTCGATCGCGATATCGAAGTCGACACCATGGAAACCGGTGGCTTGGATTTCAGCTACAGCGAACTCTCCAACGCAACCGGCGTGGCCAAGGTCATGTTCGTTGGATCAAG
>CBFIBL010000017.1:0-23587 GCA_965660865.1 Luminiphilus sp.
GGTGGCGACGATTCGGGCGCTGAAATTCCACGGCGGCGTTGCGCGCGAAGACCTCTCCGAAGAGAACCTCGAGGCGCTCGAAAAAGGGCTGGCGAACCTCGATCGCCACATTACCAATATTCGCGACAACTACGGTATTCCAGCGGTGGTATCGATCAATCAATTCATTGCCGATACTCAGGCCGAAATTGACCTGATCATTGAACACTGCCGCGTTCGCGGTGTTCAGGTGGCACTCTCTAGCCATTGGGCGAATGGTGGTGCGGGCGCGACTGAGCTGGCGGAGATGGTGGTCGAGCTCTGCGACGCAGACGAGACACCAGCCAACACGCCTCATCAGTCTTTTGTCTATCCAGACTCAGCTTCCTTGTTTGAAAAAGTTGAAGCCGTTGCGACCAAGATCTATGGCGCGTCCGAGGTGACCGCTAACGCTAAGGTGAGAACCCGGCTGCGAGAGCTGGCAGACGAGGGTCACGGCCACTTACCGATTTGTATCGCCAAAACCCAGTACTCGTTCTCGACCGACCCTGCACTCAAGGGCGCGCCATCGGGTCACTCGATGGATATCCGTGAGGTTCGGCTCTCGGTAGGAGCGGGTTTTGTGGTCGTTATTTGCGGTGACGTTATGACCATGCCGGGACTTCCAAAAGTACCCGCAAGTCAAAGCATCGATGTGGTTGACGGGCAAATCGTTGGTCTGTTCTGATTAAGTGCTTAATCAAGTCATCTGATAAATTCAGTGACGACTTAACAAACCAGCGAGGAAAAGCCATGTCGAGAAGCGGCGGATGTTTGTGCGGCAAGGTGCGGTATGAGGCAAGGGCTGACCCCATGATGACGGGTGTCTGTCATTGTAAAAACTGTCAGAAGCAGGCGGGCTCGGCATTTTCCACCCTTGCCGGTTTTCAAAAGTCTGACCTGGTATTTTCAGGTGAGCTGTCGCTGTATGAAGACAGCGATACCGATACAGGAAATACGGTAAAGCGTTTTTTCTGCGGTACCTGTGGATCGCCTCTTTACTCGCAAATAGCCGCACAGCCTGACATGGCGTATTTAAAGACGGGTACGCTCGATGACACTGAGGGCTTCGTCGCTATGTTCCACTGTTGGTCAAGTACCAAACAGGATTGGGTCGAGCTGAACCCTGAAGTACCCGCATTTGAACAAAATCCACCCGGCTAACCCGGCGTGGGCTGTGATCTGTATACAACGAGAGTGGAACGCTGTCCTCACAAGAACGTGATAGCGATAAGTCTAACCGTTACTGCACCCAGCCACCGCTAAAGGGAATAGCCTGACCCACAAAAAAGTCGCTTTCTTCTGACGCGAGGAATAGTGCAAACAGCGCATCCTCCCTTGCCGAGGCCAATCGGCCGAGAGGGACATGTGCTGCCAGCAGTTGTTTGAATTCATCGCTCTCGGTAAATGCCGGCGGGAAGTAAGCGGGGTTTTCAACGAAGTTTTGTGCAATCAGATTGATCTGCACGTTATGACGAGCCGCTTCAATGCCGGCGGCGCGCACATAACCAACTTGCGCGTGTCTAGCTGCGCCGTAGGCGACTACACCCTCCAGAGCTTTGAGTCCGGTGGCGCTACCAATGACAACAATTTTTCCCCGATTTCGCTCGTACATCCGAGGAAGGACTGCTCGAAATAGACGATGGAGTGGGTGCACCATGACATCGAAAGCGGTTTCCCACGTTGCGTCATCAGTGTCGGTGACAGATAAGCCCAAGTGAGCAGGTGCGGCAAGATTGGCGATGAGTACGTCGATATCACCGACTGATTCGATCATCGATTCGACAGCACCGCTTACTGTTAGGTCACGGGTGTCAGCGATCACTACCGCACCGTGATCATTAAATAGTTCGGCAATGGCTGGACCCATGTAATCCTCAGCTTGCGTGATTAATACACGTTTCCCATCCAAACGTTTGTCAGTCATCGATTCGTCCTTTTTTTGGGTTTTTCAATTAATTCATAAGAGAAAAAATCGTGCTATGAATGTTGGTAGAGCCAGTCGAGTAGGAGGGTATTTACCGCCTCGGGCTGCTCTTGATGTAAGAAATGACCCGCATTCTCAACGACGCGAATCTGTAAGCCTCTTGGGAAATCCTCAGATCTACAGAGCGTTTGGAAAACCTCGCTATCTATACACCCATCATTTCTCCCTGTCAGCGCGAGTGTGGGTACCGGTACGACATATCCATTGTCTCGCCGGCGCGCTGGGGTTACGGGTAATCGTTTAGGGCTCAGGGCTTCTCGGTAATAAGCCAAGGCACTTCGCTGTACGCCTGGTTGTGAGAGTGTTTCGAGGACAGCTGATAGTGCTTCGGGTTCGGGGGTCCAGTTGGGACTCCAGCTACGCCAGAGCCCTTTGATGAATTCAAAGTTATTGCGTTGTACCACCCAGTCGGCAACACCCCTCATTTGAAAAAATAGCATGTACCAAGACAGTAGTGCCTGCTTTGGAATAAAGAACGCATTGTTAACAAAGCGACCTGAGTGCGGAACGGCCATGGTCGTGAGGCTATGAAAGCGCTCAGGTGCAGCTGCACCCACAGTATAGGTAATTGCAGCCCCCCAATCGTGGCCCACCAGATGGGCTTTCTCTTCCCCCAGCTGATCTATGAAGGCAACAACATCCCCCGAAATAGATTCCAGGGAATAGTCACCATCAATGGGTTGCGAGCTTGGCTCATAGCCACGAAGACTAACGGATACAGCGCGATAGCCATGGGCTGCGAGAAACGGAAGCTGGTGGCGGTAGGAGTCTTTGCAGTCGGGAAATCCGTGTAAGCAGAGCACGAGCGGGCCCTCGCCTTCGGAGACTCCGCTAAATGATAAGTTCTCATGGTGTAGCCTGATTTCGCCAGACATTTTGATTTTTGTTCTCCGTCTGTCTGACAGGAAGCATCACCTAGGCTGCTTACTAACGCAAGCGAGCACCGCAACGAGTAGGATTCTTAAAAAGTCGATGCCGTTAAAAATATGCCTCTTTAAACTGTCCTCGTGTAGATTAACCACACCGGACTGCCACTCAAACGTTCCCAATAAAAATCATGAGAGGGATTGATGTGCTCTGCACCTGCAAAGTCGCCACCGCCGGATAGCACCTCGCCCAAAATTACGGCCGAGGTTTACGGGGGCGATCATTCACCCTGGGTACAGGCGGTGCTACTTGGGCTGAGAGAAAAAGCCATTCCTTACACGCTGCGCTCCACCCCAACTGCGGGTACCTTTTTAAAGTGGGGAGTGATCATGCCAACAATGTCGCTCAATGGCGGGCCATGGCGACGGGAGTCATTTGAGTTATTAGCATCGCTCGGTTTTAAGCCCCTGAATGAAGAAGAAAGCGCCGCTATCAGAGCCGCCTGGCAAGGCGTTATCCATCGATCCGATAATCTACTGCGATTTTTGCACGCTTTCGCGCTCGCGGGTGAGTCGTCTCCCAAGTTTGTTGAGCGTTCTTGTCGAAACCTCTTCCGAGGTTTCATAGCGCTGTACATGATGACGCTCATGGGGTTCGTGCGCCTTTTAGGCAAAATGAAAGACCCGGAGAATTTCGGGGATCAATTTCTGTACTGGGAGCAAGCGATTGCTGATTCGGATGGCGATTTTATCGACGGTGACTCACCGGGCGGGAGAGATCTTCTGTTATTCGGTATTGTGCAATGCCATGCAAGCATCCCGGTACCGCCGCTTGAAGCACTTCGATTCGATGAGCGTCTGGAGGGGGTGAGGGGATGGATAATGCGGATGCAGCAACGCTTTCAGGATGTGGGGCATCTATACTCGGGTCAGTATTTCAGCCCTTCGATTGAGCCACCCGAGACCGCTAGTGAATTTCAACAGGCGATGTTTTATCTTGGATTTATTGCCGTTATTTTGGCTTTGCCACTCACACTTCCTTTGGTCCTGTTACTTATTTTTAGGACAACAAGATGATGACTAGGAAAGATAGTCTCAATACCGACCATCAGCCCATTTTTGGGTTCATGGCCCGGCTAGTAGCGCGACCAGCTCTGTTTTTAATCACGTTTATGTTCCTCGGTGATGCCAGCGCCAGTAACTTGCCGGCTCGCAATCCATTTCTCGCCGATAGCCATAACGCCATGGCCCATAACGACCCTGCACAACAAGATTCCCAGATGCTGGCGGGCCCTTTGGGCACCTCGCGCCGACTGACAGACACGGAGATTCAATATTTGCACACCGGGCCCGCACACTTCGGGCAGGTTATTTCTGGTGTGTATAACGACGGTAAGCGTGTGCTCTGGGGAAATGGCATCGATCGCATCGTGAAGGTCGATTACGAGACTTACGAAATGATCGATGAGTACCCATTCCCGGGAACAACCTACTATGACGAGGCGAGAGCTGACGCCTCGATAGCTAAGTTTGATCGGAACAACTCAGGACTATTTGCACTGATTCATGCTTTTCAAGAGGCGAGTAAGCTGCGTGACCTCGCCAATCTCTACACGGTGCTAGATAGCGAGCACAACTATTACATTGGCAGCAAAACAGGGCAGATTTTGGTGTTTGGGGATGAGGATCCCAGTGACTCCCGCTCACGCATTGTTAAGAAGGGTGAGTTTCAGTTTCCCGATGAGGTGACGGGGCCCGTTATGGGGCTCAGCATAACCTACGATGGTTGGCTTATTGCCGCCACTGAACACGGTTACATCGTTGCGGTCAATCGCGACTTAAACCAGTTCCACTCGGTACGTCTGCATCACAGCGAGGGCGCAGAAAACAAAGCAACTAAAGCAATGGGCTACGGTTGGATCCGCAACGGTTTTGCCATCGATGAAGCCGGCGGGATTTACATTGCCTCTCAAGAGCACATGCATAAAGTTATCTGGACCGGCGAGTATTTGAGTGTCGATGAGCGAGATGGTGCTTGGACAGCAGAGTACTTGAATGGGTGGGGACATGGCACTGGAGCTACGCCGTCGCTCATGGGGTTTGGTAATGAAGATCGGTTCGTAGTCATTACTGATGGGCAGCCGCAAATGAATATGCTTCTGTTCTGGCGCGACGATATTCCTAAGGATTGGCAGCAGCTGCCCACAGCGCCCAGCCGGAGAATTGCCGGCCAGCTTCCGGTGACCATGGGCGATCCTTCGTTGAAGAAAATTCAATCGGAGCAGTCGGTGGTCGTGTCTGGCTACGGTGCATTGGTCGTCAACAACGCACCGCGTAATGTCCCTTGGTATCTGCCTGAGCGAGCCACGGGATTACTAGTTAGCTACCTTGGTAGTCATCCTGAATACCAGCCCTATGGGCTTCAGAAATTTGAGTGGAACCCAGTCACGCGTGCACTCGAATACGCATGGGTTAATAAAGACATCAGCTCTCCCAGTAGTGTGCCGACCGTCGGCACCTTATCTAACAGGGTCTATTTCATTGGCGCACGAGACAACGAGTTCACGCTTGAAGCACTGAATTGGCGAACTGGGATATCGGATTTTCACTACGTGATAGGCGGGCAGCGCTACAACGTGCTGTACTCCGCCACTTCGATTGACGAGGATGGACGGATCCATTACGGAACGCCATGGGGCCGCGTACGACTGGTTCCGCAGCAATCGGTTGCCGACGGCGCAGCGGATAACTAGAACACAGCATTACGTCCATTTGTGCCTTGTGTAATTTCCGTATCGGCCTGAAGATCGAGTGGGTGGTAGTTTAGTAAAGCTTTCCGCACCCTAACAAAACGATAAAAAAATCAAAAAAGTAGAGAGTTATGCCTTTTTTTCAACACCTCACCAGACTCGTCGTATCAATTATGGCCATTGTCGCCACACATGTTGCACTCGGGGCTGATGGCGACCGCCCCAATATCATCATCATGGTTGCCGATGACCTAGGCTGGAATGATGTTGGCTACCACGGTGGCGATATCGATACGCCATCGTTGGATAAGCTGGCCGAGCAGGGGGTTCAGCTTAACCGCTTTTACACGACCCCAATCTGCTCGCCGACACGTGCGGCCCTTATGACAGGCCGTGACCCCATCCGCTTGGGTATTGCCTACGGCGTCATTCTCCCGTGGGACAATATTGGTGTGAATCCGGCTGAACACTTCTTGCCACAAACGTTTCAAGCGGCGGGGTACCAAACCGCGATGGTTGGTAAATGGCATTTAGGGCATGCGCAAATGACCTATCACCCTAATGAGCGCGGTTTTGAGCACTTTTACGGACATCTGCACACCGAGGTGGGCTTTTATCCGCCCTTCGCTAATGTGGGTGGCAAGGACTTCCAAAAGAATGGTGTGTCCATCGATGACGAGGGTTACGAGACTTATCTACTAGCCGATGAAGTAAGTCGATACATCCGAGAACGTGACAAGGACAAGCCCTTCTTCGTCTACATGCCATTCATAGCACCGCACACACCGCTCGATGCACCTGAGGAACTGCAGGAAAAGTACAAGGATATAGAGACGGACTTGGCACCTGCGCGCTCCAATCAGACCGATTCAACTCGGCGGATGGCGAAGCTCATGCTGCAAGAGAGTGCACGTCCTATGTACGCCGCAGTGGTTGATGCGATGGATCAGGCCATTGGTCGAGTTCTCGATACACTCGCTGAAGAGGGTCTTGAAGAAAACACCATCGTGCTCTTTTTCAGCGATAACGGTGGTGCGGCCTACTCGGTGGGCGGCGCCGATAATGCACCGCTTCGTGGCGGTAAGGGAGAGACGTTTGAAGGCGGTATTCGGGTTGTTTCGCTGATGCGCTGGCCTGGTGTCCTCGAGCCCAATCAGACGTTTGATCAGATCATGACTGTGATGGACGTATTCCCCACCTTAGCCGACGCTGCAGGCGTTGAGCCACTCAATACCTTTGAATTTGATGGGCAGAGTCTATGGTCGTCGATTAAAGATGGCGTAATTCATGAGCGTGACGAGCTCGTGATGTTTGCCTCTGAGATTCCAATATACGGAAGCTTTAAGCTAACGGCGTTTGACGATGAGTGGAAGTTGGTTCAAGAGATGGAACAAGACCAGCTGTCTACCACCGTCACGAACTACTTGTTCCGGATAGCAGAGGACCCTAATGAATACAATAACCTGGCGAGTGAACACCCCGATATTGTTGATGAAATGGCGCGCGCCATCACCGACTGGCGAGCGCTCTACCCGGTAAGTGGGACTCGCTCGGTATTGATACCACCGCCAGGTTGGCGAGCACCCAAGGACTGGGCAACTTACCCCAGACCTATTGAGGAGCTGCAGGCTGAGACGACATTGGGCATGGCGCCAACTGAGACGATTCAACGTATTTTGGATATGCAACACGGGCAACGAGGGCGTTTGGTATATGCCTGCTCTGCACGTTGGTGGAGTTTTGGTATCTGCATAAAAGACGATGATCCTGAGTAACCTGTAGGACTCGCGCCCAAGGTAAATTTATATTGCGCCTAATAGGAGAATAAGAATGACGGCAATCATCATCGCGCATTTCAAAGCGCAGGAAGGCAAGCTCGCTGAGATGGCGGAGGTTTTCAAGGCATCTTTAGGCGCCACCCGAGGCTTCGACGGCTGTATTGGGCTTGACGTCTACGTTGAGGAATCAGCCAATACGTATACCTTGATCGAGGAGTGGGAGAGCGTTGCGCACTACGACGCTTACCTTCAGTGGCGGATCGATACCGGCATCAAAGAGGCGACGGCTAGTATCATCGAAGGTGGTTGGGACAACGGCGTCACCATTCAGCGACTGGGTGCTAAACTCGAAATTTAGCAGCGTCGCTCGCCAATCGCTCACCGAGCCGCCGGTATTGTAATGGCGCTAACGAGAGAGAGACTTTTTGATGAGCGACCTAGCCCTTCATATTGTACTTTGCCAGCCAGAGATTCCCCCGAATACGGGAAATATCATCCGTCTTTGTGCTAACACTGGTGCAGGCCTACACATCATTCGTCCATTGGGCTTTGAGATGGATGACAAGCGTTTGCGAAGAGCAGGTCTTGACTATCACGAGTTCGCAAATGTCCAGATTTGGGACGATTTAACCATTTACGCAGAAGCGAACCCGCAGCGACGTTTGGTCGCTGTTGAGACCTGTGGTCAAACTGCGCATTCTAATTTCATTTATTCGGCCGGTGACTCATTAGTGTTTGGCTCAGAGACAAAGGGCTTATCGACCGAGATGCTTTCTGTATTCGAGCAAGCGAATATTGTGCACCTTCCCATGTTGCCTGATAGCCGAAGCTTGAACCTGTCTAATGCGGTGGCGGTGGCTGCTTTCGAGGCCTGGCGCCAACTGGGCTATTCCGGCGCTAAAGGCTGACTCGATTAAGCACAGTCTCAAGCGAGCGTTATCCCTGCTTATCGAGCTTAATATCACTTTTTACGTCGACCCAATCGGGAGCTGAGCAGCACCAAATTTGTAGGGTTGGTGGTAGTAGGTGTTTTTGACGACAGCTACCTAGACGAAGCGATAGCACACCTTCACCGTCGACGTTACTTGTGTGAATTCCGGCGCCGCAGTCGCCGCAGAAGCTGTAATAGCGGCGTGTCCCGCTGTCTGCACGCTTCTCGTAGATCTTTGGTGTGCCAGTTAACAGGCTAAACTCATCGCGCATGATGCGTGTCGCGTATTGAAAGGCCGAAGATCCGAAGGTTTGGCAGTCTGTGCAATAACACACTGCAACCAACTCGGGGTTGGCGATCGCTTTCCAGGTAATTTTTCCGCAATGACACGAGCCATCAATTTCCATCACTTTCCATCACCTTCCTCTTTTATCGCCCTCTTTTCTCGCCCGTAGAGATCCCGCTTTTATTTTGGCATAACGTATGCCATATTGTTATTAAGCGTCTCGTACGCATGCGCGAACACAACGTATACCATTGCCCCGCTACTTAGGAGGTTAAACTCATGAAAGTAACACCTATTTGCAATGGCTTTGGCGCAGATATTGGCGATGTTGATCTCACTCAACTATCGCCTGACGCCTTTGAGGCTATTTACGCGGCTTGGTTGACCTATGGCGTACTCCGGTTCAAAGGGCAGTCGCTCGATAAGCAATCGCTGCAGACCTTTAGTCAGCGCTTTGGCCCACTTGAGCAAATTCCTCTGGGACGTATGAGCGAAGAGCAAAAGACAGAACTCGATAACCTCTACGTAACGCCGATTTCAAATATCAAAGTGAATGGGAAGCCTATTGGTGGTTTGGGTGACTCGGAGGCAACATGGCATTCCGATATGACGTACATCGACACGCCCCCTCCTGCGAGTGTGCTTCTTGGCGTCGAGATTCCGCAACATGGCGGTGATACTTTTTTTTCCGATCAGCGACGAGCACTTGAATGCTTACCAGAGGCATTAAGGGAGCGGATACGCCACTTGACGATCAAGCATAATGCGGCCCATGACAGTGTGGGTAACCTTCGACGCGGTTTTGAGTTATTCGAAGATCCCCGCGATGCTCCGGGTGCTGTTCATGGCATTATTCGAGAACACGATGAGACGGGAGACGAGTGCTTATACCTCGGTCGCAGGGAGTGGGCTTACATCCCCGGACTATCGCTAGAGGAGAGCGAGTCGCTGCTCGATGAGCTCTGGGCGTATGCGATACCGGAGGGGTACTTAGTAGAGCAGAACTGGACGCCAGGCGATGTCATCATCTGGGATAATCGCCGCTGCCTCCATAGACGCACATCAATTGACCCGACTGAGCGGCGTTTGCTCCTGCGTTGTCAGGTGCTAGCGCGCACTGCTTGAGCGTCTCAAATTTATGATGATAGGGGTTTGAATTCCTTCGTGAAGAATTGGTTGCCACTTTTTGCCTTCATAGGTGCGTTGATAACGCTGCTTATGTTCGGTCGCCTACTGGCAGACTATTTTGGTATCGAGCTGACACTCGACTCGGTTCATGATTTTCGCGCTTGGATCGACTCCATCGGCTGGTGGGGTCCTCTGGCTTACGTGGTTCTTGTAGTCATTCGGCTATTTCTGGGCCTCTCAACGCACGTCGTTCTGACGCTTGGTGGCGTGGCGTTCGGGCTGGCCGAAGCCATTATTTGGGGTGGCGTAGGGCTGACCTTGTCTGGCGTTGTCCAATACGGATTGGGTTATTACCTGGGTAGTGATTGGGTTAAAAAGCGATTAGGCGACAAAAATGAGCGGCTACAACGGATTTTGTCGCGCAGCGGTGTCCCTGCGCTTTTCCTGATAACCGTCCATCCGCTGGGCCCACAAAGCCCCATGACCATCGTAGCCGGAGCTGTGAGGTTCCCGTTTACGCATTTTGTCGTGACCATGATGCTTGCCTCGCCGATTCGAGCCAGCATTTACGCTGTTCTTGGCGGTGCTGTGCTCGAATTTGATTTATGGCTCATTGCGCAAATCACGGCCGGATGTATAGCGGTGATGATATTGCCCTTTCTACACCGTAAAACACGGCGGCTATTGTTGGGTATGGATGTTTAATAGGGGACCTGTGTTTCGATGGTAAAGCTCGCCGATATACCTGAGTACGAACGCAGCCACCTGATGAGCAAGCTATTGCCTCCGCTGGGTGACTTGCCCTGGGTCGTCAATAACAAGCCGCTCTCTGAAAAGAGAGTGGCCATCATTACCACCGCGGGACTCAATTTTCGTGGGGACCATAATTTCGAGTTCGTCGACTCCAGCTACCGCGCCTTACCGCGAGATCTTGCGGCCTACGATATCTTGATGACTCACGCTTCGGTGAATTACGACCGAAGTGGTTTTCAGGAAGATATCAATGTGGTGTTCCCGGTTGATCGATTCAAGGAGCTCGAATCTGCGGGTGTTATTGGCCGTCTGGCCGACGTCAATTACAGCTTTATGGGCGGTGGCATGTTGCCCGACGTCTACGAGGCGAATGCGCGCGATCTAGCACAGTTACTGAAGGCCGATGGTGTTGATGCAGCCTTTATCGTGCCTGTTTGTCCCAACTGCTCGAGGACGGTATGCGGTATCGCTTATTACCTCGAATCCGAGGGTATTCAGACCGCGGGCATTGCTCTGTTTCGCGAAATTGCCGAGACCATGAAGCCACCGCGTATTCTCTGGGTCAGTTTTCCGCTGGGTAGACCACTTGGGAAACCTTCTGATAAAGCCTTCCAGACCGAGGTCATCAAGCGTGCTTTGCAGTTACTTGATGCTGACCAGGGGCCTGTCCTCGAAGACTACCCGATTGACCTACCTGATATCGATACACCACCGCCTGCTTGTCCCGTCAGTTTTCAGCGTAAACGCGATGACGAGTCATGGCACGGACGTCTTTCTCAGGAAGTTGGAGCCCTGACCCCATGGTACGAACTCGGTTTAAAGCGGCGCGGACGTACAACGGTCGGGGTGTGTGAGTCTTCTATCCCCGATATTGTTAAGGATGTGACGACTTGGGCTGATGATGTCAAACAGCCGTTCCCGGAGCCTTCATGGCTGAAACTCGCGCTGGAGGATCTTAAGTCGTTTTATTCCGAAGCTATTACCGCGCAGCCGGGCGACTATGAAGCGGGTTATTCGGATGCTCTGATCTTTGATGACACCGTGCTGGGAGATTTGATCGTTCACTACGTTAATTACTTCGAGGCGCAGGATCCGAATCATCCCTTTGTCCGGGTCATTGCCTCGCGTGAGCAACTCAAGCGTTCAACCGGGAACTGGGCAATCGATCGAGACGGTGGTTATGTGAAAGCGGCGAACCCTGTCGGCGAGAGCGAGTGACACGGCATCGCCAATGCGTACGGCTCAGAAGATGTTGACTGCGACGCCGAGCTGCTGCTGTGTCAGTTCCTGATTTAATTCCGTAAAAAGTGATGGCGTCTCATGCAGGATGAGATAGTCTTTCATTACCTGATTGCAGAAGCGTGAAGAAACAACCCGGCGCTTGCGCCACACACGTCGGAGACGTCGCATGTCTAACGAAAAATGGATGACCAGTGCCTGCATCCTCTGTGAGCTGAATTGCGGAATCAAAGTTCAGACCGGCGGTGAAAATGATCGCGAAATCGTGCGCATCCGCGGCGACGAGGACCATCCTGCTTCCAAGGGGTACCTCTGCCAAAAGGCGTCGGGGCTGAATCACTATCAAAACGGCAAGGACCGCATCACGTCGCCCTTGCGACGCAAGTCAGACGGTTCCTTCGAGGTCATCGATTGGGACACTGCGACCCGCGAGATCATGGAGCGCTTTGCGGCCGTCCGAGATACGCACGGCGGTGACAAAATCTTTTATTACGGGGGTGGTGGTCAGGGTAACCACCTCCCAGGAGCCTACTCAAGCGCAACTCGGTCGGTTCTGGGCAGCACGTATCGCTCGAGTGCCTTGGCGCAGGAAAAGACCGGTGAGTTCTGGGTCAACGGCCAAATGTTTGGATCCATGGTGAAAGGCGATTTCCACCATTGTGACGTTGCGTTTTTCCTCGGTAAAAACCCGTGGCACACCCACGGTATACCGAGGGCACGTGTATTCCTGCGCGATTTTGCGAAGGATCCTAATAAGACCATGATTGTTGTCGATCCGGTGGTTACCGAGACGGCGAAAATGGCCGACATTCACCTACGAGTGAAGCCCGGCACCGATGCTTGGATGCTCGCGGCCATGGTTGGCATGCTTATTCAGGACGAGCGCTACGCCTCCGCCTGGGTTGATGAACACACTCAGGGTCTTGAGGAAATCATCAGAGTCTTTGGTTCTATTCCAGTTGCCGATTACTGTGCGCATGCGGGCCTCACTGTTGAGGAAGTCAGCGCCGCTGTAGACGCCATTGCCAACGCCAAGGGCATGGCGATGTTCGAAGACTTGGGGGTTCAGATGAATCACCACTCAACACTCATCAGCTACCTTGAAAAGTTGGTTTGGGTGTTGTGCGGACATTTCGGTAAAGAAGGGGGGCACTACGTTCCTGCTTACCTACAGAATATCGCGGGTAGCGGTCGCAGCTCGCGAAAGTCACCCGTTGTGAAGGCGCCGATTATCAGCGGCATGATTCCCTGCAATGTCATTGCAGACGAAATTTTGACCGACCATCCCGACCGCTATCGTGCAATGCTCGTGGAGGCCTCTAACCCCGTGCATTCACTGGCTGACAGCAATCGTATGCGGGAGGCGCTTCGTGCTCTGGATTTGGTCGTTGTCATCGATATTGCGATGACTGAGACCGCGCGTGAGGCCGATTACGTACTGCCCGCATCGACACAGTTTGAGAAGTGGGAAGCAACATTCTTCAATTTCGAATTCCCTGAAAATTATTTCCATTTACGTAAGCCCCTGTTCGAGCCGCTAGGCGAGTCGCTGTCGGAGGCGGAGATTCATGCGCGGCTGATCGAGGCTGCGGGTGCTATGCCACAAGACTTAGTCGATGAGCTCAGAGTGCTGTTAAGGGAGAATGGGCGCGAGGCGTTCAGAGAGCGCTTCATGCAAGCCATGGCTGCGGACGGCATGGTGTCTAAATTAGCGCCCGTCATTCTCTACCGAACGCTTGGCGAAGTACTGCCCGAGGGCGCCAAAGAGGGTGCCGTCATGTGGCCACTGACACTCGGTTTTGCCATGCGTGACAGTGCGAGTTTGGCGCGTGCCGGCTATGAGGGTGACCCCATCACGCAGGCCGATAAGCTTTTCGATGCCATCATTGCCGGGCATTCTGGTGTTGTGTTCTCGCGAGACGATATGTCGACTGCATGGGAGAGAATGGCTCAGGAGGGAGGCATTCAGCTAGTGCTACCCAGCTTGTTGGAAGAGCTCACCGTACTAGAGGCGGGGCCTATTGACCGTTCAAATTCCGATTTCCCCTTTGCCTTGAGCGCGGGCGAGCGTCGCGACTACACCGCGAATACGATTTACCGCGACTTTGGTTGGCGCCGCAAAGACCCTGATGGCTCGCTGCGACTGAATCCTGATGATGCTGCGAGGCTTGGCATTGAAACAGGCGATCAGGCACGGATCGTGACGGCTACAGGCTCCGCTACGGCGCGCGTTGAGGTCACTGATCGCATGTTGCCGGGACATGTCGCCATTCCTAACGGCTTTGGTCTCGACAATGTCGACGGTACGCGCTCGGGTGTTGCGCCCAATGAACTCACCTCGCTAAGCGATTGCGATAAGTTCGCGGGCACGCCGCATCATAAATTTGTGCCTGCGCGTATTGAGGCGGTAGCTTAGTTGTCAGTCATCGTTGCGGATTAGCTGGGGGAGATTAAGAGTATTGAGCGTTTTCGACCCTGAGGAACATCCGCATAGGCGGTTCAATGCGCTAACAGGTGATTGGGTTCTCGTATCTCCACACCGCAACCAACGGCCCTGGCAGGGAAAGGAAGAGTCCCCATCGAAGCCCTCGGTCGAAGCTTATGATGCTGGATGTTATCTGTGCCCCGGTAATGAGCGTGCTGGCGGTCAGGCCAACCCCGACTATTCACATCCCTATGTGTTTCAAAACGACTTTAGTGCGCTTCTTTCGAAGACGCCTGAGGGTCGTAACGAGGATCACGATTTGTTGGTGGCAGAGAGTGAGACGGGCATCTGCCGTGTTGTCTGCTTTTCTCCGCGCCACGATCTGACCTTGCCGGAGATGTCCGTTGATGAGATCAATGCTGTCGTTGATCTTTGGACCTCACAATACATCGAGCTCGGTGCGATGGAGGGCGTTAATCACGTTCAGATTTTCGAGAATAAGGGCGAGACCATGGGCTGCAGTAACCCGCACCCTCATGGACAGATTTGGGCTCAGAAAACAGTACCCGATGAGCCTGCCAAGGAATCCGCGCGGATGCGCGCACATTGGGGAAAAACGGGCCGAACTTTACTGGGTGATTATCTCGCAGTGGAGCTTGAGCGCGAGACTCGGCTCGTCTGTTCTAACGAGAGTTTCGTCGTCGTCGTTCCTTTTTGGGCGACATGGCCCTTCGAGACCCTAATTCTCGCGAGACGTAATGTGCGTCATCTGGGCGATATGACACCAGCAGAACGCCACGATCTCGCCGAGATTATCAAGCAGCTGACCACGCGCTACGACAACCTGTTCGAGTGTAGCTTTCCCTATTCGGCTGGCATGCATCAGTCGCCAACCGACGGCGCTAATTACCCGGAGTGGGATTGGCACATGCACTTCTACCCACCCTTGCTGCGCTCGGCTGAGGTTAAAAAGTTTATGGTGGGCTACGAAATGCTCGCGACACCTCAACGTGACATCACACCTGAGTCCAGTGCCGCCCGCTTGCGAAGTGTTTCAGAGACCTACTACGCCGAGCGCGGCTAATATCAGCAAATCGTAGACACGATCACCATCGGATAGGTAAGCGGAAAAGCGTCAGAATGCTGCTTATCTAGGAGCAATCACACGCGCCTGCCCCGGCTCCAATGCCCAGAACTCTCCGACGTCGATTCGATTGGCTTCTAACGCAGCCTCTAGGTCAGTCACTGGCTGATCGACTGGCTCCCAAGTGAGTTGAAAGACACCGAAATGCATGCCAAGACTCTGTTCGCTGTTGAGGTCGATATGGGCCTGAACGGCCTCTGCAGGATTTAGGTGGATGTCTTTCATGAACCAGCGAGGTTCGTACGCGCCAATAGGGAGAATACTGAGCATAAAGGAGCCAAAGCGTTCACCTTGCTCCTTGAAGTGCGGTGAATAACCGGTATCCCCTGCAAAGTAGATATTCCCTTGGCTCGTCTCAACGACAAAGGAACCCCATAGTGTTTGCATTTGATCAAAGATGCCTCGTGCTGAGCGGTGCTGGCACTCAACAAAATGCACGGTGGCATTATCGACAGTTGTGCTATCACTCCAGTCGAGCTCGATTGCTTGGCCGTAGCCGAGTGAGCGGAGTAACGCCGCATTGCCAAGGCCCGAGACAATGACGGGTTCTCTGTTTTGTTGTTGGCGCAGCTGTTTCAGTGTCGTTGTGTCAAGATGGTCATAGTGATTATGGCTAATCAGTATGAGATCGATTTCTGGCAGATCGCTTATCGCGATACCAGGTGGTCGGATGCGCTTTGGACCCGCAAAGGTGACGGGGCTTGCTCTCTCGGACCAGATCGGATCGGTCAAAATGTTCAGTCCATCCACTTGGATGAGGATGGTTGCGTGATTGATGTAAGTGGCGCGAATGCCTTTCTCTACCCGTTCTGGAATTGCCGAGGGCTCAGGATTGGGGAGTGACGCTGGCCACGCTGATTCATTCCAGAGGCTTTGCCACAAAAACTGGCTGATATCGCTCAGCCCTTTATCTGATCCGTCGCGGTTATAAAAACGCTTCCCGTCCGAGTGATCGCTGATCGGATACGGTTTGTTGCCAATAAGATTGCATGCGGAGACCAGAGCCGCGGTGAGCAGGGCGAGGGTGATACTGCCGATTCTCTTTTGATACATCTTCGTGTTCATGAGCGATTTACGTCTGGGTGCAAAGAGGCGATCATCCATCACCACGCTTTCCCGACAGCGATACAAAGATAGGCCGATGATCGATCACATACGCACAGAATTCCAATTGCATTTTGGCGATACCCCAGATCTATCGGTCGTCATGGCGCCTGGCCGTGTCAATTTGATTGGCGAGTACACGGACTTTAACGATGGCTTTGTGTTGCCAATGACGGTGGATCGCGGTGTCTATGTAGGCATTCGGCCTCGCAGCGATAATCGGATCTCGGTCATCGCACTCAAATTTAATGAGACGTTGACGTGCCGCCTTGGGACTTTCGAGCAACCGAAACCTGGCCACTGGTCTTGCTATGTACTGGGGGTGGTGGAGGAGCTGAGATTATTAGGACTGATTCCCTCAGGTTTTGAGGCCGTCATCGACGGCAATCTCAATCTCGGTGCAGGTTTGAGTTCGTCTGCGGCAGTGGAGACAGCAACGGCCCTAGCACTGCAGGCGATTTTCAAATTTGCAATGCCGCGTGCTGATATCGCGGCTCTTTGCCAGCGCGTCGAGCACCGTTACGCGGGTGTTATGTGCGGCATTATGGATCAGTTCGCGAGCGGCCTTGGCCGTGCTAACCATGCCTTGATGCTCGACTGTCGATCACTCTCTCACGTCGATATCCCGATTTCTCTGGGCGTTCACCGGATTGTTATTATCGCCAGCGAAGTAAAGCGAGAGCTTGCGTCCTCTGCCTACAACGAACGTCGCGCGCAGTGCGAGGAGGGCGTTACACTTTTTCAGCAATCTGACCCTTCTGTAAGGGCATTGCGTGATGTCACACTCGAACAAGTTAACGCACATGCGAACGAACTATCAGACATTGTCAGACGGCGATGCAGTCATGTTGTCAGTGAGAACATGCGCGTCCTGAATGCGTCAGCTGCTTTAGGTGGAGGAGACTTGGAGGCGTTTGGTGCTCTCATGAACGCCTCGCATCAATCGCTCCGGGATGATTTTGAAGTGAGCTGTGACGAGCTCGATTGCTTGGTCGATATTGCTCAAGGTACGGTGGGGGTACTTGGATCCCGCATGACCGGCGCGGGATTCGGTGGCTGCACTGTCACGTTAGTCCACCAAGACGCCATAGAGAGCCTGAAGGCGCGGTTAGCAGATTACGAAGCGAGATTCGCCCTTAAGCCAGGTGTCTTCGTTTTGACGGATAATCTTGAAGCAGGTGTTGTTGGGTAAGGGGTAGTCTCGCCTGACGCCCAGATCAGCAGTGATTCTCAGCGGAGCGGTGACGCCCAGCGCGGCCGCGATCGCGCTGTTATAAAAGCCAGTCGGTTTATATGGTTGAGCTCTAGGAGGATGCTTAGTTTCCGGCTAGGCCCGGAATCTCACAGAACATATCCGCCTCGACCTTGACGCTTACGGCTGAGTTGGCGTGTGCGCCAACACACCACGAGGGCATCACCATCGAATAAACGCCGGAGCCGCCCGCCTGTAAAATCAGGATTTGCTCGGGGTCTTTGAAGGCCATGCGATCCTGCGGGTTGGGTCCCGCAAACTGGCTGAACAAGCGCTTAACGATGCTCGCTTCGACAAAGCTACGCTCATACAACTCTTGCGCGATATCTTCTCGCGTGAGGCCTGCCCCATGCAAAATGGCACTGTGCTCGGGGTTCAACACCACCGTTGCACAACCACCGGTAAGCGTGCCGTTATTACTCGGTGGGTTCGCGAGCCCCATCGCCAGTAATTCGAGCAAAGATTTGTAGCTGTTTGGGTCGTCGCCGTCGCCTGCATAAATGACGGAGTGTGGCGCTTCCGAGCCCAGAACCGTGACGACACTATCCTCAGCGTCAAAACCGCGACTTACGTGAAGCGGCGTGAAAGGGCTGCTCTCTTCATCTTCGGCAAGACAAAAAGTGAACTTTCCGGGATGACCAAGCAGCGCCATATCGGAGCTTCCCGGACGCGCCTTACCAATATTGATCATGGTAAGTCTGAGCGCACGGCCAATCGTCGCATTGGCGCGGTGACCTGGTCCCAAAGCGCCTGTACCTGAGGCGATAGGACCGCAAGTATGGCGAGCGGGGCCATTCACAATGATGAGTGGTGCCGTGCAATGCGTCGTTGCCTGCATTTCAGTCAGGTCAAACTCAGGTTCGATAACGGCTTTCACTGCAGCCACAACCACCGGCATGTAATCAGGCAGGCAACCCGCCATGACTGCAGCAATGGCTACTTTCTCCACCGTAGCTATTCCGTGTCCCGGCCCCATGGTTCCTAACATCATGTCCGCATCAAGCCCCGACGCCAGAACCATTCTGGAAACGCGTTCTGCCGTTGGGATAACAACGGGTAGCCCATCAGTACACCCGAGGCGATGGAGTTCCTCGAGTGCCGCTTCCTCGTCGCGTGCTGAGAGAATGTCAGTCAATGCTTGCCTCGAGTGCGTTCAGGATTTGCTCAGCCACTGAATCGGCTACCGCTGCCATATTTTCAGCACCGGTACCGGCCACCGGGTGAGGTAACTGAACGCGCGGTACCCCAGACATGCCGAGTGATTCGGCGACGAAGTTACCTTGAGACCAAAACTCCTCGGTGACTAAAGCCACTGCGGGAATGCCTAGTTTTGCGAGGTTTATGCCGTCACGCACGGTGCCGGTAGTGCAGGAGCCTCAGTGCCCGTAGGCAGCAATGACGCCAACGCAATCACCACCAATCTCGCCGAGCAGTTTCTCGGGCGCGGCGATTGTGGCATTGCCTTTGTTATAAGCCTTGAGATTGATACCGGGCCGGCGACGCGCGACGGCCTCACCAACCTGGTTGAGAAATTCTACGGAATCAGGAAACCCGTTAGCCAGCAGCCCAATCGTTGTCTGCACCGCGCCGTCGACCGCTACGGATAAGTCGTAGGGTATCTGGTCAATACCGACGTCTGCCTCCGGATTTAAAAACTCGATCATAATACACCTCTTCCGCCGCCTTTATCGCTAACGCTTAGAGTGGTGTCAAGGTCACGGCTTATGAAAATCAAACGTCTCTATGTTTTTATTGAATCACACTTTATGTTTTTATCGAATCACACTTTCTCACGATTCAGACGTAGACTCTCATACAGACTTTGAGGAAATATTATGAAACGTCTTCAAATTGCCGAGGGCCTTGAGTTCAGTCAGCTTGTTTACGGCATGTGGCGCTTGGCAGACGATGTCGATACCTCTGTGAAGCACGTTGATACCAAGATCCGTACAGTACTCGATCAGGGAATTACTACGTTCGATCAAGCCGATATCTACGGTGGCTATACTGCCGAAGGTGTGTTGGGCGACGCGCTTAAAGCGAGCTCGTTTCTTCGGCATCAGATGGAAATTATTACTAAGTGCGACATTGTGATTGATGCGGGTCGACACACAGGCGCGAGGGTAAAACATTACGATACGACTCGTGCACATATTCACGAAAGTGTGAATCAGTCGCTGACCGCCATGGGTACAGACTTTATCGATGTACTTCTGATTCACCGTCCCGACCCCTTGATGGATCATCACGAGACAGGCGAGGCGCTTGATGCACTCGTCGACTCAGGAAAAGTTCGAGCCGTAGGCGCTTCGAATTTCAGGCCGTGGGATTGGGAGCTCCTTCAGTCAGCAATGCGCCACCCTCTCGTAACCAATCAAATAGAACTGAGCCTTAAAGAGATCTCAGCGTTCACCAATGGGGATTTAGCGTTTCACCAGCAGCATGGCCACGTTGTTATGGCTTGGTCCCCGCTAGGAGGCGGTGATTTGATGACGAGCTCGGGTGAGCTGGCGAAGCGATTGGATGAGATTGCAAGGTTTCATAACGTAGATCGTTCTGCAGTGGCGACAGCATTCCTGTTGGCGCACCCCGCCAAAATCACCCCGGTGATGGGCACCAATAACCTTGAGCGTATTTCAGCGCTGTCAGATGCGGGGAAAGTGGAACTTGACCGGCAAGGCTGGTTCTATCTGTACGAAGCAGCACTCGGCAAAGAGGTGCCGTAGCGCGCAAGTTATTTGGCGCCAACCAGCTTGTATTCGCTGGCATCGGTGATGAAATCCGCGTGGCCGTAGGTCTCGAGTAAGCTTCCTAGCTTGCGTGTTAGGCGACGGTCGAGCCATTGCCTTATGCCGGGGATTTTCATGCCAAGGGTGCAGAGGTTTGAGGTGCTGACAATCGTTGCAAGGGCGCACGCCGTTGCGATCTTATCGTTTAGCGTGAAATGAACGCCCATCGCCTCAGCGCGGGCGGCTTTGCCTTCGCAAAAGTTTTGAATCAGAAAGTACTTCGAGAACCCTCGCTCCATCCAGCGGTGAAAACGCCCTGTAATGCTCGGGTCTGTAAATAACTCTGCATCCATCGTGCCCCGAACCAGCTCACCACAGGTTTCATCGTCATAAATCTTGTGAAGAGACATATCTCTGGCGGTCATCAGATCGACAATCTCTTGCGGGGTTTCACCCAACAGTTCCTCGGGTAGCCCCAGTAGGAAACAGCGATAGCGCGCCATCTCTACCCGCGCGCGTTCTGCCTGCGTGAAGTCGGTGCGGCCTTGTGCCAAAAGCTTGTAAGACAGAAGAAAAATGCCAATAAGCCCTGCAGGCATTTGATCCACTTGTGGAATGGGAATGCCATAAGTGGACACATCCCATTTACCTGTGCGCATGATGTTAAAGCGCACCATCGAGTGCATGAGACGCACTTTAGCGGCGGCTTTGAAGCCGGGATTAAAGCGCTCCATTGCGCGCGGCATGGTTGTCGCAGTGAAAAAGCTCGCCGTTTCAAAGACTCGTCGGACAGATTGTTGATCGGTAAGTGTGCCTGTCATTGTCATCGGCAGGGCAGTGTACTTATTCATGAAGGTCGCGATAAACGCGCCGCGGATGGCGAAGGGCGATATTGTTCCCAGAGGGATGCGCTCATGCTTGGCGCCTTCTTCCACCAAGGCCATGTCGACCCAGTCAGGTGTGGCCTCCATAGCGCTAATGAAAGCAACGAGTTCGTCCGGTGCGTTCTCGACGCTCTCGATACCATGGTCACAGGCTTGTTCGAGCATCGAGACCAATGCTCTAAAACCATACTCAGGTATGAGTGAAGCATAGGCGTCAGCCACCTTGTCACCCATCATCGTATAATTGCGGATGCGCTCCACGAGTTGTGGGTTTTCGAGGACGCGCTCGCAAGAGCTGCGGTGTCGAGATGGGCGAATCGATTCAAGATCAAAGTCCCTGACGTAGCGCTCGGGGAGCTGGCCAAAATCCACACTGCCATAGATCTCAGGAATCATTGTCTTTTGCTCGAGCACGGTGTCGGCAAAAAGTGCACTCGCAGTGTTGTTCATCTCCGATCACTCCACCTTAAAAGGTCTCCTGCCATGGCCTGATGCGCTGCCCTATTGCAGGCATTATTTTGAAGACGCTATCGGCTCATGAGTGATTAGACCTTAGAGAGTTACGGGTATCCACTGCAACTGGTTGGCAGTAGTGGTGTACTAAGAAAGCAGAGTGATTTGCCGGTGCCAGCACAAGATCCCTGGTGGCGCTAGTTTATTTGTCTTGCTCTGCTGCGAGTGCATCCAGACGTTCCTGGTGACTCGCCATAACGAGGAGCTGATTACCCTTATGGAGTTGCCTAACCATCTCCCGGCCTATGCCCGTTGTTCCCCCGGTGAGCACAATGTTTTTGCCTGAAAGTCTCATTTCTCAACTCCGTTATGCTTATCCCGATGAGCCTTAGCTATGAGGCTGAGGGTTCGGATAGTCACTGCGCGCAAACGATAACAGCGCTGGCTGTATATTCACCAGCAATCGGTTTCTATGTATCAAAGATAAAACCTGCTGGGCGGTATGCAGTCCGTGCAGGTGGCGCCGTTTTCCCGGGCGGGTTACCGTTAATGGAACTAAAGCTGTCGTAATTTTGAGGACTTATGGCTATGAGATTTCTAAAGCATCTATTCTTTTGTATCTCGCTCGCCCTTTCCACATTGGTGATGGCGAAACCTGGCATGGCACTGGATACTGAATCAGCTACGGCCATTTTGATGCCGAAATCGGGCACGTATTCACGGCCGATATCGACGGACAACGCAGAAGCACAGCAATTCTTTGATCAGGGTTTGCGCTTCGCCTGGGGCTTTTATTTTCCAGAGTCGATTGCCTCGTATCAGGAAGCCTCACGGCTAGATCCATCTCACCCCATGCCTTACTGGGGTATTGCGCATGCAGCAGGACCCAACCCGAATTCGCGTTACGCACAAATGCCCGATGATCCGCGGGGTACTGGCTTGGCTGCAATCGAGGCTGCGCGTGCTCGTATCGATCGTGCGACGCCTATGGAAGCAGCGCTGATCAACGCGCTTTATGTTTTTTACGACGCGAAAAGTATTCCCGATCCTCGTGAGCGCGACAGAGCGTACCTCGCTGAAATGCGCAAACTCAATCAACAATATCCGGATGATCCCGACATTGCTGCTTTGTATGCGGGAAGCTTTATGTCGATTCGTCGCTGGGATTACTGGGATAAGAATGGTGAGGCAAAGGGTGAGACGCTCGCTGTTGCCGAAGCGCTCGAGCACGTCATTAACACTGGGGATCCGCACCCCGGCGTCTACCACTTGCACATTCACCTTATCGAGGCCTCGCTGGAGCCTGAGCGTGCCATGGTCTCAGCCGATGCGTTAGAAGCGACGTTACCCATAGGCGGTCACGTGGTTCATATGCCGGCACATATTTTTGTCCGTGTGGGGGATTACCAGCGTGCAATCGACAACAATCTGCGCTCGCTCGCCGTTGACAAAGAATTTGCCAAGCACTGGGGCGATCGCCCATTGCCCAACATCGGCACCTATCCGCTCTCACACAAGATACACGCGGGCCATGCGCTCGACTTTGTGCGGTATGCAGCAACCATGCAGGGCAGCTCAGAACTCGCTATCAAGTCTGCTAAGCAAATGGCTGAAGCGATCAGTCGTAACGGTACGCCCATGGGGCGCATGCAAAAGCGTGTGGCGGCACCCTGGGTCACGCTCAAGATTTTTGGCAAGTGGGACGAGCTGCTCGCGATAGAGCCACTTAAGCATTCGACGCCCTATCTCACGGGGATACTGGCCTACGTCAAGGGCAGCGCCCATGTAGCGAAAGGTCAGTTGGAGGCCGCAGCAGAAAAATTAGCCGAAATTAATCGCATAGCAGCCTCGCCCGATGTC
>CBFIBL010000018.1:0-14797 GCA_965660865.1 Luminiphilus sp.
GCCGCCATCATCTTACGCTCGTGCTTGAGCAATTCCTTCGCAACGGCCCAACCACCGTTAAGCTCACCGACCAAATTAGCTTTTGGCACTTTCACGTTATCAAAGAAGGTTTGGCAGAACTCCGACTCACCACTGATAAGCGGAATCGGTGACGTGGAGACACCCTCCGTGGCCATGTCGATCAGTAAAAAGCTGATGCCAGCTTGCTTGGGTGTCGCATCACTGGTGCGCACAAGGCAAAAAATCCAGTCAGCTTCGTCTGCTTTTGTCGTCCAGATCTTGGTGCCGTTTACCAAAAAGTGATCGCCGCAGTCCTCGGCTTTGGTCTTGAGGTTCGCAAGGTCGGAGCCTGCAGAGGGTTCAGAGTAACCCTGTGCCCAGCGTATCTCTCCCCGACAGATCGCCGTTAAGTGCTCACGCTTCTGTTCTTCATTACCGTAGACCAGCAGTGCAGGTCCCAGCATCCACAGCCCTTGGCAGTAAAGCGGTGGTCTGCAGCCCATCTTTGACATCTCTTGCTGCAATATTTTTGCTTGCGCGGAAGTTAACCCACCACCTCCATACTCGGCTGGCCACTCCGGCGCTGTGTATCCTTTATCGCGACAGGCCTCGAACCATTGCTGAGCGTCTGCACTGGGGAATACGCGTCTTCGCCCGCCCCATATCTGCTCCTCTCGGACAATGGGCCGGCGTTGCGACAGCGGACAGTTGGTCTCGAGCCACGCGGTCGTCTCGGCTCTAAATTGCTGTAAGTCTTCGTTGTTCAACCGAAACTCCTCGAGGCTTTCGCTCCTGTCTTTCAGGGCGCCCATGCTGGTTGGCACGCGTATTTATGTCATCGTCCTTTTTGTTTACGGAATCACTCGTCCGTCTTTTGACCGCGATCCGCATTTCACCTAGTTTATCGTCATTGGACAAAAGAACAGCGCCGGCGCGTATTGATAGGAGAATCACCGTGGCAACAGCAGCAGAATACGGACTTGGCCCCAACACCTACCCTCGAGGTTGGTTCATTGTGGCGGAAAGCCGAGAGATTGATAACGGCCCTATCGGTGTGACCTTTTTCGGTCGTGATTTCGCTCTCTATCGTGGGGAAAGCGGCAACCCAGTGATGCTCGACGCCTACTGCAAACACATGGGCACGCACCTGGCCAAAAATACCAGTGCCATGCTCATCGTGGCGGATGTGGGTGGAAAGCAGGTTGAGGGGGACTCGATCCGATGCCCTTACCATGGCTGGCGTTACAACTCGGAAGGTCAGGTAGATGACATCCCCTACCACGATGGACCCTGCCCCAAATCGGCTTCGATTCGCTCCTACCCCGTTGTCGATAACATGGGCTGTATCATGATGTGGTTCGACGAAGACGGTGCAGATCCTGATTACCCACCGCCCTACCTCGAACAATGGGACGAAGGGAGTTGGGTTCACTGGGATCTCGATCACCTGCCCGAACTGGAGATTCATCCGCAAGAAGTTCTCGATAACATGTGCGACAACCGGCACCTCGGGCCTACGCATGGTGCACCCTGCGAGTATTTCGAGAATGAGATGCGCGACCATGTGCTCATTCAACGCCAAGGCGGAGCAATGACACTTTATGGTGGCGCCATGTTGTACACCACCACTTGGTACACAGGACCTGGCGTTCTGCTCTCCAAGCAAGTATGGGGCGACGCAACGCAATTCGAGATGATTGCCAATACGCCCGTCGGAGATGGAAAGATTAAAGCCTGGCACGGTTGCTTGGTTAAATCAGCAAGCGGCACGGTGACGCCCGAAGACAAAGAGATGGCCAAAGCGATTCAGGCCGGCGCCCTTGAGGCCTTCTCGAAAGATTTTGAGATCTGGCAACACAAGAGCCCCGCGATCAAACCTATGGCGATGAAAACAGAAGGACCTTTCCTCAAGGGTCGCAAGTGGTACAGCCAATTTTATGCGGCGCGAGATGACATTCAGGCGACTCAGGAAACCGTCAACGGCATTTATCACGTTCCGGGTGTACAGACACCCGCGGATCGCGATCACGCGATTGATGACGGGCTGCCTATCTAAACGGAGTTACCTGCGTAAACGGTTGAGAAACACTTGATTAAGGCCCCGATTTGGCTCGCCGAGAGAGCAACACTCCTCAAGTGAACACGTGTTGCAGGTCTTGAGCTTCCACCTCATGCAAGGCGTATGTGTGGAGCGCGGTCAGTGCGCATTGGCGACGTTATTGTCATAATTGATTTGAGTGTCGTGGTTCTGAATGCAATGTCAGTATAATCACAGCGCGGCGGCTTGACGCCGACCTTCGCAATCAAACGAGATTCAAGATGCCGCCAAGCTCCACACCTCGCTCGCTCACCCTGAGCAAGCTTCTTACACCTCTCATCGTTCTTGTCATTGCGTCAGGCATTTACGTTGCGCTGATCAACACCACACCAGCCCTCAAAACCACGCAAAAAGATCCAGTGCCTGTAGCTGTTCGCTCACAGACCATCAAGCTTGAGACCATCGGGCTTGAGGTTATCTCCGAGGGGAATGTACAACCCCGAGCGCAAACCCAGTTAGTTGCTCAGGTTTCGGGCGAGGTCATTTCAGTATCCGAGGCCATGTTGTCTGGCGGCCAATTTCAACGCGGTGATGTGCTTCTCAAAATAGACCCCCGTGACTATCAGATCGCTCGCGATCGCGCACAAGCAAATCTGAATCGCGCAAGAGCAGAAATAGACTTTGCAGCAGAGGAAGCCGCACGCATTCAGGCCTTGTACGGTGACGAACTCGCCAGCATCTCGGACTTACAGCGCGCTGAGCGTTTGCTCGCCGTTTCCGAAGCCTCAGTCAGTGATGCGCAGGCGGCGCTAGAGCGTGCAAAGATTGACCTCGAACGCACGGTCATCAAAGCGCCCTTCAAGGGGCGGGTTCGCAGTGAGTCGGTTGATATCGGCCAGTTTCTGCGAGAGGGCGCCAACATAGCCACAATTTACGATACGGAGCGGCTCGAGGTCAGGTTACCACTGGCCGACTCACAACTCGCGTTTCTCGACCCTCGATATACCCAAATGGGAAGTGCAGGGGATAAGCCCGCTGCGGTGACACTCTCTGCTCAATTCGCGGGCGCCCCGCAAACGTGGAATGCCGTGCTGACGCGTACAGAGGGTGATATCTCCACGCGCAGCCGATTCCTGCACGTGATCGCCGAGGTACGCGACACCAAAAACGACAACGAGGTACAACTCCCGGTAGGCCTGTTCGTTACGAGTGTTATCCAAGGGCGGGATGTAGAGCGGCTGGTTCGTATTCCAAGAACTGCGCTGCGAGCGGACAACAGGGTAATGGTGATTGATGAAGATAATAAGTTGCGCTTCAGAGACGTAACAGTTTTCCAACTCACCTCAGGCCACGCACTTATCTCCGCCGGACTGGATGAGGGTGAGCGCATCTCCATTTCGCCCCTACAGTTCGTTGTAGAGGGTATGCCAGTGCAAGTAATCAACTGAGTCCTCAGCAATGCCGAAATTGATTGCATGGTTCGTCGATAATCCTGTTGCAGCCAATCTTCTGATGTTCATCCTGATTGCATCGGGGCTACTCGCACTGCAGGACGTTCGCAAAGAAGAGTTTCCCAATGTAGAGGCTCCGGTCGTCACCGTTATGGTGCCGTACTTGGGTGCCGCTCCAGCAGAGGTAGAAACCGGCGTTTGTGCTCGGATTGAGGAGTCTATCGACGGTATCGAAAATATCGTTAAAGTAAAGACCACAGCGGCAGAGGGTGCCTGTAACGTCGCGATAGAACTCGATATGAATGCGGACAAAGCAAAAGCGTTAGACGATATCAAAGCACAGGTCAACGCGATTTCCACCTTTCCCGCCAATACAGAGCGCCCCATCGTCTCTCAGGTGACGATGCGCAGTCTCGTAACCCAAGTAGCCGTTCACGGCGATACTGACGAGCGCTCTCTGAAAAACGTTACTGAGTCCATCCGAACCGATCTCCTCGAATTACCGGCAGTTAGCTTGGTTGAAACCTTGTATATGCGGCCTGATGAAATTTCAGTCGAGGTGTCAGAGGCGACCTTGCGGCGTCATCAACTCACTCTCGCACAGGTAGCCCGCGCGATTCGAAGCTCCAGCATCGACATTCCCGGAGGATCGGTAAAAGCAGATGCCGGAGAGATCCGACTGCGTAGCACGGGGCAACGTTACAGCGGCGAGGCTTTAGAAAACATCGTTGTGGCACAGGAGCCGGGCGGCGCGCGTTTACTCCTCAAAGATGTGGCCAACATTGTCGATGGTTTCGAAGAATTAGATCAGTATGGCGAGTTTAATGGCGAACAGGCCATGATGATCCAGATCTACCGTATTGGCAGTGACGATGCGATTGAAATTTCAGAAGCAGTACTGGATTACGTCGCTGCCAAGGATCGCGAACTCCCCGAGGGCATTCACTTTACCGTTTGGAATAACGAAGCAGATGAATTGGTTGGGCGCCTAAGCACGATGATTAACAATGCGCTGGGTGGCTTATTGCTCGTCATCATCAGCCTAAGTCTGTTTCTGCGTGTCAGGTTGGCACTGTGGGTTAGCGCGGGCATACCTGTCGCCATCTTCGGTGCGATTGCCCTATTCCCTGCCGTGGATCTAAGTATCAGCACGCTATCGCTGATGGGATTACTGCTGTCATTGGGTGTCGTTGTAGACGACGCTATTGTCGTGGGAGAGCGCATCTACACGAAAGAGCAAGACGGCTTGGATCCCCGAACTGCAGCCATTGAAGGTACGAGTGAAGTGGCGGTGCCCGTCTTCTTCGGTGTTCTCACGACGATTGCTGCATTCATGCCGCTATTGAACGTCGACAGTAATCTTGGCCAATTCTTTATATCGATAGGCGGCACCGTTGTCCTCTGCCTCATTTTCAGCATCGTAGAATCGCAACTGATTCTGCCCTCGCACCTCGCACACCGAAGCAACTCAAAACGTGAGGTGGGCTTGGGAAAACGTTGGGAGAAGCTTCAAGATCGCATAGCGGGATCACTCGAGTATTTCTCGCATAATCATTACAAGCGCTCGATCGAATGGGGAATTGAGCACCGCTACACAACACTCGCGATAGCACTTGCTATGACCATTGTGATGGAGGGCATGATGGCAAGTGGTCGCGTGGTATTTCAATTCTTTCCCTCGGTCTCAGGCAACAACGTGGTCGCCCGCGTTGTCATGCCGGAGGGCTACCCACTGGCCGGCACGCAAGCCATTGTTGAACAGATCCAGGCTTCAGGAGAGGCTACCCGCCGTATCGTCGATGAGGGACGTACCGACGGCACAACAGCATTCAAAAATGAACTATCGTCGGTAGGTGTCAGCATCACACAGGGTGCTTTGGTCATGACCGGCACCACCGGATCTCATGTGGCTGAGATCTCGTTGAATCTCGTGCCCTACAGGGAGCGCGGTGGGATGACGCCACAGGAAGTTGTCAATTTGTGGAGAGAATTAACACCACCGCTGCCCGATGTCGTCGAGCTGAGCTTCTCTGCAGATGCCGTTTCTTTGGGAGCAGATATTGACCTGGAACTTCGTGGTCGTGATATCCAACAACTGGGGCGAGCAGCTGCGGAACTCACACAAGTTCTGGATAGCTTCAACGGTTTGTATGACATCAGTAATTCTTATCGCTCAGGTAAGCGAGAGCTTGCGATGCAGATACGGCCTGAAGCCGAGGCACTGGGCCTTAGCCAGGCGGACCTTGGAAACCAGATACGGGACGCGTTCTACGGACACGAAGCGCAGCGAGTGCAGCGCGGGCGGGATGATGTACGTGTCATGGTTCGTTATCCGAAACAAGATCGCACATCGCTCTCCAGTCTCGAGCATATGAACATTCGCCTTCCGGACGGGACCGAGGTGCCGGCACTCTCCGTCGCCAAACTGGTTCCAACTTCGGGAAATTCAACTATTAATCGGACCGACGGGCAGCGCACGGTCAATGTCATCGCCTCTGCTGACCGCAATACAGTAGCGCCCGAGACAATATTGTCGGAAGTATTCGAAACGCATATCCCTCGCATAATGGACAAGTACCCCGGCGTAAGTGTTGAGCAGGCAGGTGAAGCTGAGGAGCGCACGCGCGCCTTGAGCGGGCTTGTAAACTCAAGCCTCGTAGCGCTCATGGTGATCTATACACTGCTCGCTATCCCATTGAAATCTTACCTCCAACCTCTGGTGGTCATGGCGAGCATTCCCTTCGGCTTCATTGGCGCCATTTTGGGCCATCAGATCATGAATTATGATCTCGTTTTCTTTTCATTGCTTGGCATGATTGCACTGGCAGGGGTCGTCATTAACTCGAGTCTCGTGCTCGTTGACTTTATAAACCGTAACCGCCGCATTCACCACATGAGCCTAAAAGACGCGGTGATTGATTCGGGAATGTCGCGATTTAGGCCTATCTTTCTAACATCAGTGACTACCTTCATGGGTTTGATGCCACTCATGATTTCTAAAGACTTCGACACGGCGCCGTTTGTTCCACTTGCGGTTTCACTCGGTTTTGGTGTTATCTTCGCGACGGCGGTGACACTGATTTTAATACCCGCGCTATATGTGATTCTCGAGGACTTCTTATCCCTTTTTCGTGACGAATCAGCCCGTGACGAATCAGACATAGCTGTATCCAGCAGTGATGAGAGTAAACGACAGATAACCCAAGTATCCGAGCTCTCCCTACAAGATCAGTAGGACTGCTGTTAGACCAAGCGTGTTCGTCACTGCCGCGACTAATGTGGCGAACTTGGGCAGAAAAAAGTGAATGCATCGCCACGCGCCCCGCCAAAGCCAGTGCGGACCCAACACCAAAGCTGGGGACGTCGGCAGAGAACATTGCTTATTGAACGGATGACTCAACCGAGATCATGACTGCTTGCTAAGGCATTCAAGCAGTCAAGTGCGCGAAATCGCGCTGGGACGGGAACAAAAATATGATCGTGAAAGTAGGCCGCGACGACGTTTGTACTAATCCCTCTTTCGGCCAATGCGTTCGCGACTGCGGCAGTCAGCCCCACGGCATGAAGGCTGGAGTGCACTTGTAGGGTTATTCGTGCCATTGGCGCACTGACATGTTGGAAGAGACCTTTAGATACGCCTATCGAGTCAGTAGGCAGCACAAGTGTCACACCCTCCTGCTCGCGAAAACTCGCGATTGCCTGTGGCAAACATTCTTGAAGCTTGCTTTCCGTTACGACCGCAAACACCCATTCTGTATCATCAAGCATAGGTGACATGGCCATGAGCAATCTCGACAAATCAGTTTCACCAGTCATGACACCACAACATCCTTTATCTCCCCGCACCCGAATGACGAAAAGCTAACATGCCGTAGGTCGGTGCAGATAGCACCACTTTTTATTTCACCCGCCTCTGAGTACACTCCTTGAGGGCAAGCGGCGTTGGCGCGCCCGAAATAAAACCGGGGCGCTCCGTATCACGAGCTAGTGACCTCTAACTTCGCGGCGATGGTGGTTCACGACTAACGCGCCACACTTCGCATGCAGCCGAGCGCGGTGCAAAACCAAGACCAGAATAATAAGAGATCCGGTCCGATGCCATCACTCAAAAAGATCGCTACTTACGCACTCCCCATTATCGTCATCGGTGGCTGGTGGAGTTACAACAAACTAAGTACCTCTTTAGACTTTCAACCCCAAACCGAGGCAGAGCTAGCCGCTCTGGTCGCAGAGTCGAAGGCGCAAGACGAGAGCGCCTTTTATCAGCCGGAACAACGCCCTCGCCCAATTAAGCCTGCAAATCCGTTGAAAAATGTCTATTTTGGCGATCTGCATATCCATTCAAGCTTATCTGCAGATTCGTATTTATTTGGCAATCGACGAGACCTGGATGACACGTATCGTTTCGCTAAAGGCGAATCAACGGCACTCACTACAGGTGAGAGAATCGAACTCACGCGTCCGCTCGACTTTGCCGCGGTCACCGATCACGCCGAGGGTTTTGGACGTGTAGCACTTTGCCAAGCTCCGGGCACACCCGAGATAGCTGACGCATGCGAACTCATCAACAATCCCAACATTTTTTCGTTCTTATCACTGCGCGCCAGTGTCGAGCAACGCCCTCTCGAGGAGGACCTTACATTCTTTGGCAATGACAAAGGCGTGGAGCGCCAGTACCACCTTGACACGTGGGCTGCGACAAAGGCCGCGGCTGACCGCCACAATCAACCCGGTGTTTTCACTGCCTTCGTAGGTTACGAGTACTCACCATCCCTACCCGATCGCGGTAAGCACCATCGAAACGTGATTTTTAGATCGAGTAAGACACCGACCTATGCAGTCTCTGCGTACGATGCAGCTTCCGAGATTGATTTATGGAAACAGCTGGACGCCTCGTGTAGTGATGGCTGCGAGTTTTTAACCATCCCCCACAACCCCAACAAGAGCTGGGGGCTCGCCTTTGCCAGTGAGACGATCGATGGAATTCCCTACACAAAAGCGGACTGGGCGCTTCGAGAAAAATTCGAACCTCTGGTGGAGATGTTCCAAATTAAAGGGAACTCCGAGTGCGTCATAGGCTTTGGTACCACAGATGAAGAATGTGGATTCGAACAATTCTTTCCCGTCTGTGAGGACGGACGAGGAACGCTTTGCATCCATCCAACATCGATGGTCCGAAATGGGCTCAAGAAAGGCTTGTTACTCGAGGCGTCCATGGGGTTTAACCCAATGAAATTTGGCCTGATTGGCGCAACTGATACGCATAATGCCAATCCGGGCGATACCGAGGAGTGGGACTTTAGAGGCGCTAATTCATTTGTGGGCTCACCTGCAGAAAGACGGTTAAACAATGATGTTCGCCAACCAGCAATCAACAACCCCGGGGGACTTGCTGCTGTTTGGGCGCCCGAGAACACGCGTGATGCGCTATTCAATGCAATGAGTCGGCGAGAAGTGTACGCAACCAGCGGTACAAGAATGACCCTGCGCTTTTTTGCAGGCGCTGATCTGCCTTCAGATCTGGCTGAGACCGGTGATTTGGAAGCAGCCTACGCTTCGGGTGTCCCTATGGGCGGTACTCTCGATGCCAGCGAGGGCGCACCGCGTCTATTTGTCTGGGCGACACAAGACGTCGATCATGCACCGCTGGCAAAGATTCAGATCGTCAAGGGTTGGCTAGAGGGCGATAAGACCCACGAGAAAGTGTTTGACGTTGCCTGTGCAAGGACCAACGCGGTGGGTGACTGTGAAGCAGCGAATGCCCCGGTAAACCTCAATAACTGCGCCTGGGCTTCAAGTGAAGGTGTGCCAGAACTGCGGGTGAGTTGGAGCGACCCCAACTTCGACGCGTCACAAAATGCTTTTTATTACGCACGCGTTGTACAAATACCTACATGCCGCTGGAGCACCTACGATGCGCTGAGATTGGGCATAGAGCCAATCGCAGATTTTCCGACCGCTGTAAACGAGATGGCATGGAGTTCGCCGATTTGGGTTAGCGCCCAAAAGCAGTGAATCTCGACGCAATTAACCCTCACCGCATTGGTGCCTCGTCGACCGGATTGACAATAGCCGGCTCTCTATTAGCAGGCTCTGGCTTACCTGCTTTCTTTGACGATTTAAAGTCAGGCTTCTATGGCTTTTTCTCTTCGGATCCAGCTGGCTCATCAATATCCCAACGGACACAGCGATCAATCGATACATTGCCCTGAGGGTTATCTAACGTATTTGCGATGCTGTAATCACCGGCGAGACTTGCCGCGCGAGGCGATAGCTCCTCGCGGAGGCACTTTGGGAAATGTGGTGCGACATCCAAACCCAGCGATTTTTCAAGTTCGGCTATTTCATGCTCTTCAGTCGTTTTACAAGACCCAAGTACTAGTAACATCCACACAACCACCAGAATTGTGCGCATAGAAGCACTCCTTATGCATGTTATCCTCCGCGCTGGTATGTTTCTGTTTCCAACATGAAGGTTCATCCAACTATCCAGTTGAGAGAAGTTTGAGTACCAAGCCTACGTCTATCACTGCCGAGATACCACTGCGCTTTCGCACCGCAAATATGTCGCGCTGCAAAAAAAGAGGAAGACACGCAAGAAAAGCCGGTGAAAAAGACAGATTAGAAACACAGATGAGAAAGTTAAGTGAATTCAAATCCATACCCCAGCCCAACTATAGTCACGACAGGTACTCTCATGCGATGGCTCTCATCCGTACTCGTTCTAACCCTCTTCACAGCTTCATCGCAGGCGGCAACCCAATCTGAAGTCGACGCTTTCGTGAAGCGGCTGGCGTCAGGAGAACTTAACGATAATGTTCTGCTTTATCCTACCGCCGAGCGCCGTATCGCATTTGCGCATACCAACGCCTGGATGCCAACACGATCACTGCATCCCTCTGCGACGCCGTACACGCTTGAAACAAAAATCGATAACAGTCTTCCCTCAGTCACTTACACAGTCGATGGCGAGACGTTCACCGTCGATGATTTGCTGAGCCGAGAGCCTTTAATGGGTATAGCTGTCGTTGATGGCAATACCATTAAACTTGAGCACTACGCGGCAGACCACGGTCCCGAATCAGTCTGGATCTCTTTTTCGGTCACCAAATCCTTTACATCAACGCTGATCGGCGCTGCGATTAAGGACGGATTTATAGGGAGCGTCGATGACAAAGTTGAAGACTACCTACCGCGACTAAAGGGCTCAGCTTACGGTCGCGTCACGTTGAAAAATATTCTTCAAATGTCATCTGGAATCGCCTGGAACGAGGACTATAGCGATCCGGCATCAGACGTATCGGTCGCCGGCATACTCCAAGGGGTCGCGCTCACTGACTATCTGAGCGAACTACCTCAAAAGCACAAGCCGGGTACCGTTTTTAACTACAACACAGCAGAGAGCAATCTACTCGGCGAAATATTACGCGCAGCGGTAGGTAATTCAGCCACTGATTACATGAATGACAAAATTTGGCAGGGCTTCGGTATGGAGCACGAGGCAAACTGGCTTCAGTGGGAACCCTATGGCGGCGAGACCGGCGGTTGCTGTATCAGCGCATCTGTTCGTGATTACGCTCGCCTAGGTATTTTCGTAAAGAACGGCGGTGTGGACGCGTCGGGAGACTCGATACTCCCCGAAAACTGGATGCGTGATGCGACAACACCGTCTGTAGGCTCTGAGAGCTATGGCTACAAATGGTGGCTGCAAGGTGACGGTGCATTTTCAGCAGCCGGTATATTCGGCCAATACATTTACATTGATCCCTCGCGCGATATCGTTATCGCGGCTCACAGCAATGCGCCCGCTGCTGTGGATACGAATTATCACGCCCATCTCGAGGCCGCCATGGCAGCAATCGCGGGGCATTTCGAGAGACGTTAAATCAGCAGCAGCAAGCCGAGCGACTCGCTAATCATAAAATAACGGTACGCTGACCGTTGAGCTGAATGCGGTCTTCACAATGCAAACGCACCGCGTGAGACAGCGCTGTTGCCTCGTTATCACGTCCAAGCAACACCATTTGTTCAACACCGGCCTCATGATCAATCGAGCGGACTTCCTGAACAATAATCGGCCCCTCATCGAGGTCTGCAGTCACATAGTGTGCAGTGGCACCGATGACCTTTACACCTCGCTCGTATGCTTGGTGGTAAGGCTTTGCGCCTTTGAAGCCGGGTAAAAACGAGTGATGAATATTGATGGCTCGGCCGGCTAGACGATTGCACATGTCATCCGACAATATCTGCATATAGCGTGCAAGTACCAATAGATCCACTTCGTTGGCCTTCATAACGTCCAGAATCTGGGCTTCTTGGGCGGGCTTGGTATCTTTAGTGATCGGAAAAAAATGAAAAGGCAGCCCATAAAACTCTGTCAGGGCTCGACAGGTCTCATGGTTACTCACCACACCCACAACATCAGCGGGGAGCGTGTCGGAGTGCCAGCGGTTCAGCAAGACGTTCAAGCAGTGGTCATAGTGGGAAACTGCTATCAATACCTTTGGTCGATGATCTTTAGGCCGCAGTGTGTATTCCATTCCGTACGACGAGGCGAGACTTGCAAAGCGCTGCTCAAAAACTTCAAATGGCATGGTCATCTGCCGATCATCGAACACGCATCGTAAATGAAAGGTTCTACTCACTTGATCTGAGTAATTCGAGATTTCGGTTATGAAGGCTCCACAGTCGGCTAAAAGCCCGGTAGATCGGGACACAACCCCAAGCTGATCGTCGCACGACATTGAAAGGATGTAAGCAGTGGTTTGTGCACTCATGGGGATAACCGTTAGATCAAGAAAACTAGTGTATGAAGAGGTACTTAGGAAGTTCCCAGAATCAGCGTCGGCACGCCGTGGGTTTTGTCGCGAACGGTACAGACCCGCGTGCCGGGACGTCTTCCCGTACGTATATCTGAGACGTCAAACCCCTTCTCGCGCAGCTCTGCATTCGTCGCGTCAATATCGTTAGTCCGCCAACTAAGACCGAAGAAACGATCACTTTCTGGGGGAAGTGGCTTAGAGAGCGACTGATACACTTCAACAATCAAATCTCCGCAGCGAAAAAACATAAGTCGTGAATCCCATTCTCGATTGGTCAGATCGAGACGCATATCCAATTGCAGTCGACCGCTTAACAATGCGGAGGTAAAGTCACCATCACCACTCGCGAGCACTGCGTGATCTAGGCCCACTAAAGCGCCCTCGCTGCGCACAGGCTCTGGGCTGACCTCTCGTTCTCTTGCTAGTGCCAAATTCACGCTTCGAGTTGACGCGGGGTCAAATGCCAGGAAGGTATCGTCCGACTCAGTCTCGACAATGGCCACGCCGACTTTCGGCAGTCTGCGACGAGCAGAGGCGAGGTCAGAACCGCCGAATATCAGTTGTTTCAGCCCCTCGTCTTCCGGCGTTTCTATCAACCGCAAACACGTGTTAGCAAGTTGAAAACCCATCGATGATACGCCTCTGAATTCTTCGCTGTGGCCATCCTTACCCACCAAGGAGGTGTAGTCAGCTGCTGCCACCTTCAGGTCATTAACACCGACTACAACTGAATCGAGCTGAGAAATCATTCGAGACATAAAACTGCCCTTGGGTCCACTGTTCAAATCGCGACGGCAAGGATACGTGCCGGCTTTTTTAAACCCAAGTACTAATACAACTTTGTTTGCTACGTACCTACACAGTCATAGGGCATAACCTTGACGATTGCTGCCGGGCGCTTGATGTGGCTATTCGTTACCGCTCTTATTAGCTTCGGAGTCGCTGTCTGTGAGCCGGCTAACCTCTTCCTGCCCGAAGGGAAGCCGGCCAGATGCATTCTCCCAACCGTCCCGCAGTCGCACACCAATGCCGATCAACCTCACTGGCATATTACGACGTTGCCAGCCCTCGATGAGTAGTTGGCGATAGTCAGAATCAACGGCGGCAGTACCAACTCGCTCCACCGTGGTGCTGCTAAAGTCAGAAAATTTTAATTTCACGAAGGCCTTGTGAATGCTCTCTGTGGCGTTTGCTGCGTCAATGCGCCCGAGCAGTTGTTCATAAAGCTTATCGACATAGGGCTCCCAGACAGTGGGCCCTGAAAGGTCCTCTCCGAAGGTTGTTTCCACACTGATCGACTTCCGTATCCGGCTGGGTTGCACGGGTCTTTCGTCCTTGCCCCGTGACCGCTCGTGAAGCACAACACCAAACTTGCCGAACCGGCGAATGAGATCATGAAGATCCCACGCTCTGACATCGGCGCAAGTTTTTAAGCCATAGCGATGCATTTTCTCGGCCGTTACAGCCCCCACTCCGGGAATTTTCTTTACCGGCAAAGCCCCCACGAAAGCGTCAACCTGCTCGGGAGTCACAACAGTGAGCCCGTCAGGCTTTTTCCAATCGGAGGCAACCTTGGCTATAAATTTATTCACTGAGACGCCCGCGGAAACGGTGATATCCAGCTCTTTCTCGACCTTCGCCCGGATTTCCTTAGCGATCTTTGTGGCGGTTAAGCTCTCGCCGCTCGACTCGGTCACGTCCAAGTAGGCTTCATCCAACGACAGTGGCTCAATAATTTCCGTGTATTCCTCGAAGATGACACGCATTGCCTTTGAGGCCTCGCGGTACTTCATAAACTGAGGCGGCACCACTGTCAGATGCGGGCAGAGTCGCATCGCATGCGCTGTCGACATTGCTGAGCGCACACCAAACTTACGCGCATCGTAGTTAGCTGTGGTCAGCACGCCTCGACGCTCGGCACTGCCACCAACGGCCATCGGAATGCCGCGAAGTTTGGGGTCGTCGCGCATCTCGATGGCAGCGTAGAAGCAATCAGCGTCGATGTGGATAATTTTGCGCTGCATCCGTTGCTTACTTAGCCCCTCGATCAACTAACATGCGCTTGCTCTCCACATCTCGCTCGTTAGAACCAGGATTTCAGCGAAGGCTTGGTCACCTTCCCCAGCGCATTGCGCGGTAAGGCCTCAGTAAAGTGCCATCTACGAGGCACTTTGTACCCGCTCATTCGTTCGCGCGCCCATGCAGTAAGTGCATCCTCTGAAAGCGGCTGATTAACAACAAGCGCACAAGCGACCAATTCCCCCCATTCATCATCGGGTATCCCAATGACGGCCACCTCACTCACGTCCGGGTGCTCAAGCAGAGTGGCCTCGATTTCGAGGGCAGAGAGCTTGTAGCCTCCCGATTTAATGATATCGATCGAGGCGCGACCCAGTATTCGATAAGAGCCCTCGTCTATTACGGCAATATCGCCAGTTAGAAACCAGCCGTCGGCAAAGGCCTTAGCGGTCGATTGGGGGTTTCCC
>CBFIBL010000019.1:0-26643 GCA_965660865.1 Luminiphilus sp.
AGATCGATGATTGCCGTGACGTTTGCGCCTGCGTCGTGACAGCTTAAAGCAGTGCGGTAGGCATGATCATTGCCTGCGAGGACCACAACGGGGGTTGAGGGGATGACCCCGTAGAGGCGCGTTAGGCGATCCAGTGCGCTACACATAACCACGCCTGGCAGATCATTGTTGCGAAAAACGACGTGCTGCTCGCTGGATCCAGTAGCAAGAATGGTTTGTCTCGCTCGAAGCTTGATGAGTCTCGTGCCCTGTAAGACCGGTAGATAATGGTCGGTAAACCATGCATTACAGGTGGCGGAGCGCAAAACGCGAATATTTGGATGTGTTTCGACCGCTTCTACGAGTGCATCGCGCTGCGCTTTTGTTTTGGCAAATAGTTCAGAAGATGCGTTCTCAACAGCCGACTTAGTATTTGCGTCATGGGGCGCATCACTGTCCATCTCATCAATCGGTTGTGATGAGTAGCCAAACGCATGGTAATTGAGAGAACCTCCTAGATGGGGTTCTTGCTCGATTAAAGCGACCTTTGCGCCAGTATTAGCGGCGTGCAGCGCTGCACTGAGCCCTGCGGGGCCGCCACCCACCACGGCGATATCACAAAAGAGATAAACCTTGTCGTTGTATGGGGCTTCGATTTTCAGGTTGCTGACACCCAAGCCGGCGGCCTTTCTAACGATCGGCTCCCAATAAGCCCAGATGCCTCGCGGTTTAAAAAATGCTTTGTAATAGAAGCCGACGGGTAAGAAGCGTCCGAACCAGTCGAGCATTCGAGAAAGATCAAAATTTAGATTGCCGGTGTAGTTTTGTGCCGATACCGAGAGGTGATCTTCCGCAGGAAGATGATCGGCGAGAAGGTTGGGTGCCGTCGGTGTCTGAACCAACGTATTTGCATCGTGCCCACACAGTGTGAGCGGGCCTCTTGGACGGTGGTATTTAAAAGACCGCGACTGCAACCATTGATTATTGGCGAGTAGGGCCGATGCCACGGAGTCACCTTTTAGGCCATCGATTACCTTACCCTCGAAGGTGAACCGTACCTTTTGTGATGGATCTACCCACTGACCAAAGTGTTCGTTAATGATGCGCTTCACGCTTCACCCTCGCTCGCTGTGAAATCAATCCGCTCCTGGAACAGTTCATCGGTAGGATAGGTGCGAATAATCTCGTCAGTCGCGTTGTGGCGCTCTGCAATGAACCAATAGTTACTGGGGCCGTGGAGCCACCATTCGAGCACGATCCCGATATCATTTTGCTCGTAAAAGACGTAATTCGCCCACTCACGATCTGACACTGTCTTGACGTCAGGCATCGTTTTGACTTGACCGCCGTAGACAAACTCGCTGATATTTCTCGGCCCGTTTAATGGGCAGTTCATGATCTTCATGCGCTACCTCAGTGGCTTGCTGCCGTTGCGCCCATTTCGTTGACCTGCTTGAAACGATCAAAGCGCGCGAGTTCGAAGGGTTGGATGAGTTCGGGTACTTTACCGCCGGTGGCAACCAGTTCGGCCATGGTTTTTCCGCAAATGGGCGTCGCTTTGAACCCCCAAGTGCCCCAACCGGCGTCGACGTAGTAGTTCTCGACAGGACTCAGGCCCATAATCGGACTGTAATCCGTGGTCATATCGGTGATGCCGGCCCACTGGCGCAGAAGTCGCATTTCACTTAAGAACGGGAACATCTCTACCGCACTCGATATCAGGCTCTCTTTTAGTGGAAGAGAGGCGCGACTGTTGTAAAGCGGGTAGGGGTCCGAACCACCCCCGATTACGATCTCACCACGCGATGTCTGCTGAACGTAACAGTGCAGGGCTGAGGAGCTCACCAAGGGTGTGAGGAAGGGCTTTACGGGCAGCGTCACCATGGCCTGTAGAGGATAGGCAACGAGTGGTAATTCGAATCCCGCTTTACGCGCCATGGGAGCGCTATGCCCAGCAACTGCTTGGATAACAACGCCTGCTTCTATATGACCGCGATTGGTTTTGACCCCCGTTACTCGCCCCCCGGAAACCACAATGTCGGTTACTTCGGTAAGCTGATGCAGTTCTACACCACGCTGTGTTGCACCTTTTGCATAGCCCCATGCAACTGCATCGTGTCGCGCTGTGGCACCGTCTTTATGCCACAGTCCTGCAAGGACCGGTAAGTTTGCGGGATTGAGATTCAGTGTGGGAACGAGCTTGGCAATATCCGACCGATCGATGAGTTCGGTTCGGCCACCAAAGTGCTTGTTGACTTCAGCGCGTTGGCGGAAAGCACGCACCGTGGCGTCTGTGTGTGCGAGGGTTAATTGACCTCGCTGCGAATACATGATGTTGAAGTCGAACTCGTTAGAGAGGTCTTCGTAGAGTTTTACCGAGGCGCTGTAGAATTTCACGCCTTCAGACGTCAGGTAGTTTGATCGAATGACCGCAGTGTTTCTCGCAGTATTGCCACCGCCCAAATAACCTTTTTCGAGCACCGCGACATTGGTGATGCCATGATATTTCGCAAGATAATAGGCCGTCGCAACACCGTGACCGCCACCGCCGATGATGACCACGTCGTAATGGCGTTTCAGCTCTCGCGGCGAGGGCAAGTCTGCCTCGGTTTCGAAAGGATAATCTTTCGATAAACCGTATTTAAGTAGTCCAATAGGCATGATTGACGCCCAAAGATATGTCGTTATTTTCCATGGATGGTAGCGGATTTTCTGGCGAATGCCCTTTCATTTTTTGGTAATTCGACGGGTTCATTTTGGTCGCGATAAATCGCCCGCTAGTGAATGTTATGAAGGTGAAAAAGACGCTTTGATAGCCACTGAGAAAAACGTTTATGAGTGTCTAATGTCTGAGCCAAGGGACATTCACTATTGAGGCAAGATCTGCTTATTTTCAATCTGCGGGGCCAGCCCCAAGTCGAGAGCTGGCGGTTGATGCGACTAGAGTAAGTTTTGCTAAAGCTTGAAGCTGCTCCCAGAGTGCGGCATCAACCGTTATCCCTTCGCGCTCGGTCTTTGACCTCACTTCCAAGAGGTCACTCTCATCGTGCCGCGCCAAAAGATCGTACTCATACTCTGTGCGCATTGTTGGCAATAGGTCCACGTGATTTGCCATGACAACGGTGATGCCCGTGTTGTCCTTATTTTCATCAGGTAGTTCAGAGACTGCATAGATTCGTATAGAGGGGACGGAGGAGCTCGCCCGAAAGCCTACAACCTGCTCGGTGAGCGGTGTCTGTGAGTTACGCCAGAAAGCCGTAACATTCATCCCTCGATTTGCCAGTCTGGCTAAGTAGCCCATGACGAGTTGTCGCTGTCGGCACCGCCGAATCTTGAGAACAGAAAGCCCGCGAGCACGGGCTTGAGTGAATGCCAGCTCCAGGGGGAGGTGGGAGCAGGCAAGGACGCTGATGTTGTGCGCATCCAGCACAGTGACATCCGTGTCTTTGTATAAAATATCTGGTGGCGAGTAAGGGTGCTCAAGTGAATATTGCTCGAGTGCGTCTTTCAGCGTTTTGACACCGTCTAGGCCACAGCTCTCCATCCAACACAGCATGTCTGCAGCATCGCTGGCTTGTCCGTCAGAAAACCCAAGCCCGATAAAGGCTTTCCAAGACAGCGACTGCAGTTCGTTGAACGACACTTTCATGATGCGGTCGGTTGAGATCCGTGTTGCGGCGCCACAGCGAAACTCCAATCGTCGAAATCTAATAGGTCGACGGGCTCGGCATTTAGCTCAGAGATGAGCGGTGCTCCTTGGAAAAAGGTCACTCGCACCCACCGGTCTCCCCTTGGATCGAAACGTTGTGCACCCAGAAACGAGAGCTTTGTTCGAAGTAAGTGCATGGGTTTCATATCTCGATGCCAGAGATTGGCACGGATTTCGCCATACGCGGACCCAGCCATTGTTTGTATACGTCGGACGATGTCACTGTCGCGTGGGTTGGCCATCAAATAGTCGATCGTCAGGGCGGTAGCGTCCTTTTCGAGGTGGGCATCTAAGTTGTTGTGAACACGCTGTACACGGGGGCCTATCGCAAGTGAGAGCTCTTTCTCTTGCCCCTCATCAACCCCGCGAATGCCGAGCCTCGGCTCCTCTTTTTCGATGGAGCGGTACCAAAACCAATAGCACTCATCAGCTGAGGTTAAGTCCACTTGCAACGCCCAGTCCAAGTGCGTCTCGATCAATTGCTTAAGCTGAATAAGAGGCATGTCTGGCACAAGGTCCATCGACTCCTCAGCAGCCATAAAATCTTCTAGGCCGTCTGTGTGGTCCGGATAAAGTTCGATGAGCAGCGTATTGATAAGCTCTTGGGTCTCTACAGTGAACGCTGCCTCAGCCCAGTCTGTGAGTTGAAGCCATAAATCCGCCTCCGCTGCTACCTGGTCCAGCCACACCGCAGCCATCGATAATTCGTGAACGACTTCTTTATTGGTGGCGCGTTGCTCGGCGTTCTCAATGTCACATTCCTCAAGGCTTTTGATTGCACGGTGCATCAAAGCGAGCAGGCGGTGCTGAGCTTCCTCGTCAGGCGCCTCTTGCTTGACGAGGCTCAAAGCGGTTTCCCGCATGTGTATCCACTGGTTGATCAAGACCGGATGGTTGATGAGAAAAGGCGCCATGCCCAAGCCTGTTGAATTGCCAATACCGACATAGCGCTTGAGGCCATCGGATAATGGCACCGCAGAGGGGCTTTTTTGGCGGGCAATATGCTCTACCTGATCGATTGAAAACTGCCGAAGGACGTAAACAGCTGTCATCTGGGCGGAGAACGGTTGTCTGAAATCCGGGTTTTGTTTCAGGCGTGCATAGTCGGCAATGCCAAACTTGCCGTTCCCGTATACGGCGGTGGTTCGGTATAGGTATCCCGCCGTCTTCAGTAACGAGTCATCCGGTTGTTGGCCCTCGCTAAGCTGCTCAACGAACGCAGAAAAGTTACGAACGCTTCGGTTTGCCCGTGATATGACAAGCAGATTCGGATGTTGTCTTCCCGCTTCTTGTAGTGGGATATTCTCTGACAGCATCGCCATCAGATCATCTTCAACATCACCCTCGACCAACCCAAAGGTGAGATCCCAAGCCTCTGCAATGACCCGGTCTGATCGGTTGGCATCATCGAGGTAACGCGAGAAGATAACGACGTGATATCGGGCCTGCGGGGTTTGTATCCGGTAGATAACCTCACCGTAACCATCCGCGTCTAAATCAAAGCGTGTCTGTGTGATCTGCCATCGCTGACGACCCATTTTTCGTATCAAGGAGCGGGCAAAACTCAATCGACTACTGGAAAACGACCCTAGCCGCGTGAGCTCCATCACCGAGGAAGGGGGCCGTAGCCAAAGATTGATATTCTGTGTTGTAGGGTCGAGTGTCACTAGCTTGTGCCGCTGCTAAAGGCTGTTGGGTCGCGATGATAGCGAAGTTGCGGCGCGGTTCAGTAAATCGACCCAATTACCACCCATGATCTGACCCAGTTCAGTGTCCGAGAAGCCACGCTTGGAGAGCGCCTCGGCAATGCCGGGAAAATCTCGGTTATCCGCAAACCACGAAAGACTGTCCGGCCACCCTGCGTTGTCAGAGGAGCCCTCGCCGTAGTCCATTACTTTTGACCATCGGCCCGTGCGCATCCACTCCAAAACACTCTGTGGCTGGCTCTGACACAGATCTGAGCCCAGGCCAATACGATCAACGCCCATGCGCTCCGCCGTCCAAACGACCATGTCGCAAAAATCATCGAGGGTACATTTGGGGCCATTTTTGAGGTGGAAGGGGTAGAGCGAGAACCCCAAAATGCCCTCGTTGGCGGCTACCGCATCGATTACCTTGTTCGACTTATTTCTGAGCGCTGGGTGGAAGTGGCTTGGATTAGCGTGGGATACGATGACCGGACGCTCTGAGTAATCGATGGCTTCTAGGGTCGAGCGCTCTGCGCTGTGTGACATGTCAATCACCATGCCAACGCGGTTCATCTCTTTGATAACTTGCTTGCCAAAGCGTGTGAGCCCACTGTCCTCGTCCTCATAACAGCCGCAAGCCAAGAGGCTCTGGTTGTTATAGGTGAGCTGCATGATCATGAGTCCCAGGCGCCGCATGACTTCGACCAGACGAATTTCGTCCTCGATCGGTGAGCAGTTCTGCGCCCCAAAGATGATGCCAATCCGACCTTCGGCCTTTGCCGTGGCGATATCGCTGGGTTCGAAGACAGGGCGGATGAGATCAGGCATCGACTCGAATCGCCGGTTCCATTCACCAATGCGCGTCAGTGTTTCTCGTGTGTTTTCATGGTAAGCAATGGTGACATGCACACAGTTGAGTCCACCCGCTTGCATTTGCTCGAATATCTCTCTCGACCAGGCGGAGTACTGGAGCCCGTCGATGACTGTCCAATCTGGATTCACGTCGTTACTCCTACATTAGGCCTGTACGTAACTGGTCTTGACCGTCGTGTAAAACTCTCTTGCGTACTGACCTTGCTCGCGAGGTCCAAAGCTTGAGTTCTTTCTTCCGCCAAAGGGGACGTGATAGTCGGTGCCTGCAGTGGGGAGGTTTACCATCACACAGCCCGCTACTGCGCGCTGCTTGAAGTCTGACGCGGTTTTGAGGCTTTGCGTGATGATACCTGCTGTTAGACCGAACTCGGTGTCATTAAGAATCGACAGTGCATGCTCGTAGTTATCGGCTTTAATCACGCAGGCAATCGGCGCAAAGAGCTCCTCGCGGTTGATGCTCATCGCGTTACTGGTATCAACGAAGAGCGTTGGTTCCATGTAATAGCCCTCAGTAGCTGCTTCGATACGGTTTCCACCAAAGGCGAGCGTTGCGCCCTCGGCCTTGCCTTTCTCGATCCAGACCAAGTTTTCATTGAGCTGGACTTCGCTGGCGACAGGACCGATATCAACGCCGTCACCCAACGCGTGGCCGACGGTGACTGTTTCTAGCTTGGCTATTAGCTTGGATACAAACTCATCGTGCACGCTGGCATCGACAATGAGTCGAGAGGAGGCTGTGCACTTCTGTCCCGTTCCGCTGTAGGCACCCACAAAAGCAGCGTTAACGGCAACATCGAGGTCGGCATCAGCCGCAACGATCAAGGCGTTCTTTGAGCCCATTTCAAGCTGGCACTTCACCAGATTTGCTGCGGTTGCTTTGGCAACTTCCCGACCCACTGGGAGTGAACCTGTGAAAGACACGGCATGGATGTCAGGACTGTTGATGATCGCATCACCGACAGCACCGCCCGAGCCCATCACTAAATTAAAGGTGCCGGCGGGCAAGGCACTTTGGCGAGATATGATTTCAGTCAGTGCCCAGGCACTAGCAGGGACTAGATTGGCTGGCTTGAAGATTACCGAGTTACCAAAGGCGAGCGCAGGCGCGATTTTCCACACGGCAGTTGCCATGGGAAAGTTCCATGGGCTGATGATGGCAACGACACCGACAGGCTCGCGGCGTGTGTCGATTTCAATACCAGGTCTTACGGACTCTGCGCGATCGTCGATCTGGCGGTGAACTTCCGCCGCGAAATAGTGGAAGAACTGTCCCGACCGATAGACTTCCCCGACACCTTCTGCGCGTGTTTTTCCCTCTTCACGAGCCAGCAGTTCACCTAATTCGCTGCTGCGGGCAATAAGTTCATTGCCAATATCCATTAGCAGGGTGTATCGCGTTTCGAGGGCAGACTGGCCCCACTTAGCAACCGCCGTATTTGCTGCAGCAATTGCCGTTTGGACTTGAGCTACAGAAGCCTGTGCATATTGCCCAATCACGTCTTTGGTGTCCGAGGGACTGACGTTAGCCACCGAGGCCTCGGTCTGAATCCACTCTCCGTTGATGTAAAGCTTGTGTTGATCGCTCATTGCTTTGTCCTTACGCGGTTGCGTGGGTTAAGTACGGACTTAACGCTTTGGCTTATTTTGAGTCGCCATACTAAAGGCTTAAGTCTTGGGAATACATTGTAAAAAACAACACCTTAGGGTGATTGGGGCGATACACTTACTGCGTTTGAAGGCCGCCGCTTATCGAGGCTTGGCGGGCCGTTCCGTGAGGATCGAAAATCATCCATTCGGCACGCTTCTTGGGCGCTGAAGGTTATTAAGGGAGATTATGCTAATTTGGATAGTTTGAGTTCCAGCAACTTCGACTCATTGACTCGTGAGTCTGAGCTCCAGATTTGTTACTCCGATGACGCGCTGGTGGTTGTGAATAAGCCAGCTGGCATGCTGGTTCACCGAAGTGGCATCGACGCGCGGGAGACCGTCTTTTTGATGCAAACACTTCGAGATCAGCTGGGGCAGCACGTATTTCCAGTTCATCGACTCGATAAGCCAACATCAGGCCTCGTCATATTTGCATTGAGTTCTCATATCGCACGTGAGCTTTCACTTATGTTTGGGCGGGGTGAGATAGGTAAAACCTACCTCGCATTTGTAAGAGGCCACACCCCGCCGAGTATTAGCATTGAGTATCCGCTTCGCGATGAGGTAGACAGCAAAGGGCGGAAAACAAAACAAGGTGCGATAAAAGAGGCCGCAACTGAGTTGAAGACGATGGCCTCATGGACGATCCCCGAACCGGTTGATCGTTATCCAGAAGCCCGTTACTCCAAGGTTGAGTTAAATCCGTTGACCGGCCGCTTTCGTCAGCTCAGGCGTCACATGAAGCACATCTCACATCCCATTCTGGGTGATGTTCGGTACGGCAAGGGAACTCACAATCGCTTCATCCAGGAGTGTGTCGGTATTAAACGGCTGTGGTTGCACGCGCATCGTCTCGTTTTTCACCATCCAGATACGGGCGCGGTGCTTACGATCGGGTCAGAGACGCCAAAGGACTTCACGCAAATGGAAGCGTGGTTGAAAGACAGCAGCTTTAGAAAATAGGCAGAGCAATGGCGCTGACCGCCCAAGTGTAAATCACAGAACGTTAGCGATTGTGTGTCATTTTTTTATTAACGCGCGCAATTCAGCATTCAACTGTCGTGACAGGGATCTTCAGGCCGTGAATGGCAAGACCGCCACGCGCTGTCTCCTTGTAACGACTATCCATGTCTTTGCCGGTTTCACGAACGGTGTCGATCACTTGATCCAGAGAGATCATGAACTGACCATCTCCCGCCAAAGCGAGGTCCGATGCCGCGATAGCCTTTACTGCACCCATTCCGTTGCGTTCGATACAAGGCACTTGAACTAGCCCACCGATTGGGTCACAAGTGAGGCCCAAGCAGTGCTCAACAGCGATTTCCGCGGCATTTTCAATTTGACGCGGACTGCCGCCCATTGCCGCGGTCAAGCCTGCTGCTGCCATTGAGGCTGCAGCACCCACCTCGCCTTGACAGCCGACCTCAGCACCCGAGATAGACGCATTCATCTTAAATAGTCCGCCGATCGCAGTTGCTGTTCTTAGGAAACGACTTACATGACGATGAACTCCTGCATCATTAAGCTGGTGTTCATCCAAGTGGGCTTTTAGGACCGCAGGTACAATGCCTGCAGCACCATTTGTCGGCGCGGTAACCAGACGACCACCTGCCGCATTCTCCTCATTTACCGCCATGGCGTAGACCATGGCGCGCTGAGCAGCATTGGCCGGTGCTTTGGCACCTTGCGAGTTATTTAATAGCCGCCCCCAAAGTTGAGCTGCACGACGTTTTACTTTCAACCCGCCCGGCAGTTCGCCCGTTGCAGAAAGGCCTCGGTTGATGCAATCGCTCATGACCCCCCAGATTTTGATTGCCATCAGATCATGGTCTTCGCTCTCCAGGTGTAGGTGCTCATTCCTCGCTTGTAGCTCGGCGATCGAGAGTTGTTCGCGGTCACATAGAGCGATCAACTCGTCCATGGATCGATAAGGGAAGGGCGAGGATCCAGCGGGAACAAAGGCTGTGGCCAGTGGTTTCCGGTCCTGATCTTCAACCATGCCACCGCCGACTGAGAAATACTGCGCAAATGCAATTTGTTCATCGCCTTTCCACGCGATAAAGGTCATTCCGTTGGGGTGTCCGGACAACGGCGTGTGATCCCGAATGAGATCGACGTTACCGTTAAAGTCAATGTAGCACCCAGCAAGGGATATTAGGCGCCCGTCGGTTGTAGATCTTAACCACGCAGCTTCGATATCTGGCTGCGTCACCGTTTCGTAGTGGTAACCCATCAAGCCTGCAGTCACAGCACCGGGCGTACCGTGACCATCACCGGTGGCCGCCAATGAGCCATGCAATTTGACCTGAACTTTGAATGGACCGGATTCGGAGCGTATCTCAAGTCTTGAGAGAAAATGTTGGGCGGCATACATCGGACCCATGGTGTGACTCGATGAGGGCCCGATACCGATTTTGAAGATGTCGTTTAAAGCGAAACCGTGCATATCTCGCTCCTTACCGTGGGCTGTCAACGTATCTGAAAATTTTTAAGCGAAAAACGATTTTTTGCTCTTATGACTACCAACTTTGGGGTACTTCGCACGTGGCAATGAGATCATTGATGTCTTCGCAGTTGATCGTCTATCAACAACGCATTTGTAGGGGATGAGGTTAATACACGGCGATGCTCGTGAGAGCGTATTCACGTGTTCATAGTACCGCACTCAGTAGTGCAGCAATGCGTTCACAGGTACATCACCCAAGCGCGATCTGCCACCAAGAAAATCCAACTCGATTAGCATAGCGAAGGCGATGACGTTACCGCCCGCCGCAGTGACAAGGTCAGCGGTGGCTTTTGCAGTGCCACCCGTGGCGAGAACGTCGTCGATGATTAGCACCCTAGAATTTTCCTTTCGCGAGAAAGCATCCCTGTGAATGCTCAATGTATCGCTGCCATATTCAAGGTCAAAGGTGTGATCAAGCGTTGTTGCAGGGAGTTTGCCGGGCTTTCGCACTAGGGTTACCCCGGCCCCTAGACGATCGGCGAGTGGGGCAGCCCAGACAAAGCCTCGTGCCTCGGGGCATGCGATAAAGTCGATAGCTGTGTCGGTAAATTGCGCCTCAAATAAATCGAGGGCGGCTCTAAAGGCGACTGGATTGGAGAGCAGAGTCGTGATGTCTTTGAAGACAATGCCCACCTCTGGGAAGTCCGCAATATCTCGTATTTGACTATCGATGAGCGCGAGTTTGTCGGAATAGGTATCCATTCAATGAGTGGCCTCTTGGCTTGTGTGGCAGGTCACAACTCGTGCTCGTGAAGGTGACTTTCAGGGTGTTACGAGTTTCCGCGATGTTTTACTGGGGTGCTATCAATTTGAGGTTCGCTCGATCAGTGTTTGCGAGGTCCTCTAAATTTGTTCGCAGACCAACTCAAAATGCCGAATGCAATAGCAAGTAACAGTACCGCGCTCGCCTCATACATCAATTTGTTGGGTTCTGAATCTTTGCTTAGCAGTATCAGTCGAGTAATTCCAGTGATCGCAATTAAGACGGGCAGTGTCACTGGGACGCTATGCGTGGAGTAGTATGCGTAGGTCATACCGAGGACTTCTAAGTAGATAAACAATAGAAGCAGGTCAGCAAGATTGATATCACCGGTTGTCATGAACTCAGCGAGTTCAAAGCCCACGGCGACGATGGCAAGGCCCCCAATGAGCAGCAACAATCCGCGCTCGGCAAATGCAAAGAGACCTAGAACGATTTCGTCAAAACGATCAACAAACTTCGGTGTCTCAGCAACCTTCGTTTCGTTGTTTGATTCGTTCATAAAAGGTTCCCCTTAACCATCATTTCCTTTGTTACGAAAAAGTTTGCTCAACCGTTCAAATTTTCGAAATTTCTCTCCACGAGTTCTTTCGTGAGAAAGCTCTGATATGTTTCATAGAGAAAACAAAAACGCGCGCATAATTGAGGAATATCTGCCTGTGTCCATCTCACTCTGTGAACGCTTAGAACGTCGTCGCCAGTCAAAGCCGACTAAACCCGCCTATATCATCGACGGCGTCGAGCGAAGTAATGCGGCGAGTATCGATCATGTATTTCGAATTGCTAACGGATTAATCGCCGCTGGAATTGGGAAGGGTGATCGTGTGGCGCTACTGTCGCGCAATAGCGTTGAATGCGCGGAAGTTATGACGGGCATTCTTTGCTCAGGTGCAAGTATGGTCCCCGTGCCTAATACTGCGACACCTGAGGCCCAGCGCAATATGTTGCTCGACAGCGCTGTAAAGGGGATTTTCGTATCTGACCAATATCGCGATGTAGCGCTCGCACATTTCTCGGACTTACCCGCTATCAGACATGATCTGCGCTTTGCCCTTGAGACGCCGTGTAACCAGTTCGCAGATCACCTGGCCTGGACAGCACAATACTCCTCGGATTCTCCCGATATTCACATGTCGCTTGATGAGGAATACGACGTCCTATACAGCTCGGGCACGACAGGTACACCAAAAGGCATCATTCATAGCCACCTAGCCCGCAACCTCTTGATTTCCGGGACGCAAACGATGGCCTTCGATGAGGCCATTGTGCTTACGAGCACACCGCTTTATTCGAATACCACGATTACCACATGGTGGCCCTCCGTGTGGATGGGGGCGACCCAGGTGATCATGCGTAAGTTCAACGCGGAACGCGCTAACGAGCTCATAGCGGAATTTGGCATCACGCACGCCATGCTGGTACCTGTGCAGTATCAGCGGATGTGGGCTGCCGATAATCACAGCCCTGATAAGTGGGCTAGTGTTCAATGGCTGTTCTCAACCAGCGCGCCGCTCTCCGCGGCAATGAAGGAGCGAATCCTAAGCGATACCGATGCACAGCTGTTGGAGTTTTATGGACTTACGGAGGGGGGTGTCGCAACCACACTGGTAGCGCGAAAAGCCGCTGAATTGGGTAAGTTGGGCTCAGTAGGTCAGGTGCAGCCGGGAGGTGAGCTCCGCATTTTAGGTGAGGATGGTGAGCTGCTGGGACCGAATGAGCCAGGCGAGATTGTGGGTCGCACGGGCATCATGAGCGACGGCTACCTCAACCGTGAGGAGGCCACAAAGGCCATGCACTGGTTTGATGACGACGGACAACTCTTCTATCGCTCTGGTGATGTCGGTTATCTCGATGAAGATGGCTGGCTCTTCTTGAGCGACCGAATTAAGGACATGATTCTCTCGGGTGGTCAGAATATCTATGCCACTGATCTAGAGCAGGCACTCAATGCAATGCCCGAGATCATCGAATGTGCCGTGGTGGCAAAACCCTCGGATCACTGGGGAGAGACGCCCTGGGCATTTGTCGTTAAACATCCCGAAAGTGAGCTGAGCGAGGAAGACATTCGTCTTGCGGCTAACAGTATGCTGAGTCCCATTCAAGCGATTGCGGGTGTCACCTTTTTAGATGAATTGCCGCGAAGCGATATTGGGAAGATTCTTAAACGTCAGCTTCGAGACCACTTCCACGAGCCAAGCTAGGGATTGGAAAGCATATAGTCGAGTGTCATCGACGTAAGTGCCTCAACACCGACAGGAAGCGCTCGCTCATCAGCGTAAAATCTCGGTGAGTGGTTTGGATGGACGAGGCTAGGATCGTCCGGTGCGACCCCCAAAAACATGAACAAGCCCGGCACTTCGTTGGCAAAGTATGAAAAATCCTCCGCGGTCGTTGTCTGAGTTGCTTCGATAAAACGATCATCAGCGACCCTTTCGAGCGTCGGCACCATTTGTCGGTAAAGAGAAGGATCGTTGCGAGTAACTCCATAGCCTTGATCAATTACAACCTCGGCTGTTGCGCCTGCAGCCTCTGCAATATTTTCCGCCGTGCGTCTGATGCGTCTGTGGATGTCGTCGCGCGTGGCGGCATCGAAGGTTCTGATCGTACCTTCGAGTTCTACAGATTCAGGAATAATATTATTTCGTACACCGCCCTCAATGCGCCCAACGGTCACAATGGATGGGGTTAGGGTTGCGTCTAATTGTCGTGAAACAATTGTTTGCAGTCCCAACACAACCTGACTCGCAGTGACGATTGGATCAACGCCCGCCCAAGGTACAGCCCCGTGCGTTTGCTTGCCTTTAATCGTGATTTGGTGGCGATCTGAGGAGGCCATGAGCCCGCCTGGACGCGTGGCGATGGTGCCAACAGGGAAGGGGAAGACGTGCAGCCCGAATACGACATCTGGGCGCGGGTTTTCAAAAGCGCCTTCCAACAGCATGAGTTCAGCACCACCGACAGAGCCGTCAGGTGTACCTTCCTCCGCAGGCTGGAAGATAAACTTAACTGTGCCGGGCAATTCGTCACCCATACTGGCTAATACCTCGGCCACGCCCATCAAGATTGCGATGTGGTTATCATGGCCGCAGGCGTGCATGACGTCGACTTCTCGGCCCTGGTAAACCCCCTTCGCTCTGGATGCAAAAGGGAGATCAACAAGTTCTTTTACGGGCAGCGCATCCATGTCGGCCCGCAGGGCAACGACGGGGCCATCACCGCCGCCTAAAGTCCCAATAACACCCGTGTGTGCGATTTTCGTTTCTACCTCTATACCAAGAGACCGCAAATGATCCGCAATGATTTTAGCGGTCCTAAATTCCCGGTTACTCAGTTCAGGGTGTTGATGAAAATCGCGCCGCCAACTAATCACTTTTGGCATAACGGCATCAATCCTCGGTTTAACATCTACTGGCAACGCCTCAGCCATGGAAGCGCTCAGGGTTAATACTGCCAAAAGTAGATTTCGGAGGTGATTCATAATGCTTTCCTTACTAAGTTGACATTCATGTCTAGGTTAAAAAACCGCCTACACTCACCGGTCGCTTGCAAAAAGCCATATTGAACACTGTGCGCACGGCTCTACGACGAAGCCGGCAGCAAATATTAAAGTGCGTACCTAAGACTCTTTTGATAAACCCGCGAGCCGCTCTGCATGAGCCACTCGGTCCTCCCGCACTTTTGAAATAAAGAACAAACCCAGTAGCCAAAGTGCCGCCGAAGCCGTCACGGTATAAATGCCGACGGTGTCTAGCGTGGCTTCTGATACCAGTCCGGGCTTTGCGTCCTCCGGCCACGCGGCAAAACTCAAAATCAAACCCGCGGAGAACGCGCCCACTCCGGCCATACACTTCTCTGCGAAAGAGCGAGCCGCAAGAAGGGTGCCTTCCATACGCTTATTTGTTACAGCTTCAACCTCTTCAACAGTGTCGAATACCATCGAGCCAATGGCGGTGCTTGCAACGATGATGCTACAGATTGCCGCGAGGTGGCAGAGCAGTACCGAAACCAAAATTATCGGGGATTCGTTGGCGGGCAGCACATCGAAGACACGAAGCAAAATAAGTGCGTTTTCAAGCACCATTGCCCCCGCGAAAAAACTGATGGCAGTATCACGTTTTCCCAATAGACGGGTACACATGGGTGCGAGCTTGAGACCCAGAACCGGCGCAATGAAGAGCGTCATGCCAATAGTTAGGATGTCGACGGGCTCGAATTCCCAGTAGTAGCTGTAATAAAACAACGTGAGATTGGTAAACAATCCAGAGGCAGCCTTGCAAACAATATAGGCGATGAACAGGATTCGATAGTTACGACTCACATTGAGCGTGATCCATATATCCAAAAGCACATCCATCACTGCCGAACGCTTGCTCGCAAGTTTTGCCTGCTCCGGTATATGTAAGTCAGGTATGTGGCGGTGGGTGCCAACGCCTGTGACGAGAATAGCTAGGCACATGACAATGCCACAGGCAATGCCATAGACGACCCAGGTTTCTGCGTTGTAACGCGCATCCTCAGTACCATTGATGCTGCTGTACACAACAAACAGCCATAGAAGGTTCCACATCACCAAACCACCCCACCAGCCAAACCACATGCGAAAGGCGATGAGCGAACTTCGCTCGACATAGTCTTGTGTGAGCTCTGGGCCTAGCGCGGTACTTGGAATTTCGTACAGGGTAATGGTTGTGCGGATGCCAATACCCATCAGAAGCAGATACCAGAATAGTCCTTGATCCGTAATGCCTGCGGGGGGGTCCCAAATAAGAAAGAACGTAAGCGCTACTGGGATAGCCGAGCCGTAAATGAAAGGATGGCGCCGGCCCCAGCGCGAACGCATGTTATCCGACAGATAGCCGATTAAAGGATCGGAGATCGCATCGAAAATAAGCATTACCAGAATGGCTAGACCTGCAAGATCTGGCGAGAGACCAAATACCTGAACGTAGACAAACAGAAGGAAGTAAGCAAACGCGTTGTCCTTGATTCCGTAGGCAATAGAACCAAAGCCGTAAAGAAATTTCGTGCTGAAGGGGAGCGTCGAATCGCCTACTGTCATCTGCATTATCTTTTTTTAGTGTGTCTCGAGACTACGCAGAAAGTCGGGTTGGTGCAAAGAGATGTAACAGGCGAAATTTGGACAAAAAAAACCGGGGCATCGCCCCGGTTTTGGTGATCACCCTGCCCTGAGTTACACCGTGACAGCGTTTCCGCGGAAAATTTTCGACAGGTAACGACTGTCCGACGGGGCCGGTGCAGGCACCGAGCACTGAAGGACAGCGTGCACCAAACGAACCATTTCTTCCTGAAGTTCCTGATCGTTGGATGGCTCCTCAGTGTGAGCACGCCGTGTTAACTGTACCTGGTTGATGGCAGGGACAGTTGGGAGCCGCTCACCTTCTACACCCAGGGTCACTGTGAAGGCGTGCAATGAGTTCTTTACAAACAGTGCTAAGGCGAACTCTTCGCGCGTCGACGCCAATGATGTGTCAGGCGTGATCAGTACGATCTGAGAGTTCGGCACCAAGGCTGATGTGCGCGCAATACGGAAGTGGTGGGTGAGTTGATCATGGACAAGCGTTCTGAACTCGTGATCGCTCAATACCCGATCCCAAGGCTCATTAGCATTCGCAGCCAGCGCATTCAATGGAAGCCGTTCGAAGGGGCTGCTTACAATAACATCGTATCCGCCGTCGTTACGGAGAATGTCGTCTAAGCTGCTCTCTAGTTCATCACCAATCGCGCGACACTCAATATCGATACCATGAGGATTATCTACGCTGTGCGTCATTGCGTTAGCAGAGTCTTCGGTCTTAGTAAGTACCCACAGTTTCTCAACGTTTTGCGCTAAGAAGCCATTGGCGATATGGGTGAGCTCATTTCGCATCGAGTCACCGATTAAGACAATGCGCTTACCCTTGAGTTTTGCGACTTCCGTCTCATTGGGTGGGAGTAAAAGCTCACCCTCTGTAACTGAACGATCGAACTTAAGACCACCGGATGGGTGGAAAGTCTCACCACTTACTATGTCATCGGCGAGGTGGAAAACGGTTGAGAGTCCTACCTGCTCGTCAGTTGGCATTTTGTGAAGGTGGAGACGATTAAGAATGCCCGTTTCAATCTGCTCAGCCTGCTTCGACGTCTCTGCGAAATCAAAGAAGGGGGCTGGGGCGTCGACGAAGGTGCCGAGGAACTGATCTCGCTGCTCATCGCTGAGGATGCCGGCGCGCACAAGACGCGTCATAAGCTTGGAAGCGATACCCATGTGCATGAGGTATTGCGATGAGTTGCCCATGCCGCCCGAGTCACGAATCTTGAGTACAAGACGTGCAATAGGCTTTGGTAGAGCATCAATATCGATACCGCCGACCGCATTACTCGAAAGCGACATAACGCCCTCTGCATCAAAGCCTGATGACATCCCGGCTAGGATCGCCTTGTGTACTTCGTTCAGGCGCTTGTTTTCAAGGACGAGTCGTCCGCGACGGTCGAAGAGTCCTGGCGCCTCAGCTGAGCCTCTCAAGCGTGCGCCGTCGACAGGACCGGGAGCGAGCGCATTGATTTGAATCTCCGGACCCAAATGTCGAGAAAGGATCTCAGCCAATACACGTTGACCTGCCTTCGAAACCGCATAATCAGCGCGGTTGGGATAGGCCACAGCAACGTATTTCTCACCTCCGAAGTAGCTGGATACATTCAAGATCGACCCTTTGCCGCCTGCTTTCATCGCAGGACTGAACTTGCGGATAAGCGAGTAGTTAGAGATGAGGTTAGCCTCCATCGTGCGATCCCAATCCGCACGCGTCATATCAACAACCATCTCTTCAGCCCCTGAGATACCGGCGTTGTTGATCAGAAAATCAACATGACCTAACTCAGCCACGGCATGGTCGTGCAGGCGATCAAGTGCGTCGGGATCCCCCACATCGATACCACCAAGAATGGTTACGCGTGTCTCAGGTCGTGGGTAGCCGATGTTGCGCAGTTCGTCGACGATCTCATCGCGCGCTTCGGCAAGCTTTCCTTCGCTGCGTGCACTCAATAAGACGCGGGCGCCGGCAATAGCAAGGAAGCGACCAAGCTGCAGGCCAATACCCAAGCTGCCTCCAGTGATGACCGCTGTACGTCCTTTATGAAGGCCGGGTAGCACGCGAGAAATCGAGGAGGGCATGGAGCTCTTACCTGTGGATCGCTTGATGCTGCGGGGCAACCACAGATTGATGGAATCCATCTTGCGTACACGATTGGTTAGTGTTGCCGCCCAATCAGCTGCAAACGTCAGGGCCTCTTTGTCTTCCGTGTCGTAGCGCACCATCTGATTGGGCTGCACGGCCCAAGGGAGCTCACCTGAGTTCGAGAGTGTCTCGTCCTCGTGACGCCAGCCACGAATCAAAGCCTCAACCGATGCGCGAATAATTTCGTTCATCAGGTTACCGCGACCATCGGATGGATTGGTTACATAGACAATGGCTGGCGGCTCACCTTCTGCAAACAGCTGGTCCATGTTGCGGGCGAAGCACGCAGCAAAGGCTACGGGCGCAACAACCTCGTCACGTACAAAATTTGCGACGTCCTCGTCGTTTGCTGTTAACAGCGAATAGCCATACTCACCGTTCGGCTTTTGCGGTAATAAAATGACGCCATCGAGACGGCCGAAATGATCAGCAATGAGTTGCATTGACCGATCAACTGATTCACGGCGAAGTGGGTCAAGGTGCGACAGTTGTACATCGCCTAGATTGCGCGCCTGAACGAGTGATCGAGCATGACCGACTGTGTTCAGATTTCGGAAGGCGAGCATCACGCGTGCGCCACTTTGGATCTGACGCTCCGCGAAGGTGACGGCCTCCTGATAGTCATCACCGCCCAGAATCAACACTACCTGCCCTGAAAGGTCCTCTAGACGTTTGTCAGGCCATGATACCAACTGCGATCGGCTCTGCGCAGGCACCTGCATGCCGTTGGTGACCTCAATATGGTGACCCGATAGGGCAGATGACTCGTCCGAGGCTAACCAAATAATTCCCGAGGCAACGTCAGTGGGTGTCGGGTATTTATACTCAAGACCACCGTCGGAGGTTCGAGTCGTGATCATCAGATCGCGAAATTCTTTACCAGTGCTTCCCGGTTCGACGCCTTGTAGCTCATCCATTCGAGCAAAAACGCTTTCAATTCGCTCTGACTCGATAGGGCCCGGAAATAGTGTATTTACACGAATTCCCTGTTTTTCCCCTAATTCAAGTGCCAGACCTTTGCCCAGCGCATTGAGACCGGACTTCGGTACCACATAAGGTATACGTCCGTAGTAGTGCGTTCTTGAGAAAATAGTAGAAACGTTAATGATGCTGCCACCTGCAGACATATGCGGTGCTGCAGCGCGCGCCATATTCCAAGGCGCACCGAGCAGATTCATCGCAGAATCAAACATGGTTTGATCGGAATCGGCGGCTCGTTGCTCAGCTTCAGTGAAGGGAATGTCACGAAGTGTGAACTTTGGACCCGCAGCACCGGCGTTATTCACCAGGACATCAATTGGGCCGAAAGCTGCAACCGTCTTTGCCACGATGTCGCGGCAAACTTCTGGATCGGCACAGTCGCCGGTGGCACTGACCATGCAGGTTTCCTCAAAGCCCTCGCTGACAAGGTCACCCATAAAGTCATCAAGTTTGCCCTGATCTCGACCGGTCAGCATAACGCGTGCACCTTCTCTGAGAAGTTGGCGCGTAATAAAGCTACCAATCGAGCCTGCAGCACCGGTAAGGATGATGCATTTATTGTCGAGCCGACGCCCAGCGATGGACTGCGTAAGCAGATCCTGGGGAATATCGCTCATGTCATTCATTGGAGTGCTCCTGCTGATCCTGTATCAACTTTTGTGAGTGTTTCGCCACGCTCCATCGCGTCGCGTATAGCCCAAGCGCGATAAAGTTCATCGCGTGACTTGAGGTTGGTCCGTGGCAGAGCATGCATGGCCACATAATTGGCACCTGCATGACGGTTCTCCCACATCGCCTGATGCGCCTCTGGCACGCCTTCCATTGGGATAATGGTTGGTGGCAATACGCTAATGTGGCCTGCTGCAATGCGCTCCTGCATCTCAGCGAACTCGCGCGCCGTATTGAGGTGTGTTCCGCGAATCTCGGCAGTTGGCATCAGAATACGTCGCTGACGCATCCAAACCTGTGGAGCATAGAAACTGAAACGCGCGCCTTTTAGGTCCTCGGAGTAAACGATTTTTCCGACGTTGGGTTTCACCAAAGAGGTCGCCAAGGCTAAACCGTCGCGTCCTGCCCGCTCGAAGACCACATCGGGCAGTCCACGCTTATCCAGAGTATTGCGAAGAAGCGGTGCGATAGCTGAACCAATCGGTTTCAAGGTACGATCTGAGAATGCTCGGACTGATTCTTTAAACGCCGCAGACTCCGTAAATGGGTTGGGCATTTTTTGGAATGGACCGGGTGGATCGAACTCATCGCCGAGTCGACGCTCGATTTCCTCAAGACTGACCACACCCTTCATTTGGGCCCCGAAACCGAGCGAGGTAACAAACTCACGCTGCGATACCGTATCGACAAGCACCGCGACCTGCGCGCCCCGTTGGCAACCGACCTCGATGGCCTCGATAGCAACGGGATCTACGATGCCGTCTTTCGCGCCGGGTCCGTAGACCACAAGGAGGGACTGACCTGCACGCAAACCCGCTTTGGAGAATTGCGCGGCGGGCGAGGAGGCGCCAGCCTTCCCCATAAATGTGAATCTGTAGCCTGATGAAGCACCGTAGAACGTGAGAACGCCATTCTCACCTAGCAACTGGAATGAGCGAGGGAAGGCCGTCTCGCCGGCGTGTGAAACCGAGTAATCGATTTGTCCGCCGACTTGTTTTTCGGCCTCCGCAACAAATGCCTCACCGGCCGCTTCCCACGCTGCCCATTCGCTAGGGTCGTCGGGAACGGCAGTGAAAATATCAGCCCAGCGACTATCTTTCCGGTTAATCGCATGACCGCCCACCTCTTCGACACGCTCGCCACGATCGGCGCTCGAGACCATGCCTAGGGCCGCGCAGCTAGACGATAGGGCGCTTCGCAAGCAGTCGTAACCGGTACCCGTAGACGCACCTTCAACAAACAGTCGTTTGCCAGGCTCGATTGCGAGTGTGTTGTAGAGTGCTCGGTGAATGGTACCCATGGTCAAGCCGTAAGATCCCGCCTCTTCAATACTGATTCCCGGCAACTTAGCGTGTAGCTGAGGACCTTGAACCGTGAGGAACTGGGCATGGCTTCCGTCGTTACGCTCGTAGCCCTGAATACGGAAATCCGCAGCCATGGGGTCAAGACCTTGATCGGGTGCCATCAGCTCACTCTGTCCAGAGTAGATGGTGACAATGTCACCAACGGATAGGCGACCTTCTCGAACCAAGTCCTGACCTAACTGCGCGACGATGCCGACACCGCCCGAACCTGTCACCTGAACGTCTGCATCGCGTGCGTCGAAAGGTGAAACCGGGATGCCTGTGATCGCCCAGATATCATTGAAGTTCATTTCCGATGCGAGGACGTACACCAGCGCTTCGTTAGCCGTGGGTGAGGGCGTTGGGAATACGAGTTCTTTCTCGGCTACTTCTGGGTCGCCGTGAAGTGGCGTGCCGTCGACATGCGATCGCATCACGCCATAACCCAACTGGTACTCAGGGATTGGGGTAACGCCCGGGAAGAAGCTGGCGCCCATGGGCAAGAGTTGACCTGCTTCGATGAGTGCAGCCCGCTCCTCCGATGATGCATCGGGCTGTACCGCCTTTGGTTTCGGTGGCAGTGGTGCGCCTCGCTTCTCGAGGAAGGCAGAGATACCATCAGGGCCACATTCTGGATCGCAAACGCCTTGGGCAAATAGCTCAGCCTCACGCCGTAAGCCCGCAGACTGACCGTCCCGTGCACCTGTCATCATGGCGTCGATGATGAAATCAACAGGTTTGTTGCGCCCACTTGCACGAATTTGCTCGAGCGCGGGAGCGACACCCGGATGCGACAGGAGAGATTCGTCGATGGCAACAGCTTGCTCGCGCTGTTGTTTGAGCTTTTTCCTGCGTGCCATTGAGACACGGAGGGCGTCGCCACCCGCGAAGTGATCGCGTAGTGCCGCCATCGCTGCCTCAACCGTCGAGAGGCCTTCGGTGGTAACGATATCGTCGATCAGTCCGATTTCGAGTGCCTTATCAGCGTCGATCGTGCGGCCATCAAGCATCATTCTCAGCGCTTCGGCAGCACCATCGGTTCCGTGAGCATCGAATAGCTTTCGTGTAAGACGCTGTGTCCCGCCGTAACCGGGAAGTAGGTTCAGATTGATTTCTGGTTGACCGAATTCGGCATGCTTTGCCGCAATAACGTGCGAGCAGGCCAGCACGAGTTCGTTACCACCCCCCAGTGCAGGGCCGTTTACGGCTGCGATGATAGGAATATCAAGATTTTCCAGCGTCGCGAACGCGGTTTGTGCTGCGTTTGGCAGGGTCTGAGCTGATTCAAGATTCCCTTTCTCACCAATTTTGAGGAGTTCTTTAACGTCAGCACCTGCTACGAAGGTATTTCGCGCGCCCGTTACGACCATCGCAGACAGATCGTCTTGGTTCGCCAGCTGGGTCAGTGCTGTGTGCAGTTCATCGAGCGTACGCTCACTGAGTGCATTCACTGGTGGGCTCGAGATCACAACGAGTGCAACAAGGTGTCCCGGTGCGATTTCGTGCGTCTCGACGCGCAAGTAACGCCATGTCTGGACGACCCGACGTGCCTCGGTCAGGCGGCCAAAGTCTTTCCACTGTGCGACCGCATTGCGGATTTCCTCCACCGACTCGGGATTTTTGAGTGTCGAAATGTCACCCAGCGGCTGATCGAGAAGAATCGAGCGCAGTGTGCGACGCATGTATTTGCCTGATCGTGTCTCAGGGAAAGCAGAGACCACAAGAAAGTCAGAAGGCACCGCGGTTGCGCCTTTTTCAGATCGGACCAAAGACTGCAGTCTGGCGAGATCGTCATCGGAAAGTTTACGACCAGCAGCGGCCACTAAGAAAGCAACAGGCGTTTCGCCCTTCTCGTCGTGCGGTGCGCCAACTACGACAACGTTACCGACGGGAGAGTCCTCGCGCAGTGTCTTGTCTCGTAAAATTGCGCCTTCAATCTCCTCAGTACCGATTCGGTGACCTGAGACGTTAATGACATCATCGGAGCGGCCATGGAGCGTGAACGCACCATCGTCGTGCTGACGAGCGTAATCTCCCTGTGTGTAGGTCAACTCGCCGTCCCAGCGATTGAAATACACTTCACTGAAGCGCTCGATATCACCGCGCCAGCTGTCTTCAAACAAATTGCTTGCGTCGCCCCAGAGTGTGCGTGCTAGATAGGGGTAGGGCTGGGTGATAACCAGTTCGCCTTTCTCGCCAGACTCTGCTGTGCGCCACTGCGTAACGGTCCCGTCGTCTGCCGTCGTCTCGGCGACACGCACTTCCGCCTGTACCCAGGGTAGTGGCCAGGTTTTTGCGTCAGCGGCGAGAGGCTTGTAATCACCCCAGGGGCAGCTGAATACGATGCCGCCATGTTCCGTCGCCCAATATGAGTTGATGTAATGCTTGCAGATGTTATCCATCGCAAACTGTTGTACGGCGGGGGAGACTGGCTCTGCGCAGAACGTCCCGACGCGCAGAGTCGACATATCAAAGTCGGCCATTTCACGCGCACTGGCTGGATCTGTCATCACCGCCTTTAGGAAGGTAGACCCCGCCTTAAATAGCGTGACCTTGTAACGCTCGATAATCGACGAGAAGCGACCCGCGTGAGGAAATAGTGGCGAACCCTCAGCAATCACAGTTGTCATGCCTTGAACAAGCGGCGCCGCAATGAGATAGCTTTGCCCGGTAATCCAGCCTGGATCGCCGATCACATACAGAGTGTCGTCCTCAGTCGCATTGAACACGGTCCGCATCGTGTGACTAACGCCGCTCAACCAGCTGCCGTGCGTGTGGACGACGCCCTTTGGCTTGCCGGTGGATCCAGAGGTGTAGATGATGAAAAGTGGGAAGTTCGAATCGACGCTTTCTACTGGCAATACCGCGTTGAGCTTTGACCAGACATCGGTCGCGCTCTCTGAGGCCAGATCCTCGAATGAAGCAAGCCCCAGATGACCTGCAATCGTGGCTTTTGCTGCATCAACTAGATCATTCGACCACTTATCTCTGCTGTGCTCGACGATCTCCTGACCGGTGTATTCAACGACGATCACGTTTTCAACGTTATGCTTCGCGTCCGCCAGCTGCCTTGCGACAGCTGTACGCAGCTCTGCTGTCAGTTCTGCGGCGATTGCATTCTGTCTAGCCAGTGAGGCGCCTAGCTCTCGCATCACATCAGAACGCTCGAGTGTTATCTCGCCTGCGAGTGCCTCAGAGACATCTGCGTAGAGTGTGGCGGCTAAATCTCCCAAGTCGTAAGTGGCGAGTACCGCTTTGAGCGTTTCGAGTGCTGTCTCTCTGGGAATGTAGTTATCGAGTGCAGGATCGGCGTAGGTGCCTTTATACGCCACGACCTCGGCATTTCTGTAGCCACCATCAGCCGTAATGACCAACTTGGCGCCCGCATCATGGATTCGATCAGACAGGGTCTTCGCCGAGAAACCACCGAATACAGGCGTATAAACCACGCCCATCCGCTGAGCAGCCAGCATGTAGAAGATCTGTTCTGGGATGTTCGGAAGGTTGAATGCGATACGATCACCCGTCACCAGACCGAGATCTTTGAGTACCTGCATGCGCGCGACAACTTCTTGGAACAGCACACGATAACTGAAGTGTTGCTCAGTTACTGGACCGCCGCGTCCGTCGTTTTTCGAGGGATCCCATCGGTCACCTTCGAAGATGATCGCAGTCTTGTCAGCACGGCCTTGGAGGAGATGCCGGTCGACTAGATTGAAGCAAGCATTGGTTTGACCACCGGTAAACCAACGGTAGTAGGGTGCTGCAGATTGATCAAGAACGGATGACCAAGGTGTCCACGCGTCACCAGCAAGCGTCGCACTCTCGCCACGAGAATCCCAGCCTGTCCAGTTGTCGTTGCCGCTCTTAGCTAGCCAAGCACCACTGGAGGGGTTCTGCCAATGAATCTCTCGTGACGCAACGTCAGCGTGGAACTGATCAGCGGTGTTTGTAATGCTATTTCTAAGCGCATCCTCATCGGACTGTGACGTCAAAACGCCCCAGGTACGGTCATCGCTCATGCTATTCTCCCTGTCGACAAATCGTTAACGGAGGAGGCTGGCTTAGCGCACGTGCACGCGAAATGCGTTTTGCACCCCGACCGCGTTCGCTACCAAGCACCGGAATACCGGTTCTCCCCACCGCTTGATCACGCCCAAGGTACGCTTCGAGGCAGGTGCTAGATCACCGAAAATGGTAATTTGTCACACGTGAAATGATGGGTATTTAGCTAGTTTATTTGCAGCGCTCGGCTAAAAAGCCGTGCGTCGACATTACCTCCGGACAGAATCACGATGAGCTCTTTTTCGTCGGGCAGGGTTTCAGGGTTGAGCGCAGAAGCAAGCGCGACTGCGCCCCCGGGTTCAACCGCCACTTTAAGTGTGTCGAAGGCGGTTTTCATCGCAACCAAGACTGACTCCTCAGAGACGGCGAAACCACGCCCTGCATGCTTCTGTAGGAGTGGAAAGGTCAATTCACCGGGCGTGGGGGTTGCGATGGCATCACAGATCGAGCCTTGCTCGCTTGGATTACTAACGCGCTCTCCGAGTGCTAATGACCTTGCCATGTCGTCAAACCCCTCTGGTTCTGCCGTGTGCACTGTGATTTCAGGTCGCAACTCGTTGAGTGCCACGGCGATACCCGAACTTAAACCGCCGCCGCCACAGCAGCATAGAAGGGCTCTAGCTTGCGCGCCGAAATCATGCATTTGTTCTGCGAGCTCCAAGCCCACAGTGCCTTGTCCGGCTATGACGTCTAAATCATCGTAGGGTTTGATGAGATGAAGGCCGTGTTTCTTGGCCAATTGCGCACCAATCGCCTCCCGGCTCTCAACACCACGCTCATAATGCGCCACTGTCGCGCCATAGGCCTTGGTGTTGGCAACTTTGTTGGCCGGAGCATCATGCGGCATGATGATTGTGGCTTGTGTACCGAAAACTTTTGCGGCCAGCGCCACCCCCTGTGCGTGATTTCCCGATGAATAGGCGACTACACCACGTCCAAGGGATTCGCTAGGCAGAGCACTAATAGCCGAGCAGGCGCCTCTGAATTTAAAACTTCCAGTCACCTGTAGGGGTTCAGCTTTGATCCAGAGTTTGCGACCTGCGATCTCATCCAGTCGTGGCGAGTTGAGCAGCGGCGTTTTTACGATTTTATCAGCGATACGCTCGTGAGCTTGTTTGATGTCGTTAAGAGTTACGGTCACGGTATGTCCCCTGACTTGGTTGCTAATCAATGTGAGTCTTGGTTGAG